>NZ_FYDW01000003.1:228011-853372 GCF_900187555.1 Pseudomonas sp. Irchel s3f19 | reverse complement strand
TGTTGAACGAACAGGTCACGCGCCAGGACGACTGCGTCGAAACCGTCAGCACCACCTACCACGAAGTGGCCGGCCAGCGTTTCGAAAACCAGCCGGAAAAGTTCCAGCTACCCCACGTCATGACAAAAGTCTGGAGACTGGCGAATGATCCGCGGGAGTACCGGGAAGAAAAAGTCACCACCGACTACGACGCGTTCGGCAACCTGACCGAGGAGACCCAAGCCAACGGCATCCGTACGGTCAATACCTACCACCCGGCCAATCCGGAAGGTTTCGTCGGCACTCTGGAAAGCCTGACGGTATATCCAGCCGACTGCTCGGTGGAGCCAGGCCACGAGCCAGCACAAACTATTCGCGTCCGTTATCAATACCGCCAGCTCGCACCTCTACCGCCTGCGCAGGGGTACAAAGCACAGGAAGACTGGTTGCTACGCAACGAGGAAGAGATCTTCCAGGTATTGATCGACAGTGAAAGCAAAGAGCAGGAGCAATCGCTGCAAAAGACAGAATGCGGGTATTTGGAGGACAGCAGCAATGCGTTCCTGTATGGCCGCATGGACCATCAGTCAACGACCCTGAATGGCACCACCGCTCGCAGTCAATGGAAATACAAACGGCTGGATGACGAAGCCGGGCTGCCCACGCTGCTGTCGACCGAGCATACCTATACAGCCCCAGGCGGCACCCTACAGCGCAAGATCGAACAGATCCAGCATGTCACCACCGGTGGCTTGTATCAGCAACAGGACCTCAACGGCGTCATCACCCGCTACCGCCACGACAAGCTCAACCGGATGCTGGAAGAAACAGTGGGCGCAGACACCACCGAGGCTGCAACGCGCCACTACGCGTACCGTCTGCTCAACCAGAACGATCGTGGCCAGGCTTTCGAAGAAGCGACCGACGTCAAAGGCGTACTCACCCGTACTTATCTGGACGGCGCTAGCCGTACACTGCGCCAGGAACTGCAAGCCCTCGACGAAAACAAGCAACCGCAGACACTGCCTGTGCACTACCAGGCACGCTATGACCCTCTAGGAAACCAGGCCGGCGAGACCCTTTACGACCACTACACACAAGACGGTGAAGAACGGGTAGTAGCAGTAGACTTCAGCTTCAGCTACGACGGCTGGGGCCAGCGCTGCAAGGTCGAGCGACCCGATGGTGTAATCGAACACCGGGACTTCTCACCCTTTGGTGCCGACGGCAACCGTATCAAGACATGGATCACCAGCGCCAAAAACCCGAAGCTGAAGCGCCGACAGCAGGTCAGTGAGTTCAACCGGTTTGACAAGCCCGTGTATGAGTATCGCCTGGACGGCAACCGCGAAGTTGGCAGGCACGACTACCACTACGACGGGCTTGGCCGCAGCACGAAGGAGACGCTCGCACTCCAAGGCAACCTCGACGCGCCCACCCTGCGTTCGACCCATTACCATTACGATGCCTGGGGCCGCATGCACAAGACCCAGCGCCCCGATGACAGCCTGCTGGAGCGGCAATTCGCGGCGCACAGCCTCAGTGAGCTGACCACGCTGTTCCAGGTGCGCAAACCTGCCAACGGCGTTGCTCGGCCTGTCTGCAAACGTGAGTTCGATGGCTTGGAACGTCTTGAGAAAATCAGCGTAGGGCCACGGGTAGAAGACTACACGTACCAAGGCTCTCAGACCCTGGTCCATCAGCGCACCGCCTACCGCATGGAAAACGGCAACCCCGGCCAGGACAAGCGCGTCATTACCTATGGCTACAAACCTCAGCTGACCGACCAACCGCAGACGATCGAAACGACTCGCCAGCAGGGCGGCAAAGGGACGGCAGCCAACCTGGCACGCTTCGACTACGAAGAAAGTGCGGCGATCACGAGTGCCAAGGAAGATACCCAAGGGACGCGCAGCTACACGTACACCCCACTGGGCTATCTGCTCCAGGAAAAATGGGACAGCAAGGACAGCACCGGCTATCACGTCGACTACGCGCACTCGCCGCAAGGTCGCCTGCTGTCGCGCCAGGACAGTGACGGCCAGGCAGTCGTGCATGCGTATGACGCCCAGGGGAGAATTGCCCACACTCGCCAGCAGTCATTGAAAGCCGCATTCAGCTACGACGAAGAGGGGCTGCTTGAAAGCACCGAAACGGTCGATGAGGCCAGTGGCCGCCGCGTGCTGTGCTCGCTGCAACACGACACCCTCGGCCGCGAAGTAAAACGCACCTTGAGCGTTGACGGCGGCGTGGCCCATGAGTTGCATCTGGTGTGGCGAGATGACGACCTGCTGCTTGAGCGCCGCCTGGAGAAAGACGGCACCGTGTTGCTCAAGGAGAACTTCGAGTACGACGCGCTCAACCGTCTGGCCTTCCATGACAGCGAGGGCCCCCTGCTGCCTTGCAACGCCAAAGGCCGGCCGATCATCAGCCAGCGGTTCGATTTCGACGAACAAGATAACTTGACCCATTGCCGAACCTGGTTCGACGACGACGAGGTGGATGACGCCGACTTCACCTACCTGGCCGATGGCAGCTTCCAGCTCGCCGCAGTGGCCCACACGCTGGTTACCGATTACCCGGCCCGCCAAGCCTTCAGGTATGACGAACTGGGCAATGCTCTCAATGACGAATGGGGGCGGCGCCTGGTCTATGACAGTGTGGGGCGCTTGCAGGAAGTACGCGACGCCGATGACGACGACCAGGTCCTGGCCAGTTATCGCTATGACGGCCATGACCAGCTGTATGCCGCGCGCTACGGCACCGCAGCCGAAGTACTGCGTCGCTACCAGGGCAACCAGGTCGACCGCACCGTGCAGGACGGCCTGCTGACCCACTACCTGTACCAGAACGAGATGGCGCTTGGCCTCAACCAATGGCGAGGGGACCAGTTGCAGGACAGCCGTCTGCTGCTCAGCGATGCCCAAGGTACTGTCCTCGCCGAATATGACGCCGACGGCTTGCGGCCGAAACAGGAGGCTACCGGCGAACTGCACCCGACCACGTACAGCGCCTATGGCGAACGCCCGGAAGATAACGGCCTGCGCACACTGCTTGGGTTCCTCGGCGAGTTGCGCGACGAGCTGTTCGGCTGGTACATGCTGGGCCGAGGTTATCGCGCCTACAACCCCAGCCTCATGCGTTTCCACAGCCCCGATTCGCTCGCCCCCGAAGAGTCAGGCATCAACCCTTACCTGTACTGCCTCGGCGACCCGGTGAACTGGCGTGACCCCACCGGCCATCGCAGCGCCTATGGCTATGGCAAGGAAAACCCCACCGACCGCAGCTACCACCCGCCTTACATCGATCCAATCGAGAGACCGAAAGGAGGCTGGGCGCAATGGCTTGGCGTAGGTATCGCAGGATTGTTCCTGGTGATTTCCGCCGTGACGATGCCTTGGACTGCGCCCTTGAGCATTGGCTATGTCGTCGCCATTGCCGGGCTCGGCATGCAGGCGGCGGGTGTCGGGTTGCAGGTCGCGGCGATATATACCGAGGATGAAAACCTGGCGAATACGTTCTACATGCTCTCGAACGCGTTGCAGATCGTGGGGGAGCTGATGTTCGGGATTGGGCGAGGGATGGCTCTCAAGGTAGCGAAGGAGCTAAAGCATTGGACCAAACACCCACTTATGCAGCCAGGCTCTAAATTTGAGCTACCACGCCCTAAATTTAGTTCACCGCGCTCGCCGATAAAGCTATCAACAACGGGAGGAGATCCCATCATTACTAGGGGTACTCCCATAAGTGCTCAGACTACAGCAGGCAATTCAAGTGTTCGCTCAACCTCCAGTCAGGTGTTCAAGAACATGGAAAATAATACGCAATGGCGGAGCCTCACTACCAAAAACAGGGCAATTTATTCACCTGGAACACCGGGAGAATTCTACTTCACCTTACCCACTTCCGGGGCATCTGGGGCACCTTTGGCTCCCGTCACTAGACCCTGGAGTTTTTCTTTACTAAACGCCTTGTCCTCCCTTTAACTTTTACTCTAATCCGCTCTTGATTCCCTGCCGCCTTTAGTGGCAGGGGATTTCCCCCCGTCTTAACCTGCAAGCCGCGACAGTACAGATGTTCCGCTCCTCAGAACAGAATTTTCCTACATCCCCCGCCTCCCCATCCTTCATATCCTCTGGCCATCAGCTCACCCCCTGCCCAACGTCTTGAGCAGTTGAATCGACCAGGAAAGCTCCATGCCACAGCTTGAACGGCGCAGGCCACTGCCGTCGCGTCCGCGTTTTGCCTCGCTTTTGCCCATTGCCGGTGGCGGACTGCTGCTGGCCTTCGCACCACCGACACTGGCCACAACCGCCCCGGTGCAGTTCCACACTGCCTTCATGCGTCAGGCCCCCGGCCAGCCACAGGACGCCGGTCAACAGGCGCTGCAGGGGTTGCAGGCGAACACCCCGCTAGCCGCAGGACGTTACCGGGTCGAGCTGCTGGTCAACCTGAGTTCGGCAGGCCAGCACGAACTGGACTTCCACGATCCCCTTAACGGCCAGGGCCTGCAAGCGTGCCTGAGCGCCGACCTATTGCGTGAACTAGGGCTGCGCGAGCAGGCCCTGGAGGTGCCACTGCCCAGCGACGCGAGTTGCATCGACTTGCCAAGCCTGGTGCCGCAAGCGGAGGTGGACTTCAACCCCGCGCTGCTGCGCTTGAGCATATCGATTCCACAAATCGCCCTGCGCCGCGACATCAGCGGGCAGGTGCCCGTAGAGCGCTGGGACCCTGGCATCAACGCAGCCTTCGTCAACTACCAGGCGTCCGCCCAGCACAGCCGCGGTCGAGGTGGCAGCCGCAGCAGCCAGGACCTGTACCTGAGCAGCGGCCTGAACCTGGGCGCCTGGCAGTTGCGCAGCAACCAGGCATTGCGCCAGGACCACACTGGCCAACACAGCTGGACCCGCAGCAGCACCTATGCCCGCCGCGACTTGCCGGCCTTGCGCGCCAGCCTGACCCTCGGCGAAACCTTCACCAACAGCGAAGTATTCCGCAGCCTACCGTTCAAGGGCGCGCAGATGGCTTCGGACCACGAAATGCTCCCCGATGCCATGCAGAGCTATGCGCCGGTCATCCGCGGCGTGGCACAAACACGCGCCAAGCTGGAAGTGCTGCACAACGGGTACCCGATCTACGCCACCTACGTCGCGCCAGGCCCCTATGCAATCGACGACCTGAGCGTCGGCGCCGGCCACGGTGAGCTAGAGATCGTTCTCACCGAAAGCGATGGCCAGGTGAGCCGCTTCACCCAACCCTATTCGTCACTGGGCAACCTGCTGCGCGAAGGCATCTGGCGCTATACCGCCAGCCTCGGCCGCTACAACGGCGCCGAACACATCGACTCCCCCAAATTCTGGCAAGGCACCTTTGCCCGCGGCGGTGCCTGGGACACCACCCTGTACGGCGGCGCGATGAACAGCGACTATTACCGCGCCGGAGCCTTCGGCCTGGCACGCGATTTCGGTTCGATAGGCGGCTTGTCGTTGGATGTCACCCATGCCCGTAGTGACCTGGGCAGCAGCCTCGGCCAGGTTACCGGCAACAGCTTCGCCATGCGCTACGGCAAAAGCTTCCAGACCAACACCAACCTACGTTTTGCTGGGTATCGCTATTCCACCGAAGGGTACAGAGACTTCGACGAAGCCGTGCAACAACGCTACGCCGCCGCCGATTACCTGGGCAACCGCCGCAGCCGCCTCGAGGCCTCTGTCTATCAGAACCTGGGCAAGCGTGGCTCGTTGAGCCTGACCCTGACCCAGGACGATTACTGGAACAGTAACTTCCAGCGACGCCAGTACCAGCTGCAGTACAACACCCAGTACAGCAACTTGGGCATCAACTTTTTTGCCTCCCAGACTTTAAGCAGCAACCGCGCCGAAAACAGGCTGTTCGGCGTGAGTTTTTCACTGCCGCTGGATTCACCACGCTATCGCAGCGCGACCTTCGACGTGCGCCGTTCCAATGGCGCCTATAACCAGCGCGCAAGCCTGGGGGGCAGCCTCAACGACAAGAACCTGGATTATCGCCTCTCGGCCAGCAACGACGAGCAGCAACGCAAAAGCGCCGAACTGTCACTCGGCTACCTGGGCGAACAAGTCAGCCTTGGCGCCGGTTACACGCAAGGTGCCGACTACAGCAGCGTATCGGTGAATGCCAGTGGCGCCCTGCTGGCCCATAGCCAAGGGCTGACACTGGGCAACTATCTGGGCGAAACGGCTGCCTTGGTGCATGTCCCGGACATCGCCGGCGTTGGCGTGCAGAACACCGGCAAGGCGCGCACCAATAGCGATGGCTACCTGTTGGTCCCACACTTGCGGCCCTACCGCAGCAACACGCTGATCCTCGAAACCGATGATCTGGGCCCGGACGCGATCATCGAAACCGGGACCCTGCAAGTGGTGCCGCAGCGCGGCGCGCTGGTCAAGGCACGCTTCGAGGCACGGCGGGTGACCCGCCTGGTGCTTACCTTGCAACAGCCCGATGGGCGCCCAATGCCCTTCGGTTCGGTGGTCAAGGATGAGCAAGACCAGACATTGGCGGTAGTCGGCCAGGCAGGCCAGGCCCTGGTCGCCATCGAGGCGCCGCAGCAGACACTGCACGTGAGCTGGACCAACCAGCAGACGCCGCACTGCCAGATACACATCAATCTCGAAGACATGCACCAGGATGGCGGTTATTACCTGCAAACCGTGCAGTGCCAGCCTCAATGACCCGATCACGCTCTGCGGATAGACTCCCATGCACATTACTTCACGCCCACGTTTTCGCCCCGTATCCCTGGCAGCTTACGCGCTCCTGCTGTGGCCGTTCGCACAGGTTGCGCTGGCTGACTGCACCTATGATCCCGGCCATTCTGGCCCGATAAACTATGAAGTGGACATGGGATCAGTATGGATGCCCCGCGATGCACCGAATGGCACGGTCATTGCCACTGCAAGCCCACTGTTGGAGGCGCGCACCCGCCTGATGTGCCACTTTGAAAGTGGCAGAGAAGTGTTCGCCATATTGACCAATACTGCCCCTATCGCCGTACTGTCCACGCCGTTGGCGGGCAATAGCGCCCGGCAGATCCCTATTCTGCAAACCAAGATTCCCGGTATTGGGGCAACGATTGAGGTAGGTGAACCTTTCGATGGCAACGCGGTGAGCTACTCGAATCGATTCAGCGCCGACCCAGGCACGCCGAACGCCATTCCTTACTCCGGCGCCATGCGCAAACGCACGCCCAGCCCCGCGCAGATGTACTGGTTCAAACCAACGGTAACCTTGATCAAGATTGGCCCCATCGCACCCGGGCCACAGCGTATCGACGAAGAAATGTTCCGCGGCATCATCGATATGCGAGGCGATGTCATGGATTTCAGGCTCAGGGCCACGATCAATCATGCCCAGTGCACACTCAGGCCCGATGCGGTCAGTGCCGACCCCGTGCAACTCGGTGACCATACGCTGGCCGACTTCACCGGGACGGGCTCGACCACCGTGAAAGTGCCCTTTCACATTCGCCTGAACGACTGCCAGGATGACAGCTCAGGCAGTGTGGCCATGGCGCATATTCGCCTGGACGGCGCCCGAGGATCGAGCAGCCTGGACCGGAGCCAGGGCTTGTTCAGCCTGACCAGCAACTCGACAGCCAAGGGAATTGGTATTCAGCTGCTACGCGATGACGGGTCGAGCATGCTGCTGGAAGAGGAAGTGCCAGTGAAGAGGCTGGCAATCGGCGAGACTCGCCTGGACTTCCAGGCTCGCTACTATCAAACAGATTCGAAAGTTGAGCCTGGCCTGGCTGAAGGCGCACTGAACTTCACCATCAGCTACAAGTAAATGCGCCCCCTGTCCAGTGCTGCCAGGCAGCACCGGACAGGATAAAAACCCAAACGACAAAAACGACAGAAGGGACTTTCGTCCCTTCTGTCGTTTACGTGTTTGGAGCGGGAAACGAGACTCGAACTCGCGACCCCGACCTTGGCAAGGTCGTGCTCTACCAACTGAGCTATTCCCGCATTGTGAAGCTTTACCGCTACCGGCGTGAACGCACTGAAGACCTTCACCACCACTGTACCGCATAGACGCCACAGTATTTAAACTGGAGCGGGAAACGAGACTCGAACTCGCGACCCCGACCTTGGCAAGGTCGTGCTCTACCAACTGAGCTATTCCCGCAAATGGCGTCCCCTAGGGGACTCGAACCCCTGTTACCGCCGTGAAAGGGCGGTGTCCTAGGCCACTAGACGAAGGGGACACACAACACTTTTCAGTGCGCCAGGTATTGAACCTCACGATTCAGCCTGGGCTTTCTTTTCCTGCCCCGCCGTTAAGCGTTGCCGGAGAAACTGGAGCGGGAAACGAGACTCGAACTCGCGACCCCGACCTTGGCAAGGTCGTGCTCTACCAACTGAGCTATTCCCGCAAATGGCGTCCCCTAGGGGACTCGAACCCCTGTTACCGCCGTGAAAGGGCGGTGTCCTAGGCCACTAGACGAAGGGGACACGCTGCAAGCATTTACATGCTGCTTTCACTTCCTGCCGCGTTCCGCTGTGTGCTTTACGCTGCAAGTGGCGCGCATTCTATGGATGCGACGGGGAGCCGTCAACCCCTTTGTAGAAATTTATTTAAATCAATGACTTCGGTCCATCTGAGTGCCCCTGCCAAGGAGTACCCGAGGTTTGGCGTTGATTTTCTGACGGCACCTCGGCAAGCTCGGTATCAATGTGCCGGCATCCGGTAGCGCTATTGTAGTTATAGGGCACGTGGCCGATATAAAAAGAGATTTGCCTGCCAGGGCCTCTCGCGGGCAAGCCTGCTCCTACACTGATGCATAACTTCTTCATGAGGCATTAACGGTGACACCACTTCTGATCACCCTGCTCATCGTGGCGGGTATCGCGTTACTGATCGTGATCGGCTACCTCAACAATGTGGTCGAAAACAGCAAGCTCGAACGCGCGCGGCTGAAAGTCGAGCTGGCCGATCGCTTGCGTCGCTGTGGCGAAATCACCGAGACCTTTCCCGGCCAGTTCATGACCCCGGCGCTCAAACTGCTGCTGACCCGCCTGGAGCTGAACCTCAACCAGCGGCAGTTGGCGGTGGACAAGCACAACGCCGAGCTCAAGGCGCGGATTGCCGAACTCGAAGGCCTGATTGCCCTGGGCGAAAAGATCCCGGTGAACAACCCCCCCAACCCGATCCAGGCCGAGGCCAAGGCCAAGGACGTGCGTTTTCTGCTTGAAGCGCTGCACAACCAGGTAGCCCGCGCCGCCCAGGAAGGCTTCCTGCCCGCCAGCGAGGCCAAGCAATGGGTCAAGGAAGTCCGTCATATCCTGGTGCTGTTGCACATCGAGTTCTTCAACAACCTTGGCCAGCAGGCCCTGCAGAAGGGCCAGCCGGGCCAGGCGCGCCTGGCTTTCGAGCGTGGTGTGCAGTACCTGCGCAAGCAGCCGGAGCCGAAAGTGTATGAAGAGCAGTTGACCTACCTGGAGAAACTGCTGGCCCGCGCCAATGCGCAGGTGCTGGACCAGATGGAGCCGGCACAGAACGAGCAGAATGAATTGAATGAAGGTCTCAAGACCGATGAGGAAGAGACCTGGAAGAAAAAAGCAATGTACGACTGATTCGGTAATCCTGTACCGCTCCCACAGGGGCCGGTACAGGCAAACCCACTCAGCAGTCGGTCAATTCCAGGAAGATCGCCACCAGGCGCTCCATACCTTGCTGATCATCCTCACTGAAACGCCCAAGCTTCGGGCTGTCCAGGTCCAGCACGCCAATCAACCGCCCCTCTTTCACCAACGGGATCACCAGCTCGCTGTTGGACGCACTGTCACAGGCAATGTGCCCCGGGAACGCGTGCACATCCTCGATCCGCTGGGTTTGCCGCGTAGCCGCCGCTGCACCGCACACACCCTTGCCGAACGGAATCCGCACACAGGCCACCTGCCCCTGGAACGGCCCGAGCACCAGCTCATCGTTACGGTTGAGGTAGAACCCCGCCCAGTTCAGGTCATCCACCTGGTTATACAAGAACGCCGAAAACTGCGCGGCGTTGGCGATGAAGTCACGCTCGTCGGCAAACAGCGCCTGCACTTGCGCAGCCAGCAGGCGGTAGCCGTCAAGGCCGGTACCACTGGCATTGAGGTCGATCATTTATTTCTGCTCCAGCAATTGCAGCCCGACCCAGTAGCGGGCGAACTGATAGGCACAACGGCCATTACGGTTGCCGCGGCCGGTGGCCCAACGCACGGCGAGGATGTCCAGGGCTTCGTCACGCTGCCAACTCAGCCCGGCAGGGCGCGCCAACTGGCCGATCCAGTGTTCGACCACGTTGAGGAAGTGGTCTTGGGTGAAGGGGTAGAACGACAGCCACAGGCCAAAACGGTCAGACAAGGCGATCTTGTCTTCCACCGCCTCGCTGGGGTGGAGCTCGCCATCGACCCGCTTCCAGTTCTCGTTGTCGCTCTCTTTCTCGGGCACCAGGTGGCGGCGGTTGGAGGTGGCGTACAACAGGACATTGTCCGGAGCCTGCTCCAGCGAGCCGTCGAGGACGCTCTTGAGCACCCGGTAGTCGCCCTCACCGGCTTCGAACGACAGGTCGTCGCAGAACAGGATGAAGCGTTGCGGCAGTTTCTGCAGTTGCTCGACTACCCGCGGCAGGTCGGCCAAATGGTCACGTTCGATTTCGATCAGGCGCAGGCCGGCACCTGCGTGCTCGGCCAGCAGGGCGCGCACCAGCGACGACTTGCCGGTGCCGCGCGAGCCCCACAGCAGCGCGTGGTTGGCCGGCAGGCCGTTGATGAACTGGTGGGTGTTACGGCCCAACTGGTCACGCTGCTGGTCGACGCCAATCAGGTCGGACAGGCGAATGTCCAGGCTGACTTCCAGCGGCATCAGGTAACCGCTGCGGCCATCGCGCTGCCAGCGGGCGGCCAGAGTGGTGTGCCAGTCGATGTCCGGGCGCAGTGCCGGCAACAGGGGTTCGAGGCGCGCCAATACCGATTCGGCGCGGTCCAGGAAAGCAATCAAGCGGGCGTCCATGACGACTCCTACACATTCAGATTCGGGGCGGCAATAGCCGCCAGCAGCCGGGGTTGATCGGCTATGCTTGCGCAGCGCAAGGGACGAGAAACCGGCTCGGGACTCATGGATATAAAGTTCACCAATCGCCTGTCATACAAGCAAGCCCGGTTGACAGTCCTGGTCGGCTTCATCCTGGGAACATTGCTCAGTCTCATCCAGATCGGCATCGATTATGCCAGCGAAGACGCGTCCATCAACCGCGAAGTGCGTGCACTGCTGCAAATCAGCCACAACCCGGCTTCACGCATCGCCTACAACATCGATGCGGAACTGGCCCTGGAGCTGACCCGCGGCCTGCTGCAATCGCCGGCGGTGGTCCGCGCGCGGCTGATCGACAACAACGACACCGTGCTGGCCGACGTCGAGCGCCCGCGCCTGGAAGACCGCTACCGGCCGCTGAGCGACTTTCTGTTCGGCGAACAGCGCCAGCTGCAGGACCGCCTGTTCCTTGCCCACATGCCCGAAGAATACCTTGGCACCCTGTACCTGGATGTCGACACTTATGCCTTCGGCAGCCGCTTCCTCGACCGCGCCGGCGTCACCCTGCTCACCGGTTTTGCCCGCAGCCTGGTGCTGACCGGCATTCTGCTGGCGCTGTTCTACATGATGCTGACCAAGCCGCTGGTGAACGTGATCGGTGCGCTCAGCGCCAGCGACCCGCGCAAGCCACGGCAAACCCGGCTGGAATGCCCCCACGGCCACGAGCACGATGAAATCGGCGTGCTGGTCAAGGTCGCCAACCAGCAGTTCGTCAGCATGGCCACCGAGATCGAGCAGCGGCGCACCGCCGAGAACCGCCTGACCCAGTACCTCAACGAGCTGGAAGACATCGTTTCGGCGCGCACCGACCAGCTCAAGGCCAGCAACAGCAGCCTGAGCCAGTCCAATCAAGAGCTCGAAGAAGCCCGCCGTCGCGCCCTCGACATGGCCCAGGCGCGGGCGGCCTTCCTAGCCAACATGAGCCATGAGATCCGCACCCCGCTCAACGGCATGCTCGGCATGATCGCCCTGGCCCTGGACAGCCCGCTGCCCAACGAGCAGCGCCAGCAGATGACCATCGCCCACGACTCGGGCAAGGTGCTGGTGGAGCTGCTCAACGATATTCTCGACCTGTCCAAGTTCGATGCCGGCCAGCTGGAACTGGAGCGTATCGCCTTCGACATGGGCTCGATGGTCGAGGACACCGCCAACCTGCTGTCACAGAACACCGCACAAAGCGTCGAACTGACCTGCCTGATCGCCCGCGACTTCCCCAGCAGCGTGCTCGGCGACCCGACACGGGTGCGCCAGGTGGTCAGCAACTTGTTGTCCAACGCGCTCAAGTTCACCCGTTTCGGCCGCGTCGACATACGTTTGGCAAAGATCGTCGGCGGTGTGCGCCTGGAGGTTCGCGATACCGGCATAGGTATCCCGGAAGAGGCCCAGGCGCGGATCTTTCAGCCGTTCACCCAGGCAGGCGCCGGCATTACCCGCCAGTACGGCGGCACCGGCCTGGGCCTGGCCCTGACGCGCAACCTGTGCAAGGCCATGCACGGCCATCTGCATATTCAGTCCGAGCCGGGCTTTGGCAGCCGGTTCAGCGCAGAGTTGCCGCTGACCGTCCACACCGAGGCTATCCCGCCCGCGCTGCTGCAGGGGCGTGTGGTGGCCTTGAGCAATGCCGGCAGCGGGCTGCATGAACTGTTGCAAGACCTGTTACCCGCCTGGGGCCTGGCGTACCAGCGCCATGACAGCAGCGCAGGCCTGGATGCCACGCAGATCGACCTGCTGATCACCGATGACCTGGAGCATCTGTTCGAGCTGCGCCCAGCGATGAAAACGCCCCTCCTGCTGGTGACCGCCTATGGTAATTTCCTCTCCAGCGAGCAGTCCGTCAGCCTGGCGCCTTTGCATCAACTGGCCCGGCCACTGGCCCGCAACGCCCTGTACCAGACCCTGCGGCGCACCCTTCAAGGCCATGAGCCCGAGCACCCGCTGGCCAACCCGAGCACGGCTGCGGAACAAGGCCGCGCGCGGATTTTGCTGGTGGAGGACAACCCGGTGAACCAGCTGGTGGCCAAGGGCATGCTGGCCAAGCTCGGCTGCCAGGTGCAAGTGGCCAGCCAGGGTGCCGAGGCCTTGGAATGCCTGGAGCAGGACGAGTTCGACCTGGTGCTGATGGACTGCAACATGCCGGTGATGGATGGCTACGAAGCCAGCCGACGCATTCGCCAGAGCGGGCGCTGGCCTGAGCTGCCGATCGTCGCGCTGACCGCCAACGCCATGCCCGAGGAGCGTGAGCGCTGCCGCGCCGCAGGCATGAACGACTACCTGGCCAAGCCGTTTCGCCGCGAAGAGCTACTGGCACTGGTCGATCACTGGGTGCCCGTCAGCGGCTGAGCAGGCGCTCGATATCCGCTTCCAGGGCCTGCGGCTTGGTGGTCGGCGCATAGCGCGTGACCTGGCCGCTGGCCGGGTCGAGCAGGAACTTGGTGAAGTTCCACTTGATCTTCTGGCTGCCCAGCAGGCCCGGGGCACGTTGCTTGAGCTCGACGAACAGCGGGTGCGCACCGGGCCCGTTGACCTCGACCTTGCGAAACAACGGGAAGCTCACGCCGAAATTGCGCTCGCAGAACTGCGCGATTTCCCTCGCTTCGCCCGGCTCCTGCTTGCCGAACTGGTTGCAGGGAAAGCCCAGTACCACCAGGCCACGCTCGCGATAGTGCTGCCACAGCTGCTCCAGGCCCTTGTATTGAGGGGTGAAGCCGCACTGGCTGGCGGTGTTGACCACCAGCAGGGCCTTGCCTGGGAAGTCACCGAGTTTCTTGTGCTCGCCGCCCAATGTCACGCAGGGGATATCCAGCATCGATCCAGCCATGTTCGGGCTCCGGTCAGTCGCGCGGTTGCAGGTCGATGCACACCGAGTTGATGCAGTAACGCAGGCCGGTCGGCGGTGGGCCGTCGGGGAACACGTGGCCCAAGTGGGCATCACAGCGGGCGCAGGTGACTTCGGTGCGGATCATGCCGTGGGTAGTGTCGCGGATTTCGATCATCGCGCGGTCTTCGATCGGCGCGTAGAAGCTCGGCCAGCCGCAGCCGGAATCGAACTTGGTCTGGGCATCGAACAGCGGCAGGTTGCAGCAGATGCAGTGGTAGATGCCGTCGCGGCGCTCGCTGTTGTACTTGCCACTGAACGGGCGCTCGGTACCTTTCAGGCGGCACACCTGGTACTGCTCGGGGTCGAGCATCGACTGCCATTGTTCAAGTGTCTTGTCGATCTTTTGCATGTAGGGACCTCGGCAGGCTTAATTTCACCCCGCGCCGTCTTTTCCGTAACGCGGGTGGCACGTATATTAGGTGGCTTCGTGTGCCAGGCGTTCAGTCTGGCACCCGCGCCCTGCCCTTTCAAACCTTTCGACGGGGCGTTGCGCGTATTCTCAACCGGGACCCCATCATGCAGTTCAGCAAATCGAACAAGCTCGCCAATGTCTGCTACGACATTCGCGGCCCAGTGCTCAAGCACGCCAAACGCCTGGAGGAGGAAGGCCACCGCATCCTCAAGCTGAACATCGGCAACCCGGCGCCGTTTGGCTTCGAGGCGCCGGACGAAATCCTTCAGGATGTGATCCGCAACCTGCCCACCGCTCAGGGCTACAGCGACTCCAAGGGGTTGTTCAGCGCGCGCAAGGCGGTGATGCAGTACTGCCAGCAAAAAGAGATCGAAGGCGTCACCATCGAGGACATCTACCTGGGCAACGGTGTGTCCGAGCTGATCGTCATGTCGATGCAGGCACTGCTCAATAACGGCGACGAAGTGCTGATTCCGGCCCCGGACTACCCACTGTGGACCGCTGCGGTGAGCCTGGCTGGCGGCAAGCCGGTGCACTACCTGTGCGACGAGCAGGCCGACTGGTTCCCTGACCTTGAGGACATCAAGGCCAAGATCACGCCGAACACCAAGGCCCTGGTGATCATCAACCCGAACAACCCGACCGGCGCGGTTTACTCCAAAGAGCTGCTGCTGGGCATGCTGGAGCTGGCACGCCAGCACAACCTGGTGGTGTTCTCCGACGAGATCTACGACAAGATCCTCTACGACGAAGCCGTGCACATCAGCACCGCCTCGCTGGCGCCAGACCTGCTGTGCCTGACCTTCAACGGTCTGTCCAAGTCGTACCGGGTGGCGGGCTTCCGCTCAGGCTGGCTGATCATTTCCGGGCCCAAACACCACGCCCAGAGCTACATCGAAGGCATCGACATGCTGGCCAACATGCGCCTGTGCGCCAACGTGCCGGCCCAGCACGCCATCCAGACCGCCCTGGGCGGCTACCAGAGCATCAATGACCTGGTTCTGCCACAAGGCCGCCTGCTGGAGCAGCGCAACCGCACTTACGAGCTGCTCAATTCGATCCCCGGCGTGAGCTGCGTGAAGCCGATGGGCGCGCTGTATGCGTTCCCGAAGATCGACCCGAAAGTGTGCCCGATTCACAACGACGAGAAGTTCGTGCTCGACCTGCTGCTGTCAGAGAAGCTGCTGATCGTACAGGGCACGGCGTTCAACTGGCCGTGGCCGGACCACTTCCGTGTGGTGACCTTGCCGCGGGTAGATGACCTGGAGCAGGCAATCGGGCGGATCGGGAACTTCCTCAAGGGTTATTCGCAGTAAATTCCGGCGCGTTCCGGGGCAAGCACGCTCCCACAGATGCAACCCCGTACCTGAGGGTTGTGGAATTACTGTGGGAGCGGCGGTGCGGCGATCCGACTTGCCCCGCGAATGGGCTGCAAAGCAGCCCCCGCAATCCCATGTGATGTCTCTTACATCCTGCAACGCTCTGCCTCACAGCCCCAGCCTTTTCCTCTGCCATACTCCGCCGTACACAGTTTGAAATAGTCGCCCGATTGAATCGGCACGGCTTGCCCCTTATATACCCCGCAGTAAGCAACACACTCATCCGTCAGGAGAACGTAACAACCATGATGCGCATTCTGTTGTTTGTAGCCACCAACCTCGCGGTGGTGCTGGTTGCAAGCATTACCCTGAGCCTGTTCGGTTTCAACGGGTTCATGGCCGCCAACGGGGTCGACCTCAACCTCAGCAGCCTGCTGGTGTTCTGCGCCGTGTTCGGTTTTGCCGGCTCCCTCGTCTCGCTGTTCATCTCCAAGTGGATGGCGAAGATGAGCACCGGTACCCAGATCATCTCCCAGCCGCGCACCCGCCACGAGCAGTGGCTGTTGCAAACGGTCGAAGAGCTGTCGCGCGAGGCCGGCATCAAGATGCCCGAGGTGGGTATCTTCCCCGCGTACGAGGCCAATGCCTTTGCCACCGGCTGGAACCGTAACGACGCCCTGGTGGCCGTATCCCAGGGCCTGCTCGAGCGCTTCTCGCCCGATGAGGTGCGTGCGGTGCTGGCCCACGAAATCGGCCACGTGGCCAACGGTGACATGGTCACCCTGGCACTGGTGCAGGGCGTGGTGAACACCTTCGTGATGTTCTTCGCCCGCATCATCGGCAACTTCGTCGACAAGGTCATCTTCAAGAACGAAGAAGGCCAGGGCATCGCCTACTACGTGGCGACCATCGTTGCCGAACTGATCCTGGGCATCCTGGCCAGCATGATCGTCATGTGGTTCTCGCGACGCCGCGAGTACCGCGCCGACGAAGCCGGTGCGCAACTGGCCGGCACGGCCGCGATGATCGGCGCCCTGCAGCGCCTGCGCGTGGAGCAAGGCCTGCCGGTGCACATGCCGGACACCATGAAGGCCTTTGGCATCAATGGCGGCCTCAAGCACGGCCTGGCAGGCCTGCTGATGAGCCACCCGCCACTGGAAGACCGCATCGAGGCGCTGCGTCGCCGCGGTTGAGCCACCCGCTAAAAACAAAGGGCGACTTCGGTCGCCCTTTTTTACGCGGCTACCCCATCAGAGCTGTATGCGATACACCCGCTCAAGCAGGCTCGTCGCACCCGCCTGAACAAACTTTTCGCTCTGCTCGATAATTTCCACGGCTTCCAGCGCCTGCACCTCGCCACCCGCAAACCCCTGCCGAACCTCAGCGTCCGCCACTGAAAACGGCGGGCCGGGCAACAGCGCCTGGTCATAACCCAGCGTCACCAACAGCCCTTGGCTACCCGACGGCAACCCCTCAGCCAGTAACTGCATGTACCGCAAGCGCATCTCGGGCGGCAAGGCAATCAACGCCGCGCGGTCATAGAACCCCGCGCAATCGGCCAGGTCCTGCGCCTGCAAGGCAAAGAAATCGCCGCACCACACTTCTACCCCGCCACTGCGCCAAACCTCGAATTCGCCCCTGTGCAACACCTCGGGCTCAAGCCTGTGCTCACGGAAAAAGCCCTCTACCGCCCGCCGCGACAGCTCCACGCCCAGCACGCGATGGCCCTGCCCTGCCAACCAGGCCAGGTCCAGGCTCTTACCGCACAACGGCACCAGCACTTGGCTGCCAGGCGCCAACGCCAGCGCTGGCCAGTGCGCCTGCAAGTAGGGATTGACCTGCGCTTGATGGAAGCCGATCTGGTTGTCGGCCCACCGCTTGTGCCAGAACGCTGGCTCCATGACTGCTCCTATACTGATCGAGCGCTTCGATAGAAAGCGCAGAAAACTTGGTTTGGATTTCGATCGGTAACTGATCGAAGATGACAGCATCTTAACCCTCAGGACCTCACCATGCTGCCCAGCCTTTTCATTTCCCATGGTTCCCCCATGCTGGCCCTGCACCCGGGCGCCAGCGGGCCGGCGTTGACCGGGCTGGCCAATGCCTTGGCGCAGCCCAAGGCAATCGTGGTGGTGTCGGCGCACTGGGAAAGCCGCGAGCTGGTGGTGACCGGCAGCAAGCAGCCCGAGACCTGGCACGACTTCCACGGCTTCCCCCCGGCGCTGTACGCCGTGCAGTACCCAGCACCCGGCGAGCCTGCACTGGCCGAACAGGTGTGTGCGTTACTGGGCGCTGCTGGCCTGCCGGCACGTACCGATACGCACCGCCCCTTCGACCATGGCGCCTGGGTACCGCTGAGTTTGATGTACCCGAGCGCCAACATCCCAGTGATTCAGGTTTCGCTGCCCAGCCAACAGGGGCCTGCCTTGCAGTTACAGGTCGGCCAGGCGCTGGCCGAGTTGCGCCAGCAGGGCGTGCTGCTGATTGGGTCGGGCAGTATCACTCACAACCTCGGCGAGCTGGACTGGCATGCCGGGCCGGACGCGATCGAGCCTTGGGCGTTGGCGTTTCGGGATTGGGTAGTGCAGCGGTTGGCCGAGGATGACCGCGCGGCGTTGCTGGATTACCGACGCCAGGCGCCGTTTGCAGTGCGTAACCACCCTAGCGATGAGCATTTGTTGCCGCTGTTTTTTGCGCTGGGGGCTGGGGGCGGGTTCGGCGTGGTGCACCAGGGGTTCACCTTGGGCGCATTGGGGATGGATATCTATCGGTTCGACTGACGAGCCTCTTCGCGGGACAAGCCCGCTCCCACATATGGATAGTGCTTTCAAGCCCAATGCCATACCTGTGGGAGCGGGCTTGCCCCGCGAAGCAGCCGGCACAGGCAAAAAAAATCCCCAGCGCATGCCGGGGATTTTTTTATTACGCCAGGATCAATCCTCGCGGTAGCGACGCAGCTTCAGCTGCTTGCCAGCCACACGGGTATCCTTGAGCTTGGTCAGCAAACGCTCCAGGCCGTCTTCCGGCAGCTCGACCAGGCTGAAGCTGTCGCGTACCTGGATACGGCCGATAGCGTCACGGGCCAGGCCGCCTTCGTTGAGGATCGCACCCAACAGGTTCTTGGCAGCGATGCCGTCACGGGCACCCAGGGCAGTACGGCAACGCACACGGCCTTCGGCCAGCGGCATTGGCGCGCGACGCTCACGGTCACCGCGGTCACCACGGTCACTGCGCTCGGCACGTTCACCGGTACGCTCACGCGGAGCACCAACGCCCGGTACCAGCGGCTGTTCACGCTCTACCGCAGCCAGGTCCAGCGCCTGACCATTGGTTGCTTTGCGCAGCAAGGCCGAAGCCAGGGCACGCGGGCTGCAACCCAGGTCGGCGGTCAGACGGTCGAGCAGGTCGCCATGAGTGGCTTCCGATTCGGCCACCAGCGGCGCCAGGCTCGAGGTCAGCTTCTTGATGCGTGCATCCAGAACGGCCTGGCCATTGGGCAGGCGAGCTTCGGCAACCTTCTGCCCGGTAACACGCTCGATCACCTGCAGCATGCGGCGCTCACGCGGGGTTACCAGCAGCAGCGCACGGCCTTCGCGACCGGCACGGCCAGTACGGCCGATACGGTGTACGTAGGACTCCGGGTCGTACGGCATGTCAACGTTGAACACGTGAGTGATGCGCGGTACGTCCAGGCCACGGGCAGCGACGTCGGTAGCGACGACGATGTCCAGGCGGCCATCCTTGAGCGAGTCGATGACGCGCTCACGCTGGTTCTGGGCGATGTCACCGTTCAGCGCAGCAGCCTTGTAGCCTTTGGCTTCCAGCGCGGCGGCCAGGTCCAGGGTGGCTTGCTTGGTACGCACGAAGGCGATCAGCGCGTCGAACTCTTCGACTTCCAGCAGACGCAGCACAGCCGGGATCTTCTGATCGGCATGCACCATCAGGTGAGCCTGGTCGATCGCGGTAACGGTCTGGGTCTTGCTCTGGATCTTGACGTGCTTGGGTTCACGCAGGTGACGCTCGGCGATCGAACGGATCGACGACGGCAGGGTTGCGGAGAACAGTACGGTCTGACGGCTGGCCGGGATGGCATCGAAGATCACTTCGAGGTCGTCCATGAAGCCCAGCTTGAGCATCTCGTCGGCTTCGTCCAGTACCAGGTACTGTACGGTCGACAGGACTTTTTCGTCACGACGCAGGTGGTCGCACAGACGGCCCGGGGTAGCAACGACGATTTGTGCGCCGTTACGGATGGCACGCAGCTGTGGGCCCATCGGGGCGCCACCGTAAACAGCGACCACGTTAACGCCCGGCATCTGCTTGGCGTAGGTTTCGAAAGCGGTAGCAACTTGCAGCGCCAACTCACGGGTTGGCGCCAGGATCAGGGCTTGCGGTTCGCGCTTGCTCACGTCGATCTTGTTGAGGATCGGCAGGGCGAAGGCAGCGGTCTTGCCGGTGCCAGTCTGCGCCTGGCCGATCATGTCGTGACCGGCGAGGATGATCGGGATCGACTGATGCTGGATGGCGGACGGCTCTTCATAGCCGGTAGCCAGCACAGCAGCAACAATATTCGGATTGAGTTCGAGAGCGGCGAATCCGCCGGTTTCCTGGGTCATGGGTCTGCCTCTAGGTGCATCCGCAAAGACCCATGCTCCAAAGCTGCACATGCCTTGAAAGACCAGAAGGTCACCCAGGCAGCTTTGGCGGCGGGGATTTGCGAAAACGATTGAAAAAGAAAAACTTGGGAAGGTCCGCCTAGCGGACGAACAGCCGAAGCTGGACTCGGAGGATTTGCACCACCTGATTTTGAGGTCCGCTAAAAGACCGGCGCGTACTATACCCGAATTAACGGGTTACGTGAGGAAAATTTTCGGGGGCAAGGGCCAGTATCGCGCCATCAGCCAACCGCAGGCTGAATCGATTCCTGCCTACCCTACGCTACCGGCCTTCAGGTCGCCGGCCGGATCTCACGGATCAGGCTGGCCAGGCTATAGCCCAACTGCGGCGTCAGCGCCTCGGCCCGCGCCCGCAAACCGTCCAGGTCCAGCATCTGTTCCAAGTCCGCCGGCACCAGCAGGATCACATTACCCTCCTTCACCGGCAGCTCCCAGTAATGGCGGTGGTACAACCCGCGCAGCAGCGCCGCGCCCAGCGGCTTGCCGTCATCGCAGGCCCATTGGTTGATCACCAGCCAACCGCCTGGGTTGAGCTGCTTCTGGCAGTTTTCCAGGAATGTCCAGGCCAGGTGCCCGACACCCGGGCCGTGGTCGGTATAGAGGTCGACGAAAACCAGGTCGGCCTTTTCGGCGCTGGGCAGCAGTTCGAGGGCATCTCCCACCCGCACGTAAAGGCGCGGGTCATCGTCCAGGCCCAGGTATTCCATGGCCAGGCGCGGCACGTCCGCGCGCAGCTCGATGGCCTCGATGTCCTCCAGCGGCAGGAACTTCATGCACGCCTGCGTCAGCGTACCCGCGCCAAGGCCCAGAAACAGCGCACTCTCTGGCTGCTCGTGGCACAGCGCACCGACCAGCATGGCGCGGGTGTAGTCATATTCCAGCCAGCTCGGGTCGGCGGTGAACACGCAGCTCTGCTCGATGGCATCGCCGAATTCGAGAAAACGGTAGTCGTCCACCTCGTACACGCTGATGACGCCAAAGGCATCTTCGACCCGTGCCAGTAGCCGCTCTTCCCGTTCCGCCGTCATGTTCGCCACTCGCCCGTGCAAAAACGCGCATTGTCCGCCAACACCCCCGATGCAACAAGCACGACGGCAACTGTTACCATGGCCAAAAGCCTATAACCGACAACATCGAGCCCGAGATGAACGCACCGTGGAGCCCTGACAGCTGGCGTGCCCTGCCGATCCAGCAGCAACCGACCTACCCCGACGCCGCGCACTTGCTCAAGGTCGAGCAGACCCTGGCCAGCTACCCGCCACTGGTGTTCGCAGGCGAGGCGCGCGAGCTGCGCCGGCAGTTCGCCGAGGTGACCGAAGGCCGCGCCTTCCTGCTGCAGGGCGGCGACTGCGCCGAGAGCTTTGCCGAGTTTTCGGCGGCGAAGATCCGCGACACCTTCAAGGTGCTGCTGCAGATGGCCATTGTCATGACCTTTGCTGCCGGCTGCCCGGTGGTCAAGGTCGGGCGCATGGCCGGGCAATTTGCCAAGCCACGCTCCTCGGGCGACGAAACCATTGGCAACGTCACCCTGCCCGCCTACCGTGGCGACATCGTCAACGGCATCGGTTTCGACGAGAAAAGCCGCATCCCCGACCCGGACCGCCTGCTGCAGGCCTACCACCAGGCCACCGCCAGCCTCAACCTGTTACGCGCCTTTGCCCAGGGCGGCTTTGCCGACCTGCACCAGGTGCACAAATGGAACCTGGACTTCATCGCCAACTCGGCGCTGGCCGACAAGTACCATCAGCTGGCCAACCGCATCGACGAGACCCTGGCCTTCATGCGGGCCTGCGGGCTGGACAGCGCGCCGCAACTGCGCGAGACCAGCTTCTTCACCGCCCACGAAGCGTTGCTGCTCAATTATGAGGAAGCGTTCGTGCGTCAGGACAGCCTGACCGGCGACTACTACGACTGCTCGGCGCATATGCTGTGGATCGGCGACCGCACGCGCCAGCTCGATGGCGCCCATGTGGAGTTCCTGCGTGGCGTGCATAACCCGATCGGGGTCAAGGTTGGCCCAAGCATGAACCCCGAGGAGTTGATCCGCCTGATCGACACCCTCAACCCAAGCAATGACCCTGGCCGCCTGAACCTGATCGTGCGCATGGGGGCCAACAAGGTTGGCGACCATCTGCCAGGGCTGATCCGCACCGTCGAGCGCGAAGGCCGCAAGGTGCTGTGGAGCTCCGACCCGATGCACGGCAACACCATCAAGGCCAGCAGCGGCTACAAGACTCGCGACTTTGCGCAGATTCTCGATGAGGTGAAGCAGTTCTTCCAGGTGCACCAGGCCGAAGGCAGCCATGCCGGCGGTATCCATATCGAAATGACCGGGCAGAACGTCACCGAGTGCATCGGTGGTGCCCGGCCGATTACCGAGGATGGCTTGTCGGACCGCTACCATACCCATTGCGACCCGCGGATGAACGCCGACCAGTCGTTGGAATTGGCGTTTCTGATTGCCGAAACCCTCAAGCAGGTTCGGCGCTGAGGTTCGGGCGCCGTCATTTACGCAGCGGATCATCCCAGAAATGCCGCTCGGCCTCTTGCTGGATATCCGCCCGGCTCAACCCCAGATCGTGCAATGTCGCATCGCTGAGCCGGGCCAGTTCCCGACGCTGACGGTACAGCTCGAGCCAGCGCGCCGGGCGCTGCAGCGCTGCATGCCACAGGTGGTTCAGTGAGACGACTGGTTGCTGAATGCTGCTGACATGACCTTTCATCGTGAAGCCCTCCGTGTTGATGGCTCCAGTCTCACGCCGGGCTTAAGATCAATCCAACGAATGTTTCTGATGCCATGCATCTCGGAGATTGATGCTATGTCCCAGTATCAAAGTCTCGATGCCGACGTGTTGCGCACTTTCGTCGCCATTGCCGAACAAGGCGGCTTCACGCGCGCCGGCGAGGTGGTCAACCGCACCCAGTCGGCGGTGAGCATGCAGATGAAACGCCTGGAGGAAGATATCCTGCAGCGCCAGCTGTTCGAGCGCGATGGCCGCCAGGTACGCCTTACCGCCGAGGGGCAGGTACTGCTCGGCTACGCCAGGCGCATCCTCAAGCTGCACGGGGAAGTGTTCAATACCTTGCGCATGCCGCACATGGTCGGGGTAGTGCGCATCGGCACGCCGGACGACTACGCCATGCGCTTTCTGCCGACCATCCTGTCGAGTTTTGCCCAGGCCTACCCGCTGGTGCAGGTGGAGGTGCATTGCGACTCGTCGAAGCAGTTGATGCTGCGCCAGGACCTGGACCTGACCATCGTCACCCGCGAGCCGGGCAACGAAGTTGGCCAGTTGCTGCGCCAGGAGCGCCTGGTGTGGGCTGCGGCCGAAGGTTTTTGCCCACAGGAGCAACGGCCCATGCCGGTGGCGCTGTTCAATACCGACTGTTTTTGCCGCGCCTGGACCTGCAATGCGCTGGAGGCACAGGGCATCGACTACCGCATTGCCTATACCAGCCCCAGCCTGGCGGCGATCTTTGCCATCGTCACGGCGGGGCTGGCAGTAACGGCGCAGTTGCAGAGCCTGGTGGGCGGCAATATCCGGATTCTCGGCGAAAACGATGGGTTGCCGCAGTTACCGGTTGCCAATGTGATGTTGGTACGCAGTACGCAGAACCCTTCGCCGATCACCGATTGCATGGCCGACTACATCGTCGAAGGCTTCAAGTAGGAGCGGCCTTGCGTCGCGAAAGGGCCGCACCGCGGCCCCCAAAGCTCAAAGCTCAAACCCCAGCATCACCGCACACACCACCAGAAACACACAAAACATCGCCCGCAGCACTTTCTCTGGCAAGGCATGCGCCAACCTCACGCCCCAGCTGATGCTGAGCAACCCACCCACCGCCAAGGGTATCCCCACCGCCCAATCGACACTCTGGTGCACGCCATACGTCAGCAGAGTCACCGCCGTACTGGGCGCCGCCAATGCCAGCGAGAGCCCTTGCGCCACCACCTGCGTGGTGCCGAACACACTGGTCAGTATCGGCGTCGCAACCACCGCGCCCCCCACCCCGAACAGCCCACCCAGGGTTCCGGCAAAGCTGCCCAGCACCCCCAGCCATGGCCAGGCATAGCGCATTTCAGGGCTTGGCGGCGCAACCCTCAAGAACATCCGCGCCACGTTCCAGATGGCCAGCGCCACCAGAAAGCCGACAAACCCCAGGCGCATGGCCTGGGCATCTATGCCCACCGCCCAGATCGAACCCAGCCAGGCGAACAGCAAACTGCACAATGCCAACGGCAGCGCATGGCGCAGTTCGATGCGATTGCGCTGGTGGTAGCGCCACAGCGCCAGCAACACATTCGGTACCACCATGACCAACGCAGTGCCCTGCGCCAGCTGTTGGTCCAGCCCGAACAACACGCCCAGCGCCGGGATGGCAATCAGCCCACCGCCGATGCCGAACAAACCGCCCATGGTGCCCAGGGCTGCGCCCAGCACGATATACAACAACCACTCGATCATCAGGGCCTCTTGTGCCGTTCTTTAGCAATGGGCGCATGCTACCGAGTCGGGGCTGGTGGGGAAACGCACAGCAGCGCACAATGGCTGTGCGTTTTATGCAAAGCCGAGCCGCCATGAACCCTGACATCCTTACCGACCAACTCAGCCTGTTCCTTGATGTGCTGGAAACCGGCAGTTTTTCCGCCGCCGCTCGGCGCCACCCGCTGACGCCCTCGGCCGTGGCCCGGCGCATCGACAACCTGGAAAACGCGGTGGGCAGCCGCCTGTTCACCCGCAGCACTCACGCGGTGCGTGCTACACCGGCCGGCAATGCCTTTGCCGAGCGCGCACGGCGTATCATCGAGGAACTGCGCCTGGCCCGCGCCGAAGCCGTGTCACTGAGCAGCGCCCCGGAAGGCTTGATCCGCATCGACGCCCCCGCCGCGTTCGGCCGCCGCCACCTGGCCCCGGCCATCGCCGACTTTCTGGTGGCGTACCCGGGGCTGGACGTGCACCTGCGCCTGATCGACAGCTTCGTCGACCTGCACGGCAGCCACCTGGGCGAGGTCGACCTGGTGTTGCGCGCAGGTCCCCTGGCCGACACCCGCCTGGTGGCCACGCCGCTGGCGTACATGGTGCGCATCGCCTGCGCCAGCCCAGCCTACTTGGCCAGCCGTGGCGTACCGGCGTGCCCCAGCGAACTGCCTGAACATGACGGCCTGGACTGGGACGGCCTGGCACCACCTTTCGCCTGGCGCTTCAACGTGGCGGGCCAGGCCCGACTGTATCGGCCAACACGCATGCGCATGGCCGCCAACAACGCCGAAACCCTGCTGTTTGGCGCCCTGGCCGGTTTAGGCGTCGCCCACCTGCCCACCTGGCTGATCAGCGAATACCTGCTGCGCGGCGAACTGATTGCGCTGTTCTGCGACGGCGGCCTGCCGGCAGCCGAGAGCAGCGGTATTTATGCGCTGCGCCTTGCACATGAAACGAACTCTCGCAGCCGTTTGCTGCTCGAATTTCTCAAGAGCCGTTTCAGCCCCATTCCACCCTGGGACCTGGCACTGCGCAGTGAACTGCGCTGGCAGTGAACGCACTGATGATCAGCGTGCTAGATTTTCCCATTGATGATTCCAAGGACCTGCATGAACGCCGACACCCAAGCCTCCTGTGACGAGCTGCTGCTGGACAACCAGGTCTGCTTCGCCCTGCATTCGACCTCGTTGCTGATGACCAAGGTCTACAAACCGCTGCTGCAGGCGCTGGGCCTGACCTACCCGCAATACTTGGCGATGCTGGTGCTATGGGAGCGGGACGGCCTGACCGTGGGCGAGATCAGCCAGCACCTGCTCACCGACCCTGGCTCGCTGACCCCGCTGCTCAAGCGCCTGGAAAGCGAAGGCCTGCTCAAGCGCACCCGCAGCCGCGAGGACGAACGGGTGGTATTGGTGCAGTTGACCGACAAGGGCCGCGACCTGCAGCAACAGGCCAAACAGGTGCCACCGTGCATCCTCAAGGCCAGCGGGCGCAGCTTGCAGCGCCTGCAACAGCTGCAAGCCGACCTGCTGGACCTGCGCGAAAACCTGCAGAAAAACCTCTGAGCGCTATGCTGTGAGATGGCCGTTCGGATGAGCGGTGATTATTTATCTTGCGCGCAAACTAATTGCGCGCTAATTTAAATCCCATACCCACCCAGCGCCACCTCACCCCAGGTCGCGCACAGCACGTTAGCGAGGCTCAAGATGCAAAAGGTCACTCCGCTGTACATCGCCGAAGCCACCTCCACCGGCGGGCGCGACGGCAAATCCCGCTCCAGCGACGGCAAGCTGGAGGTCAAGCTGAGCACCCCCAAGGAATTGGGCGGCGCGGGGGGTGAAGGCACCAACCCAGAGCAGATGTTCGCTGCCGGCTACTCGGCCTGCTTCATCGGTGCCCTGAAGTTTGTTGCCGGGCAAGAGAAGAAAGCCCTGCCAGCAGATGCCTCGATCACTGCCAAGGTGGGCATTGGCCAGATTGAGGGTGGTTTCGGCCTGGACATCGACCTGCACATCAACCTGCCAGGCCTGGCCCAAGCCGATGCCGAAGGGCTGGTGGAGAAGGCGCACAAGGTCTGCCCTTACTCCAATGCCACCCGCGGCAATGTGGATGTAAGGCTGCATGTAACGGTCTGAACACAGGTATAAAAAAACCCGGCCGAGGCCGGGTTTTTTGCTGCATCTCAAGAACACTTACTTCTTGGCGCGGCCTTTGTACGAACCGCCTTCGCGGGTATCGATCTCGATCAGGTCGCCGATTTCGATGAAGTCAGCAACGCTGAGCTCAGTACCGTTCTTCAGCTTGGCAGGTTTCATGACCTTGCCCGAAGTGTCGCCGCGAGCGGAACCTTCGGTGTAGTCAACCTGGCGCACGATGGTGGTCGGCAGTTCTACCGACACCAGGCGGCCTTCGAAGAAGACGGCTTCGCAGATGTCGTCCATGCCTTCTTCGATGAACGGCAGAACGGCTTCGATATCTTCGGCGTTCAGCTCGTACATGGAGTAGTCGGTGGTGTCCATGAAGGTGTACGTGTCACCGCTGATGAACGACAGGGTCGCTTCTTTGCGATCCAGGATCACGTCGTCCAGCTTGTCGTCCGCACCGTATACGGTTTCGGTCTTGTAGCCGGTCAGCAGGTTCTTCAGCTTGGTCTTCATGATCGCGCTGTTACGGCCCGATTTGGTGAACTCAGCTTTTTGCACCAGCCACGGGTCGTTGTCGATCCGCAGTACGGTACCGGGTTTCAGTTCTTTACCAGTTTTCATTGCGAAGTATCCGAATCTGGATGGATTTATAAAAATCGAGGCCGCATATCATAGCCAATTTCGGTAAAACTGTACCAGCGCCATGGCAAGGTCTGGCCGAGTGGCCTGACGGGCCGCCCAATCACGGGCATGTTGCTGCAGTTCTGGCCAGTGTTGCTGGGCCGCTTGCCACGCCTGGCCGACGTCACGGTCCATGTTCCAGGCACGCCACAATGCCACCAGGGCGGCAGAGGCATCGGCTGACAGGCCGTGTCGATAATGCTCAAGGAACGCTTCGAGCTTTTCCCAATGGGCATTCTCGTCCTGCACGTAGATGTGCCACAGCATCGGGCGCCCGGCCCATTGCGCACGCACGAACGAGTCTTCGCCGCGTACGGCGTTGAAATCGCAGCTCCACAGCAACCGATCATAATCGTCCTGGCTGACGAACGGCAAAATCTGCACGGTCAGCGCCCCACGTACGCGCACATCGCCCACCTCCAGCCGGGCCTGGCCCAGCCAGCTGCCGACGTCAGCCAGAATGCGCCCTTGCGGCACCAGCAGGTGGGTCGGCTGGCTATCTGCCGCCAAGGTATCCAGCCAATTGCCCAGCTGGGTGTTTTCATAGGCGAACAGCGAGATCAGCCGCGCCTGCACCTCGGGGTACACACCAAGCCGTTGCAAGAACGCCTGGCGGGCCTCGGCGGACTGTTCGAAGGCCTGGCGCCGCGCCAGCAGCGTGGCCTCGCGCAATAGGCCGCCGGTCTTCTCGGTAAAGCCGGGGAAGAAGAACACCTTGCGCAAGCCGTTGGCCTGGGGGGACGGCAAGCCGTGGCAGCCTTCCACCCAGTGCTCGGCGCTGAGGTATTCGAGGTTCAGCCACAGAGGCGGCTTCGCCCGGGCGCGCATGGCCTCGACATAGTGCGCCGGCAACTGGCAGGCGAAGGCGCCGATCACCACATCTGCGGGCTCAATCGGCACCCATTCGGCCGGCCACTGGCGCACATCGACGCCCTGCTGCCACTGCTGCAACGCTGCGGCATCGGCCCCGGGGCACATCGGCACGAAGGCATTCAGGTCGTCCACCCACAGGCGCACTGCGATTTCGTGCTCGTCCACCAGTTGCCGCGCCAGGCGCCAGGTCACGCCGATATCGCCATAATTGTCGACGACGGTGCAAAAGATGTCCCAGGTGGCCTTCATGTGCCCTCCCCCTCATGGTGCGGAAAACCGCGGATTCTGCGGATAAATTGTCGTCGACAAAAGCACCTGCGGGTAAAATTCGCCAGCAGCGTGC
The DNA here is from genome assembly GCF_900187555.1 of Pseudomonas sp. Irchel s3f19. NCBI lineage: Bacteria > Pseudomonadati > Pseudomonadota > Gammaproteobacteria > Pseudomonadales > Pseudomonadaceae > Pseudomonas > Pseudomonas sp. Irchel s3f19. The sequence goes on along the minus strand of NZ_FYDW01000003.1, from coordinate 824,471 downwards.
GACAATGCACGCCGCCCCACCCTGCCAGGAGGCCGCCATGCCCCGCCACCGCGAACTGAAGATCACCCTCAAGCCTTTGCAGCTGACCCTGTGCGTGGCCATTGGCCTGTGGCTGGGCGCCGTGGCCATCGCCGTGAGCCTGTGGCTGGCAGTGCAACTGTGGCCCGAGCAGGTGCAGCCGGTTGCCCAGGCCCTGGCCCCTGCCCTCGGCCAACCCGCCGCGCCCCCGGTGGATGCGCAGGGTGAGATGTTCGAGCGCTACAAGGGCATCCTGCAACAACAGGAACAGCAACAGGCCGCCGAGGCCGCCCAGGGTAACCCGCGCAACCTCAACAGCCCCAAGTGCCAGTTCTGGCTGCAACAGAACCGCACCGCACCTACCGATAAAAGCCAGGCCAATGTGCTGGAGTTCTGTTACTGAAGATGGACAAGCCCCTGCTTCTCACGCGCATCGTCGCGACCCTCGAACATGACGTGGACGTGCTGAGCCGCGCGGCGCAGACCGCGTACGAAGCCGCCACCGCCGAAGAGAACATCGCCGAGAACAAGTACGACACGCTAGGCCTGGAAGCCTCGTACCTCGCCACCGGCCAGGCGCGCCGCACGGCCGAGATCCGCCAGGCGCTGCAGATCTACCAGCAACTGCTGCTGCGCGACTACGACCCGCTGCGGGGTATACAGGTGAGCAATCTGGTGACCCTTGAGGATGAGGATGGCCAGCAGCGCCGGCTGTTTCTCGGACCCGAGGCGGCGGGGTTGAAGATTGGCGACGGGGACGAGCTGGTGACGGTGATTACACCACGCTCGCCGCTGGGGCAACAGCTGATGGGCAAGCGGGTCGATGATGAGGTGAGCCTGGGGGCACAGGTTCTGTTCATTAGTGAGGTCGTCTGAGCTGGCCTCTTCGCGAGGCAAGCCCGCTCCCACAAGATCATCTTCACTTAACCCAAGACTTGTGCGGTACCTGTGGGCGCGGGCTTGCCCCGCGAAAAGGCCGGGCTAGGCAACATTCATCTAAAGGCGCTGCAACGCATCGAATTGCCCCGCCAACCCCTGCTGCGCAAACTGCTCCACGACAAAATCGATGAACGCCCGCGTCTTCCTCGGCAACAGTTTGTGCTCGGCGTAATACAAGCTGATATGCCCATCGTCCACATACCAGTCCGGCAACACCCGCTGCAGTCGCCCTGCCTGCAGGTAAGGTACCGCAAACGGCAGACTGACCAATGCGATGCCCAAACCCTGCTGCGCAACCGCACAAGCCGCATCCGAATCACTCATGGTCATCGCCTGACGCAGCAGCAACGGCTGCTGCTCCTGCCAGCGGCTGGTCAGCGGCCAGGAGCGCACCCGTCCGGTCTGGGGTGAGCGAATCAGGATTCCGTCATGGCGCTGCAACGCCTGCGGGCCATCGATGGGTGGGCGCTGGTCCAGATAGCCAGGCGCCGCCACCAGCACCCGATGGGCGGGTGTCAACTTGCGCGCCACCACCCCCAGTGGCAGCTCGAAACCACCCCCAATGGCCGCATCGAAACCCTGGCCGATCAAATCGACCTGGCGATTGTCGAAATGCCAGTCTGGGGTGATAGCAGGGTAACGACGCAAAAACTCCCCCAGCAGCGGCAACACATAGAGCCGCCCGAACACCGTGCCCATGCTCACCCGCAGCAACCCGGCCGGCTGGCCTTCGGCACTGGCCAGGTTGGCCACGGCATACTGGATGGTGCGAAAGCTGTCACTCACCTCCCCCAGAAAGCGCTGGCCCGCTTCGGTCAGGGTCAGCTTGCGGGTACTACGCTGGAACAGGCGCACGCCCAACCGGGCCTCCAGCTGGGCCACATGCTTGCCGACTGCGGCAGGCGTGAGGCTCAGACGGCGGGCAGCCTCGGCAAAACTGCCAACCTCGGCGCTACGGATAAAGCACTCGAGGGCGTTGAAAGACTCCATGGCCATGATTCACAACCAAAGGTTTACTCTGCTGATAGTGATTGCCATCTTATCAGCAGGTAATTAGCCACCGATACTGCGCCCATCCAAGGCATTCGGCCTTGCTTCCCAGCAGGAGATCAGCATGTCCAAACAACTCCCACTCGACGGTAAAGTTGCCCTGGTCCAAGGCGGTTCCCGTGGCATTGGCGCGGCCATCGTCCGCCGCCTGGCCCGCGAAGGCGCACGGGTTGCCTTCACCTACGTGAGCTCGGCCGGCCCGGCCGAACAGCTGGCCCAGGAAATCATCGGCAACGGCGGCCAGGCCCTGGCCCTGCGGGCCGACAGCGCCGACGCCGCAGCTGTGCAGTTGGCGGTGGATGACACCGCCAAGGCCTTCGGTGGGCTCGACATCCTGGTCAACAACGCCGGCGTGCTGACCGTGGCACCGATTGCCGAGTTCGACCTGGCCGATTTCGACCGCATGCTGGCGGTGAACGTGCGCAGTGTGTTCGTCGCCAGCCAGGCAGCCGTGCGCTACATGGGCCAGGGTGGGCGCATCATCAATATTGGCAGCACCAACGCCGAGCGGATGCCGTTTGCCGGTGGCGCACCCTATGCCATGAGCAAGTCGGCACTGGTGGGGCTGACCCGGGGCATGGCCCGCGACCTTGGCCCGCAGGGCATTACCGTCAACAACGTGCAGCCCGGCCCGGTGGACACCGACATGAACCCGGCCAGCGGCGAGTTTGCCGAAAGCCTGATACCGCTGATGGCGATCGGGCGTTATGGGCAGGTGGATGAGATTGCCAGTTTTGTGGCTTACCTGGCGGGGCCGGAGGCGGGGTATATCACCGGGGCCAGTTTGACGGCCGATGGTGGCTTTGCGGCTTGATGTGGTGAAGGCGGCGGGGTGCAGGGCAGTAAAACTCAACTGCCCTACCTCTACCGGCCCTAGAATAAAGCCCCCTGCCCTCGAGATCCCCATGAACACCCCAACCCTCAGTCGCGCCCTGATTCTGCTGATGGCCACCGCCACCGGCCTGGCCGTGGCCAGCAACTACTATGCCCAGCCGTTGCTGCACAGCATCGCCCAGCAATTCGGGCTGAGTACCGCCAGCGCCGGCAGCATCGTCATCGCCGCCCAGCTCAGCTACGGCGCCGGCCTGCTGTTGCTGGCACCGCTGGGCGACCTGTTCGAACAGCGCCGCCTGATCACTGTGATGACCGCCATCGCCACCCTCGGCCTGGTCATCAGCGCCTGCGCGCCGAACCTGCCGTGGTTGCTGCTGGGCACCGCGCTGACCGGCCTGTTCTCGGTGGTGGCGCAGATCCTGGTACCCATGGCCGCAACCCTGAGTGAGCCGCATCAGCGCGGGCGCGCGATCGGCACCCTGATGAGCGGCTTGTTGCTGGGTATCCTGCTGGCCCGCACGGCGGCCGGCTTCATGGCTGAACTGGGGGGCTGGCGCAGTATCTACGTACTGGCCGCCGTGCTGATGGCCATCACTGCCCTGGCCCTGTACCGCAGCTTGCCGCAGCATCACAACCCTGCCGGGCTGAAATACCCGGCGCTGATCGGCTCGATATTCCGCCTGTTCTACGAAGAACCGGTGCTGCGCCTGCGGGCGTTGCTCGGCCTGTTGGCGTTCAGCCTGTTCGCGCTGTTCTGGACACCGCTGGCATTTTTGCTGGCACAAGAGCCTTACTTTTACTCGGATGCGGTAATCGGCCTGTTCGGCCTGGCCGGCGCGGCGGGGGCACTGTCGGCCAACTGGGCCGGGCGCCTCGCTGACCGCGGCAAGGGCTCGCTGGGCACCACGGTGGGGTTGGTGGTACTGCTGCTGTCGTGGGTGCCGCTGGGCTTTGCCGAATACTCGCTGCCGGCCCTGCTGCTGGGGGTGCTGATGCTCGACCTGGCAGTGCAACTGGTGCACGTCAGCAACCAGAATGCGGTGATCGCGCTGCGGCCAGAGGCACGCACGCGGCTCAATGCCGGCTACATCACCTGTTACTTCATCGGCGGTGCGCTGGGGTCGCTGCTGGGCACGCAACTGTTCCAGCGCCAAGGCTGGATCGGCATCGTCGTTGCCGGGCTGGTGATCGGTACAGTGGCGCTGCTGGCCTGGGCGCTGGCCGAGCGCAAGCGCTTGAGCCGCGACACTGCAACGCACTACCCTCCGTCGCTTGGCCGTTGACTTGCCAGGGCAGGCAGCGCTCAGTAGGCGCTGGACAATGCCCTTCTGACAGGACGACCCAATGACAAGACTCACGGTGCAATCCGGCGATTTCTTGCAAGGTGAAGGCGAGTATCGCAACGGATCGCTCACACTCAAGACCCCGCGCAGCCCTTCGCCGGGCGAGCGGATCTCCCTCACGCGCATCAGCGACCTCAGGTTGGCCAGCCTGGAGTCCAGCCGCAGCCTGGGCACTGCCCTCGGCTGGGGTGTGGCGGGCGCCCTGGTGGCCGGCCCGGTGGGGTTGCTGGCCGGGCTCTGGCTGGGCGGCAAGGAGCAAGAAGCCACCTTCCTTGCCACCTTCAAGGATGGGCGCAAACTGTTGGCCGTCACCGATGGCAAGACCTGGTCGAAGATCGACGACAGTTGGCGCCAGCACAAGCGCCCGGCCAGCAACCACTGAATATCGCGAGGCCCTGATCGTTTCAGGGTGAAGGCGGCTGTTAAGATGCCGCCTTTTTCACGGCCCGTACCGGCCTTCAGGAGCCCCGCATGCCCCCGCTTCGCCCCCGCCTGCCCCTGAGCTTGCTCAGCCTGGGCCTGGCCTTGCATTGCCCTCATGGTCTTGCCGAAGACAGCGTCATGCTGGAGCCACTGCGGGTTTCCGACCGCTATGGCGACGACGGCTACCAGGTACGCGAGGCGTCGGTAGCAGGCTTGCAGGCCGCGCCACTGCTCGACACCCCGGCCTCAGTCAGCGTGTTCAGCCAGCAACTGCTGGAGGACCGCCAGGTGCGCAAGCTCAGCGAAGTGCTGCAAAGCGATGCCTCGGTGGGTGAAAGCTATGCGCCCATCGGCTATTACGAAAACTTCAACGTACGCGGCTTCGCGCTCAATGCCGCCAGCAGCTACCGGATCAATGGCCAGACCCTCGCTGGCGAGCAGAACGTGGCCCTGGAAAACAAGCAGCAAGTGGAGCTGCTCAAGGGCTTGTCCGGCCTGCTGAGTGGCGTTTCGGAGCCTGGCGGGCTGATCAACTACGTGACCAAACGCGCCGAAGACGTGCGTAGCGTGACGGTGTCGACCAACGAACAGGGCGAGCGCTACCTGGCCACCGACCTGGGCGGCTGGTTCGGCAGTGAGCGGCAGTTCGGCCTGCGCGCCAACCTGGCCCATGAGGACATCCGCAGCTATGTCGACCATGCCGACGGCAAGCGCGACTTCGCCTCGCTGGCCTTTGACTGGCAGATCAACCCGGATGCTACCTTGCAGCTGGACGCCGAGTACCAGCACCGCGAGCAGCGCTCGGTTCCCGGTTACCAGTTGCTCGGCGGCACGCAGGTGCCCCACGGTATCGACCCGGATGATCGCCTGGCCTACCAACAGTGGGCCAAGCCGGTGCAGAACGATTCGCTGAACCTGGGTGGGCGCTTCGAATACCGCTTCAGCGAGACATGGACCGGGACGTTGAGTGCATCGCGCAGCAAGGTGGTGATCGACGATTACAGCGCGTTTGCGTGGGGCTCGAGCGAGGGCGCGTTCTTCGCCAGCAATGGCGACTACGACATCTATGACTACCGCAGCCCGGATGACACGCGCCGCACCGATGAGGCACAAGCCACGCTCAATGGCCGCTTCGATGCCTTGGGCGTGGGGCACGACCTGACAGTCGGTGGCAGCGCCCAACGCCGTACCGTGGATCAACGGCCCTATTACAACGAGTGGCTGGGCACCGGCAACATCTACACCGGCGCGCCAGCCCTCGCCCCCTCCGACAAGCCGATCGGCTCAAGCGAGCGACGCCTGGACAGCCGCCAGTACGGTCTGTTCGTCAATGATCGCATCAGCTTCAACGAGCAGTGGCAGACCGTGATCGGCGCTCGCGAAGTGCGCCTGGACGAAAAAACCTGGGACGAAACCGGTGTTGCCGGGCGCCATACCCGTCAGTACCAATTGCTGCCCAATGCCGCGCTGATCTACAAGCCGAGCCCGGACACCACGCTGTACGCAAGCTACTCAAAAGGCTTGTCGGCCGGTGGCACCGCCCCCTGGTTTGCCAGCAACGCTGCCGAGATCCTCGCCCCGACCTTGTCTCGCCAACTGGAGCTGGGCATCAAGCGTGACTGGCAGGGCTTAAGTTTCACTGCCGCGCTGTTCCAGATCCGCCAGGCGTACCAATACGCACGCCCGGATGGCGAGGGTAACTTCACCTACGTCCAGCAAGGCCAACAGAAGAACACCGGCCTGGAGCTGGGTGCCAGCGGCTGGGTGACCTCGAACCTGCAGGTTCAGGCCAGCGCCGCCGCCATCCGCGCGCGGGTAAAAAACAGCGGGACCGATGCTTACGAAGGCCACCAGGCCATCAACGTGCCCAAGCTGCGTGCGGCCCTGCAGGCCGAATACAGCCTGCCGGTACCGGGCCTGGCGTTACTCGGAGGTGCGCGCTACAGCGCCAGCAAATATGCCAGCCAGGCGGGCAATGTCGAGGTGGGAGGTTATACCGTCTTTGATGTGGGTAGCCGTTACCGCACGCGCATCGGAGGGTATGACACGGTGCTGCGGTTGACCGTGGATAACGTGTTCGATAAACGCTACTGGCGCGATGTGGGGGATTACCTGGGGGACAACTACCTGTTCCAGGGCGCGCCGCGCACGGCACGCTTGTCGGCATCCGTGAGCTTCTGATCAATCTTCTGTGGGGGCGGGGTTACTCGCCCGCACAGGATGGCAAGGGGCCACGCAGCAGCGCCATTAGCGCTGTGAAAACAAAAAGCCCCCGAGCTTTTCAGCGCGGGGGCTTTTTGTAGAATGTGGCGGTGAAGAAGGGATTTGAACCCTTGATACGATTTCTCGTATACACACTTTCCAGGCGTGCTCCTTCGACCACTCGGACACTTCACCGTTTCTCTTCAAGCCTTTCAGCCTGTCGAGGCGCGCTAATTTAGTGGAAGAGCTTTTCTTTGGCAAGCATTTTTTTCAGAAATTTCATGCGTTTATGCAAATTCACTGAAAACCCGAGGTCGCCAAGGCAATGCTGCCATTCTCGCCTGCGCTTTTACCGCCTGCACAGGCCCTGCCCCGGCGCGCCAAGGCATGCCGGGCAAACGCTGACCGGCCAGTCAGCCTTGCTGCTTTACCTGGCAGGCAGTGCTGGGTAACGTCGCAAGCACGCCACCCAAAGGACTCTGCCATGAGCGAGCTGATTACCTACCACGCCGAAGACGGCATCGCCACCCTGACCCTGAACAACGGCAAGGTCAACGCCATCTCGCCGGATGTCATCATCGCCTTCAACGCCGCCCTCGACCGCGCCGAGCAGGAACGTGCAGTGGTCATCATCACCGGGCAGCCGGGCATACTCTCTGGCGGCTACGACCTCAAGGTCATGACCGCCGGCCCCAAAGAAGCGATCAGCCTGGTCACCGCCGGCTCCACCCTCGCCCGCCGCCTGTTGTCGCACCCGTTCCCGGTGATCGTCGCCTGCCCTGGCAATGCCGTGGCCAAAGGTGCCTTCCTGCTGCTGTCGGCCGACTACCGCATCGGCGTCGAAGGGCCGTACAAGGTGTGCCTGAACGAAGTGCAGATCGGCATGACCATGCACCATGCCGGCATCGAGCTGGCCCGTGACCGCCTGCGCCGCTCGGCCTTCCACCGCTCGGTGATCAATGCCGAGATCTTCGACCCGCAAGGGGCGCTGGACGCCGGCTTCCTCGACAAGGTGGTGCCGGCCGAGCAACTGCACGAAGCAGCGCTGGCCGCTGCCCGTGAATTGAAGAAGCTGAACATGCTCGCGCACAAGAACACCAAGCTCAAGGTGCGCAAGGGCCTGCTCGATGCCCTGGATAAAGCCATCGAGCTGGACCAGAACCCGATGGGTTAAGCCAAAGACCCACCCCGACATTTGCCTCTTCCAGTGTACAGTCGTACACTGGAATTCGACTGTCTGGTGTGAGTCTCGTCATGCTTTATTCGTTGCGCATGCTCCTGTTAGGCCTGCATTTTCTGCTGGTGGGCGGCATAGGCCTGGTGATCGGCCTGTGCCGCCCCTTCAACCCCGACAACAGCCGGCTCTTCGCCCGGCTCTATAGCGTGCCGGCCACCTGGCTGATGCGTATCCGGCTAAAGGCCGAAGTCGGCCCGCTGTTCGATCACCCTCCCGGGTGCGTCATCGTCGCCAACCACCAGTCCAATTTCGACCTGTTCGTCATTGGCCAGGTGGTGCCTAAGCGCACCGTGGCCATCGGCAAGAAGAGCCTGGGCTGGATCCCGTTGTTCGGCCAGCTGTTCTGGCTGGGCGGCAACGTATTGGTCGACCGCAAGAACCCCTACCAGGCGCGCAAGGCACTGCAAAAGACCACGCACGTTCTGCATAACGACACCTCGATCTGGATCTTCCCGGAGGGCACCCGCAACCCGGACGAGCACCTGCTGGCCTTCAAGAAAGGCGCCTTCCACATGGCCATCGAAGCCGGCGTGCCGATCGTGCCAGTGTGCGTCAGCCGTTATGCCCGGCGCCTGAGCCTGAACAGCTGGCGGCGGCGAACGGTGATCGTGCGCTCGCTGCCGCCGATTGCCACGGCAGGCTTGAGCCAGCGGGACATCCCCGCACTGATCGAGCAGTGCCGCAGCCAGATGCAGCAGTGCATCGACCGCATGGAAGCTGAACTGGCGAGCCACTAGGTTGCCCTCAAGCGCCTTACAGCCCAAGCTGTAAACCGTGTTCAACCGAATAAGTGGACAACCATGGGTCGAGTCGTGGCATCGGCGGTGTACAGCGCCGGCAGAAAAGTCACCAATATCAGCATCGACGAAGGCAGCGAATGGGCGTGCAAGCCTGGCCACTTCGTCTGGATCGGCCTGGAGGAGCCCAACGCCGAGGAGCTGGCCACCCTGCAGCGCCAGTTCAACCTGCACGAGCTGGCCATCGAAGATGCCCTGGAAAAACACAGCCGGCCCAAGCTTGAAACTTTTGGCGACGCGCTGTTCATCGTCACCTATTCGCCGGTGCGTCATGAGGGCAAGCTGGAGTTCATCGAAACCCACATCTTCGCCGGCAATGGCTACATCATCACCTGTCGCAACGGCCACTCCAAATCCTATGCCCTGGTGCGCCAACGCTGCGAGGCGCGGCCTTTGCTGCTGGAACACGGCGAGGACTTCGTGCTGTACGCGCTATTGGATTTTGTGACCGAGAACTACCAACCGGTCAGCGAAGCCATTCATGGCGAGATCGAGGAGCTGGAGCAGAGCGTGCTCGGTGGCTCGCTGCAGGAAGATGACATCCGCCGCCTGCACAGCCTGCGCCGCGATATTCTGCGCTTACGCCGCTACGTGGCGCCGATGGTGGAGGTGAGCGAGGAACTGCAGCGTTTGAGCTTCCCGTTCATCGACAAGAACATGCGCCCTTACTTTCGCGACGTGCAAATTCACGTTACGCGGCAGATGGAGGACCTGGCTGGCATTCGCGATATCGCCAGCCAGACCATCGAGATCGGCATGTTGCTGGAGTCGTCGCGCCAGAGCATCGTGCAGCGCAAGTTCGCGGCCTGGGCAGCGATACTGGCCTTCCCTACGGCGATTGCCGGGATCTATGGGATGAACTTTCAGAACATGCCCGAACTGGGGTGGCAGTACGGGTATTTTGGCGTGCTGGGGGTGATTGGGCTGGGGTGCACGGGGTTGTATGCCAGCTTCAAGAAATCGGGTTGGTTGTGAGATTGCCGGGGCCGCTTGGCGACCCCAAACCCCTCACGCCAGATTACCCTTGTTCACCGGCTGCTCAATAAACCGCAACATCCACTCCCCCACCAGGTCGCCCTGATGCTCGGTGGCCAGGCTGGCCACGGCCTTGTGGTAAACCTCATCGCCCAGATACGCCTGGCGCGCATCCAGTAACGCTTTGGAGTAGTCGTGCACGAACTCCGGATGCCCCTGGAAGCACAGCACCTGGTCACCAATGTGGTAGGCGGCGTTTGGGCAGAAGTCGCTGGAGGCAATTACGGTAGCGCCTTGCGGCAACTCGGTCACCTGGTCCTGGTGGCTGATCAGCAAGGTCAGCTCGGACACCTGCGGGTCCATCCACGGCGCATGTGCCGCCAGTGAGTAACGGTGGATACCCACCCCCCAGCCCTGCTCCGCCCGTTCAGCCTTGCCACCCAGGGTCAGGGCCAGCAGTTGATGGCCGAAACAGACGCCCAGCAGCTTCTCGCCGCGTGCGTAAAGCTTCAACAGGTAGGCCTTGAGTTGCTGGATCCACGGATCGGAACCGAACGAATCGGCCTTGCTGCCAGTCACCAGATAGGCATCGAACACTTCATCGTCGGCGGGGTAGTCGCCGTTCATCACGTTGTACACACGAAACTCGGCGGCGATCGACTGACGCGAGAACAGCTGCTCGAACATCCTGCCATAGCCGTGGTACTGCGCCGTCAACTCCGGTCGCAGGACATCGGTTTCCAGGATGCAGATGCGTAACGACATAGGGATAGTCCTGAACGACATGGGTGGGAATCTGCTGTAGAGACTGCCGCGAAAGGCACGTACAAGCAAGTAGGCCGCACTGACGAACGGTCATATTTTGCCGGCGTATCGTTGGCGCCAACGCAGCGGTCTAGTGAGAGCATGCCAGCCAGCTGGCAATTGGCCTCATAACGCAATGAAATTAACTGACCTTACAATTAGAACAAAGGGTTCTCAAACATGGATGCCACACACCCTACTGTTGGTTGTATATGCACGTTCAAGAGGCAAGCAGACCAGGCGACAACAGTCGCCACTGCGATCGACCCGAGACGCGACAAGGAAGCCAACGGGTATTCAGGAATAACAACAAGAAGGCGGTCCGCCATGTTCAGACAATCAAAAATACGCCAAGCGGGGCTCATTGTCTTTGCCACGACTTTACTGCTGATCCTGCCGAACCTGACACGTTTGTTCGGCTGACGGCGGCTGTGGCGCCAACAGGCAACGCACAGGTAACCTGCCGGCCTTGATGGTCGGAGATTAACCATGCGCCAATGCCTTGCCCTACTCGCCTTGCTACTGAGCCTGCCACTGTCGGCGGCGCAGCTGCACCTGGAGCTGGGTGCACACTCGCGCCAGTGGAGCAGCGCTGAACTGCTTGGCCACCCGCAGGCCCAGGACATCCGCATCGAGCAGGACGTCTCCTATAAGCGCCCCATGCACTATCGGGCCGTACCCCTGGCTGCGTTGCTGCAGGGGGTAGGCGCCAGCGCCCACCTGCAAGCCGTGGCCCTGGATGGTTTTGCTGCCGAAATGCCCGCCGCCCCACTGCTGCAGGAAGGGCCGGCACGTGCCTGGCTGGCGATCGAAGACCCCGCCAAACCGTGGCCAGGGCTGGGCAAAGGCAAACCGAGTGCCGGGCCGTTCTATCTGGTATGGACGGCACCGCAAGCCAGTAGCATACGCCCGGAACAATGGCCGTTTCAGATCGCCACCATCCGCCGCCTGGCCTCGGTCGAACAGCGTTTCCCCGCGCTATTGCCAGACCCGAAGCTGCCGGTCGAGCACCCGGTGCGCCAGGGCTTTGCGCTGTTCCAGCAGAACTGCCTGGCCTGCCACCGCCTCAATGGTGCAGGTGACGCCCAGCTGGGGCCGGACCTGAACCTGCCGCACAACCCTACCGAGTACTTCCAACCGGCGTTTCTGCGCCAGCTGATACGTGACCCACAGAGCCTGCGGCGCTGGCCACAGGCGAAGATGCCGGGGTTTACAGAGGGTGTGCTGAGCGACCAGGAGCTGGATGCGCTATTGGCTTATCTGGGGCATATGGCAGGGCGCAAGCGCTGAGATGCTGGGGCTGCTTGGCAGCCCCCGGTCCATGAGTGTCAGGCGCACAACCGCTCGTGCTTGACACCCCACCCTTCGACTTCGCCGCCGTAGGGTGACACGAGCTGCTCGAACGTATCTTCGAAGTCGCCAATCCCTCCATAAGTGGCATACATGACCTTGCTCAGTTCAAGGTACCAGGCGCCGTCTTTCATTTCGCGCACCTGGGCGTTGAGGGACTCGCCACGAAATTGCCCGGCTGCACGACGTGCGCCGGCTTCGTCTGGGAATACTGCGTAGAACTCGATGGGATGGATACGGGTGAAATCGAAACCGCCAGCTTTCATCTGGCGCAGGACATTGCTGCTGATATCGTCGTTCTGGCTGCTCATGAATCGTCCTCCTGCAAAGCAATGGATAGACTTTCCGGGCACTACGTACCTGCCGGCGGTGCCGGGCAGATCGAGTTGTATAGAGCTGATGCAAGACGCGAATTGAAAGGTGCCGGCCCGCAGAAAAGGCTGGCACCTGGCTCCAGCGTAGTGCCTGGGCAGGCACCACGTCAACGCACGGATCAGGGCGCTTCGTGAATATCGGTGATGGTCACGCCAGTTTGCTCCTTGAGCCAGCGTGCCGTGGGGGATACTGTGCGGTCCTGGAAGTCGTTGAGGTCCAGCTCATCCATGACCGGAAACAGCTGCGAGCGAATAGCACGGGCCGCGTCTTCTTCGCTGGGGCACTGCTCGGCCCGCAGCTTCAATGACGTCGGTTCGCCTTTCTGGTCGGCAAAGATGACTTCCCACTCTTTCATTGGACGAGCCCTCTCAATCAAACAACGCCGGGTGTGTGACGTCTGTATAGCTTGACCTTGGGCGGGGGCAATTGTTCAGTTGGCAGGACTCTGTGGTGGCGTTCGGGCCGCTTCCACACTTGCCGACGAGGGGCCGCACGGCGGCCCCTGTTGCAGCGTTACTTCGGTGTGCCGTGCACGACACCTGCGGTGTTGTCCAACAGGCTCTTGGTCGCGGTCTGGATGTACGCTTCAAGCTTTTTCAGCATTTCCGGCTGGTCCGGGCTTTCGATCAGCTCGGCCTTGAACTCGCTGCCCAGTTGGTAGCGGTACATGCGCGGGCTCATGTCCTTGGACTCGATGAGGATGCGGTCACCCTGCACCAGGCCAACGATCTGCTCGCTGCCCGACGGCTTGATCATGCCAACGCCCTGGTCGCCCTCAGGCAGGTTGAGCAGGTCGCGGCCCCAGCACTGATGGCGGGTCTGGCCACCCAGGCGGCCCATGATGGTCGGTACGATGTCGACCTGGGTACCGACGGTGTGGTCGACCGCACCGAACTTCTCCTGGATGCCCGGGGCAATCAGCAGCAGCGGCACGTTGAAGCGGCCTAGGTCCAGTTCGGTGACCTGCTGGTGGTTGCCGAAGCCGTGGTCACCGACGATGACGAACAGCGTCTCCTTGAAGTACGGCTGTTTGCGCGCCTTCTCGAAGAACTGGCCCAGAGCCCAGTCGGAGTAACGCATGGCGGTCAGGTGCTCGTCCAGGCGGCCCTGGCCGGTGACCGGCTCTACCGGCAGGTCCTTGGGCAGCGCGTACGGGGTGTGGTTGGACAGGGTCTGCAGCAGCGCATAGATCGGCTTCTTGCCGTCGTGCTTGGCCAGTTCCTCGGCGCCACGGTCGAACATGTCCTGGTCGGACACACCCCAGGTCGGGTCGGAGAACACCGGGTTGACGAAGTCGTTACGGCCAATGAAGGTGGTCATGCCCTGGTTGCCGAAGAAACCGGACTGGTTGTCCCAGGCGAAGTCACCGTTGTAGACGTACACATCGTCGTAGTCGCGGGCGCTGAGCAGTGCCGGCAGGCCAGACAGCTTGTGGCCGCCTTCCGGGGTCTGCATCAGGTATTCGAAGCCTGGCAGGTTGGGGAAGCAAGCCATGGTGGCGAACATGCCCTGGTGGGTATGGGTGCCGTTGGAGAAGAAGCGGTCGAACAACAACCCTTCTTTGGCCAGCTTGTCAAAGTACGGGGTGATATTGTTGGGGCTGCCCAGGGCGCCTACCGAGTGGCCGGCGAAGCTCTCCATGAGGATCACCACGACGTTTTTGATCGGCAGGGTGCGCTCGGCTGGCGGTACGAAGTCACGGCGGATCGCAGCCTCGTCGGCGTCGACCAGGGTATCGTGGGCGGTCAGCAGTTGCTCGCGCACGGTCTGCGTGGCCAGCGGCTGGTCCAGCACAGGCTTCCAGATATTGGCGCGGTCTTCGCCGAAGCGGCTCTTGGCTGCGTCAATCAGGGTCAGGGTGCCGTTCAGGCCAAGCTGGTTGACGAAGTTGGAGTCGGTGGTAAAGGCATCACCCCAACGCATCGGCGGGCCCTGGCGCAGGGTGCCACGGGCAGCAACCACGGCCACCAGCAGGATCACCATGAACACCGCCAGCCGGTTGTACCACTTTGCTGCAGGGCGCTGCAGGGTAGCGCCGGCCGACTGGCTGCCACGGGTCATGCGGTCGACGCCCTTGAACAGCAGGCTCAGCAGCCAGGTACCAACGACCCAGGCCAGCAGGTAGCGGACCACCGGGAAGCCGTACCAGAGCATGCTCATGACGGTCTTGGGGTCTTCCTTGATGTACTGGAACACCAGCCCGTTGAGGCGCTGGTGGAACTCGCGGTAGAAGTCCAGCTCCATCAGGCCGAGGAACATCACCACGCTCGAGGCGATGGTCAGCCACAGCCGGAACACGCCACGGCGGGCCATGGCCCAAGGGCTGAGAATGGCCAGCAGCAGCGGAATGCTGATGTACACCACCACCCGCAGGTCGAAGCGCAACCCGTTGAGGAAGCCTTCGGCGACGGTCGCATAGGGCGTATCGCCGATCATGTCGCTGTTGTAAACCAACAGCGCCAGGCGCACGAGGCTGAGCATCAGCATGATGACCAGGGCGCTGAGCAGCGTGTAGGCCAGGTGGGATTTCAGGGTCGGCGCGAACGACGCTCGCGCGCCCTGTCTCAAGGCATCCGTGTTAGCCATGAATGGGAAGGTCCTAGGATTGCGGGTTTGCGGAGATGGCGCTGGCTTATACCAACGCAGCATTGTGCGGGTGCGGATTCTGTTTAAACCAATGTGAAAATTTTGTCACGGCCGCATTTCTGCTTATTTCACAACCGTTGCCTGTGTGTGTGTGTGTGTGTGTGTAGGAGCGGCCTTGTGTCGCGAACGGGCTGCGCAGCGGCCCCTCGATTTCGGCGGTGCCGCACATATCAGGGGCCGCTGCGCGACCCGTTCGCGACGCAAGGCCGCTCCTACACACAGGGCGTCAGATGCGTATATTGCCCCTGGGCCCGGCAATCGCCCAGATCACCAGCCCGATCACCGGCAGCAGCGCGATCAGCAAAATCCACAGCACCTTGACCCCCACTTCGCTGCCGCTCTTGATCACATTGAGGATCGCCCAGATATCGAGCGCCAGAATGATCAGCCCAACCAGGCCATTGAATGTGGACCCCATGCCCGTTACTCCCCTGCAAAGACGTTGCAGCACAGCATAGCCAGCTATCACGTCGATAGAAGGGAATCCTTGGCCGATTGCGCGGGTCCTTGCTTAGACTGCCTGTATTCACTGATTCGAGGTTCGCATGCCACCCGCCCATACCGAAACGGCCACTTCCCCTTCGTTGCTGAGCGCCTGGCGACAACAGGTGGTGAACACCCCCTGGCTCAGCGCCGGCCTGGGCTTGAGCCTGCTAGCGGTCGTCGTGCTGCTGGCGGCGAGCCTGTGGAACGCGGTCAGCGGTGACCATGCCGACAACCTGCACCTGGCGTTGCTGGGCGGCCTGTCCGGTTTTGCTGCCACCGCCCTGGGGGCAGTCCTGGCCGTGGTGCTGCGCGATGTCAGCGCGCGCACCCAGGATGTGATGCTCGGTTTTGCTGCGGGCATGATGCTGGCAGCCAGTTCATTCTCGCTGATTCTGCCGGGCCTGGACGCCGCCCGCGAGATCACCGGCAACGGCCCGGCGGCGGCCTTCACCGTGGTGCTGGGCATGGGCCTGGGCGTGCTGCTGATGCTGGGCCTGGACCGTTTCACCCCGCACGAACATGAAAGCACTGGCCGATGCGGCCCAGAGGCAGAACACATCAACCGGGTGTGGCTGTTCGTGCTGGCAATTACCTTGCACAACCTGCCCGAGGGCATGGCAATTGGTGTGAGCTTCGCCAATGGCGACATGAACATCGGCCTGCCGCTGACCAGCGCAATCGCCATCCAGGACATCCCTGAAGGCCTGGCCGTGGCCTTGGCCCTGCGGGCCACGGGGCTGTCGAACATGAAGGCGGCGCTGGTGGCGATCGGTTCGGGCTTGATGGAGCCGCTGGGCGCAGTCATCGGCCTGGGCATTTCCACCGGCTTCGCCTTGGCCTACCCGATTAGCATGGGGTTGGCGGCGGGGGCGATGATCTTCGTGGTGTCCCACGAGGTGATTCCAGAAACCCACCGCAACGGCCACCAGACGGCGGCGACCCTGGGGTTGATGGGCGGGTTCGGGGTGATGATGTTCCTGGATACCGCGCTGGGCTGAAGCGCTCGGTTGTCTGTGCCGGCCTCTTCGCGGGACAAGCCCGCTCCCACAAGTCTGAAGGTGCACTAAACCTGTGGGAGCGGGCTTGTCCCGCGAAGAGGCCGGTACAGCAAGCGATCAGGTCAAACGTGAACCGCGACCTTCAAAGCCTCCAAAGCCGGCTCGACCTTGATCCCGACTTCGGCCCCCAGCTCCTGCACCCGTGCCAAGTCGTGCTGGCCCACCATCACCATCTGCAACTCATCATCCAGCAACTGGCTGAAATTGAGCAGCACATAACCACCAGCCTCCTTGTTCAAGGCCCCCATCTGCACCTGGATACGATTGAGTGCGGTCAGCGGCTCGGTGCGCGCCAGCTGCTTGGCTTTGAGGGTGAATGGCACGCTCTTGTCGAACGAATCGGTGATGTTCTGGAACAGCTCTTGGTAGCTGTCTGCTTGGAACAACACGGTGTCCGGCAGGCTGCCGAGCACGACCCACTCACCCAAGGCAATGGGGAAGCTGTCGTCGTAGTTGATGTCCGGATTGGCCGCCAGGAAGGCGGCAGGGTCGGCGTAGGCCTGTGCGGCCTCGTCGGCGATGCGCTCGATGTCTTCCTCGCGCATGCAGCCGGCGCCAATGAGGGTGATGAGTTCGAGCAACTGGTTTTTCATGTAGGGGGCCTGCGGCGGGTGAAAAGTCGCCAAGGATAGCCGCAAACGCCCCCTCAGGGTTAGCCGGCCAGCGCTTGCAAGCGCGCTACCGCATCGACTGCGCCCATGGTTTGCGCGGCCATCAGCGCGGTGGCGCCACGGGCATCCTGGCGCGCCGGGTCGGCACCTTGGGCCAGCAAGTAGTCGATGATCTCGCGGCGGTTGAACATGGCCGCCAGCATCAGCGCGGTGCGCCCGTCCTGGGCGGCGGCATCCACCGGCACGCCATGCTCCAGCAGCAGGCGGATCATCGCCAGGTCGCCTTTGAACGCAGCGCCGGCAATCGGCAGTTGCCCATTGTCATTGGCAAGCAGCGGGTCGGCGCTGTGTTCCAGCAGCACGCGAACCGCGTCGTGGTGGCCGTGATAGCTGGCCAACATCAGCAGGGTGTCACCCTTGTGATTGCGCAGGTTGGCCGGCAGACCGCTGGCAAGCAAGCGCCCGAGCATGTCGGCATCGCCTTGGCGGGCACGCTCGAAGACCTGCTCGGCAAAGGCCGCTGTTTCGTCATCGGTCATGGCGGCGGGCGCGGGTTGGGTGGACATGTTGAACCTCCTGGCAGAAATGATTGCCTAATTTTTTGTCAGGCAAGCCCGGCGGGTCAAAGGTTCAGATTCTATCGAGCCGATAGTTAACTCAGGGCTCGTGCAAAATGCACTGTGCAAAATGCACGACCATGCAGGTTGCACGAGGCAGCCTTGGCGAAATAAGCTCAAAACATTGATTTTAAAGGACTTTTAGCTAGAAAGTTTTTTGGCACGGTCGCTGCAACCATCAACTCACGTCTGCCACACAACAGTCAGGAGTTGATATGGACCTCATCCAGGAAAAGTTCGTCTCGGTGTTTTCGGCCTACCAGGTCGCTACCCAGCCCCGCCCCGATGGTGGTGTCTTGCTGACCCTGCGTGCCGCTGATGGCAAGGTTACCCGCCGCGTGTTGACCTACGGGCAACTGCACAGCGCCGAGCAGCTGTCCTGGGCGATCAGCGCCATTCGCCGTGACCTGGCTGAACAGGCGAGCGAACTGCCCGTCATTACCATGCTGCAGAGCCAGCAACGGTTTGCATTGCCGACCTATCGCTGATTCTTTTGCCGATTTCTTCGCGGGGCAGACTTGCTCCGCGAAGAAACCGGTACACGTATCACAGCTCGTCGATGCCCAAGAACGCTCGGGCAGTCTCGTCCCCAGTAAGCCTCGCCTGCATCCCCTGCTCACTGCCAAACAACCGCAACGCCACGCAGAACGGCGTCTCCCCCAGCTCTACCCAGCGCCGCGTGCCGGCCGGGACCACCAGCTGGTCACCCTTCTCGCACAGCACCGAATACACGAACCCACCCAGGCGCAAGCCCACCTGCGCCCGCCCGCTGACGACCGCAAACACCTCTTCGGCGTCATGCACGTGTTCATCACGCACATCGGCCTGCAGCGGGTCCGCGCCGTCACGGTTGAGTACCGCGAAGACCGTACTGCCATGGCCGGTCATCAGTTGATCGAGGTAGTCGCCGCACGCGGCCATGACCTCGTCTGTGGCGCTGCCGGGGCGAACCCTTAGCTCAAGCGGGCGGTGGACGAAACGCACGCCCTGCTCGGCCAGCGTGACCTGTATATCGTCGTGGTGGGTCAGCAGCTTGTTCGGCAGCTCCGGGCTGGACGGGTGGAAAACGCTGAGGATACTCATCAGTGGCGGGTCCTGGTCGATTGCGAACAAAGGGCAATGATAACGGCTGCGGCCAAGGCTGCGGCACTGGCCATACCAAAGGTGAAGGCTGGCCCCAGCAGGTTCCAGCTGTAGCCCGAGTACAAGGCGCCAAGCGCACCGCCGGTGCCCGACAGTGCTGCGTACAACGCCTGGCCCTGGCCTTGCTGGCGCGCGCCGAAGCTGGCCTGGACGAACGCAATGCAAGCGGCATGAAAGCAACCGAAAGTAGCCGCGTGCATCACCTGGGCCAGCACGAGCACTGCCGGGTCATCCGCCAAGGTGCCAAGCAACAGCCAGCGCACGGCGGCCAACAGGAAGCTGGCCAGCAGCACCCGCTGCACGGAAAACCGCGCGAAGACCCGGCTCATGGCCATGAACACCAGCACCTCGGCCACCACCCCCAGCGCCCACAACAGGCCGATGGCGCCACGGCTGTAGCCCAGGTGCTCCAGGTGCAGGGTGAGGAAGGTGTAGTACGGCCCGTGGCTGAGCTGCATCAGCGCCACGCACACATAGAACGCGATAACCCCAGGCGCCCGTAGCTGCTGCACGAAGCCCCCCGTGCCGCTGCGCTCGCCCTGCTCCACCGGCTGGGCATTGGGCACCCACAGGCTGGCGGCGACGATACCGGCCATGATCGTGACGAGGGCTACCGGGTAAATGTCCAGGCTCAGCCACTCGAACAACCGGCCCAAGCCGACCACGGTCAGGATGAAACCGATCGAGCCCCACAGGCGTACCTGGCTGTAGCGGGACGTCTGCCCGTGCAGGTGGGCCAGGGTGATGACCTCGAACTGCGGCAGCACCGCGTGCCAGAAAAACGCATGCAAGGCCATGACCAGCGCCAGCCAGGCGTAGCTCTTGCCGAAGAAGATCAGGGCGAAGCTGGCCAGGGTGGACAACGCCCCCAGGCGCACGATCAGCAGGCGCTGGCCGGTACGGTCGCCCAGCCAGCCCCACAGGTTGGGGGCGATGCAGCGCATCAGCATGGGGATGGCCACCAGCTCGCCGATACGCGCCGGGGAGAAACCCAGGTGGTCGAAATACAACGCCAGGAAGGGGGCGGTGGAGCCCAGCAGGGCGAAGTAGAAAAGGTAGAAGCTGGACAGGCGCCAGTAGGGAATCGGGGGCATGGTGGCTCAGCCAGTTTTGTTGTTGCCGGTGCCAGCCTCTTCGCGGCTAAACCCGCGAAGAGGCTGGTACCGACGAATCAGAGCTGGCCCAGCACCGGGGTACTGACCTTGACCTCGGCATTCTGCGCACGGTGACGCAGCAGGTGGTCCATCAGCGCAATGGCCATCATCGCCTCGGCGATCGGCGTGGCGCGGATGCCGACACACGGGTCATGACGCCCCTTGGTGATCACTTCGACCGGATTACCATTCACATCGATCGAGCGGCCCGGCACCGTGATGCTCGACGTCGGTTTCAGCGCCAGGTGCGCAACGATAGGCTGCCCCGAGGAAATACCGCCAAGAATGCCGCCAGCGTTGTTGCTGAGGAAGCCTTCCGGGGTCATTTCGTCACGGTGCTCGGTGCCACGCTGGGCGACACTGGCAAAGCCCGCGCCGATTTCCACACCCTTGACCGCGTTGATGCTCATCAGCGCATGGGCAAGTTCCGCGTCGAGGCGGTCGAAGATGGGCTCGCCCAGGCCCGGCATCACCCCTTCGGCGACCACGGTGATCTTGGCCCCAACCGAATCCTGGTCGCGGCGCAGCTGGTCCATGTAGGCCTCGAGCTCCGGCACCTTGTCCGGGTCGGGGCTGAAGAAGGCGTTCTGCTCTACCGATGCCCAGGTCTTGAACGGGATCTCGATCGGGCCGAGCTGGCTCATGTAGCCGCGCACGGTGATGCCCTGGGTGGCCAGGTACTTCTTGGCGATGGCCCCCGCCGCCACGCGCATGGCGGTTTCGCGGGCCGAGCTGCGCCCGCCGCCGCGGTAATCTCGCTCACCGTACTTGTGGTGGTAGGTGTAGTCGGCGTGCGCCGGGCGGAACAGGTCCTTGATCGCCGAATAGTCCTTGGACTTCTGGTCGGTGTTGCGGATCAGCAGGCCGATCGAGCAGCCCGTGGTACGGCCTTCGAACACACCGGAGAGGATTTCCACCTCGTCCGGCTCCTGGCGCTGGGTGGTGTGCCGGCTGGTGCCGGGCTTGCGCCGGTCGAGGTCATGCTGCAGGTCGGCCAGGGAGATCTCCAGGCCCGGTGGGCATCCATCGACAATGGCGACCAACGCCGGGCCATGGCTTTCGCCAGCGGTGGTGACAGTGAACAGCTTGCCGTAGGTATTGCCGGACATGGACGCTCCGCGAGTCTGCCTGAGATGAACGAAAGCGGCAGTATACGGAAAATTTCAACAGGAATGGTCGTCTGTACTGGCCTTGCGAACCTTCACGCAAACATTAGGTCATATTCATCACCTCCCCACCGTAGTACCCCATGATGCCGCGCCTCGTCGCCCTGCTTTTCATGCTCTGTGCCAGCCTCGCCCAGGCCGCCTCCCCCACCGTCCTGCAACGCCCCATCGACCTGGACACCGGCCAGGGCGTGCTGCACGGCAGCCTGCTGTTGCCGCAGCAGGCCACCCCGCCCCCCGTGGTGTTGATCATCGCTGGTTCCGGCCCGACGGACCGCGACGGCAACAACCCGGCCTCGGGGCGTATCGACAACCTCAAGCGGCTGGCCCTGTTGCTGGCCGGCGACCACATTGCCAGCGTGCGCTTCGACAAACGTGGCGTGGCCGCCAGCCAACCGGCGACGCCCGACGAACGTGACCTCAGCGTCGAGCGCTATGTCGCCGATGTGGTGGCCTGGAGCCGCAAGCTCAAGGCCGACCCGCGTTTCGGCCCACTGATTCTGGTCGGCCACAGCGAAGGCGCGCTGATCGCCAGCCTGGCTGCCGAGCAGGCCGGCGCCAGCGCGGTGATCACCCTGGCCGGCAGCGGCCGGCCGCTGGCTGAGGTGCTGCGCGAACAGCTGGCCCAGCGCCTGCCGCCCGCCCAACTGGCCCGTGGCAGTGCCTTGCTCGACCGCCTGCAGGCTGGGCAGACCAGCCTGGACGTACCCGCTCCGCTGCGCCAGGTGTTCCGCCCCAGCGTGCAGCCCTACCTGATTTCGCTGTTCCGGCAGAACCCGGCGGCGGCGTTCGCGCAACTGCCGATGCCGGCGCTGATTGTCCAGGGCCGTAATGACGTGCAGGTCGACGTGACCGATGCCGAACGCCTGAAGGCAGCTAAACCTGATGCGCAACTGGTCTTGATCGATGGCATGAACCACATGCTGCGCATCAGCCCCAAGGGCATGAGCCAGCAACGTGACAGCTACCTCAACCCAGAGCTGCCTCTGGCTCGCGAACTGGGGGAGCGAATCGTGACGTTCATCCAGCATTTGCCATCGGCCTGACCCTCAGGTCTTGAACGCCGCTGCCGATAACGTGGGTGGTGGCGAGAATCCGGGGCCGCTGCGCAGCCCTTTCGCGACGCAAGGCCGCTCCTACAAAAAAGCACGCGATGCCCTGTAGGGGTGGCCTTGCGTCGCGAAAGGGGCACGCAGTGCCCCCTCAGGCTGCCAGCACGTACATAAGGACAGCCCTGATGACCATTGCCCCTACCGCCGTAGACCCGGCCGAACAGCCACAACCCGAGGACGGCGCCACGCTGCCTTGGGCAGACCTTGCCGTCGAACACTTCCAGCTGTTGCGCCTGGCGCCCCTGCCCACCGACCGCGCCACCGGCGCCCGCCCGCTGCGGTTCGTGCAGTTCGGCTATGCCGAGCGCCACGACAAGGCGCACAGCCTGCTGCGTATGGAAATCCAGCTGCCTGGGCAAAAAGTGCGCAAAGAGCAGAACCACCTGGACATCCGCGTCGACCACGCCGAGCGCCGGGTGCGCATTGGCAGCGACCAGGGCCTGCAACTGGAGCCGCTGAACCGCGGCATCGGCCGCTTCATGCTGGCCCAGGCCGTGCAATGGTTGCAGCGCAAGTGGTCGCATTACCAGGTCGAAGGCATGGCACTGCCGAACAAGGATGCCCTGAGCGAGGATTCACGCCTGCGCCGCGACCAGTTCCTGCATGGGGTTGGCATCAAGGTCGAATATGAAGACCCTCAGCACCTGAAGGGCCGCACCGTGGAAATCACGGTGGGCCAGCTCAAGGCCGCCTGGAGCAACGAGCGGCTGCAGCGGGTCGAGATTCTCGACGCGGCCAACCTGCTGCAGCAGGCCGACCAGCAGTTGCAAGAGAAGGAAGGCCAACTGCGTGAGCGGGATGAGCGGGTGGCCAAGTACCGGCGCGAAGACGGCGGGTTGCGTTTTACCATCACCTGCCTGGTGGCCTTTGCGGTGTTTCAGGCCGGGTTGCTGATCTGGATTGCAACCCGCTGAAAGGGTGGCTGCAGCCCCAAGTCAAACGCGGGCTTTGAACAGCTCCTGATGCTGGCGGCACTGCTCGGCCGTCAGCATGAACACCCCATGCCCGCCACGCTCGAACTCCAGCCAGGCAAAATCCACCTCGGGGTACAGCGACTCGACATGCACCTGGCTGTTGCCCACTTCGACGATCAACAAACCCTTGTCGTTGAGGTGGTCTGCCGCCTCGGCAAGCATGCGCCGCACCAGGTCCAGGCCATCGTTACCGCAGGCCAGGCCCAGTTCGGGCTCGTGGTGGTACTCGGCCGGCATGTCATCGAAGTCTTCGGCGTCGACGTACGGCGGGTTGGACAGGATCAGGTCGAAACGCTGCCCTGGAAGGCCATCGAAGCCGTCGCCCTGCACGGTGTAGACGCGCATGTCCAGGCCATGCCGTTCGATGTTCTGGTTCGCCACCTCAAGGGCATCGAACGACAGGTCACCCAGCACCACTTCAGCCTCGGGGAACACTTCGGCCGCCACGATGCCGATGCAACCGGAGCCTGTGCACAGGTCGAGAATGCGCGCAGGCTCTGACGCCAGCCACGGCTCGAAACGTTTTTCGATCAGCTCGCCAATGGGCGAACGGGGCACCAGCACCCGCTCGTCGACGATGAACGACATGCCGCAAAACCACGCCTCGCCCAACAAGTAGGCGGTTGGCACACGCTCTTCGATGCGCCGCTTCAACAGGTGCTGCAGGCGCACGCGCTCGTCGTCCTCGAGCATGCAGTCCAGGTAGCTGTCGGCCACCTCCCACGGCAGGTGCACGGCGCCCAGCACCAGCAAGCGGGCTTCGTCCCAGGCGTTGTCGGCACCGTGGCCGAAGAACAGCTCGCGCTCGTGGAAGCGGCTGACCGCCCAGCGGATGTAGTCGCGCAGCGTGCGCAGACGGGATGTGATCACGGGGTACTCCTAATTCAGACCGTACAAAAGTCTAACAGCCCAACCCGCACAAATGTTCCTTCGGGTCGCTCAAAGGCTAGCCACAGGCCAGTAACTACGCCGCTTGCGATGTCAACCATTCCCATTGACGCCAAGGCAAGGGACAATAGGTATACAAAAGCCCTTCCAAGGAGCCCTTGATGTCCGTTCCAACCACGATGTTCCGCCTCACTGGCCGCGACTACCCGCCGGCCAAGTTGAGCCACGCCAGCCTGATCATCATCGATGCGCAGAAGGAGTACCTGAGTGGTCCCCTGGCGCTGTCGGGCATGGACGAGGCCGTGGCCAACATCGCCCGGTTGCTCGACGCTGCGCGCAAGAGCGGCCGCCCGATCATCCACGTCCGCCACCTGGGCACTGTCGGTGGCCGCTTCGACCCACAAGGCAGCGGCGGCCAGTTCATCCCCGGGCTGGAGCCGCACGATGGCGAAATCGTTATTGAAAAGCGCATGCCCAACGCGTTCAAGAACACCAAGCTGCACGACACTTTGCAGGAGCTTGGCCACCTGGACCTGATCGTCTGCGGTTTCATGAGCCATTCCAGCGTCAGCACCACCGTGCGCCGCGCCAAGGACTATGGTTATCGGTGCACCCTGGTGGAGGACGCCTCGGCGACCCGCGACCTGGCGTTCAAGGACGGAGTGATCCCGGCCGCGCAGATCCACCAGTGTGAAATGGCCGTGATGGCCGACAACTTCGCCTGTGTCGCCCCTACCGCCAGCCTGATCTGATCCAAAGGCCGGTAATTACCGCCCGGCAGCCGGGCGGAACCCAACGGGCGAGCGCAGGTCGAATTCCGGATATCCACAGAGGAAATCGGAATGAAGCTCAAAGGCAGTTTCGACGCCAAGCGCCTGCGCCCGCGCGAACCACGCAACTGGGGCGCTCGCCTGGCCGCCGGCCTGTCGGCCCTGCTGGCAACGCTGGGTGTGCTGCTGGCCATGGCCGGCATCGCCGGCCTGCTGGGCAATTACCCGGCCCTGGCCGAACTCAATGCCAACCGGCCGCTGTCGGCCACCCTCACGGCAGGGGGGTTGTTATTGCTGTGGCTGGGCGTGAGGTTTTGGCGGCGTAGCCGCATTCGCCTGCGCCGTGGCCGTGAGCTGAACCTGTCGCCGCATTTGATGAAAAAGCACGACTGACGTTTCCACTGATGCCGCGAAGAAGCCCGCGCAGACTACACATGGCTGCACAGCCGCCCACAGTCGCGTAAACTACGCCGCCCACGTGGAGGCATCATGCAAGACAACGACTTTTCCCTGTTCCATGCCGAAGTGCGCGGCGTCAAGCCGATCAAGCACGACCGTGCCGAGGTCGGCAAACCCAAGGCCGACCGCAAGCAACTGGCCGGCCTGCGGCAGGCGGCCACCGTGCGCAGCGACAAGGCACTGGTGATCGATGGCATGTCCGACCAGTTCGTCATCGACGTCGGCGCCGAAGACGAGTTGATGTGGCGCCGTGACGGCGTGCAAGAAACCCAGCTGCGCAAACTCAAACTCGGCCAGATCGCCTTCGAGGGCAGCCTCGACCTGCACGGCATGACCGTCGAGAAAGCCCGTGAGACCCTCTGGGACTTCATCGCCGAGGCCACCAAGCTGGAAGTGCGCTGCGTGCGCGTCACCCACGGCAAGGCCGCACGCCTCGACGGCAAGCGCCCGATGATCAAGAGTCACGTCAACACCTGGCTGCGTCAGCACCCGCAAGTGCTCGGTTTTGCCTCGTGCAATGCGCGCCATGGGGGCACCGGCGCAGTCTACGTGATGCTCAAACGAACCATGCTTGAAGGACGCGACGAGTAACGCCGCGCTTGCAGCGCCGCCCTTGCCGCCGTACCCTTCGTTTTTGCGATTTTTCCCACAGGTAGATACATGTCCCTGGAACAGAACTACACCGAGATTCTCAGCCAGATCGGCGAGGACGTCTCCCGTGAGGGCCTGCTCGACACGCCCAAGCGGGCTGCAAAGGCCATGAAGTACCTTTGCCGCGGTTATGAGCAGACGCTGGAAGAAGTCACCAACGGCGCGCTGTTCACCTCCGATAACAGCGAGATGGTGCTGGTCCGGGACATCGAGCTGTACTCGATGTGCGAGCACCACATGCTGCCTTTCATCGGCAAAGCTCACGTTGCCTACCTGCCCAAGGGCAAGGTTCTGGGCCTGTCGAAAGTTGCCCGCATCGTCGACATGTACGCCCGTCGCCTGCAGATACAGGAAAACCTCAGCCGCCAGGTCGCCGAAGCTGTCGAGAAGGTGACCGGCGCCGCTGGCGTGGCCGTGGTGATCGAAGCCAAGCACATGTGCATGATGATGCGCGGTGTCGAGAAGCAGAACTCGAGCATGATCACCTCGGTGATGCTGGGCGAGTTCCGCGAAAACGCGGCCACCCGCAGCGAGTTCCTCAGCCTGATCAAGTGATCGGCTGGTGATCCCGAGCCGACCCTGCGGGGTCGGCTTTTTCTTTTCAGGAGTTGCCCATGATCGTCAAAGCCCTACGGGTTGGCCTCGGCCAGCTCATCGTGTTCGGCGACTGGATCAGCCGCCCAGCCAAGCGCAAGCGCGATGCCGCCGCCCAGGCGCGCGTCGAGCAAGCGGCCAGTAGCCTCGCGCTGTACCAGTTCCATGCCTGCCCATTCTGCGTCAAGACCCGCCGCACCCTGCACCGCCTGAATGTGCCGATGGCGTTGCGTGACGCCAAGAACGACCCGGTGCATCGCCAGGCGCTGCTCGAAGGCGGAGGCCGGGTCAAAGTGCCGTGCCTGCGCATCGAGGAAGACGGCAAGGTGAGCTGGATGTACGAGTCCAAGGCGATCATTGCCTACCTGGACAAGCGCTTCGCCTGACCTCTAGGCACGGGCCGGCTCAGCCCACCATCGGCACATGCCGAGGGTGGCTGGCCACCCGCTCCAGCCAGGCCCTGACCGCCGGGTAGTCCGCCAGGTCGAACCCACCCTGCTGGGCCACATGGGTATAGGCATACAGCGCCACATCGGCAATCGAATAGCGCTCGCCGACCAGGTACGGCGTCATCTGCAACTGCCGCTCCATGACCTTGAGCGCCTTGTAGCCACCTTTGTGCAGCTTGCGGTATTCCTCCAGCCGGTCATCCGGCAGCCCCAGGTAGAACTGAATGAACCGCGCCACGGCGATGTAAGGCTCATGGCTGTACTGCTCGAAGAACTGCCACTGCAACACCTGCGTGCGCAAGCGCGGCTCGGTAGGCAGGAAGTCACTGCCGTCGGCAAGGAAGTTGAGGATGGCGTTGGACTCCCACAGGTACGTGCCGTCTTCCAGCTCCAGCACCGGCACCTTGCCATTGGGGTTCATCGCCAGGAACTCGGGGGTCTCGGTCTCCCCCTTGAGAATATCCACCGGGTGCCACTCATACGGCCGACCCAGCAGGCTCAACATCAGCTTGACCTTGTAGCAGTTGCCCGACTGGTAGTCCCCATAGACCTTGTACATCGCCCTCCCCTCCCATGCAGTTGTGCATTCGTGCCCAA
Organism: Pseudomonas sp. Irchel s3f19; assembly: GCF_900187555.1. Classification (NCBI taxonomy): domain Bacteria; kingdom Pseudomonadati; phylum Pseudomonadota; class Gammaproteobacteria; order Pseudomonadales; family Pseudomonadaceae; genus Pseudomonas; species Pseudomonas sp. Irchel s3f19. The sequence goes on along the minus strand of NZ_FYDW01000003.1, from coordinate 796,749 downwards.
TAGTTGGCGACTGTACGGCTAAAAGCAATGGCCGCTGTATGGCAAGGATCAACCTTGCTCGCGTTAGTCTGAAAAAACTGCTTACACCTTTACAAGGATTTTTTTCATGACCGATGCCACCTCCGCCCGCCTGCGGCCCCTGGCAGACAGCTCCCCGTCGGCGGTTGTCGCCGGCTTCATTGCCATGCTCACCGGCTATACCAGCTCACTGGTGCTGATGTTCCAGGCCGGCCAGGCGGCAGGGCTGACCAGCGCGCAGATTTCGTCCTGGATCTGGGCGCTGTCGATCGGCATGGCGGTGTGCAGCATTGGCCTGTCGCTGCGCTATCGCACGCCGATCACCGTGGCCTGGTCGACCCCCGGCGCCGCGCTGCTGATCACAAGCCTGGGCGGGGTGAGTTATGGTGAGGCCATCGGCGCCTACATCACCTGCGCCGTGCTGGTGCTGATCTGCGGCCTGACTGGCAGTTTCGAGCGGCTGGTCAAGCGTATTCCGGCCTCGTTGGCCTCGGCGCTGCTGGCCGGCATCCTGTTCAAGATCGGCAGCGAGATCTTCGTCGCCGCCCAGCACCGCACGCTGCTGGTGCTTGGCATGTTCTTCAGCTACCTGCTGGTCAAACGTCTGTCACCGCGCTACTGCGTGCTGGCTGCGCTGCTGGTCGGCACCGCGCTGTCCGGCGCCCTTGGCCTGCTGGACTTCAGCGGGTTCAGCCTGGAAGTAGCAACGCCGGTATGGACAACGCCGAGCTTCTCGCTGGCGGCGACCATCAGCATCGGTATTCCGCTGTTCGTGGTGGCCATGACCTCGCAGAACATGCCCGGCGTGGCCGTGCTGCGTGCCGACGGCTACCAGGTGCCCGCCTCGCCGCTGATCTCGGCTACCGGGTTTGCCTCGTTGCTGCTGGCACCGTTCGGCTCGCACGGGGTCAACCTGGCGGCGATCAGCGCGGCGATCTGCACCGGGCCGCACGCCCATGAAGACCCGAGCAAGCGTTATACCGCGGCAGTGTGGTGCGGGATTTTCTATGGCATTGCCGGGGTATTCGGGGCGACCTTGGCGGCATTGTTTGCCGCGCTGCCGAAAGAGCTGGTGCTGTCAATTGCGGCCTTGGCGTTGTTCGGCTCGATCATGAACGGGTTGACCGTAGCCATGGGTGAGGCGCGTGAGCGTGAGGCGGCGTTGATCACCTTCATGGTCACGGCTTCAGGGTTGACGCTGTTCTCCATTGGCTCGGCGGTCTGGGGGATCGTGGCGGGGGTGTTGACCTTGCTGATCCTCAACCCACGTAGAGCCTGAAGGTTTTTGTAGCCTGTGCCGGCCTCTTCGCGGGGCAAGCCCGCTCCCACAGGCACCTGTGGGAGCGGGCTTGCCCCGCGAAGAGGCCAGTACAGGCAACAGAGATAGGGGCCAGGCTCACAACCTGAAATGCCCCACCATCCCTTTCAAATCAGTGCCCAACTGCGCCAGCTCGACACTCGACCTGGCGTTGTCCTGCATCGCCAACGCCGCCTGATCGGCACTGCCGCGGATCTGCGTGACGCTGCGGCTGATCTCTTCGGCTACCGAGCTCTGCTGCTCGGCCGCCGCCGCAATCTGCTGGTTCATCTGCTGAATCAATGAAACCGCCACGGCGATGCTGCCCAGCGCGCTTTCGGTCTGCAACGCATCGGCCACCGCCAGGCGCACCAGCTCGGTGCTGCCGCGGATCTGTGCCACCGACTGCTGGGCATTGCCGCGCAGGCTGGCGACCAGGCTTTCGATCTGCTCGGTCGATTGCCGGGTACGTCGGGCCAGCGCCCGAACCTCGTCAGCCACTACCGCGAACCCACGCCCCTGCTCGCCGGCACGAGCCGCCTCGATCGCGGCGTTGAGCGCCAGCAGGTTGGTCTGCTCAGCGACGCTCTTGATCACTTCGAGCACATCACCAATGGTATGGATCTCTGCGCTGAGGCTGTCGATGCCGGCACTGGCCGCCTCTGCGGCTGTCGCCAACTGTTCGATACGCTGCATGCTCTGACGCACCACCTGCTGCCCGGACTCGACCCTGTCGTCGGCCGACTGGGCCGCCTGCGCTGCCTCCTCGGCATTGCGCGCCACATCGTGCACAGTGGCAGTCATCTGCTGCATGGCGGTCGCCACCTGCTCGGTCTCCTCCTTCTGGCTGCCCACCTCGCGGTTGGTCTGCTCGGTCACCGCTGACAACGCCTGGGCGCTGCCGGCCAGTTGCTCGATGCCCTGCTGCAACCCGCTGACAATGCCCGACAGGCCGGCCGCCATCTGCTGCATGGCCTGCAACAACTGCCCAACCTCATCGCTGCGCGGCGCTTCTGCCTCCAGGCCTAACTCGCCCGCAGCAATGCGCTGGGCGCGGGCGATGACGCGCTTGAGCGGGCCAACCACCGCGCGAGTGATCAGCCAGGCAGCCAGCACGCCGGCCAACAGTGCAAGCCCCGTGGCCAGGGCAATGGCCAGGGCATTGCGGGACAATTCGCCCTGCAAGGCCTGCTCCTGTCCCAGGTAGGCCTGGTCGACCCGGCCGGTGACCTGCTCGGCCCGCGCCTGCAACTCGGCCTTGAGGCCTTGCTCCTTGGCCAGCAGGTCGGTGTATTCGTTGAGCTTGTCGGAGAAGCTGCCGATGTGCCCGGCTACTTCACCCAGCACACTCTGGTAGCCGGCATCGCTGACGGCGCCCTTGAGCTGTTCGACCAGGTTCGCGGCTTCGAGGGTCTGGGCGATGCGCGCCTGGCCGACGCCCTCTTCACCCTTGCGGCTCTTTTCCAGGCGCACGCGGGCTTCGTCCATCGCCTGCAGCATCAGCCGTGAAACCTGCGCCACTTGCCCAGCCTGCTCAAGAAACTCACCGCCCTGCTGGCCCTGGGATTGCTTGAGGGTGTAGGTGCCGTCATCGGCCAGCCCGGCCTGCAGCACATCAAGGTTGTTGGCCACGCTGGACACCGACCAACTGGCCATGTCCAGCGCCAGCTCCTTGGCCTGCACCGCCTCGACAAAGGCCTCGAACGCCTGCCCGTAAGCGCCCAGCTCAGCCTCGGCCGCCGCCAGCGCCGGCAAGCCACGGGCGCGCTCGGCCAACCCCTGCAAACCGCTGCGCAACGCCTCGGCCTGCTTGATATCAGAGCTCAGGGCAAAGGTTTGTTCGTGCTGGCGCAACCTGAGCAGGTCGGTATTGAACTGGGCCAGCTGGCGCAAGCCGTCAAAGCGCTGGCCCACACTGTGCAACGCGGCGATGCCAATGGCCGCCACCGCCAGGGTCAGCAACAGCACCAGGGTAAAGCCCAGGCCCAGTTTGCGGGCCATGCCCAGGTTGGCCAGAACACCGTGCTTGGTCGCACCCATCGCCGATTCCCCTTCACCTTGTCAGGTTTGCCGAAGGCCAAGCGTGGCAACGATGCCAGTCCACTCACAAGGGCCTGACGCCAGAATAGTGTCAAATAGCTATGAGCGTGTCGCTATCAGTGTGCTGGGGGTCGCCCTGCGTATTTCAAGAAGGCCTGGGCGCGAGAATCCTGCCCGTAAGCGACATTGATGCGCAGCCAGGCGCTGGCGGCGCCCTGGTAATCGAAGGCGCTACCAGGGGTGAGCAGCACCGAATGTTCCAGGGCCCGTTGCTCGAGGCTGGCGAAGTCACGCCCCGGTACCCTGGCCCAGACGAACATGCCGCCATAGGGTTCACAGAACACCTCCCAGCCTGCTTGCTCCAGTTGCCCAAGCAACTTGGCCATGTGCTGACCCAGGCGCAACCGCAGGCGTTGCACGCTTTTGCGGTAACTGCCGTTGGCCAGCATCTGCCCGACCACCTGCTCGGCAAACCGCGATGTGCCGATGCCGCTGACCATTTTCAGTTCAGCCAGCCGCGCCAGCAACAAGGGCTCGGCAACCAGGTAGCCGACCCGCAACGAGCTGCTCAGGGTCTTGGAGAAACTGGCCATGTAGATCACCCGCTGCTCGCTGTCCAGCGTGGCCAGGCGCGTTGCCGGGCCCTCCTGGAAGTCGGCGTAGATATCGTCTTCGATGATGCGCAGGTCGTGCTCGCGGGCCAGTTCCAGCAGGCGGTAGGCCACTTTGGGGGTGAGGCTGGTGCCCGTCGGGTTGTGGTACAGGCTGTTGATGAACAGGCATCGTGGGCGATGCTCCGCAAGCAAGCGCTCCAGCGCAGCCAAGTCTGGGCCCTCGGCCAGGCGCGGCACGGGCAACATGCGCACCTGGTGCTGGCGCAGCAGGTTGAACAGGTTGTAGTAACCGGGGTTTTCCACCAACACCGTATCGCCTGGGCGCAGCAGCGTGCGTACCAACAGGTCGAGGCCATGGCTGGCGCCCTGGGTAGTGAGGATGCGCTCCGGGCCGGCGGCGATATCCAGGCGCGCCAGGCGCTTGTGCAGTTGCTGGCGCAAGCTGGCCAGGCCCAGGGGTGGGCAGTAGTCGAGCAGGTCTTGCGGGTTGCCGCGGCTGACCAGGCGTACGGCCTGGGCCAGCTCGGTGGTGGCACGCCAGCTGTTGGGCAACCAGCCACAACCGAGCTTGAGCAGTTCGTCATGGCCCTCGCGAAATTGCCGCCAGTGACCATCGCCGGCCTCGCCCCAGGGCTGGCCATCATCGGCCCCGCCCCCTGGTTTGCGCTCGGCGACGAAGAAACCGGTGCCGTGCCGCGCCTCCAGCCAGCCGCTGGCGACCAGGCGATCATAGGCCTCGATCACACAAGACGCGCTGACCGCCTGGCTGTGCGCCAGTGCACGGATCGACGGCAGGCGCGCCCCGGGGCGCAGGCGCTGCTGGTCGATCCAGGTTTGCAGGTGGTCGGTGAGTTGTTGCACCAGGGGGGTGCTGCTGGAGCGGTTCAGGGAGAAGTGCATGGTAAGTGTTCGCGGATTTTGAGCGAACAGTTAAGCATAAATGAGCGGTGGGTGTGTCTGGTTGCGGCGGCGGATAAAGGTCAGTGTGGGCAGGGCCTCTTCGCGGGGCAGATACATAAACTTCAGGATCCCACCCATGCCCTGCGCCTCCACCCGATTAGCCTTCGCCCTGTGCCTGATCACTCTGGCGGTCAACCTCCAGGCCCCGCTCTATATCACCTACGCCGACCTCTCCGGGCAAGGCGCCGCCGCCACCGCAGTGGCCTTCTCCGGCTACGTGCTGGGCGTGCTGCCAGTGCTGCTGGCCCTGGGCGGGCTGGCCGACCGGGTCGGGCGCCGGCCGATGATAATCGCCGCGCTGCTGCTGTCGATGGTCGCCACCGTGCTGATGCTGCTGGCCCCCAGCCTGCAAACCCTCGGCCTGGCGCGGCTGTTCCTGGGCCTGGGCACCGGCCTGGCCTCGGCCACGGCCACCGCCTACATGAGCGAGCTGATGGGCAGCGACGGCAGCGGCCGCGCTGCCAACTGGGTTACCGCCAGCACCTCGCTGGGCTTTGGCCTGGGCGCGGCGCTTACCAGCCTGTTCCTGCTGCGCGGCCCAAGCCTGACCCCTGGCAGCTTCCACCTGCAACTGCTGCTGGCCGTCGTTGCCCTGGTGCTGGTGTGGCGCCTGCCCGACCCACGCCCGGCACAACGCAGCGCCATGCTGCGCCTGCCGTACTACCCGCGTGGCAGCGTTGCCTATGGCCTGGCCATTCTGCTGGCCTGGGCCTGCGTGGGCCTAGTCATCGCCCTGCTGCCGGGGATCCTGCGCCAGCATGGCCTGAGCGCGTGGTCAGGGTTCTCGACCTTCTGTGTGATCAGTTGCGGCTTGTTGTTCCAGCCGATGGCCCGTCGCCTTTCGAGCCTCAAGGCCGCACTGCTGGGGCTGGTGATTTTGCCGTGCAGCTACGCGGTGCTGGCCTGGGGTGCCGACAGCGGGCAACTGGCTGCGGTCTTGCTGGGCGCCGTGGCGGCCAGCAGTGCGTGTTATGGGTTTATCTACCTGGGCGGCCTGGCGGCGGTGAACCAACTGGCCGGCAGCGAGAAAACCCGAGCCAGTGCCGGGTTCTTCTTGCTGGCGTACCTGGGGTTCAGCTTGCCGGTGATCTTTACCGGGTTGCTCAGCGACCGGTTGGGCGCGCGGGTGGCCTTGCTGGTGTTTGGTGGGGTGCTGGTGCTGGGGTGTGTGCTGGTTGGCCTGGCACTTGTGGTGTCTGCCCGAGCAGCTTTGCCAGAAAAGCCGCTGGTGCAGGTACGCCACTGATTGTAGGAGCGGCCTTGCGTCGCGAACGGGCTGCGTAGCGGCCCCGCGGTCTCAGCTTCGCCGCATAGATTGCTGGGGCCGCTACGCGCCCCTTTCGCGACGCAAGGCCGCTCCTACACCCACACACGCCGCAAGTCAGATCGCCGTCGCTCCGCCGTCCACAGTCAGGCTATGCCCGGTGGTGAAAGCCGCGCCATCGCTACACAGGTACAGCACCGCACCTGCAACTTCCTCGACCTTGCCGATGCGCCCCACCGGGTGCATCGACGCTGCGAACTCGGCCTTGCGCGGGTCCGCCTCATACGCACGGCGGAACATGTCGGTGTCGATAACCGCCGGGCACACCGCGTTCACCCGGATGCCTTTCTTGGCATATTCGATTGCCGCCGACTTGGTCAAGCCGATCACCGCGTGCTTTGACGCACTGTAGATGCTCATCTTCGGCGCCGCGCCCAACCCTGCCACCGATGCGGTATTGACGATCGCCCCACCGCCCTGGGCAACCAGCAGCGGCAGCTGGTACTTCATGCACAGCCACACACCCTTGACGTTGACGCCCATGATGGCGTCGAACTGCGCCTCGCTACCCTCGGCCAAACGGCCCTGCTCGATCTCGATGCCAGCATTGTTGTAGGCGTAGTCCAGCCGGCCATAGGCGGCTATCAGCCGTTCATGCAGCTGGCGCACATCGGCCTCCCGGGTCACGTCGCAGGCGATGAACATCGCATCGCCGCCCGCATCGTGGATCAGGCCCACCGTGGCTTCGCCGCCGACCGGGTCGAGATCGGCCACCACCACTTTCAAGCCTTCACGGGCAAAAGCCAACGCCGTCGCCCGGCCAATACCCGCAGCGCCGCCGGTGACCAGGGCTACCTGGCCGGAAAAGGTCATGCTCATCGTTTGCTCCTGACGCGGCCATTTGTGATATCGCAGCCAAGCATAGTCAGCGCCCAGCCAAGCTGGGCAGCATCATCAGGCCAACGGTTGGTCTACCATGCTTACCAGTGATGTTACCCACCTGGTTGCATCAGCAAGGTAGATTGAATGCACTTCACCTTCCACTGCCCACAAGGACCCGACATGACCCAGACCAACCGCCGCTTCCTGCTCGCCAAACGCCCCGTCGGCGCCGTGCGCCGTGACGACTTCAGCTTCGAGCAAGTGCCCGCCGAACAGCCCGGCGAAGGCCAAGTCCTGGTGCACAACCTGTACCTGTCCCTCGACCCCGCCATGCGCGGCTGGATGAACGAAGGCAAGTCCTACATTCCCCCAGTAGGCCTCGGCCAGGTAATGCGCGCCCTCGGCGTCGGCGAAGTGGTGGTCTCGAACCACCCCGACTACAAGCCCGGCGACCACGTCAGCGGCGCGCTCGGCGTACAGGACTACTTCACCGGCGAGCCACAAGGCCTGCACAAGATTGACCCCAGCCTCGCGCCCCTGCCCCGCTACCTCTCGGCCTTGGGCATGACCGGCATGACCGCCTACTTCGCCCTGCTCGAAGTCGGCCAGCCCAAGGCTGGTGACACCGTGGTCATCTCGGGCGCCGCCGGTGCGGTGGGCAGCATCGTCGGGCAGATCGCCAAGCTCAAAGGCTGCCACGTAATCGGCATCGCCGGCGGCGCCGAAAAATGCCAATACCTCAAGGACGAGCTGGGCTTCGATGGTGTCATCGACTACAAGGCCGAAGACGTGCTCGCCGGCCTCAAGCGCGAATGCCCCAAAGGCGTAGACGTTTACTTCGACAACGTCGGTGGCGAGATCCTCGACGCCGTGCTCACCCGCATCAACCTCAAGGCCCGCATCGTCATCTGTGGCGCCATCAGCCAGTACAACAACAAGGAAGCCGTCAAAGGCCCGGCCAACTACCTGTCGCTGCTGGTGAACCGTGCGCGCATGGAAGGCTTTGTGGTGTTCGACCATGCCAAGGACTATGGCAAGGCCGCGCAGGAGATCGCCGGCTGGCTGGCCAGTGGCAAGGTGAAGAGCAAGGAAGATGTGGTGGAAGGGTTGGATACCTTCCCAGAGACGCTGCTCAAGCTGTTCAGCGGGGAGAATTTTGGCAAGCTGGTGTTGAAGGTCTAACCCCTGTAGGCGCGGCCTTGCCGGGGCGCCGGACCGGTCGGAAAGGGCTGCGCAGCAGCCCCAGCACTCTCGGCATCAGCCGTATATGAAAAAGGCCAACACGCGCGTGTTGGCCTTTTTTATCAACGCGGGTGTTTACCCTCGAATCTCCGCCACCACCGCAGCCAGCGCCTGCGCCGGGTCTGCGGCCTGGCTGATCGGCCGGCCAATCACCAGATAGTCCGAACCTGCATCCAGTGCCTGGCGCGGAGTGAGGATACGGCGCTGATCATCCTGGGCGCTGCCGGCCGGGCGGATACCCGGGGTCACCAGTTGCAGCAGCGGGTGCGCAGCCTTCAGCGCCGGTGCTTCCAGCGCGGAGCACACCAGGCCGTCCATACCCGCCTTCTCGGCCAGCGCCGCCAGGCGCAGTACCTGCTCCTGCGGGTCGACATCCAGGCCAATACCGGCCAGGTCTTCACGTTCCATGCTGGTCAGCACGGTCACGCCAATCAGCAATGGCTGGGGGCCACTGCGCTTGGCCAACTCTTCACGGCAAGCCGACATCATGCGCAGGCCACCGGAGCAATGTACGTTGACCATCCACACCCCCATCTCGGCGGCGGCCTTTACCGCCATTGCCGTGGTGTTGGGGATATCGTGGAACTTGAGGTCGAGAAACACTTCGAAGCCCTTGGCACATAGGGTCTCGACGATGCCGGAGGCACTGCTGGTGAACAGTTCCTTGCCCACCTTTACCCGGCACAGCGCAGGGTCGAGCTGGTCAGCCAGCTTCAGAGCGGCCTCACGGGTAGGGAAATCGAGGGCGACGATCAGGGGCGTCTGGCAGGCGGACATGGTGAGGGTCTCTTGGCAAGTCGAAAACGGCGCGCATTGTAAACGAAGTGGCGCAGGCTTTGGGGGCCGCGGGTCATGGAATTGGCCCTGCGGTGCACGGCTCCTATAATTGAACCAAAGGATCCGGCAATTGCTCAACATGCGTACAAGCGCCGCCCACTGACGATCAAAGGAGAACGACAATGCCCTGGTATGCCTGGCTGATACTCATCTTAGCCCTCGGCTCGATTGTCGGCGGCTTGATGATGCTGCGAGATACAGCGAAAAAACTGCCGCTGACCGACGACCAGCTGCGCAAGGTGCACGAGCGCAATGCCGAGGCGGATGCCAAGGATTCGCAGGACCGCTAGCCACTGTTGCCAGCCCCAGTCCTCCCCTGGCGGGAGCACCTTGCTTGCCCCGCAATTAAGCAGGGCAAGCCCCCCTTCGCTTACTCCACCATCACCTTGTCGCGATTACGCTCCAACAACGCGCTACCGACACCCCTGATCTCCAAAAGCTCATCCACCGAGGCGAACGGACCATGGGTCTCCCGGTAGGCAACGATGGCCTCAGCCTTGGCCTTGCCAATCCCGTTGAGCTCTTTTTGCAGGGTAGCGGCATCAGCCTTGTTCAGATCCACCCGCAACGGCTGCGCCGCCACATGGCTGACCACTGGCACTGGGTCTGGTACCGCAGTGGTAGTCGCGGGAGCGGCGCTGAGGGTAAAGGACAGGCTGGCGAACAGCGGCAGCAGCAGGTAGGACAGTACGGTATTACGCATCATGAATATTCCTTGGGTTGGTCTAATCGAACAGCCGTTTTCCTGTGGCTGCGCAATCAACCCTAGCGGTTCGCCTGATTTCGCAACAGGCACTCACCCCAGCGAATCGTTACCGAATCGAACAGCAAGAAAACCAACTTCACGCCCCCAGAAATAATGGCGCAATGCCATGTTTCGCGCTAACTTCATGAACTAGTTGAGATAGACGATGGCGTTTAGGTGAATTCCCGTTTAACCTGCGTTTCATTCAGACTAAACGCTGTTGCTTTTCCTACAAGCCTTGCCGGATATGGCCCCTACCCGCTCGTCGCGAACTCTCGCCACATCGTCTCTATTGGCATGATGCCTGAATAACATCAAACAATCGTTTTTGTTGATTGCTCCGAGAAAAATCGGATCCGATATTTCGATGTCAATAAGCATTTCCCCTGAATCAGGGGAAAAAAACGTGCCAGACGGGATGTCATTCTGATGACTAAGTGATAAATTTGCGGCCATTGGACAACCGCTGTGCTTGAAGGATCCGAGCAAGATGAATTTTTTTTCACACCCCCCACTGGAACCGCTCGCTTCCTCGTACGCGGTGCCAGCCAGGCCAACCCCCCCGGCCGACTTGCACAACCCCTGAGTTTCACAGCCCTAGCCCAGTAACAACCGCCTTCACTCAACACAAAGAAGACCGTCGCCGTGTCCCTCAAGACCCTCATCGTATTTGGCACCCGCCCAGAAGCCATCAAAATGGCACCTCTGGCCCTCAACCTTGACCAGGACGACCGTTTCGAGTCCCGTGTCTGCGTTACTGGCCAGCACCGCCAGATGCTTGACCAGGTACTGGAGCTGTTCGAGATCACGCCCGATTACGACCTGAACATCATGAAGCCAGGCCAGGACCTGACAGACGTGACCACGGCCATTCTGCAGGGGCTCAAGCCCGTACTGGCCGAGTTCAAGCCGGATGTGGTACTGGTCCACGGCGACACCGCAACGACCCTGGCGACCAGCCTGGCGGCCTACTACCAGCAAATCCCGATCGCCCACGTCGAAGCTGGCCTGCGCACCAACAACCTGTATTCGCCGTGGCCTGAAGAGGGCAACCGTCGCCTGACCGGCACGCTTGCAGCGCTGCACTTCGCGCCGACTTCGACCTCGCGTGACAACCTGCTCAAGGAAGGCACCGACGCCGCGACCATCTACACCACCGGCAACACCGTGATCGACGCGCTGCTGGAAGTGGTTCGCAAGCTGGAAAGCCCAGCGCTGAAGAGCCACTTCGAAAGCCAGTTCGACTTCCTCGACGCCAACCGCCGCATGGTGCTGGTCACCGGCCACCGCCGCGAAAACTTCGGCGATGGCTTCGAGCGCATCTGCCAAGCCCTGGTGCAGACCGCTCGCCAGTTCCCGGATTTGGACGTGGTGTACCCGGTGCATCTCAACCCCAACGTGCGCGAGCCGGTGAACCGCCTGCTGGCCGGGGTCAGCAACATCCACCTGATCGAGCCGCTCGACTACCTGCCGTTCGTCTACCTGATGAGCCGCTCGTACCTGATCCTCACCGACTCCGGTGGCATCCAGGAAGAAGCCCCAGCCCTCGGCAAGCCGGTACTGGTCATGCGTGACACCACCGAGCGCCCGGAAGCGGTCGCGGCTGGCACCGTCAAACTGGTTGGCACCGACGTCGACTCGATCCAGCAACACCTGGTGCAACTGCTCACTGATGAAGCGACCTATCGCGAGATGAGCGTGGCCCACAACCCCTACGGCGACGGAAAAGCGTGCGCGCGAATCCTCGATGCCCTTTCCGTATTCTCTAACTCCAAGGACGCAGCATGAGCTTCAACAAGATTTCTGTCGTAGGTCTGGGCTATATCGGCCTGCCAACTGCCGCCGTTTTCGCCGCCCGCAAGAAGCAGGTCATCGGCATCGACGTCAACCAGCACGCGGTCGACACCATCAACCGCGGCGAAATCCACATCGTCGAGCCTGAGCTGGACATGGTCGTTCACGCTGCCGTGACCGAAGGTTTCCTGCGTGCCTCCACCGTTCCGGAAGCTGCCGACGCCTTCCTGATCGCCGTGCCGACCCCGTTCATGGACGACCACGAGCCGGACCTGAGCTACATCGAGTCCGCCAGCAAAGCCATCGCTCCAGTACTGAAAAAGGGCGACCTGGTCATTCTGGAATCGACCTCCCCGGTCGGCGCCACTGAGCAGATGGCCTTCTGGCTGGCCCAGGCGCGCCCGGACCTGAGCTTCCCGCAGACCCACGGTGAAGACTCCGACATCCGCATCGCCCACTGCCCTGAGCGCGTCCTGCCAGGCCACGTACTGCGTGAGCTGGTCGAAAACGACCGGATCATCGGCGGCATGACCAAGAAGTGCTCGGACGCTGCCGTACGCCTGTACCGCACCTTCGTCGAAGGCGAGTGCATCGTCACCAACGCCCGCACCGCCGAAATGTGCAAGCTGACCGAAAACAGCTTCCGTGACGTGAACATCGCGTTCGCCAACGAACTGTCGATCATCTGCGACAAGCTGGACATCGACGTCTGGGAACTGATCCGCCTGGCCAACCACCACCCGCGCGTCAACATCCTGCAGCCTGGCCCAGGCGTAGGCGGCCACTGCATCGCCGTCGACCCATGGTTCATCGTCAGCCAGACCCCAGAGCAGGCGCGCCTGATCCGTACCGCCCGTGTGGTCAACGACAGCAAGCCTGAGTGGGTGATCGACAAGGTCAAGATGGCCCTGGCCAACTTCCTGATCAAGAACCCGGGCAAATCGGCCCAGCAAGTCAAGATCGCCTGCTACGGCCTGGCCTTCAAAGCCGACATCGACGACCTGCGCGAAAGCCCGGCTCTGAGCATTGCCGAGCGCCTGGGCAACGAGCTGGAAGCCACCCTGCAACTGGTCGAGCCGAACATCGAAGCCCTGCCGCAGCGCCTGTCGCGCCACGAGCACGTGGAATTCGACTTCGCCCAGGACAGCGCCGACATTCACGTACTGCTGGTCAAGCACCGTGAATTCCGCGGCACCTTCACCGTCCGCGATGCTGCATTCGTGATCGACGCCGCAGGCGTTACCCAGGGTTGATGGAACAGTCCGCATGAACAACACCACGCTTGAGAAACCTACCGTGAACAATGAGCTGCCGTCACCTTTGGCCGATATTCATGACCGTGTGATGGAAGCCTATTACGGCAAGCTGGGTGATCAGTTCATGCGGGAAACCCAAGCCCGCATCCACTGGATCTGCGCCCAGGTCAAAGGGCGCCGGATCCTGGATGTCGGCTGCTCGCAGGGCATCGTGCCCCTGCTGCTGGCACGTGAAGGCTGCCAGGTCACCGGTGTGGACACCAGCCCGCAGGCCATCGAAGAGGCCAAGGGTTACCTGTCGACCGAGCCGGCCCATATCCAGCAAAACGTCACGTATATCAATTCTGACTTCCTCGCGCTGGACACGCTCGAGGTCGAACCCGACACCGTCGTCATCAGCGAAGTACTCGAACACCTGGTCCGCCCGGAGCTGTTCGTCGAAAAGGCCAACGAACTGCTCAAGCAGGGTGGCCGCCTGGTGATCACCGTGCCGTTCGGGGTCAATGACTTCATTGACCACAAGCACACGTTCTACCTGATGGAACCTTTCCGGCTGCTGGCCGAGCACTTGCAGATCATCGAGATCAAGATGCTGGGCAAGTGGCTGGGCATTGTCGCCGTTAAAAGCGAAACGCATAAACCCGGCATCATCGACTCGCTGACGGTCGAGCGCGTACGTGAACTGGAAAAGGCGTTTGAGTCCATCGAGCGCACCCTGCGCGAGAACATCGGCGCGATCAGCAAACGTCTGGAAGAGGCGAACAAGAAGTATCGCGGCGCCACCGAGCAGATCGCCCAACTCAAGCCTGAGGCCCAGAAGGCCGAGGCATTGTCCAAGCAGTTGCAAACGCGCGACGCGGACATTGCAACCCTGCAGAAATCCAACCGTGAAATCCTCGATGCCAAGGCCCAGCGGGTCCAGGAGCTTGAGGAAATCAAACAGCGGCTGGAAGAAGCCAACAGGAAGTATCGCGTAGCGACCGAGCAGCTAGCCCTGCTTAAACCTGAAGCACAGAAGGCCGAGGCCCTCTCCCGTCAGCTCAAGGAACGTGAAGCGGATATCGCCTCGCTTGAACAGTCGAGCCGGGAGTCCCTTGAAGCCAGCGTTCGCAACGTTCAACAACTGAGCGAAGAACTCGACGCCGTCAAAGCGCAACTGACCGAGGCAAACCAGAAGTGCATTACGGCTGCGGAGCAGTACGCCCTTCTGGAGCAACAGTTTGCAGCGCTCGAAGAAGCCAGCGTGCAGAGCCTTGCAGACGCCGAGCAACGATATGACACGCTGCTGAGCCAGCATGAAGACGCGCGCAAGCAATTGAGCGAAACAAGCGACGAACTCGCTCAGCTGGCTCAAAGCAATCGCGCACTGCATGACAACCTGGCCACCTCTGCAGGGCAGCAGCAGGCCTTGGAAGAGCAACTGCAAAGCACTCAGGCTCAGTTGCAAGAAGCCCAGCAAAGTACCGACGCAAAAGCCGGCCACATCAGCCAGCTCAGCTCGGAACTCAGCCAGCGGGAAGCAGCGCTGGAATCCTTGCAGCAGTTGCATCAATCCATCGAAGAGCAACTGCAGGCAACGGCACAGCAGCGAACTGCCGCTGAAGAGCGGGCAGCGCACAAGGCCGCAAGACTCGAAACATTGAGGGCGGAGCACGATGCGCTCGCAGCCCAGCTCGAGCAGATGTCTGCACTGCGCGCCGAGGACCAGCGAGAAAACGCTGCCTTGGGCGATAGCATCAGCGCGCTTCGTGAGCAGCACAGTGACCTGGAAAACCAGTTCCGCTCGGTAGCCGGACAACTGGCCGAGGCACAGCAGGTCAACGAGGGCCACGTTGCCACCATCACCGACTTGCGCGCCCACCAGACGGCACTGGAAGCCGAGCTGGAAAACCAACGGCAACAGTCGAACGACCTGTTGGCGCAGGCACAACAGACCAATGTCGAGCATATAGACACCATTACGGCGTTGCGCGCACATCAAGCGGCAGTCCAGGCCAAGCTTGAAGACCAGGCGCAAGCCATGAGCGAGTACCAAACTCAGGCTCAAGAGCAGGAAGCCGCCCACCTCGACACCATCGCTGCATTGCAGTCTGGCCATGCCGACCTGCAAGCCCAGCTGCAGCAGGCAGCCGAGCTACAGGGCCAGACCGACCTGGCCAACGCTGCCCACCTCGACACCATTGCAGCGTTGCAGTCGGGCCATGCCGACCTTGAAAGCCAACTGCAACAGGCCTTCGAACTGCAGGACCAGGCCAACCAGACCAACGCAGCTCATCTCGAGACCATTGCAGTATTGCAGTCGGGCCATGCCGACCTTGAAAGCCAACTGCAACAGGCCTTCGAACTGCAGGACCTGGCCAACCAGACCAACGCAGCTCATCTCGAGACCATTGCAGTATTGCAGTCGGGCCATGCCGACCTCGAAAGCCAACTGCAACAGGCCGCCGAACTGCAGGACCTGGCCAATCAGGCCAACGCAATGCACCTCGACACCATTGCAGCGCTGCAGTCGAGCCATGAACAGCTGGAAAACCAGCTGCTGGAGGCTGCCGAGCTACAGGAGAGAACACATCAGGCCAATACAGCCCACATGGAAGACATTACTGCCTTGCGAGCACACCAGGCAGCACTGGAAGCCGAGCTGGAAAACCAGATTCAGGCAATGACCCGTCTGCAAACCCAAAGCAATCAGGATATTGCCGAGAAAGACGACACGATCACTACGCTGCGCATGCGCCAAGCGGAACTGGAAGCCGAACTTGAAAGCGAGTTGGAGTATATGAACGAATTGCAGGCCCAAACCCAACGGGCCGACGCTGCTCAGGCTGAGACCATCGCTCTGTTGAAAGCCCGTCAAGCTGAACTGGAAACAGAGCTGGCCGATCAGCGCCAGACCATGAACGAACTGCAGGTTCAGAGCCAGCAGGCCAATGCCGTACACGCGACCACGATTACCGCATTGCAGAAACGTCAGACTGAGCTGGAAGTCCAGTTGCAGGTGATGAACGACGTTCAGGCACAAAGCCAGCGCGAGCATGCAGCACAAGTCAACTCCATCAATGCTTTGGTTGAACAACGTGCCGTGCTGGAAGACCGCTTGCAGGCGCTGACCCTCGCCAACACCCAGTCCGAAGAAGCCCGGGCCTCGCTGGCAGAGACCATTGCGTCGCTGAATCAAGCCAAGGACATGCTCGAAGAGCAACTCCAGCTGGAAAGCGTCAGCCGCCAAGCTGCCGAAGCCAGTCTCGCCGCCACCAACGAAGAATGGCAGGGCCTGCGTCAGCAACTGGAAGCCGAACTCAACTCGTCCAAGGCAGGTCTTGGCGCGGCAAACATGAAGTACCGCGCCCTCACCGGCGAACAGATTCCGCAGTTGAAGGCCAGCCTCAATCAGCTGCTGGAACGCAGCTCAGCTCAGCAACGCAAGATCGACGAGCTCAACGAAAACCTGGGCCGAGCCAACACCCAGCGTCAC
Source organism: Pseudomonas sp. Irchel s3f19 (assembly GCF_900187555.1). Classification (NCBI taxonomy): domain Bacteria; kingdom Pseudomonadati; phylum Pseudomonadota; class Gammaproteobacteria; order Pseudomonadales; family Pseudomonadaceae; genus Pseudomonas; species Pseudomonas sp. Irchel s3f19. The sequence goes on along the minus strand of NZ_FYDW01000003.1, from coordinate 780,325 downwards.
CTGGCTGAACAGCGCCTGGTCAAGACGCGTTCCAGCATGACCTACCAGCTCGGCTACCAGATCAAGAACAGCGCCAGCTCCCTGGGCGGCCTGGTCAAGTTGCCGGTGCGCCTGCTGCGGCTGTACCGCAAGGCCAACCAGCAACGCCAGCAAAACGAGCAGAAACTGCTGGCCAACGAACCGCTCAAGGCACTGCTGCCGCCGCCACCTGTGGTGCAGGACGAGAACTACCTCAAGCTGCCAGCTGCCCTGGCAACCAGCGAGCAGAGCCGCACTACCCTGCTGCGCCAGGCCGACCAGCCCGTCAGCCGCCTGAAAGTAGCGTGCGTGATGGATGAGTTCACCTTCGGCTCGTACCGCTACGAATGCGACCTGATGCCACTCACGCCAGCCAACTGGAAAGTGGAAATCGAAGGCTTCGGCCCAGAACTGCTGTTCATCGAGTCCGCCTGGCGCGGCAAGGATGACCTGTGGGGCAGCAAGGTTGGCCACAACGGCCAGGAGCTGCAAGACATTCTCGCCTGGTGCCGCCAGAACAAAGTGCCGACCGTCTTCTGGAACAAGGAAGACCCGGTCCACTTCGAGACCTTCCTGACCACGGCCAAGCAGTTCGACCATGTGTTCACCACCGATATCGACTGCATCCACCGCTACAAGGGCGCACTCGGTCACGACCGCGTCTACCTGCTGCCGTTCGCTTGTCAGCCTGCGCTGCACAACCCGATCGAACTGTACGAACGCAAGGATGCCTTCTGCTTCGCCGGTGCCTACTACGCCCGTTACCCTGAGCGCACCCGCGACCTGGGCAACTTCGTCACCGAGCTGCCGAAGTTCCGCCCACTGGAAATCTTCGACCGTAACTTCGGCAAGAACGATGTCAACTATCAGTTCCCCGAGGAATACCAACCGTACATCGTCGGCACCCTGCCCTTCGAGAAAATCGACACGGCATACAAAGGTTACCGCTACGCGATCAACCTCAACTCGATCAAACAGTCGCAATCGATGTTTGCCCGACGTGTCTTCGAACTGCTCGGCTGCAACACCCTGACCGTGAGCAACTTCTCGCGCGGTGTGCGCCTGCTGTTCGGCGACCTGGTCGTAACCACCGACAATGGCGAAGAGATGCTCCGTCGCCTGCAACTGCTCGCAGAAGACCCGCTGAACAGCGACAAGCTGAGGCTGGCCGCCCTGCGTAAAGTGATGCAGGAGCACACCTATACCCAGCGTCTGGAATACGTGATGAGCAAAGTCACCGGCACCTCGAAGGCCCAGCGCCTGCCGGAGATCGTGGTTGTCTGTGAGGCTCAGGATCGCCAGCAATTCGACATGCTGCGCGCTCACCTGAACCGTCAGACCTACAGCCAGGTGCGCATGGTCATCATCAGCGATGCCTACCAGAGCAGCATCGTGACTGACGACCCGCGAATCCTGGTGCTCAAGCCTGCCCAACTGAAGAAGACTTCTCTCGGTGAGCTGGTTGGCAATACCCCTTGGGTTGCCGCCTTCGTGCCTGGCGACTACTACGGCCCCAACTACCTGCTCGACCTGGCACTGGCAACCCGCTACAGCCGTGCTCAGGTGATTGGTAAAGCTGCACACTTCACCTGCAAAGGCCAGCAAGCCGAACTGCTGTCCAACGAACAGGCCTACCGCCCGACACAAACACTTGCCGCCCGCCGTTCGCTGGTGGCAACCGAGATCGTCGCCGCCCAACCCCTGCGCAGCTGGCTGAAGAACCTGCAATCACTGCAGTACACCCATGCTCAAGGGTTGGCCATTGATCCGTTCAACTACTGCGAGAACGGCGCGGCACAACACGAGGCTGTCAGCACCAAGGTCAACGACCTCGAGCTGAACCTGGGCATGACCATCGATCAGCTGCAAGCCCGGGCACAGTCGATCGCGCCGCTGCAGGTCAGCCACGATGCGCCTGAGATCACTGGCCGCGGTTTGGCCGACATGTTTGGCGTCATTCGCAACAAGTTCGTGGACCTGATCGTCGACGGCGATAACTGGCGCGTGCACTCCAAGCTCGCAGACGGCAAGCACGAATACATCTACGCCCAACAGGAAGTCCGTGTGGATGAACTGGGTTGCGAAGAGGGCCGCCTGAAGCTGTTCCTCGACTGCACACCCGGCTTGAACCTGCAGTTGGTCGTGCTGTTCCTGGATGCCGACAAACAGCGCATCAGCCACGTCATGCAGTATCCGAACCGCAACCAGACCGCCGATGTTCCGCCAGAAGCTGTGTTCGTGCGTTTTGGCCTGCGCGCCTACGCGGCGGGCAGCACCGACCTGAAAGCACTGGTGCTGGGGCATCGCAACCTGCAGCCCTCTGAAATGATGGGCCGTGGCGAGCACCTGCTGCTGACCAATCACTACCCGACCTACTCCGACTTGTACCGCAACAAGTTCGTGCACACCCGGGTAACGGCCTACCAGGAACACGGTATCGATGTAGACGTGTTCCGTTTGCGCCCCAATGAGACCGTGAGCTACCACGAGTTCCAGAACATCGATGTAGTCACAGGTTGCACATCGACCTTGACGAAGATGCTCGAGAAGAATCGCTACAAATCGATCCTCGTGCATTTCCTCGACGAGCAGATGTGGAATGTGCTGCGTCCATTCCTGAACAGCACACGCATCACTGTCTGGGTACACGGCGCGGATATTCAGCCTTGGTGGCGTCGTGAGTTCAACTTCGCGACCGACGAACAACTGCACCTGGGCAAGCTCGCCAGCGAAAAACGCATGACCTTCTGGCGTGGGCTGCTGCAACCCATGCACCCGAACCTCAAGCTGGTGTTCGTGTCTCGCTACTTCGCCGAAGAAGTCATGGAAGACCTCGGGTTCCGCCTGCCGGAAGCTCAGTACGAGATCATTCACAACCCGATCAACACCGACTTGTTCGACCATCGGGAAAAGTCGGCCGAGCAGCGCAAGAAGGTGCTCTCGATTCGTCCTTACACCTCGAAGACCTACGCCAACGACCTGACTGTCAAGGCAATCCAGAGCCTGACGAGCAAGCCCTGGTTCAATGACATGGAGTTCTGCCTGATCGGTGATGGCCCTCTGTTTGAAGAAACGCTGGCTCCGCTACGCAGCTACGCCAACGTGAAAATCCAGCAGGGCTTCCTCAACCACACGGAGATCGCTCAAACCCATAAGGACTACGGCATTTTCCTGTGCCCGAGCCGCATGGACACCCAAGGCGTATCCCGTGATGAGGCCATGTCGTCAGGCCTGGTACCTGTGACTACCGCCGTCGCGGCAGTACCCGAGTTCGTCGACAACCAATCCGGCTACGTGGTCGAGCCCGAAAGCCACGAGCAACTGGCGAAAGCGATCGAGGACATGTACCTCAATGGCAGCACCTTCGTCGTGAAGTCCAAAGCTGCAGCCAAGCGTGTTCGCGAGCAAAGCGCCAGCGTCAAGATGGCCGAGCGGGAAGTTGCTGTGATACAGAATCATTGAAGACGATGATGAAACCCGCTTTGAAGCATTTCGTTTTTACCAATTTTGGTATCGGCATCAAGGATGAACTGTGGCTCTCCTACAGGCTGGAGGTCTTTAGCAATACTGCCCTCCCGTCTTTGGCCAACCAGAGCAATCAGGGTTTCGAATGGATCATCTTCGTTGATGAAGCACTGCCGACACTGCACCGGACGCGACTGGAGACGTTGCTGCGTGGTTCTGGCCTGAATGCGCGCACGCTTCGGGTCAGCGACTATTCTATGGTCAGTCGCGAAATCCTGCGCCTGATCAAGGACGTTGACGAGGCGGTCCTGGTAACTTCGCGCATGGATGATGACGACTGCATTGATGAGCACGTCATCGACCTGATCCAGGCCGAGGCCACCTCCGAGCACAACATCTCGGAGGTGCTGCTGATATCGCTGAAAAACGGTATCGAATTCCTGCCTTCGGATGAGTGCTATCGCCCGGTCGAATACGACACGCTGGCACTTGCACTGACCCTGGTGGACAAGACAGCAGGCCCCAAGTCGCACTCCATTACTCAGTATGCGCACCACTTGGTCGTCTCGACGCTGGAACAGCATCGGATTTCCGCCGAGCACATTCATCTGAGCAGAGCGGAACCGCTTTATCTGTATACCAAGCACCCGCTCAGCGATTCGTACTTCTTTGGCGCGCGCGCACGCATACTCAGCTCGCCCGAGTGCGTGAAAGGGTTTGATCCGGCGCTGTTTGCGCGGTTCGGCCTACAGACTGCCCAGCTTGAATACCTGACCCAGCTGCTGCGAGAGTCTCCGCTGGGCATGCCGCACAAATACCTTGAAAAGCTAAATACGGTCCGTCAGCAAATCAAGGCTGAACAACAGAACGTCTTTGGTGCCGACCAAGAAGTATTGAACAAACTCCTGTCGCAAAGAGCTCGCCTTGAAGTGAAGGCCTCGCGCCCGAACCCCGTGAAAGCGAAGGCAGGGAAGATTCGCGTTGCCATTCTCGGTTCAAGTGCTTCGCACAATTTGTTCACGTTTCAACAAGAAGCCCTCGAACGCTTCGAGGTGTGTTTTTACATGTCTCAATCGTCGGTCATCTCTTACATGGCACCGCCCTGCCTCGATGCCCGGTTCAAGGTCGATACCGAAGACGCCGAGGCTAAACGTGTTCAGTGGGACGCCTCCAAAGACCACTGGAAACAGCTTGAGCAAGCTCGGCCCGACATCGTCATTGTCGATTTCTTTGACGAAAGCATCGGCATCGCAACGCTTGGAAGTTCCATCGTTTCGGCCAGCCCGCTCATGCTCAAAACCCTGTCGCGTTGCGGTATCGAGTTCAAGTTGCAGGCCCCCTGGAGTGAGGAGGCCAAGCAATTGCGCACCTGGGCGCTGCCCATGTTCCTTGAGCGCCTGGCTAGCCTGTGCCCGAACATTTTCGTGCACCAGGCCAACTGGGCGAGCCAGTACAAAAGCAAGGAAACCGTTGCAAGCTTCGCCGGGAGCACCTTCGAGAACCTCATCGACCTCAACAATGCAATCATTGACCCGATGCTGGAAGGCCTGGAGAACTCGACGATCCCAGTCGAGAGAATCGGCGGCAAGGACGCTGGCTTGATTGCAGGGGGGGCGCCTCGCTGGGCCTATTGCCCGTATCACTATGACAGCCCGTACTACAGAACCATCGCCAAACAAGTATTTGCCAAGATGGTGCAACACGTCTCAAAAAACGAGCACAAATGGGCGTTTTGCCCGTATTACTACCACGGCACCTATTACAGAACCCTCGCCAAACAATTGCTGGCGCGGATCATCAATTGAAGTGATCAGATCATGAAACCGTACCTCTTCCTTATTGCACTCCTGACGATGTTGGCCGGTTGCGATCAACAACCGACAGGCGAGGTGATGCCAGCGGAAAAATCGGCCAACACCCTGCGCCTGAGTGACGCTACCTATGTGCTCCTCCGGGGCACACATCAGAAGTCGTATAAGAAACCGAACAGCGCGGGCTTCATGAGCATGCATGAGTTCGTCTATGCCGGCGTTGACAAAATCGCTGAAAACGACGTTTACGCTGTCCTGAAAAACAACGGCTACACGCGCAAGATTATCGGCAATGATGCAACCCAGTTCAAAGTGCAGTATTACAAAAAGTCCCAGCCACCGATCGGCGCTATTTTTGTGACGCGCGCCAAAGAAGGTGGGCATGAGACCCTCGCCAATATTTATTGGCAGGAAAAATAATGCACGCGCACCTCACATTTGCTTATACGGTTTCACGTTAGCATGAAACTTCAGCAGCAGATAAAAGCCACCATCGGCTGGTGTATTTCCCTGGGCGTGAAATTCGTCAAGGTGGTGCCGATCATTACCGGCCTGGTGCAAATCAGTACTTTGGCGAGCCAGATATTTCTTTTACTGGCTTTCTTCCTGCCCCTCAAAGTCATCATTCTCCTGGGCTCAGAAAAAACGCCTGCCTATTTTCCTTCGATCCTGCATACGCTCGAGAAGGATCATTTGATCTATGCATTGACGGCAGCGGCGGCCCTTTCCTATATCGCCTATCTGCTGGCGGAACTGGCGACCGCACTGCTGTGCCGTAAAGGCACCCAGACCCTCCTCGCTCGCACGTCCAAGCTCAATTTGTTCGAGAACCAGGAAAAAATTGCCACCAACGCCTACTCTCGCTTCAACCGAGCGATGGCAGGGGGGGCTTTTTTCGGCTTGAGCACGGTGGCGCTTGCCTTTGTATACCCGAGCCTGCTGCTGGCGATTTTCGCGTATCTGGCCGTAGCATCGACCGTTTGCGTGCTGGCCTACAACCACAGCAAGCGCATTCGCGATAGCTTCCACCAGCACTACAGCCCTATTCTGAATGCCTTGGCGGCAACAGGGTTCCTGCTGAGTTTCTTCGTCCTGGTGACTGACTTCCTGTATTTCCAGCACACCAAGATTTTCAACGCCGTCATCGCCGTTCTGATCATGCGCCAGGGCTTGCAGCGGCTGTCGAGCATGATGCTGGACGTTATCGGCCTGCGCATTCAGCATCGGCAGGTCAATGCGCTGTTTTATCAGTCTCAGCCGCTCATCGAACTGCGCCCGCAAAGCAATGGCTTGGACTATATCCTGCAGGCAGAAAACAGAGACAAATGGGTGCGCGAGCTGCTTCAAAAACTGAATGCTGAGGCGGTCGACAGCTATCAGATGCAATGGCATCAGGTGGGCTTTACCGATATCTACGCCTTCACCCTGCAGTTCGCCGATGACGCCGTTGAGCACAGCCTGCTGGTCAAAGTGTTTGGCAACAACATCTCATCCTCGGCGCTGCAGGAACGGGCGCTGCTGACGACGCAACGCGGCTTGCCAGTCTTGCCCTTTGTGGGTCATTACAAGGTCAGCAATATAGATTGCCATGTCTATCGATTTGAAGCGTCTGACAAGCTGGCCGGCCGGCAGATTGGCGAAGGCATACTTGGCGTGGCAAAGAGGCTGATACTACTGGAGCCCGCTGCAGAGCTGATTGCCCAATTCACCCGCACGCGCTTGTACCTCGAACAACGTCTTGATGAAGCCACGATCAGCTCGCTCCGTCTGGCGTGTATCAATGATGACGACACTCAACGTGTCGAGCGCATCATCAACACCCTGCCGTGCATTACCCGGCAACTGGCCGAGCTTCCTCGCCAGATCGTGCCCCTGGATGTCACCAACAACACACTACTGGCGTCCCCCTCCTCCGGCTTTGTCCTCAGCCACTGGAGTAATTGGCGCATTGAAGCGATTGGCTGCAGTTGGCCAATCGCGCAAAAAGATGCGCTTTTCGAAACGCTCGGCTCTAGCGACCAGCGCCCGGCACTTGCTAACGCCGAGCAGCAAAAGGTCTGGCTGGCTGCACTGATGTACATGCTGGAAAGACATATTGTGCGTAAAGACTATTCGGCAGCCCTTGCATTGACACCTGACATCGTCAGCTGCATCGAGATTTTTGATACACCCACAGCTGTAGAGGGCGCGACGCAATGACGAAAGTCTCGATGATTGTATGGAATGAATTCCTCAACGACGCGCGCGTGATGAAGGAAGCTCAAACGCTGCAACGGGCCGGTTATCAAGTTCGCGTGTTCGCACTGCACACGCCAGGCGTCACCCAACAGCAGGCGGTGCTCGACGATGGCATAGAAGTTGTTCGAGTGGCCCGCTCGCCGCTTTGGAAACTGCGTAAGAAGAACCTGCAGCCTGCGGTGAAAGCCGGTGGCGAGTCTCAGCAGTCCGCGCCGGTGAAGCCCAGCTTGAAATTGCTTGTTCTAAGAGCTGTATCACGCGGGTGGACGCACCTCGCGCTGCTGTTCAAGATGCTTGAGTACCGGGCGACGGTCGTGCACTCGCATGACGTCAATACCCTGCCCACCGCCTGGCTGGCAGCAAAGTTGTCACGCGCCAGGCTGGTGTACGACGCACACGAAATCAGTACCAGCCGAGAAGGCTACAAGAGCCTGCGAAAGGTCGTCGGGTTTGTAGAAAAACAGCTGATGCCCTCGGCAAATGGCACGATCACCACAACCGACGCACGGGCCAAGTACTTTGCTCGCGCCTATGGCGTGGAGCGGCCATTGGTTCTACAAAACCGACCCAGGCTGATTGAAAGCCCACCCTCGAACCGCATTCGAGAAGAGCTCGGCCTGGTCGAGCCGTGGCCGATCGTTCTTTATCAAGGTGGTTTACAGCAAGGCCGCGGGCTGGAAAAACTGGTCCGCACGGCGCAGCACGTGCCTGATTGTTACTTTGTGCTGATCGGCGGAGGCCGGTTGACCCAACCGCTCACGCAGTTGGCGCAAGAACTGAACCTGCAGCACAAAGTGCATTTCATTCCAACGGTGGCCCTGGCCGAACTGCCAAGCTATACGGCCTCTGCCGACGTGGGTGTGCAACCTATTGAAAACACCTGCCTCAATCATTACACCACGGATTCGAACAAACTCTTCGAGTATGTAATCGCCGGGCTACCGGTGATTGCCACTGACTTCCCTGAAATCCGCAGGATTGTCAGAAGCAATGACATCGGCCTGCTGGTACCGGCCAATAACGAGCAAGCCCTCAGCCGCACAATCATTCAATTGCTGGAAGACCCCGCGCTGCGCGCACGGTTCGCCAGCAACGCCAGGAAGACGGCGCAAAACTTGAATTGGGAAAGCCAGGAAAAGTGTTTAGTTGATCTCTACGAGCGGGTGCTGCTCACCCACGCTCACACCAGGTAACCCGGCCGTGAAGACACGCATTCTCTTTTTGAGTTTTTACTACCCGCCGGACCTGTCGGCAGGCTCCTTCCGTGCCGAGGCATTGGTAAAAGCACTCTTGGATAATGTCGGCGACCATGTGGAAATCGATGTCGTTACCACACAGCCCAACCGGTACCATACCTTCAAGACCACGGCCTCGAGCTTTGAGCAGTCGCCGAGCCTGACCGTACGGCGACTGGCGGTGCCTGCCCATAAAAGTGGTTTCATTGACCAGGCGTTTTCATTCGGCTCGTTTGCCTACCAAGTATGCAAAGTAGCCAACAGCAAACAGTACGACCTGATCTTTGCCACCTCTTCGCGCTTGATGACAGCCTCGCTGGGCGCTTACATCTCCCGAAAAACAGGTACCAAGCTGTATCTGGACATTCGAGATATTTTTGTCGACACCTTGCAAGGGGTACTGCCACCTACCCTCGGCAAACTAGCTTCTGTTGTCTTTTCATCCATTGAAGCTAGCACGATCCGACAGGCTGACAAAGTTAATCTTATTTCACCTGGGTTTACGCCCTATTTTAACAAGCGCTACCCCGACAAGGTATTCACCTTGCATACCAACGGGATCGATGAGCTCTTCCTCACGCCGCCGCCGTTGCCGACGGCACCGGTCGTCACGCAATACCTGCCTGCGCTACCGCGCCGATTGAAAATTGTGTACGCAGGCAACATTGGTACCGGGCAAGGCCTGCACCTCATTGTCCCGCAATTGGCCAAGCACCTCGAGGATGAAGCCGACTTTCATCTGATCGGATCTGGCGGGGCCATCGAGCGCTTGAAGAAAGCACTGGCTCGCGAGCAGGTGACGAACGTCTATCTCGCGCCCCCGATGAAACGTGACTCTTTATTGAAGCTTTATCGTGAAGCCGATGTACTGTTCTTGCACTTGAATGACATGAAGGCGTTCCGTCGAGTATTGCCCTCCAAGCTGTTCGAGTACGCAGCAACCCAGAAACCTATTTTGGCAGGTTTGTCCGGGTACCCAGGTCGATTTGCAAGCAGACGCATTCACAATACGGCGGTATTCAGCCCCTGTGATCTCGAAGCCGCTATCAGATCATTCAGGAGCCTGGAACTGGGCCCCACAGCTCGAAATGATTTCATACAAAAATACTCGCGAACAGCTATCAAAAGGAGGATGGCCTTCGACTTGCTGACCACATCACCCAAGCATTCGGAGTTCGAGCAAACTGAATAGTCAAGGGTCGACAAGTTTGCTAGAATTCAGAGTTTAAATTTACATTAACAAACCCAAGGTCTAACGCTTAACATGAAAAAAATCACCTACGTCGCGGTTTTGTCCTGCCTGCTCGCTTTGGGCGGCTGCAATGAAGAAAAAGGGACTGACATCCAACTTCCTTCCGGCGAAAAGCTGACGCTCGAAGGTAACATGACAAAAAATGTTACCAAACCTATCGAAAACGGTACTTTCAAGACTTTCGATATCCAGTACAACTTGGCTCAAGCTGAAACCAAGGCCAAAGTCGACGAGCGCTTCCGCGCATTGGGGTATGTTGCTGCCGAGCAACCCAACGCTGAGTCCGCCTCAGTTAAAGTCCATTACATGAAGAAAAACTCGCCAACCATTGGTGTTTTGATCAATGATAAAAACCCAGCACTGGTGAGCATTTACTGGCAAGAAAAGCAGCAATAAGCTGCTTCGCTACCCACGCCGAACGACTAGATATTCCCACTGCTGAGACGTCACAGTGGGAATATCTTTCAGAACTATCACTGACCTGCATTGCTCTCCGCGCCCCTTCTGGCTCTGTTCCCCTCAACAGACTTATACCTGCATAAACGATAAATCAATACTCATAACAACCAGCACCCAGAACATCAATAACAATCAATCTGTCACCGCCCCAAACTCAGGCTAGGCTACACATGCATATTAACTACGAAGCGCTCACCGACGACTGGTTCGACAAAGCCATGGGGACGGGCCCACACGGCGGCAAGTGGAAACCCAAGCATCACCTCGACCTCTTCAGACAATGGCCAGAGAAGTACGTAGTTGATTACAGTCAACCCTTCAACCCTTTCGCCTTCGCTATTAATGCATGTGCACTGGCTATCACCTGCAAGGTTCAAGGCCCATCAAAAGTAGTATTCGACCAGATCGACTACCTGGATTTGGCGGCCTCCATCTACACTGATACACTGGGCAATCACAACTACATCAGAAACGACTTTTCATTCCCCATGTATTGGGCCACCATGAAAAGACCTTTCTATGGCGCATTCATGAATGCGTATACCGCCTATGGCTACATGCGAATATTTGAAGCCACCCATGATGAGAAACACTTAAACAAAGCATTGAAGCTCATCTCGACGATAACGTCCAACGACACCAAGCTCAAGTTATCCGAGAAAGACACGCGTGGCGACCTCTGGCTTTACGAGTATGTCTTCACCCCCCTAGAGACAGACGCAGAGCATTTCAAGAAGCTGGGCACTGAAGAACAGCCAGACGGCACGATGCGCTTCCGGATTTATAACGGACATATCGGCGCCTTGATTGCACTCCTTAAATTCAGAAAATTGACAGACATGGGCTTTGTCGATGAAACCATCGAACAAGCTATTTTAACAATGTCGAAAAATCTGAGCGGCCAGCTTTTAGAAGGTCAGTTTTTCTCCTACTCGATTGAAGCCCCACAGCTTCCGGATTACGGACAAGCGAGAGCAGTCCATCTCGCCAAGCACCTGTCTGAAGCCACTGATGATGAGCAACTGAAACACACATATCAGGCTTTTGATAAATTCTACCGTGAGTCAATCAAAGATCGCGAAAAAGAGATCTATTCCGTGGGAAGAGCAGCTGCACGGGAGTTGTACACCCCGCTCAAATCGATGTGACCAATTGCGACGTGCAGCGCTACAGGAATCCAAGTGAGGCCAAAGGCGCCTCAGAGGATTCCACATCTAGAGCAGCGCCCAATCGGGGGGGCATCCTTAAGCTCCATGAACACAAAGCCGCCGCTTGATCCCGGATGCTGTGCCCCCGAGTCTTTCTGAAGCCCATCCGCCATGATGCGACCCGGCACAAAAGTCAGAAAAGTGTATGTGTACTCAAGAAAATCCATTGGCGATTTGGCTGCCTTGGTCGAGTTTGACATCAAAGTCGCGGTATTCAACCCGTGCTTTTCGCTTTCCTCAACAAGCCGCGTATTCGTGCGAAGTTTTTTACCTGGGGCGCAACGGCTTGTGCCTTTGCCTCAAGCGCCTAGAGTCTGAGCGGTTCAAAACATCCCCCGACGTGACGGACCAGGCGACTGCCTGACCGTCCAGAAGCTTAAGCGCTTACAACTCAATTAAGCTGACAGATCCGTATTTGAACTCACACCTCCATTGACATATATTTAGTTTTTAGTAAAAATACAAACACACATGACTAACACATCATCGCAGATTGAGCACCCACTATTTTAGCTCTATTTCGATCGATATATAAGCAGCTCTTATTAAATACAGGGATTTTCAGATTGTTCTCACTTGAAACCAAAATCGTCGGATCAGACATAAAATGTAAAATTGAGACAGACTACTGCACTGGCGATCAATTCTATTATTACCTAATGAAAGATGGCGCCATTATCGATCGCAGCGAATGGACGCCTGAGAACGAATACTCCAAGACTCTTGAGGAGCCTGGAAGCTATTATATTCAGGCCCACTTGAAGCGCGAAGGGACGAATACGCTAAAACGCTCCGGCAGCCTTTTTTTTAAAACCGATTCTTGCTTGGATGAGTTAAGGGCACTTTGGGATAGCGGCACGTTACCAGATATTGAACCGCCCAATCTTTACACATTAAAAGAGCCATTTTCGAGCTTTTTAATACACCATACAAGCTCTAAACACAAAACCTCTGCCATTCTTGCAACAGAGGTAGATACACATCTTATAAAAACACAGAACATCAAGTTCGCAAATGCATCTTTAAATATTTATCAGTTTTCAGAAACCCACCTACCCTGCAAAAGCATACTACTATTTTCAGGTACAGCCATCTGCAAATCCCAATTCATATTCGGAGACACAGATCTAACAGCAGACATGGCGGCTGAGGACCTTGGGGCCGCGATAGGAAACTTTGTTTCTGTCACTAAGCGCAGTGAGCGAGTTACAGTACAGACTGACTATTTCGGCTTCGGAAAAATCTTCTATTACAAAGATAATAACAACACATTCTTAAGCAACAGCTACCACCTCTTACTTAAATCACTGAAAGTGGCGGGAATTGAACTAAGAATAGACTATGACATCGCTCTTTCCAAAATTAACTTCGTAGGCCTCCAGCCATTCTATCAAAACTTCTCACGCCGCATGGATGTTGCTGGCGTCATTTGTCTACCTGTCGACAAGTTGATCTACTTCGACAACAGCGGCATGCATATCAATGACAAACCTATCAGCAACGTTTTGCACGACGGCCGGAAAGTTTCAAAGGAAGAGTACAACGAGCTTTTAGACAGCGCTAGGCAAGAGATAATATCAAACCTCAATATAGTAGCTAAGCATGAAAAATTTGAGCAAGTCATCGTCGATGTATCCGGCGGAATGGATTCGCGACTCGTATTCAGTGCGGCCACCAACCTCCCAGAGCACCGGGAAAAAATAGTAATCAATAGTCAAGATACTCGCGGCGCACCTGACGAACTAAACGTTGCATTGGCCATCGTTTCAAAATACGGATACAAGCATGATACGACTGCGGAAACCATTGTCATGCCTCCGCCAAAAGAGCTGTACGATAATATATCTAGCTACTACATGGGCACCTATTACTCGTTTAACTATTCAAACCTTAAAACCCAAAGGCCTGGTACGATTCGCATCACAGGGTTCGGTGGAGAAATTGTAGCCCGTCCTTATTTCGCACGGCTGCACCTGAACGGCGAACTCGACACATATGAAGTAAGCGATTTCGCAGAGCGATACTTTGACAAGTTTGGCTATCTTTCTTTATTTGGCACCAACAGTAAACTTCACGCCTCAACCAAAGCCATTTTCTCAGAAGAATTGAATTTACTTCCCGGTACTGGCGCACTTGAAAAGTTTGATATCCACTACCTTTATTACCGCAACGGGCTTCATTGCAGCGAGAGCCTAAGAACAGATAACTCCGGGCCTGAATTTGCCATCTTACAATCCAAGTCTGCATTCGCATTGAAAAAAAGATGCTTCACTGAACATAAAAGCGTGAAGCTTCAGCTTGACCTTATGAATGCTCTCAACCCCTTCATCTCTCAGTACCCATACGAAAGTGACATGGATAATGAGGCAAAGGCAACGCTATCTTCATCTTTAGTTCCAGTGCCGGCCTACTTGCGCGATCTCAAACTGGAGATTGATGGCGACAGAGCTGACTGGGAAGCTACCCAACAGCAGAAGCGTTTGCTGCGTACCGTCGAGTGCGAGAATTACGACCTATACAAAAAACAGTTTACCGCGATGCTCGACTCACGACTCGACAACATTCTTTCTGCGTTAAAAATAATTTGCGAAACAAACGAACATCTTATTGACAGCTTTGCAGTCCCTGTCTATTACTTCGCAAAAAATAATTTTAGAGGCCAAGCAAGCGGCACACAATTTCAAAACTTGCACACTAAAATTATATCAATCGCCAACCAAATACAATTAATTTCCTAAGCTCACACAGCCAGAGTGCCTCTTAGCATACGAGGCACTTACTTAATGAACCATATGCACGACAATACATAACCAAACATTTTAAATGCTGTCAATCATATTAATGCAACCCACGCCTTCACAGCCCCACTGTTCCACTGACAAATATATAATTAGGCCAAGGGGTTATATAACAGACACATCCCCTTAATAGAACTCACTAGGTTCGAATCGCGCCTTAACGCACAACAATGCCATTCACTTCGAATCATGGAGGGCTCCGCAATATAACGCTACGACATCTATGCCCCTCAGATGAGCGCAGTCGTCACTCGCAAATCGGAAGGCAAGGAGACTATGAAGAATATGATTTTCTGCGAATGCTCTTGCGGCCAGGCTGCCCCCCTTTTCGACTCTCCGCGACGCTGAGACAGATTAGCATCTGAGGCCAGCTAAAGGCAGTCACTGCGTGCGCCACCAGCCATCCGCACTCATTCACACAGCCAGACTAGGAGGGGCTGTGATGAATTCTGGCGAAGGTGATGAGTCCGTTGCATTTCTGCCATGGCCTATGGATAATGAATTCTCAATGACGTTCACATGCCATACAATAGAGCTTGCATATCTAACCATGGCTATCATGACAAAGGCTAAAACAGAGTGATCAAGAACTTAGTAATTTACGGCAGCTGCGTATCTAGAGATATATTCAACCTAGAGGAGAGCCGTAACTTTAAGTTAACGGATTATTTCGCAAGATCATCCATGGCCACATTATGCAGCGCACCCTATGAGAACATCAAAGCGTTAGATCGTATACCTTCTGCTTTTCGGCGCCGCATGGTTGCCTATGACTTCTCGAAGCAATTACTCGCAGTACCGCACAAATTAGAAAAAGCCCACACAATACTGATCGACTTGATTGACGAGCGCTTCGACCTTATTGCGTTACCCTCGGGACAAATAATAACGAACTCAAGTGAACTGGCTGAAAGCAGGCTATTGGAAGACAGCAGCGTTAATGGATTTAGGTTGATCCGGCACGGCTCTGGTGAGCGCCGTGAGCTGTGGTTGAAAGGTATGCATGCTTTTCTTGATCTCATGAAGCACCACAACAAGCTCGACCGCGTGATCGTAAATAAAGTATTTTGGGCCTCTAGATTCGAACGAGAGAGCGATACAGCTTTCCCTGTTAATTTCGAGTCCATTAATCAAGCTAATCGCGAACTGGAGTGGATGTATGACAAGCTCAGTGACGAACTCGACCATAGTCAATTTCTAAATTTTGACTCTACACTTTTATCGGCCGATGAATTTCATCGCTGGGGCGCATCACCGTTTCACTACTGCGAGCGCTATTACAAAGAAGCACTAGCACAAATAAATCTCAAGCAGAAGACTGAAAGCGAACCTGACACCTCAGAGAACAGCGCAATCGACACTGATTCACCTCCAATCTCTATGGGGGTGCGGCTTTCTGTTGCTGCATATAGCACTGATAGCGAAGTCTTTGCCCACTGCTCATTGATACTCAATGGCAAAATTTGCGAGAGTGGAAATTTCGCTTTCTATCTATACGTTGATGGAGATCGCCATGACATACGCTGGTACGACGCTTCAGAAAGTGCACGCTTTACCAAACCTAGTACACCTGGTGAATTAACAGTCTCGGCTTTCTACAAAGACTATTTAGATCAGACAATCAGCTTAAAGTGCAACGTTACACCGCTGCCCTGACTTTAACTAGAACCAGCTTATGGTCCCTCCACAAGCCATGACTTCTTCATCCAGCCTAATGCTAGCTGATTTCTCGACGACCTTTACGAGCTCTGGCCAGCGCCGTATTGACGCTGGCAGACTTCATGTGGTTGACGGATTCGAAGAGTCAACAAGTCTGCAGACCGCGTGGACGTGCCGGCGCACACCCGGACCCCTGCCATTACATCATTCCCTCACGGCTCCAACCGCCGCTGCTGATAAATCCAGTCCACAATCTCGCCATCCGGCGCATACCCGATCACCGTCTCCCGCAACAGTTGCCGAACCCGCACAAAGTCGTCATGCGCCACCGCCGCCAACAGCTCCCGCAACGCATCCTTGAGCACGTCCCACGACATGAAATCTTCATTGGCACTCATGATCATTGGATGCCGGGTGGCAATCACGTTGTCACCAATCAGCAGCTCCTCGTAGAGCTTCTCCCCTGGCCGCAGGCCGGTGAACTGAATGGCGATGTCGCCCATCGGGTTTCGTTCGGAACGGACGCTGAACCCGGACAGGTGAATCATCTTCTCTGCCAGCTCGACAATCCGCACCGGCTCGCCCATGTCGAGGACGAACACGTCACCGCCCTTGCCCATGGAGCCGGCCTGGATCACCAGCTGCGCGGCTTCGGGGATGGTCATGAAGTAGCGGGTGATTTTCGGGTGGGTAACGGTCAGTGGGCCGCCGGCCTTGATCTGTTTGTGGAACAGCGGGATCACAGAGCCCGAAGAACCCAGCACATTGCCGAAACGCCCCATGGTGAAACGGGTCTTGTTAACCTGCGAGACTTTGCCGCTATCACCGAACAGCACCGGTGCCACTTCGCGGCTCAGGGCTTGCAGGGTCATTTCGGCAAGGCGTTTGAGGCTGTCCAACACCTTGCCAGTTTCCCCGCCTTCAAAACTCTCTAGCTCAAAGGCGGTCTTTGAGGGCTATGTCAATAAACCCTATCCCCCACCAACCGCTTCAAATACTGCCCATACCCATTCTTGGCCAGCGGCTCCGCCAGTTTCATCAGTTGCTCCGCCCCAATCCATCCCTGCCGGAACGAGACCTCCTCCGGGCACGCCACTTTCAACCCTTGCCGCCGCTCAATGGTCGCGATATACCCACTGGCCTCCAGCAACGAGTCATGTGTGCCGGTATCCAGCCAGGCATACCCGCGCCCCATGATCTCAACGGATAACCGGTTCTGTTCCAGGTACACCCGGTTCAGGTCGGTAATCTCCAACTCGCCACGCGCAGACGGCTTTATGCCTTTGGCGATCTCGACCACATCCTTGTCGTAGAAGTACAGGCCGGTCACGGCATAGCTGGACTTCGGCTTGGCGGGCTTTTCTTCCAGGCTGATCGCCTTACCCTGTGCGTCGAACTCGACCACGCCATAACGCTCGGGGTCGTGCACGTGGTAGGCAAAGACGCTGGCGCCTTCGCCGCGGTCCATGGCGTTGCGCAGCAACTGCTGAAAGTCATGGCCGTAATAGATGTTGTCACCCAGCACCAGTGCCGACAGGTCGTTGCCGATGAAGCTTTCGCCAATCAGAAACGCTTGCGCCAGGCCGTCAGGGGAGGCCTGCACGGCGTAGCTGATGTTGATGCCCCACTGGTGGCCATCGCCCAGCAACTGCTCGAAGCGTGGGGTGTCTTGCGGGGTGGAAATGATCAGGATGTCACGAATGCCCGCCAACATCAGGGTGGTGAGCGGGTAGTAGATCATCGGTTTGTCGTAGACCGGCAGCAATTGCTTGGAAATTGCCAGAGTCGCCGGGTGCAGACGAGTACCCGACCCGCCTGCCAGGATGATGCCTTTACGGTTCATGTTGTTCATTTCTCGTTTATTTCCGTAAGCATGCGAGCCACACCCAGGCGCCAGTCAGGCAACGTCTGGGCAAAAGCTTTCTGCAGTTTATTGGTATTCAGGCGTGAGTTGGCCGGGCGCTTGGCCGGGGTCGGGTAGGCGTCCGTGGTCAATGGGTTGACCTGATAGGCAGCGACCTTTAGCGGCACGCCGAGGGCCGAGGCCTGCGCCAGAACGAAACGGGCATAGCCGCACCACGTGGTTTCACCGGCAGCAGCCAGGTGGTACACGCCGGCCAGGCTTGGGTCACGCAGGGTTGCAGTGATGGCGTGGGCGCTCACGTCGGCGATCAGCTCCGCACCCGTCGGGGCGCCGAACTGGTCATCGATCACGCCCAGGCTATCTCTTTCACCTGCCAGGCGCAGCATGGTCCGGGCAAAGTTGTTGCCGCGTGCGGCGTACACCCAGCAGGTACGGAATATCAAATGGGCACAGCCGGAGGCCTGGATCGCACGCTCGCCTGCCAGCTTGCTCTCGCCGTAGGCATTGAGTGGGCCAACGGCGTCGTCTTCGCGCCAAGCTTCGCTCCCCGCACCTGGGAACACGTAGTCGGTGGAGTAATGTACCAGCAGCGCACCGCACTCCGTCGCAGCCCGCGCCAGCACTTCAACTGCCTCGGCATTCACCTTGAACGCCTGCTCGCGGTCCGTCTCTGCCTTGTCCACGGCTGTATAGGCCGCAGCGTTCACGATGACATCGGGCGCATAACGGCGGACGGTTTCGGCCAACCCTGGCAAGTTCGACAAATCGCCGCAGTATTCTTGGCTTCTGGCATTCAGCGCCAACAGATGCCCTAGTGGGGCCAGGCTGCGTTGCAACTCCCAGCCCACTTGGCCGTCCATGCCAAGCAGGAGAATCTTCATACCGTGCGCCCTGCGTAGTTCTTTTCGACCCAATCACGGTAATTGCCAGACTGTACGTTCTCGACCCATGCCTGGTTGGCGAGGTACCACTCGACCGTTTTGCGAATACCGGTTTCGAAGGTTTCAGCGGGCTTCCAACCGAGTTCGCGTTCAAGTTTGCGGGCATCGATGGCATAGCGGCGGTCATGCCCGGGGCGGTCAGTGACGTAGGTGACCTGTTCGGCGTAAGGCTTGCCGTCGGCGCGGGGGCGAAGTTCGTCCAGCAGCGCGCAGACGCGGTTGACGATTTCCAGGTTCGGCTTCTCGTTCCAGCCGCCCACGTTGTACACCTCGCCAGTCTGGCCTGCCTCGAGCACGCGGCGAATGGCACTGCAGTGGTCCTTCACGTACAACCAGTCACGAATCTGCTGGCCATCGCCGTACACGGGCAGTGGCTTACCGCCCAGGGCGTTGACGATCATCAGCGGAATCAGCTTTTCCGGGAAGTGGTAAGGGCCATAGTTGTTCGAGCAGTTGGTGGTCAGTACCGGCAAGCCATACGTGTGGTGATAGGAACGCACAAGGTGGTCGCTAGCCGCCTTGCTTGCCGAGTACGGGCTGTTCGGCTGGTACTGATGGGTTTCAGTGAACGCGGGTTCGTCGGCAGCCAGCGAGCCATATACCTCATCGGTGGAAACGTGCAGGAAGCGGAACGCCTGACGCGCTTGCTCATCCAGGCCGCCCCAGTAGGCGCGCACGGCTTCCAGCAGGCGGAAGGTGCCGACAATGTTGGTTTCAATGAAATCTTCGGGGCCGTGGATCGAACGGTCCACATGGGACTCGGCAGCGAAGTTGACGATGGCTCGGGGTTGATGGTCCTTCAGCAGTTGCTCCACCAGCGCTGAGTCACCAATGTCACCGTGCACGAAGATATGCCGCTCGTCACCTTGCAGGCTGCTCAACGTTTGCAGGTTGCCTGCGTAGGTGAGCTTGTCGAGGTTGACCACAGGCTCATTGCCGTTGGCGAGCCAGTCCAGGACAAAGTTCGCACCGATAAAGCCCGCACCACCCGTTACAAGAATAGTCATCGTTCCGCTCTTCCCAATATCCGCTGACAAACTTCAGTATGTTTGAAGTTGGTCTCTCTAGCGCCGCACTGCCAGCAACGCTTGTTGAATTTTTAATCGTAGTGCCTGGCGCGCATTTCAGGGCTCCAGGCGCCGACGCTGGTACAGCCAGTCGACAATTTCGCCACCCGGTGAATAACCACTGACGGTATCCCTCAGCAACTGGCGTACCGTGGTGAAGTCGTCGGCAGCAGTGGCTGCCTTCAACGTGTCCAGGCGCTGCTTGAGCACATCCCAGGAAAGATAGTCCTCATTGGCGCTCATGATCATCGGATGGCGTGTAGCAATCACGTTCTCGCCGATCAGCAGCTCTTCATAGAGTTTCTCGCCAGGCCGCAAACCGGTGAAGGTGATAGAGATATCCCCCAGCGGGTTGCGTTCCGAGCGAATACTGAAACCGGACAGGTGAATCATCTTTTCTGCCAGTTCGACAATCTTCACCGGCTCGCCCATGTCCAGCACGAAGACATCGCCACCCTGCCCCATGGAACCTGCCTGGATCACCAGCTGCGCAGCCTCGGGGATGGTCATGAAGTAGCGGGTGATCTTCGGGTGGGTCACAGTCAGCGGCCCACCGGCCTTGATCTGCTTGTGGAACAACGGGATGACAGAGCCTGAAGAGCCCAGCACATTACCGAACCGCACCATAGTGAAGCGGGTCTTGTTGACCTGCGAAACGTTCCCGGCGTCGCCCATCAGCACGGGCGCCAGCTCCCGGCTCAAGGCTTGTAAGACCATTTCAGCAAGGCGCTTGGTACTGCCCATGACGTTGGTCGGGCGCACGGCCTTGTCGGTAGAAATCAGCACAAAGTTGGCAACGCCAGCCTGCAAGGCCGCCTGGGCGGTGTGCAAGGTGCCGAAGACATTGTTCGCCAGGCCCTCGGCGATGTTGTGCTCAACCATGGGGACATGTTTATAGGCCGCCGCGTGATACACCGTATCGACCTGCCAAGCCCGCATTACATCGAGCATCCTCCCCTGGTCGCGTACCGACCCCAGTATCGGCAGCAACTGTACGGACAAGCCTTCACGGACAATGCGCTGCTCAAGTTCGCTGGCAATGCTGTAGAGGTTGAATTCGCTGTGCTCGAACAGCAGCAAAGTACGCGGCGCCTGGCCCAGTATCTGCCGGCAGAGTTCTGAACCGATCGAGCCGCCGGCGCCGGTCACCAACACGGTCTGGTCGATGATGCAGTGCTGCAGCAGGTCGCCTTGCGCAGGCACGGCATCGCGTCCCAGCAAGTCGGCGATGTCCACTTCCTGGATGTCGTCCACTTTCACGCGACCACTGGCCAGGTCCATAAAGCCGGGCACACTGCGCACATGCAGTGGGTAACCTTCGAGCAGGTTGAGGATTTCGCGGCGGCGGCTGCGGCTGACCGAGGGCAGCGCCAACAGCACCTCTTCGGCACCGGTGTCGTCGATCATGCGTTGCAGCTGCTGTGGCTTGTACACTTGCAGCCCGGCGATAACCCGGTCGGTGATGCTGGCATCATCGTCGATAAACGCTACCGGGCGCATGGCTTTGCCCATGCGCAGGGCAGCCACCAGTTGGTTACCGGCCGAGCCGGCACCGTAGATGGCAACCCGTGGCAGGCCATCGTCGCGGTTGGCAAAGGGCACATGCTGCACCGCGGTGGCAAACCAGTCACCGAGGAAGTACTGGCGCATGGCAAGACGCAGGCCACCGACCATGATCAGGCTCAACCACCAGTAGTTGAAGGTGATGGAACGTGGCACCACGTTCTGGTGGTTACTGGCCCAGTAGATGATGAAGCCCAGAATCAGCGCTGACAGGGTCACCGCCTTGATGATCGCGATCAGTGCGTCGTTGCCGAAATAGCGCATTACCGCTCGGTACAGACCGAAGCGGATGAACAGCGGGATCGAGATGATCGGCGCTGTGACGAACAGCCATGTGTGGTCACGAACAGGGTTGGCCAGGTCATCGATGCCCAGCCGCACAACGAACGCCAGCCACAGCGCGAACCAGACCACAACGACATCGGTCGCTACCTGAATCAGCCGCTTATGGCGTCGAGGCAGTCCAAGCAGTCTTGAGCGCAGCTTATCCATAGAACCTCTGAGTGCATTCCAAAGTGACATGTCTACCGCCTTCTTCCTATCACTTTAGTTAGTGTTCGAGTTCACCGGCGCGCCAGCGCAAGGCCAGATACGCCAATGGCAGGTAGGCGATGATCACGCCCCACACGCCGTCCAGGCCCAGCAACAGCACACACAGGGCCACCGGCAGCAACCAGAACAGGTTGAGCGCCGCCACGGCCAGTGTCACCGGCAAGTGCTTGCCGCAATGGCGCGAGGCGAACTGGTAGGCATGGCTGCGATGGGCTTCGTACACCTTGTCACCGCGCAGCAGGCGACGGATCAAGGTGAAGGTGGCATCCACCACGAACACGCCCAGCAGGATCAGCCAGCACCAGAACAGTTGCGGCGCTGCCCAGGCAGCCTGCAGCGACAACCCCGCCAGCACGATGCCGAGGAAGCCGCTGCCTGCGTCGCCCATGAAAATCTTGGCAGGGGGGAAGTTCCAGAACAGAAAGCCGAGCGTGGCAGCAGCCAGTAGCAGCGGTAGCGGCATTAGCTGCGGCACGCCGGCCAGGGCCGACAGCAGCACCATACCTAAGCAGGCGGTGACGGCTTCGACACTGGCAATGCCGTCGATGCCATCCATGAAGTTATACAGGTTGAGCATCCACACACAGTAGAAGGCCGCCAGGATGTAGCCGAACCACTGCAGGTCGACACTGACGCCAAACACCTGCAACGGCGCCAGGCCTCCCAGCCAGTACAGCAGCCAGGCAGCTGCAGCGAAGTGGCCAAGTAAGCGCCAGCGAGCTGCGATATGGCCGTGGTCGTCCATGAAGCCGATCACCGCGATCAGTGCACCTGCCCCGCCGATGGCGACCAGCTCCGGCAGTGGCACCGCACCGACCAGGCCCAGCACCGGCAGGCAGGCCAGAAAACTCAGCACGATCGCCACGCCACCGCCCCGTGGGGTGGGCACGGTGTGCGAACTACGCGCGTTGGGCACGTCGATGATCTGCTTGTTCAGGGCGTAGCGCCGCAGCGCTGCAGTCAAAAGCAGGGAAGCCCCTGCGACGACGGGAATAAGCCACCATGCCGTCATTTATCTTGCTCTTTCAGAAAGTTGTCAGCCGTGGCCCGCAGTGCCTGATCGACATCAAGCGGCGGTGCCCAGCCCAGAAGTTCACGGTTCTTGGTGATGTCCACCTGCAACGATCCACACAGGCGCTGGGACAACCCGCGCTTGCCTGCCAGCGTTGCCGCGCCCTTGATCAGCGCATCGGGAACCGGCAGCAAGCGTGCCGGCCTGCGCAGTGCCCGGCCCAATCGCTGAAGCAACTGGGTGGTGGAAAGGTCTTCCCCATCGCTGGCGAGAAACGTCTGGTTAGCAGCTGCCGGGTGGTCAATGCACGTCACCAGCAGGTCCACCAGGTTATCCAGCGCCACCAGGCTGCGTTTGTTGTGAATGGCGCCAAAGGGCAGCGGCACGCCTTTGCTCAGCCAATTCATCATGCTGCGGAAGTTGGCTTTGACGCCTGGGCCGTACACCAGCACAGGTCGCACGATCACCACTTCCAGCCCGGTTTGCGCCGCCAGTTGGCGCAGGCCATCTTCGGCTTCGCGCTTGGAGATGCCGTATGGGTCCAAGGGGGCAGGCGCCTCGTCGGCCGTGAAGGGCTTACGCCCGTCAGTGGTTTCCCCGTTGACCTTGATGGAGCTGACGAAGACAAACCGCCGCACGCCCGCAGCCAGTGCCGCACGAGCAAGCGCCAGCGTGCCCTCGACATTGACCCGGCGAAACTCAGCCAAGGGATCGTCAGCGGTTTCATGCATCACGTGCACGCGCGACGCAAGGTGGATAACGGTGTCAACCTGCTCGAAATGCCCCGACATGGCATCGATTTCCGACAGTTCAGTGAACAGACGGTAATCCACGGCCTGCAAGCGCTGCTCAGGAAGCTTTCTGACCAGCGCTCGGGCGACCCAAACCGGGTTACCGGCCAAACGCTCGAGCAGGGCCTTGCCTACGAATCCGCTACCACCGGTCACTAGCATCGCCTGGCGTTGGGAATTGCCTTTGGCGGCCATCATCCTCTCCCCGCCCGGCCCAACAGACGGGTGAACACGGCGCGATACTGGTCGGCAATGACAGACCAGCGGTAGCGGCGGTGGGCAATCTCATGCAGGCGTGCGGCCAATTGCGCACGCCGCGATTGATCGCCCATCAGCGCTTGCGCATGGTTACGCAGCGAGGTGCTGTCGGCAAAGTACAAGGTCTGATCTTCAGTGGTGGCGCGGTTGAACGAGACATCGAAGGCGACGATAGGCAAGCCCAGCCACATGGCTTCGACCAACGATGGGTTGGTACCGCCGGCACTGTGGCCATGCAGATAGACCGTTGCGTTGCTGCGCAGCGGGCTTAACTGCTCCACGTCGTAGATCGGGTCCAGCAGGTGAATGCCGCTCCCCCCTTCATATTGCTTGCGCAGTTGCACGCCGTATTCGCTGTGGTTCCAGTTGCCGATGATCACCAGCGGCATGCCAGAGCCGGCGAAGGCCTCGAGAATGACATGGATGTTGTTCTCAGGCTCGATCCGGCACACCGTGAACGCATAGGGCGCATCGAGGAAGGGATAGGCCTGGCGTGCTTGCGCCGTCGGCTCCCCCGCCTTGGCCTGGTCACCGCCATAGGCAATCAGTTCGCTGGGCTTGCTGTACTGCGCGGTCACGTATTCTTGCAGCACTTTGTTGTCGGTGATCACCGCATGGGCAAAACGCACCGCCACCGCTTCCGACAACTTCAGGAACCAGCGGGCAAAGTTCGACCACTTGGCGCGCTTCCACTCATAGCCATCGATATTCACTACGATTGGCTTGCGGGTCAGCAAACGGATAAAGGGCAAAGCAATACAACCGGACACACCGAGAATAAGCATCAGATCATGCTTGCGATAGGCGTGCAGCATGCTCAAAACATCATAAGGAATGCTCTGAATACCGTTGGCTTTAAGATTGATGTACACCAGACGGGCACGTTCGAAAAACGTCGGGCGCTCGGGGTAATGGGGCGCACTGCAATAGACGGTGAGTTCGCAGTCACTCGGCAGGTTGCGCACCAATTGTTCGGTCAATGTTTCCCAGCCACCGTATTGAGCGGGCAAACCTACCGTTCCAATCACTGCAATCTTATAGGTCATCAAACACCATCACGATATTTTTCTGGAAGTTGGCGGTGGAAAACTCACTCGCTTTCCTGCGTGCACGTTCAGACAATGCCTGGCATGCCTGAGGGTCTTGCGACAGGCGCGCAACTGTGCGCACCAGCTGTTCAGGGTTCTTCGAATCGATCTGGTAGCCCTCTACACCGTCGCTTACCAACTCGACCGGCCCCCCTACCGGCGGCACGATGGTGGGTATGCCAAAGGCCATGGCCTCGAGAATGGTCAGGCCGAAGGTTTCTACCCAGCCGTCCACATGGGACAGGTTAAGCACCAGGCTGGCATCACGGTAGAACCGCACCACATCCGCACTGGCCGGGCTTAGCGTGAGATTTGCTGGCAGCGCCCTGCCGGCGAAGTAATGGTCCACTTCCTGCGAGCTGGCGTTGAGCACCAGGGTAAACTTGAGCACCGGGTCAGCGGCCAGTGCGCTGGCCAAGGCGAGGAACTCGTCCACCCCCTTGTAGGCCTTCAGCGACGCCAACATCAGTACATTGAAACGCCCCGCGTGCAGGTGCTGGTAAGGCGTGGCCATCGCCTGCTGCTGGAACCCCTCGGCCAGGGCGTTGTACACGGTCACCGCCGGCACCCCAGCCACCGCCTCTTGGGCCTGCAAGTACCGGGAAACATAAACCACCTTGCTGGCGCAAACGGCGATCACCCGGCGTAGAAACGCCTTGAGCAACGCAGGCCGGATGGAGGTCTCGTGTACGTGGTAAACCACCTTAGCACCGCGCAAGCGCGCAGCCAGGGCAGCACCGAAGGGCAGCATGGTGTTGACCAGCACAACCGACCCCGGCCGCACCCAGCGCAACAGGCTGAAGAACAGCGCCACCTGTGAACCGGCATACGCCAGCAAGGTCAGCCAGCGGTTGTCGAAACGCTTGTAGGCAAACTTGCAGGTCGGCACCTGCAGTTCGTCGAGCACGCCGTGGCCGCTGGAGCCTACGTGCAGGGTACAGGCGGCGCCACTTTGCTGCAGCGCAGTGATGGTCTGGTTGAGTACCCGGGGGCTGCCACTGTAGTCATTCAACAGATGGACAAAGTGCAAAGTTTTCATGCCACCCCTTCTTCAGCGACGCGCGACTTGATGAACTTGGCCGGCACGCCGCCATAAATCGAGTTCTTGCGATACACCCCCGCCGCCACCACCGCCCCTGCGGCGAACACGCAACCGTCCTCGATCACCGCACCATCGAGCACGGTCACCTTGGCGCCGATCCAGCAGTTACGCCCCACCTTGATGCCCTGGCGGCTCACGCCCTGCAGCCGGATGGGCTGGTGCGGGTCTTCGAAATTGTGGTTTTCCGAATGGAAGCTGACGAAGTTGCCAATGATGGTGTCGCTGCCAATTTCGATACCGCCGGCGCAACCCAGGAAGCAGCCGGCACCCAGGCCGACGTTGTCACCGATCACCAGGCCCTTGCCGATGTTGGCTAGGCTACCGGTGCACTCGATGATGATTTGCTTGTTCAGCGACACGGCAGTACCGAAGCGGATGCCGTCATTGGACAAGGCGTCGACGAAACAGCCCTGGTCGATCACCAGCCCTGGGCCGTAATCGATCTTGCCAACTTCTTTCAAGGTGACCCCCGAGCCAATGAACGCCAGACGGCGCCTGCGCAGGCGGATCACGCCGCGACAGGCCATCATCAGTTTGGTCACGAACAGCCCCAGCAAGTAGCCCGACGAAATACGCCGGTCGACTGTCAAGTGACGCTTCTTGACCAACAGCACTAGCCTTTCCAGCAAGGCATGCATCATTTCACGGCCCTCACCTGGGTAAACAAGGCCTTGATGAAGGCCAGGCTGCGGTAGGCCAGCGCTTTGCGAAAGGCCGCATAGGCCAGGTACAGGTCAAGCAGACGTCGCTCGAGCAGGCCATGGGAATGGAAACTGATGCGCAGGCCGTGGATCATTTCTTCGAAGCGGAACAGGGCGCGCTCCGGCGTATCTGCGCTGTGCTCGGAGAGGTCGTGGGCAATTTCCACATCCAGCACGCAGGCCTTGGGGAAATACCCCTCGTAGCGAATGAAGAAGTCGGTATCGGTGGCATAAAAACGCAGCCGCTCATCATAGAAGGGCGTCATGCGCTGGAAACATTCACGGGTGAAGATCAAACCGCTGTTGATCCCCAGCAGGTTTTTCGAATCGACCAGCCCCGCAGCCACGCCAGGCGTCAGGCGGCCCATGAACAACCAGCGTTTGCCGGGGCTGACCAGTTGGCCGTGGCTGACCAGCCGAGGCATGAACACGCCCACCTGGTCCCCCGCTGGCGTGCTGCGCACCTGGGCGATCCGCGTCAGGCAACTGGACAGGCGTATGTTCGAATAGTTGGTGTCGTCGTCCGAAATCATGAACAGGTCAACCCCAGCGGCAAACGCCTCCTTGGCCACCTGGTTGTAGATCACCGATAAACGCTGGTTGTCGGCCTCGTACCAGCGCACACCCGGGCACGGCTGTGCAACGCCGGGGGAGTTGTTCCAGACGTACAGTTGCAGGTCGATCCCATCGCCCTGCAACAACGCCTGCTGCGCGAGCAGCGACTGCAGGGCAATCGAGTCCTGGCTAGCCTTGCGATACAGAACGATCAGTACTGCCAAGCTCAACTTTTGTTCTTCTGTTTTCACCAATGATCACCATCACCACAACCGCAAAAATGTAAAGGACCACACTGTTCGTATAAGACTGGAAAAAGAACGAGCTGAGGAAGAACGGGTAACTGGCAATAACGAAGTTACCCAGGCCGTTCTTCCATGAACTGGCATGAGGCCGATCCCGGACGATGAGCGTCACCAGCCTGTGATACCAGAGAACCAACCCGGCCATGATCAGCAGGCCGACCCACCCGCACGTGGCCAGCAGGTTGAGCCAGAACGAATCGAACCAGTGCGGCTGGCCCGGGCCTACCGCACCAAAGCCATAGCCCATCGGGTGCGTGGTGAGTACCTGGTACATGTGCAACCACTGGCGCTCGCGGTCCAGCGCCGACAGGTCCTCGGTGTAGCCCATCGACAGGTAGGCGAAAATCGCTACGGTCAGGACCACGAACTGCAGGTAGCCCAGCATCGAGATCAGCCAAGCCGTGCGCAACACCCTGGCCACCACTAGCATCGAGCAGATGCATACCAGGCCAATCATTGCGGTGCGCACCGAGCCAATCGCGATCAGCCCGCACAACAGCACAAACACAGCGCCAAGCAGCAGGCGTCGGGCAAACGACCTGTCGCGCCCGCTGAGCAACACGGCCAGCGTCATGGCGGCGGTGTTGAGAATAACCGCAGAAAACTCCAGCGTACCGGTAAAAAAACCGGAAACGCGCGGCAGCCCGTCGCGCATTGAGTTGTACGGTTGCAGTTCGTAGCCTTTGGCCGTGAGCAGCGGCCAGTACCAGAACTGCTCGGCCGAGGCGATGGTCAGGTATTGGTACAACGCATACACGCCGGTGAGCACACTCATTGCCAGCACCGACCAATACACATGACGCAGTTTTTTCTCTGTCGACACGGCCTGCGCCCAGATGGCCACCGCCATGCCGACGAATACCGGCACGGCCAATGCGCGGAACATGCGCACGGACGAGGCACTCAGGTCACCGAACAGCAGGTACAGGAAGGCGAAGAACAACACGATCAGCAATGACCGCCCGACTTCAGGGTTAAGCGTGCCACGCGCGGTGACGCTGGTCAGCGCCCGCAGCAGCAGCCACATGATTATCAGCAGGCTGATCATTTCTCGCCAACCGGCAAAGACACTGCTCAGCCCTAGCGTCAACACGGCAAAATCGCTGAAGAACAGCAGGCCGAACAACACCCCGATAAAGATCTTGATCACACTTACCCTCGCGCTCTAGTCAGCCTGGCCAGCCGGAACAGCGTGACCTTGATCAAGATCTTGATTTTCGGCACCCAGGCGTAGGCAAGCAGCGTTCGCAGTGCCAGCTTTGCGTCTATGCGGCACAGGGCGTCGAAGACATCCGCAGGGATCATGCTAGTGACCTTTCCTGTCGGTTTCATGAAATCGAGGTTGCCCGTCCACGGCAGCATGGCCGCCAGCAGGTTTTCGCTGTACTCGCCGCGTTCGATGCAGGCCAGGTAACGCGCTTTCACGGCCTCGACCGAATTCACCCGCTGTACCGCTTCGACCACCGGTGCACTGGGCTGCGGATGTTCGATACTGGCAAGCAGTTGGTCGATGCTGGCAACCTTCAAGCCATCAGCTGGCGAATACCCTTGGATCGGCGCAACCAGCCCCACACATCGCCGGCCCTTGAGCAATTGCTCGGCAAACGCGGTACCACCGGGTACAGGGTAGCTGTCCAGGTAGAAATCGGCCTTTTCCGCAAAGGCCAGGTAGTCCTTGTACGGCAAGTGTCGACGGATGAAAAAGCGCGTGGGGTAACGCAGTTTCACCGTCCACCACCACATGTTGGTCAAGGGGTTGGCCCCGATGATCCAGCACTCGGCATTGACAAACCGGGTCAGAATTGCCGTGATCGACGGGCGCATGTCCAGGCCGCCGTGCGGCTTGTACTTAGCCGCCGAGGCGGCACTGAACACCTTGATTCGCGCGTGCGTGGGCGCAGTGTCCGAAACGATGGCTGCGCTGGTTTCGATCGGGATCGCCAGGAAGCTCTTCTGGCAGGTGAGGTGTTTTTTCTTGTCCAGGTGATGCCCGTAGGCACTGATCTCGAAATACACATCGGCCACCGAAGCGCCGAAGCTGAACACATGGTCCGCGTGGTTGACGAAATACACCGTCACCGCGGCACCACGCTGCTGCTTCAGGAGGCCGCAGGCGACGGTGGTGGTGATGTCGTCCGGGTGGATGTGCAGCACCACCTTGTCGTACCGGCCCAGGGTGTCGACGATGGACTGTAGCCGGGCACACGGGTCATCGCCGCGCGCCACCTCGATATGGGCGAAGTAGCCTGCCAGGCGCTCGAGCACCTGAGGCTTGGCGCTGCGCGTTACCAGCAGGTCCACTGGCCCTCCGTGCATATGCGCCAGGCGCTCCATCAGCCGGGTGTGCCCGCCTTGCAAATAGGGTTCGCTGACCACATGCAGACAGCCCCCCGCTACCCCGCTGGCGGCGGGCACCGTGACCTGGCTGGCACATTGAGCTACCAGGTGGCGCTCCAGCGCAGCCGCCTCGTAGATGTCCAGGTCCACGGCCCAGAGCAGCGCGCCATAGACTTGTGCCTGGGCCAGTGCGGCCCCTGGCGCTGCCTTCAGTATGCGTGCCTGTAGCTGCTCAACCACTTCTTTCATCACTCAGCTCCGTGCCGAATCAGCGACAATCGACGGCAAGCGCCGATAAACCGTGAAATACATGACTATCGCGTACAGCAGGTAATTGACGGCGTAGGCCAGTGTGACCTTCTCGTACCCCCAGAGTTGCGTGAGGTACACCGTCAAGCCGTACAGCGACAGCGTGGCAAGGATTTCCGTCACCAGGTAGAGCCGCGTCAAAGCCTTGCTCAGCATCAAGTACGCGATCAGCCAACTGGCAATTTTCAGGCTGTCGCCCACCATCTGCCAGGCGAACAACTCGCGCATCGGCAGGAACGACTCAGAGAACAGCACCAGGATGATGAAGTCGCGCAGTAGGTAGATCACCAGCCCGGCGAAAAGGGTCATGGGCAGGATCAGCTTGTAGCCCTGCAGGATTTCCCGACGCAGTTCACCGGCGTCCGCCAGTTCGGAAAGCCGCGGCAAGTAATACACCGCCAGGGTGGTGGTGATTAGCATCAGGTACGCCGAGCTCAAGCGCCACATTGCCTCCCAGTACCCAGCTTGCTCCCAGCCGAACGTAGTGCCCAGGTAGTCACGCAGGAATACATGACAAACTGGCAGGGAACAGGCCGTAACCACGGCCATCAGGGCGAACTTCGAGAGCCGGGCCAGCGCTTGCCGGTCCAGGCCACCGAAAAAGTCGCCAAGGCGGAACCATGGGGTGCGCATGCAGATCAGCAACGTGGCCACAAAGCTCAAGGACTGGTAGACCGCCAGAGCCACCAGTGCACCGTACAGCCCCAGCTGAATAGTCAGCGCACAGGTGACTACTAGCGAAATCAGGCTACCGAGGATATTGGCCAGCACATAGCGGGCGACATCCTTCTTGCCATTGAGCACCCCCAGCAACAACGAATTGAACGAAAAAAACACCAAGGTGGCGGCAAACCAGAGCAGCACTGTCGCCAACGATTCGTCATTGAAGAACCAGCTGGCAAGCGGCTTTCGCAGCACGATAATGGACACCGCCAGCAGCAGGGACACCAGCACCGACAGCGTCCCGGCGGTTCTCCATATCTTGCGTTGCTGCTCGGGCTGTTCGGCGAACTGTGCAGTGTACTTGGTAACGCCGGTGCTGACGGCGCCGCTGGCTAGGGTGGTGAACATCGTCACCGCATTCTGCAACTGGCCGATGGCCGCGTAGCCAGACGGCCCTACATACAGGGCCAGCACCTTGTTGAGGCCCAGCAAGGTGGCCATCTTCACTGCAACCGCTACGGCATTGAGCAGGCTAGTTCTGATCAGGGTCATACCGGCACTCAAGGACGCGTAAAGCGGTTGCAGGCGTCAATGACGTGCTCGACTGAGGACGCAGTCAGGGTCGGGTCCATGGGCAGGCTCAGCACCTGCTCATGCAGCCGCTCGCTCAGCGGCAGCGACAGATCGGCCAACTGCGGATAGGCTTGCTGCCGGTGCGGCGGTATCGGGTAGTGCACCAGAGTTTGTACACCCTGCTGTGCCAGGTGCTGCTGCAACTGTTCGCGGCAATCGCTGCGCACCACGAAAAGGTGCCAGGCATGCTGGCCGGCAGCGCCCGGGTCAGGCAACTGAATGGCCGGGTTGCGAATGCCGGCCAGGTACTGCTGGGCAACGTGCTGGCGCAGACGTGTCTCTTCGTCCAGGTACGCGAGCTTCACGCTCAACAGCGCTGCCTGCAGTTCGTCCAGGCGGCTGTTCACCCCTTGGTACATGTTCATGTACTTAACGTGCGAACCGTAGTTGCGCAGCGACTTCAGCGTCTCGGCCAGCCCATCGTCGTTGGTGGTTATCGCACCGGCGTCACCGAGAGCCCCCAGGTTCTTGCCAGGGTAGAAGCTGAAGCCCGACGCATCGCCCCAGGCACCCGCCCGGCGTCCGTCCAGCTCGGCAGCATGTGACTGCGCAGAGTCTTCGAGCACCAACAGCCCATGCTCACTGGCGAACGCGTTGATGGCAGGCATATCGGCAAGCCGCCCGTACAGGTGCACAGGCATGATCACGCGCGTGCGCGGGGTCAGCGCTTGCGCCAGGTTGTGCGCCCCCAGGTTGAAGCTGCCCTCATCGGGCTCCACCAGCACGGGCACCAGCTTGTTCTCGGTAATCGCGAGGATGGTCGCGATGTAGGTATTGGCAGGCACCAGTACCTCGTCGCCTTCGGCGATACGGCCAAGCAGTTTCCAGGCACGCAAGGTCAGCGTCAGCGCGTCAAGGCCGTTGGCGACGCCAATGCAGTGCTTCACCCCACAGTAGCTGGCGAACTGGGCCTCAAACTGCTTGAGCTTTTCACCCATGATGTACCAGCCAGAGTCGATGACTTCGGTGCAAGCATCAATCAATGCCTGACGGTATTGCGCGTTCACACCCTGCAGATCGAGAAACTTAACCATTGCGGTCTATCACCCTGATAATTTTTGCTGGATTGCCTACCACCACTGCATAGGGCGGGACGTCTTTGGTCACGACCGCCCCGGCCCCCACCATGGCGTACTCGCCAACGACAATGCCTGGCAGCAAGGTGGCATTTGCACCAATACTGGCGCCACGCTCCAGGCTGATGCCGTTGAATTGCTCCGGGTAGACCTTGGACCGCGGCATTGCGTCGTTGGTAAAGGTGGCATTGGGGCCAATGAATACGTCATCGGCAATACGCGTACCGTCCCATAAGTAAACGCCGGACTTGACCGTCACGTTATCGCCCAGCACCACATCGCCTTCAATCAGGGTATGTGCGCAGATGTTGCAATTACGCCCGATCTGCGCACCTTTCATGACCACCACGAATTGCCAGACCCGGGTACCCTCGCCGATGGCATCGCTTTTCACATCGGCCAATTGATGAATGCTAGGCATCGCGTTTCAACTCCGTGAACGTTGTGTAGTCACGAATGTAGTCGGCCTCGTCGTAATGGGCGTCAGCCAATACAAGCAGGACACAATCCGGGCTGAAGTCATGCATTTCGTGCCATACCATAGGCGGAATTAAGATGCCTTTGTTGAAGGTATCAAGCCATTGGTCAGTACGGTTGGCACCGTCGTCCATGACCATGCGGCAGCGCCCTGACACGCAGATCGCCAGCTGATTGAGCGCCTTGTGGGCATGGAACCCGCGGGCGACCCCGGGCAACGTCTCGGTCAGGTAATAGACCCTCTGGATTGCGAACGGCACGTTATCCAAGGCTTGCAAGGCCACCAACTGGCCGCGATGATCCCCCAGTACCTTGAACATCTCGATCTGGGACAATGCCCCTTCCCCGGCGGCATTCAGGTGATGCCTGAACGGCGGCGCGAGGTTGTCTTTTTCGCTGACGATGAGGCCATCACGCATCGGCCAGTCAATCGCCAGGTCGGGATCGTCCCAGTGAATGCTGCCTTCGGCGGCCTTGTTGTACACATCCGTCGTTTTGTACAGAAAATGTGTTTCGTCCTCGAGGGCAATAAACCCATGCGCGAAACCTTCGGGAATCCACAGCATACGGTTGTTGCGCTCGGTCAGCTCCACCCCTACCCATTGCCCGAAGGTCGGGGAGCCAGGGCGGATATCGACTGCCACGTCATAGGCCGCGCCGCGCACCACCCTCACGAGCTTGCCCTGGGCGTGCGGCGCACGCTGAAAATGCAGCCCGCGCAAAACGCCCCGATGGGACATCGAATGGTTGTCCTGGACAAATGCACGGGGTTTGCTCAAGCCAAGCTTGAGCAATTCGCCATGAAAGCGGGTTTCGTTGAAGGTTTCCGTGAACCACCCGCGATCATCCTCATACACGGCGGGTTCCACTATGACTACATCGGGAATGTTCGTTTGAACAAGCTTCATCGGCAAACCTTTGGCATGTTTTTTCGGGGCCGTTGAGGCCAGCCCCCTTTATTTCAGTAGTTTCACCGTTCGCACGGCAAATGTCTCGCGCAAAATTCCAGGTGCGCTTTCATACTCGCCTCAAGGGCAGGCGCGGCGCCTTTGCAAATTCTGCAGGGCATAGCGCAGGGTCGCTATCAGACAACCCAGACCAAAGCCAGCAATCAATCCCAGTGCAATAATCAAGTTGCGTCGTGGCTTAACCGGCACATCCGGTTGTTCTATAGTTCCGTCGAGCTGATACACACTCACTGTTCGATTCGCCGCAACCACCCCCTGATAGAACTGCTGCCTACTTTGCACTTCACGAAGCTCGGCAATGAAGGGATCTTCACTTCTACGCTGCTGTAAATTATCGATTTCGGCGGCCAATGCCTTGCTGCCCCGCATGTAAGTCAGTTCACCATCCATTTTCGACGTCAACGCCTTGGACACTTCCCCACTAATCAGTGGCGGGTTTTGCAGTCCAATGGCAGTGGCTATACGCAATGCTTCTTGCAAGCGGATGATCTTGTCTTCACGTTGACGCTGGCCGTTCTCACGCAGGTTGTCGACCTCCAACTGCAGTGTGCTGGCGCGAACGTCAGCCTCTTTGGTCGCATCGTGCAATACCTCGGCCTTTGCGGCGCCGCTGGCCTTTTCGACGTAGGCGGCCGCCCACTTCGACGCCAAGGCAGGGTCGCGACCGCGGAAAGCGACATAGGCCCGCGCCGGCCCCCCCGCCAGTTGCACGACGTCAAATGAGCTGTTGAACGCTGCGTACAATGCGCTTTGTGCGCCCTGCCCCGCAGATAACGAAGGCACGTAAACTTCTTTGAAGAACTGACGGCGCAGGGTCTCACCGTTCAAATGTTCGATGAAGATATCAAAAACCTTTCGCGAGGTGAAAGGCTCGAGGCCAGTCTGACTGGTACGCCCGTAGTTCAGGTCGGCAATATCACTGGAAGAAGGCGCTGCCAGAAAAATCTTGGCCTCATAAACCGGCTTGGCCAAGAACGCATAAGCCACAGCAAGTGCAGTGACAGCAATCGTCACTATAAAGATGAGTAACTTTTGCCGCCATACCCCCTCCAGAAACTCCAACACGTCAACTTCTTCACTATTGCTACTGCGGCGCTCAAGGTCATTGCGCATTTCTTGTGTTTTTCCTCGGGTCTGACTGTGCACACGGTTTCTGGCATACCAAAAGAACACGAATCTCTGCCTGGAACCGGGCGAGACGCGCTCTCTCAGTGTAGCGGCATTATGCCTACCTTTAGCCGATCCAGCATCTGGACTAGTCGCAGTAGATAGACCCCAGCCGCATTAGTTCCCACCTTGCGTCAGCTAGGGTACCGCTGCCAGACCAAGGGTCAGGGGATGGAGACTTCCAGGTGTATACCGGCCCGCTCAGCTTCCTGGTGCAAAGCCATTGCCAGGGCCTTTTTCGCAGTTTTTTCGCCGTGCACCAGCAGCACCTTGGCGGGCTGCACCTGGCCACCCAACGCAAACCGCACCAAGCCTTTCTGGTCCGCATGCGCCGAATAGCCCGGCAAGGTCATGATCTTCGCCCGAAGCTCATGCATCTGCCCACCCAGATCGACCTGGGCCAACCCTTCCACCCCCTCGCTCGCCTGTATCATTGCTCCCGGCGTGCCTTTAGCCTGGTAGCCGACGAACATCACCTCATGCCGTGAATCGCCCAACATGGCCGTGAGGTAATTGACGATACGCCCACCCGAGCACATGCCATTGCCAGCAATGACTATCGCCGGGCGCCCGGTGCTCTTGAGGTAATTGACCACCTGTTGGTGCCTGGCATGGGTGTCCACCCTGATCAACTGAGTGAAACCAAGCGGGTCGCGCCCTTCAGCCAGATGGGCCCTGGCTTCGTCATTCCAGTAATCATGCAATTGCGTGTAAACGGAGGTGATCCGCTGGGCCAGAGGCGAGTCAAGAATGATGGGCAGTTGAGACCAATCGAGCGGGTCTTCACCCGAAGTGGCATCCGAACACCCGAGCAGGGACTTGCGATGGAGGATGCCCTCAAGCTCATACAGCAGCTCCTGAGTTCGGCCCAGACTGAATGCCGGTATAAGAATCGTGCCCTTGTCAGCGAGGGCGCGGTCGATGGCTGCTTCCAGCCTCTGCCCACGGTCGCCGAGACAGGGATGCAGGCGATCGCCGTAAGTGCTTTCGAGCACCAGCACATCGACTCGTTCAGGGGGCCGCACCGGGTGCAACAAGGCATTGCCAGAAGGACCAAGGTCGCCCGAGAACACGTAACGCACACTGCCTCGCTCGTTTTCTACATGGCATTCCACGTAGGCAGAGCCCAGCAGATGGCCAGCGCGCTGCAAGCGGATACGGCAGCCGAGGCCAAAAAGGCCTGCAAGGTCATGCCACTGCTCGAACGGAAGCGGCACAATCAGCTCTTCGAGCAGGGCGAGATAACGCGCCACATGCGCCGGCTCACGGCTGATGCTTAGCCGGTAGGCATCCTCCAACACCACCGGAAGTAGCTTGGCGGACGGCTCACTGCAGAGGATGGGGCCACGGTAACCGGCCGCCAGCAGCACCGGAATGCGACCAACGTGGTCGAGATGCACGTGAGTGATGACCAACGCCTGCACCCCATTCACCTCGAACCCCAGCGGTGCAAACTCAGCACCTGCCGGTGTATCGGCCCCTTGCTCCAGCCCACAATCAACCAGCAGGCTGGTAGCGCCATCCAGACGAAGCTGGTGACAAGAACCGGTTACGCCTCGAGTGCCACCATGGTGAGAAAGGACGGGGTATTCCATGCTGCGCACACTCGCTTGGGCCGAAGATGAAGTGCGCTATTAGTTCATGACGACCGGGGCAAGCATAGGTGAGTCTTTCCCAAACTAGCGTAGGAAAATTCCTAACTGCCGTTGAGTGCTGCCTGACGAGCAGTCGCCCTGATCTTGCGCTTGCTGCGCTGTACGCCGTAGGCGCCCAGCAATGGCCCAACCGCCAAACCAATGACAAGGGCCGCAAGCACCAGCACCGCAACCGGCACGGCCGGTGCCGCCCAGCCGAACAGGACCAGCGAGACCGCCTGCTGATTCTCCAGCACGAAGAACAGCACCACAGCCGCCAACAACAGCACGAACACCGCCGCGAGGGCGCGCTTGAGGTTCCGCATCAGATTGCTCCTTGGTTGATCAGGCTTCAGCCTCGTCTTCTTCATTGACCCGATCACGCAGCTCTTTGCCGGGCTTGAAGTGCGGCACGAATTTGCCTTCGAGGCTGACCGACTGGCCGGTCTTGGGGTTGCGGCCGACACGGGGCGCACGATAGTGCAGCGAGAAGCTGCCGAATCCGCGAATCTCGATGCGATCGCCCGTGGCCAGGCATTGTGACATCTGCTCAAGCATGGTCTTGATGGCTAGCTCCACATCCTTCGAGGAGAGCAGCCCCTGATGGGTGACAATACGTTCGATCAGCTCCGACTTCGTCATATTTTTCCCTTCGTTATCAAGCAGCTAGATCATTGCTTATCCAGTTTGTAGCACGCCGGGAAGGATTTGAACAGGGCGGTTATTGACTTAATAAAAAAAATCAAGATTGAAGTTTTACAAGAATGGTCTAGCCGGCAAGGGCCTATGGGTGTTCTGCGGTGGATTTACGGTGACGCGGCGCTCGATCGTCCAGGCGCCCCAAAACTAAAGGCAAACACCAAAAAGCCCACGCAAACGCAAAAAAAAGGGCGACCCGAGGGTCGCCCTTTTTACCGATCAAACAGAACTTAGTTCTGCTTGGCCATTGCTTCGCGCAGCAGCGCAGCCATGGTGGTGTCGGCAGCCGCTTCCGGAGCGTTTTTCAGGCTCTGGATGGCTTCACGCTCTTCAGCGTCGTCTTTCGATTTGATCGACAGGCTGATAACGCGGGACTTGCGGTCAACGCTGATGATCTTGGCTTCGATCTCTTCGCCTTCTTTCAGAACGTTACGCGCATCTTCAACGCGGTCACGGCTGATTTCGGAAGCTTTCAGAGTGGCTTCGATGTCGTCGGCCAGGGTGACGATGGCGCCTTTGGCGTCAACTTCTTTCACGATGCCCTTGACGATAGCGCCCTTGTCATTGACAGCAACGAAGTTGGAGAACGGATCGTCTTCCAGCTGCTTGATGCCCAGGGAGATGCGCTCGCGCTCTGGATCGACCGACAGGATGACGGTTTCCAGCTCGTCGCCCTTCTTGAAACGACGTACGGCTTCTTCGCCGGTTTCGTTCCAGGAGATGTCGGACAGGTGAACCAGGCCGTCGATGCCGCCGTCCAGACCAATGAAGATACCGAAGTCGGTGATCGACTTGATGGTACCGGTGATCTTGTCACCCTTGTTGAACTGGCCGGAGAAGTCTTCCCATGGGTTGGACTTGCACTGCTTGATGCCCAGGGAGATACGACGACGCTCTTCGTCGATGTCCAGAACCATGACTTCCACTTCGTCGCCAACCTGAACGACTTTCGACGGGTGGATGTTCTTGTTGGTCCAGTCCATTTCGGAAACGTGTACCAGACCTTCAACGCCTTCTTCCAGCTCAGCGAAGCAGCCGTAGTCGGTCAGGTTGGTAACGCGAGCTTGTACGCGAGTACCTTCTGGGTAGCGGGCAGTGATAGCAACCCACGGATCTTCGCCCATCTGCTTCAGACCCAGCGAAACGCGATTGCGCTCACGGTCGAACTTCAGAACGCGAACGTCGACTTCGTCGCCAACGTTAACGATTTCGGAAGGGTGCTTGATGCGCTTCCAGGCCATGTCGGTGATGTGCAGCAGGCCGTCGATACCGCCCAGGTCCACGAAGGCGCCGTAGTCGGTGAGGTTCTTGACGATACCTTTGACTTGTTGGCCTTCCTGCAGGGTCTCCAGCAGGGCTTCGCGCTCGGCGCTGTTCTCGGCTTCCAGCACGCTGCGACGGGAAACGACAACGTTGTTGCGCTTCTGGTCCAGCTTGATGACCTTGAATTCCAGCTCTTTGCCTTCCAGGTGGGTGGTGTCGCGCACAGGGCGGACATCAACCAGGGAGCCCGGCAGGAACGCACGGATGCCGTTAACGTCGACAGTGAAGCCGCCCTTAACCTTACCGTTGATAACGCCCTTGACCACTTCTTCGGCGGCGAAAGCTGCTTCCAGAACAATCCAGCACTCGGCGCGCTTGGCTTTTTCACGGGACAGTTTGGTTTCGCCAAAGCCGTCTTCGACCGCGTCCAGCGCAACGTGAACTTCGTCACCGACCTTGATGGTCAGCTCGCCAGCTTCGTTGTAGAACTGCTCGAGCGGGATGACGCCCTCGGACTTCAGGCCAGCGTGTACGGTAACCCAGTCGCCGTCGATGTCGACAACGATACCGGTGATGATCGCACCCGGCTGAAGATTGAGGGTTTTCAGGCTTTCTTCAAAGAGTTCTGCAAAGCTTTCGCTCATTTTAATTCCTGTAGATTCGGGCGAAACAGACGCCCATCGCCACATTCCAGACAATGTGGGTTTCGTTATTTAAAAGGAAAGCGGGCAGGACGTTGACTGGTGCACCTGCCTGCTCTCCTGGCGATCAGTGAAGGTCGCGCAGTGCGATCTCACTCCTGATACGTTGCAACACCTGCTCGATAGACAACTCGGTGGAGTCCA
Source organism: Pseudomonas sp. Irchel s3f19 (assembly GCF_900187555.1). Classification (NCBI taxonomy): domain Bacteria; kingdom Pseudomonadati; phylum Pseudomonadota; class Gammaproteobacteria; order Pseudomonadales; family Pseudomonadaceae; genus Pseudomonas; species Pseudomonas sp. Irchel s3f19. The sequence goes on along the minus strand of NZ_FYDW01000003.1, from coordinate 740,312 downwards.
ACTGAATGGCATCGGCCGCTGGTTTCAGCGGGGCCACTGCACGTTGGGTGTCACGCTCATCGCGTGCACGAATCTCATCCAGCAGACTCGACAGACTAACATCTTCGCCCTTGCCCTTCAACTGCAGGTAACGGCGACGTGCCCTCTCCTCCGCGCTAGCGGTGAGAAAGACCTTCAATGGCGCATCCGGGAACACCACGGTGCCCATGTCACGCCCGTCGGCAATCAGGCCTGGAGCTTCCTGGAATGCGCGCTGGCGCATCAGCAAGGCATCGCGCACGGCGGGCAGCGAAGCCACCATCGAGGCGCCCGCACCGACGGTTTCGGTGCGGATGACGTTACTGACGTCCTCACCCTCGAGGATGATCTGTTGCAGCTTACCGGGCTCGGCCGCGATGAACTGCACATCCAGATGGGCGGCAAGCTGCTTGAGCAGCTCTTCGTTGGTCAGGTCGACACCGTGGTTGCTCGCGTTGAAGGCCAGCAGACGGTACAGCGCGCCGGAGTCCAGCAGCCGCCAGCCCAGCTCGCGGGCCAGCAGCCCGGCAACTGTGCCTTTCCCCGAACCGCTTGGCCCGTCGATGGTGATGACTGGCGCCTGGGTGTTCACGACTTGCCCTCTTCAGCCACACGAATGCCGACTTCGGCACACAGCGCCAGGAAGTTGGGGAACGAGGTGGCGACGTTGGCGCAGTCATGGATACGGATCGGCGCACTGGCGCGCAGCGAGGCAACGCTGAAGGCCATGGCGATACGGTGGTCACCGTGGCCGTGCACTTCACCGCCGCCAATCTGGCCGCCGTCGATGATGATGCCATCCGGGGTCGGCTCGCACTTCACGCCCAGGCTGATCAGGCCGTCGGCCATCACTTGGATGCGGTCGGATTCCTTGACCCGCAGCTCTTCGGCACCGCGCAGCACAGTGCGCCCTTCGGCGCAGGCAGCGGCAACGAACAACACCGGGAACTCGTCGATGGCCAATGGCACCAGGTTTTCAGGGATGTCGATACCTTTCAGCTGGGCGCCGCGCACGCGCAGGTCGGCCACCGGCTCGCCGCCGACTTCACGCTGGTTCTCCAGGGTGATATCGCCGCCCATCAGGCGCAGGATGTCGATTACACCGGTACGGGTCGGGTTGATGCCGACATGCTCGAGCACCAGCTCCGAGCCCTGGGCGATCGAGGCCGCGACCAGGAAGAACGCCGCCGACGAGATATCGGCAGGCACTTCGATGCGGGTTGCAGTGAGCTTGCCGCCGGACTGCAGCGACGCCACCGGGCCATTGGTCTGCACCGCATAACCAAAGCCACGCAGCATGCGCTCGGTGTGGTCACGGGTCGGCGCAGGCTCGGTGACGGTGGTCTTGCCTTCGGCGTACAAGCCGGCCAGCAGCAGGCACGATTTAACCTGCGCACTGGCCATCGGCAGCGTGTAGGTGAGCGCCTTGAGCTTGTGGCCACCACGAATGGTCAGCGGTGGACGGCCTTCGGGGCCGGTCTCGACCACTGCGCCCATTTCACGCAGGGGGTTGGCCACCCGGTTCATCGGGCGCTTGGACAGCGAGGCATCACCGGTCATGGTCACGTCGAACGCCTGGCCGGCCAGCAGGCCGGACAACAGGCGCATCGAGGTGCCGGAGTTGCCCACGTAGATTGGCCCGGGTGGCGCCTTGAGGCCGTGCAGGCCGACGCCGTGGATGGTCACGCGACCCTGGTTCGGGCCTTCGATGACCACACCCATGTCACGGAAGGCCTGCAAGGTCGCCAGCGCATCCTCACCTTCGAGGAAGCCTTCGACCTCGGTCGTGCCTTCGGCCAGCGAGCCGAGCATGATCGAGCGGTGGGAAATCGACTTGTCGCCCGGTACGCGGATTCGCCCGGACAGGCGGCCACCCGGTTGGGCCAGGAAAATCAGATCGTTGGCGTTCATAGCGTCCACATAGGCCCGGCGGGCCAGGATTTTACTGAAATGCTCGCGGGCAACACGTGCGCGGGTGAATACACCCAGCAACTGATGCCCGTCCCCTGCATCGATCGCGTCGCGCAAGGCGTCGAGATCGCTGCGATATGTATCAAGCGTGCGCAGGACAGCTTCGCGGTTGGCGAGGAAGATGTCGTGCCACATGGTCGGGTCGCTGCCAGCGATTCTCGTGAAATCGCGAAAGCCCCCCGCAGCGTACCGGAAGATCTCGAGGTTTTCATTGCGCTTGGCCAGCGAATCGACCAGGCCGAAGGCCAGCAGGTGCGGCAGATGGCTGGTGGCAGCCAGCACTTCGTCATGGCGCTCGACCGGCATGTGTTCGACATCGGCATCCAGTGCGCGCCACAGGCGGTCGACCTTGGCCAGGGCGTCCGGGTCGGTTTCCGGCAGCGGCGTGAGGATGACTTTGTGGCGGCGGAACAGGGTGGCATTGGAGGCCTCTACCCCGCTTTGCTCGGACCCAGCGATCGGGTGGCCGGGGACGAAGCGCGACAGCCGCCCGCCCAGCACCTGGCGCGCGGCGCGAACCACATTGCCCTTGGCGCTGCCGACGTCAGTGATCACGGCGTTGCCAAGGTCGAGCGGGGCCAGGCGCGCGAGGAGCTTTTCCATGGCCAGGATGGGGACTGCCAACTGGATGACGTCGGCGCCGACACAAGCGGCGGCGAGGTCTTCTTCGCAGCGGTCGACCACGCCCAGGGCCACGGCCTGCTTGCGCGAGGGGGCATCCAGGTCGACGCCGACCACTTCGCGACACAGGCCGCTTTCGCGCAGGCCCTTGGCGAAGGAGCCGCCGATCAGGCCCAGGCCTACGACGACCAGGCGCCCGATGATTGGCGCGGGTTTGTTTGTTACGGCATCTACCACGAGTGCGAACCCTGTTCAGAAATCAAGACAGTCTGCGGGGCCACTGGGGCTGCTGTGCAGCCCCAAGGCCATCAATCAAAGCACCGCCTTCGGATACGACCCCAGCACCTTCAGCCCCACAGCCTCCTGGCTGATCTGCTCCAGCACCGCCTTGATCAGCGGGTCACGGTGGTGGCCGACGAAGTCGATGAAGAACACGTAGGTCCACTTGCCGCTGCGCGACGGACGAGTCTCGATGCGGGTCAGGTCGATACCGTTCTGATGGAACGGCACCAGCAGCTCGTGCAGGGCACCTGGCTTGTTGCTCATCGAAACGATGATCGAGGTCTTGTCGTCGCCGGTCGGCGGCACTTCCTGGTTGCCGATCATCAGGAAGCGCGTCGAGTTGTCCGGACGGTCTTCGATCTTCTCGGCCAGGCGGGTCAGGCCATACAGGTTCGCCGCCATGTCGCCGGCGATCGCTGCCGAATTCCACTCACCCTTGACCCGCTTGGCTGCCTCGGCATTGCTCGAGACCGCCACGCGTTCAACGTTCGGGTAATGCGCATCCAGCCACTTGCGGCACTGGGCCAGGGACTGGGCGTGGGAGTAGATGCGGGTGATGCTGTCGGTCTTCGTGCTCTCGCCCACCAGCAAGTGGTGGTGGATGCGTAGCTCGACCTCACCACAGATCACCATGTCGTGCTCGAGGAAGCTGTCCAGGGTATGGCTGACCGCACCCTCGGTGGAGTTTTCCACCGGCACCACGCCGAAGTTGACGGCGCCAGCCGCCACTTCGCGGAACACTTCGTCGATGGCCGCCATCGGGCGGCTGATCACGGCATGGCCGAAGTGCTTCATCGCCGCGGCCTGAGTGAAGGTGCCCTCAGGGCCCAGGTAGGCGATTTTCAGCGGCTCTTCCAGGGCCAGGCAGGACGACATGATCTCGCGGAACAGCCGCGCCATCTCTTCATTGCCCAGCGGCCCCTTGTTGCGTTCCATGACCCGCTTGAGCACAGCTGCTTCGCGCTCAGGGCGGTAGAACACCGGCTTTTCGCCCTCGGCGAGCGTGGCGGTCTTGACCCTGGCAACTTCCTGGGCACAACGGGCGCGCTCACTGATCAGCTCGAGGATCTTCTCGTCGAGGCTGTCGATGCGAACACGCAGCGCCTTCAACTCGTGTTCGGACATCAGCCGTGCTCCTTCTCGAATTCGGCCATGTAGCCAACCAGCGCTTCAACCGCTTCCAGGCCCAGGGCGTTGTAGATCGAGGCGCGCATGCCGCCGACCGAACGATGGCCCTTGAGGTTGAGCAGGCCACGGGCGTCGGCACCGGCCAGGAACGCTTTATCCAGGCGCTCGTCGGCCAGGCGGAACGGCACGTTCATCCACGAACGGGCATTGATGCTGATCGGGTTGGTGTAGAAGTCGCTGGCGTCGATGAAGCCGTACAGGCGGTCTTTCTTGGCGCGGTTGCGCTGCTCCATCGCTTCGACACCACCCTGCTCCTTGAGCCACTCGAAGACCAGGCCCGAGAGGTACCAGGAATACGTGGCCGGGGTGTTGTACATCGAGCCGTTGTCGGCCGAGACCTTGTAGTCGAGCATGGTCGGGCAGCTGCTGCGGGCCCGGCCCAGCAGGTCCTCGCGAACGATCACCACCACCAGGCCGCTTGGGCCGATGTTTTTCTGCGCGCCGGCGTAGATCAGGCCGAACTGCGACACATCGATCGGGCGGGAGAGGATATCGGACGACATGTCGACCACCAGCGGAACGTCGCCGGTCTCGGGAACCCAGTCAAACTGCAGACCACCGATGGTCTCGTTGGACGCATAGTGGACGTAAGCTGCGTTCTTGGTCAGGTTCCAGTCGTTCTGGCCCGGGATAGCCAGGTAATCGTAGGGCTTGGCGCTGGCGGCGACATTGATGTTGCCGAAACGGCGCCCTTCCTCGATGGCCTTCTTCGACCAGATGCCGGTTTCGACGTAGTCGGCGGTACCGTTTTCCGGCAGCAGGTTCAGTGGGATTTCGGCGAACTGCTGGCTGGCACCGCCCTGCAGGAACAGGACCTTGTAGTTGGAGGGGACGGACAGCAGGTCACGCAGGTCCTGCTCGGCCTTCTCGGCGATGGCCACGTAATCGTCGCTGCGATGGCTCATTTCCATCACCGACAAGCCCTTGCCATGCCAGTCCAGCATTTCGGCCTGGGCGCGCTGCAGGACAGCGTCAGGAAGCGCAGCAGGGCCTGCGCAGAAGTTAAAGGCTCGTTTGCTCACATCCACTCTCGCTCTGCCAAAATAGAACAAATCGTCACTTGCTGGCCCCGCCCCCTGTAGGAGCGGCCTGCTCAATCAGTCAAACGGGGCGACCTTGGTCGCCCCGTTCGGGTTGTTGCGTGTGCTTACTCTTGCGGTGCCTCTTCGGCACCCGCGCCGTCATCATCGACAGCCTCCGGCGCGTCACCCTCCGGGCCCGCCTCGACCAACTCGTCGAGCTCTTCCTCGGATGGCTCCTGGATACGCTCCAGGCCGACCAGCGTTTCGTCCGCCGCCAGCTTGATCAGCGTCACGCCCTGGGTGTTACGGCTCAGGCTGGACACCTCGCCAACCCGTGTCCGCACCAAGGTGCCCTGGTCGGAGATGAGCATGATCTCTTCGCCTTCCTGGACCTGGATGGCACCGATCAACAGACCGTTGCGCCCCTTGGTGCCCATGGCGATCACGCCCTGGCCACCACGGCCGCGACGCGGGAACTTGGACAACGGCGTACGCTTGCCGAAGCCACGCTCGGAGGCGGTAAGGATCTGCGCGCCGGACTCAGGGATCAGCATCGAAATGATCTGCTGCCCCTTGCCCAGCTTCATGCCGCGCACACCACGGGCGGTACGGCCCATTTCGCGCACCACGCTCTCGGCGAAGCGGATCACCTTGCCGGCGTCGGAGAACATCATGACTTCCTTGGCACCGTCGGTGATGGCCGCGGCAATCAGGGTGTCGCCTTCTTTAAGCTTCAGGGCGATCAGGCCGTTGGAGCGCGGACGGGCGAACTGCACCAGCGGGGTTTTCTTGACGGTACCCGAAGCGGTTGCCATGAAGATGTACGCGCCAGTCGGCTCAGCCACCCACTCAAGGGTGTCGCCATCTTCTTCGTCGATTTCTTCGGCTTCTACCACTTCGCCTTCGATCACGCTCTCGTCGCCGTCTTCCAGCTCTTCATCCGGATCGGCGCTTTGCTGCAGGGCTTCAAGGTCGATCTGCAGCATGGCGGTGATGCGCTCACCTTCTTCCAACGGCAGCAGGTTGACCAACGGGCGGCCACGGGCAGCGCGGGAGGCCTCCGGGATCTCGTAGGTCTTCTTCCAGTACACCTTGCCCTTGCTGGAGAACAGCAACAGGGTGGCATGGCTGTTGGCGACCAACAGGTGCTCGATGTAGTCCTCGTCCTTCACACCGGTCGCCGACTTGCCTTTGCCGCCACGGCGCTGGGCCTGGTAGGCGGACAGCGGCTGGGTCTTGGCATAGCCACCGTGGGAGATGGTCACCACGCGCTCTTCTTCCGGGATCATGTCACCGTAGTTGAGGTCGTGGCTGGCGTTGAGAATTTCGGTGCGGCGAGCATCGCCGTATTCGGCACGGATCGCTTCCAGCTCTTCGCGGATCACTTCCATCAGGCGCTCGGCGCTGCTGAGGATGCGGATCAGTTCGCCGATCTGCTCGAGGATTTCCTGGTACTCGGCCAGCAGCTTCTCGTGCTCGAGGCCAGTCAGGCGGTGCAGGCGCAGGTCGAGGATCGCCTGGGCCTGTTCCGGCGACAGGTAATACTTGCCTTCGCGCAGGCCGAATTGCTCTGGCAGGTCTTCAGGGCGGCAGGAGTCGGCGCCGGCGCGCTCGACCATCACCTGCACAGCGCTGGACTCCCAGGCAGTGGCAATCAGCGCTTCCTTAGCTTCCGACGGCGTCGGCGAAGCCTTGATCAGGGCGATGACCGGGTCGATGTTGGACAGCGCAACTGCCTGGCCTTCAAGGATGTGGCCACGCTCGCGGGCCTTGCGCAGCTCGAACACGGTACGGCGCGTGACCACTTCACGGCGGTGACGGACGAACGCTTCGAGCAGGTCCTTGAGGTTGAGCAGGCGCGGGCGACCGTCGATCAATGCCACGACGTTGATGCCGAACACGCTCTGCAGCTGGGTCTGCTGATAGAGGTTGTTGAGCACTACCTCCGGCACCTCGCCGCGACGCAGCTCGATGACAATGCGCATGCCGTCCTTGTCGGACTCGTCGCGCAGCTCGGTGATGCCTTCGATCTTCTTCTCTTTGACCAGCTCGGCGATCTTCTCGATCAGGCGCGCCTTGTTCAGCTGGTACGGCAACTCGGTGACGACGATCTGCTGGCGGCCACCGACCTTGTCGATGTCCTCGACCTCGGAGCGGGCACGCATGTAGATGCGGCCACGGCCGGTGCGGTAGGCCTCGATGATGCCCTGACGGCCGTTGATGATGCCGGCAGTCGGGAAGTCCGGCCCCGGGATGAACTGCATCAGCTCATCGATGGTGATTTCCGCGTTGTCAATCAGCGCCAGGCAGCCGTCGATGACCTCGCCGAGGTTGTGCGGCGGGATGTTGGTCGCCATGCCCACGGCGATACCGCTGGAACCGTTGACCAGCAGGTTGGGGATCCGGGTCGGCATGACCGCAGGGATCTGCTCGGTGCCGTCATAGTTGGGCACCCAGTCGACAGTCTCTTTGTGCAGGTCGGCCAGCAGCTCGTGGGCCAGCTTGGCCATGCGCACTTCGGTGTATCGCATGGCTGCAGCGTTGTCGCCGTCCACCGAACCGAAGTTGCCCTGGCCGTCGACCAGCAGGTAGCGCAGCGAGAACGGCTGGGCCATACGCACGATGGTGTCGTAGACCGCAGTGTCGCCGTGCGGGTGGTACTTACCGATCACGTCACCGACCACACGGGCGGACTTCTTGTACGGTTTGTTCCAGTCGTTGCCCAGTTCGCTCATCGCATAGAGAACGCGACGATGCACGGGCTTCAAGCCGTCACGTGCATCGGGCAGCGCTCGCCCGACAATCACGCTCATCGCGTAGTCGAGGTAAGACTGTCTCAGTTCGTCTTCGATATTGACCGGGAGGATTTCTTTGGCCAGTTCGCCCATGAGAAGCCTGATTCCTTTTTCTGGTGAAACTTCGCAGCTCCATCAAGGGCCGAACGAAGCTCGCCGCCGCGACGCGCAGTGGTGCGACGACTTACGACAAATCAATGAGTTGTGCCATGGATCTGCGCAAATTTGGCCGCCGTGATGGGCGGTCTTGGAAACTGCCGGATGTTATCACAAAGGCGGCCGGCAAGTGTACGCCATGGTTTCTCACAGCCGCCAATGATGCCGCGCCGGACACCCCTTCAGTGCAGGCGCTTGCGGCACATCAATTGAGCCAGCTTGGCGGTATCCGGGCGCTCGACCATGCCACGCTCGGTCACGATCACGTCGATCAGGTCCGCCGGGGTCACATCGAATACCGGGTTGAACACCTCGACATCCGGTGCTACGCGGGTGCCAGCGTAATCCAGCAACTCGTCGGCATCGCGCTCTTCGAGCGGGATATCCTCGCCCGTGGCCAGGTTGAGGTCGATGCTGGTGCTCGGCGCCACCACCATGAAGCGCACACCGTGGTGCATGGCACTGACCGCCAGTTGATAGGTGCCGATCTTGCTCGCCACATCGCCATTGGCGGCAATGCAGTCGGCACCGACCACCACCCAGGTAATGCCCTTGGTCTTCATCAGGTGGGCCAGGGCCGAATCGGCGCACAACGTGACCGGGATGCCTTCGTTGGCCAGCTCCCAGGCAGTCAGGCGCGAGCCTTGCAGCCAGGGGCGGGTCTCGCCGGCGTAGACCCGCTCGACCATGCCTTCCAGGTACCCCGCGCGGATCACCCCCAGCGCGGTGCCGAAACCACCGCTGGCCAGGGCGCCGGCATTGCCGTAGGTGAGCAGGGTCTGGGCATTGCCCTGATGACGGCGAATCAGCTCGATGCCGTGTTGGGCCATGGTCAGGTTGGCTTCGCGATCGCTTTCATGGATCGCCACCGCTTCGGCCTCCAGCACCGCCAGCACGTCGTCTTCCGGGCGCAGGCGCTGCAGGCGCTCGCGCATGCGGTTCAGCGCCCAGAACAGGTTGGCAGCAGTGGGGCGCGCCTCGGCCAGGCTGAGGAAGTCCTCTTCCAGGTCGAGCTCCCAGTCGCCGCCCTCGGCCAGCCGTTCTTCCAGGGCCAGGACCAGGCCGTAGGCCGCAGCAATACCGATGGCCGATGCGCCGCGCACGGCCATGTCACGGATCGCTGCCACCACCTGCGCGACATTGTCGCAGGCCAGCCAGCATTCCTGCGACGGCAGCAAGCGCTGGTCGAGCAGATGCAGAACGCCGCCTTGCCAGCGGATCGCGGTCACCTTCTCCGCCGCCAAAAGTCGCTCGCGCATCGCCTCTCCCCGTCGTTCGGATATCAAAAGCCGGCGATTATAGCGACCCTCGGCCTTGAGCGCTCGGGTATACTCCGGCCCAATTTAGCGAAGTTTCAGAGGACTCTTAAATGAGCAACGTCGACCACGCCGAAATTGCCAAGTTCGAAGCCTTGGCCCACCGCTGGTGGGACCGTGAAAGCGAGTTCAAGCCGCTGCATGAAATCAACCCGTTGCGCGTCAACTGGATCGACGAGCGGGTCGGCCTGGCTGGCAAGAAGGTGCTGGACGTGGGCTGCGGTGGCGGCATTCTCAGCGAATCCATGGCCCTGCGTGGCGCCAAGGTAACCGGCATCGACATGGGCGAGGCACCGTTGGCGGTGGCCCAACTGCACCAGCTGGAATCCGGTGTCGAGGTGGAGTATCGGCAGATCACCGCCGAGGCGCTGGCCGAAGAGATGCCCGAGCAGTTCGACGTGGTCACCTGCCTGGAGATGCTCGAGCACGTCCCCGACCCTTCGTCGGTGATCCGCGCCTGCTACCGCATGGTCAAGCCCGGCGGCCAGGTGTTCTTCTCCACCATCAACCGCAACCCCAAGGCCTACCTACTGGCCATCGTCGGCGCCGAGTACGTGCTGAAGATGCTGCCGCGCGGTACCCACGACTTCAAGAAGTTCATCCGCCCCTCGGAGCTTGGCGCCTGGAGCCGCGCTGCCGGCCTTGAGGTCAAGGACATCATCGGGCTGACCTACAACCCGCTGACCAAGCACTACAAGCTGTGCGGCGATGTGGACGTCAACTACATGATCCAGACCCTGCGCGAGGAATGAGCATGCGTTTGCGAGCGGTACTCTTCGACATGGACGGCACCCTGCTCGACACGGCGCCGGACTTCATCGCCATCTGCCAGGCCATGCTCGCCGAACGCGGTTTGCCGGCGGTGGACGACAACCTGATCCGCGGGGTGATTTCCGGTGGCGCCCGCGCCATGGTCGCCACCACCTTCGCCATGGACCCGGAGGCCGAAGGTTTCGAGGCCCTGCGCCTGGAATTCCTCGAGCGCTACCAGCGCGACTGCGCGGTGCACAGCAAGCTGTTCGACGGCATGAGCGAGCTGCTGGCCGACATCGAAAAAGGCAACCTGCTGTGGGGCGTGGTCACCAACAAACCGATGCGCTTCGCCGAACCGATCATGCAACGCCTGGGCCTGGCCGAGCGCTCGGCGCTGCTGATCTGCCCGGACCACGTGAAAAACAGCAAGCCCGACCCCGAGCCGCTGATCCTGGCCTGCAAGACCCTGAACCTGGACCCGGCCAGCGTTCTGTTCGTCGGCGATGACCTGCGCGATATCGAGTCTGGCCGCGATGCCGGCACCCGCACGGCGGCGGTGCGCTACGGCTATATTCATCCAGAAGACAACCCCAACAACTGGGGTGCCGACGTGGTGGTGGACCACCCGCTGGAACTGCGCAAGGTGATCGACAGCGCGCTGTGCGGCTGCTGAGCGTCAAGCGCCAGCACCGCCCATAGAAATAGGGAATAGACAATGTTCGACTACACCGCCCGCCCCGACCTGCTCAAAGGCCGGGTCATCCTGGTGACCGGTGCCGGCCGCGGCATCGGTGCCGCGGCCGCCAAGGCCTATGCCGCACTGGGCGCCACCACGCTGCTGCTGGGCAAGACCGAGGCCAACCTCAACGAGGTCTACGACCAGATCGAGGCCGCCGGGCACCCGCAACCGGTGGTGATCCCGTTCAACCTGGAAACCGCCCTGCCCCACCAGTACGACGAGCTGGCGGTCATGATCGAAGACCAGTTCGGGCGCCTCGACGGCCTGCTCAACAACGCCTCGATCATCGGCCCGCGCACGCCACTGGAGCAGTTGTCGGGTGACAACTTCATGCGCGTGATGCACATCAACGTCAATGCCACCTTCATGCTCACCAGCACCCTGTTGCCGCTGCTCAAGCTGTCGGAGGACGCCTCGGTGGTGTTCACCTCCAGCAGCGTCGGGCGCAAAGGCCGGGCTTACTGGGGCGCTTACGGGGTGTCGAAGTTCGCCACCGAAGGCCTGATGCAGACCTTGGCCGACGAACTGGAAGGGGTTGCACCCGTGCGTTCCAACAGCATCAACCCAGGCGCCACGCGCACGGCGATGCGGGCCCAGGCCTACCCGAGCGAGAACCCGCAGAACAACCCGCTGCCGGAAGAGATCATGCCGGTGTACCTGTACCTGATGGGGCCGGACAGCACCGGGGTGAATGGGCAGGCGTTCAATGCCCAGTGATTTGCGGGCTGTCTGTGCTGGCCTCTTTGTCGGTAAGCCCGCGAAGAGGCCAGCACAGGCAGACGATCAGCCTGCCGCCAAGGCCGGCCGCACCCGCCCCTGCTGACGCCCTTCCAGCTGCATGCAGTGCTCCAGGAACAGGTACATGCAGTCGTAGCTCTTGCAGATCGCCCGACGCAATTCGGTACGCAACCCCAACGTCGGGTTCTCCCCCGCCAAGGTGCAGATGATTTCCAGCGCTTCCCACGGGTGCGCATCGTCGTACTGCGCATGCATCTTCAGCCACTTCATGGCGCGCTTGCGCTGGTCCTCGGGGAAGCCCAGGGCATAGGTGTCATTGGCGCACACCACCGCTGACCACTCCCCGGTCGCGCCTTCGATGGCATAGTTGGTCGCCGCCATGGAAATCGCCAGGTTTTCGGTGGCACACACCCGCCAGCACCAGTCGTTTAGCCCGTTCAATTCAGGCGGTACTTCCTGGGCCTGCAGCTCATGCAGGTGAATGCCATGGGCATGGCACCAGTGCACCCAATAGTCGGCATGGTTGAGTTCGACCCGGATGTTGCGCATCAACCAGCGCCTCGCCATGTCTTCGCCAGGGTGGCGGCCATAGCGGGTCTTGGTCAGGTTATGGGCCATGTACAGCGAAAACTGCTCGACCACCGGCCAGCCGCCGATCAGGTACTGACGGATGGTCGATGGCTTCAGCCGACCATCGCGCAGGCGCTCGTACAGTTCATGCTCGACCACCCGGCGCTTGCTTTCGCGGCACTCTTCAATGAGTTGCTGAGCCCATTGGGGGTAACTGGCGGGGTCCATCAATGGCCCGATACGAACGAATGCATCAATCACTTTCAGCTCCTTGATCCATGTGATTTTTCGGACGTCTTGTGTCAGCGAAAGCCGCTGTCTAGCTAGCGAAATGTGCCAGGTGCCCGCTGCAACAGAGGCCTGGCGGCGATCCGTTGGCGTTGCAGACTGTCACACGTGAACACCTGGGGGCGTTCGATCAGGTAGCCCTGGGCGTAATCCACGCCGATTTCCTGCAGGGCCTGCTCGATCAAGGGGGTTTCGACGAACTCGGCAATGGTCCGCTTGCCCATCACATGACCGATGTGGTTGATGACCTCCACCATGGCTCGATTGACCGGGTCGTCGAGCATGTCTTTGACGAAACTACCGTCTATCTTCAGAAAATCCACGGGCAAATGCTTCAAATAGGCGAACGACGACATCCCGGCACAGAAGTCGTCGAGCGAGAACCTGCAGCCTAGCCCTTTCAGTTCGTTGATGAAGCGAATAGCACTGCCAAGGTTGGCAATCGCACTGGTTTCGGTGATCTCGAAGCAGATCATGCGCGGCGGGATGGCGTACTCGACGAACAACCGCTGCAGGTACTCGAGAAACTTGTCGTCACCAATGCTCGACCCCGACAAGTTGATCGCGCAGATGGACAATGGCCCTTCGCGGCCTTCATCCAGGCACTGGCGGATGACCTGAAACACATTACGCACCACCCAGCGGTCAAGGGCGGTCATCAGGCCGTAACGTTCGGCCGCCGGGATGAAGCTGCTGGGCAGGATGGTACGGCCACTCTCATCATGCAGGCGCAGCAGGATCTCGATATGCCCAGGGCCATCGATGGCCTTCAACGCGGCGATTTCCTGGGCATACAGGCAGAAGCGGTTTTCTTCAAGGGCCACGTGCAAGCGCTGTATCCAGGCCATCTCGCCAAAGCGCATGGACAGCTCGCTGTCGTCGGCGTGGTACACCTGGACCCGGTTGCGACCCTTTTCCTTAGCCATGTAGCAGGCCATGTCGGCGGCGCGCAGCAAGGTTTCCAGGGTGCCGGGTGCCTGCGCCATGTTCACCAGGCCAATGCTCACCGTGGTGACGAACGGCCGCCCCTTCCACACAAAATGCAGGCTCTGGACCATCTGACGCAACTGCTCGGCAATGCGCTCGGCCTGGTCCGGCGGGCAGTTTTCCAGCAGCACGCCGAACTCGTCACCGCCCAGCCGGGCCAGGGTGTCGCCTTCACGCAGGCCGGACTGCAACACGGCGCAGATATGCCGTAACAGCTCGTCACCCGCAGCATGGCCACAGGTATCGTTGACCAGCTTGAACTGGTCCAGGTCGAGGAACATCAGCGAATGCCGCCCCGCCTGGCGCGCCAGGCCGTTGAGCGCCAGCTCCAGGCGGTATTCGAACTCGCGGCGGTTGGCCAGGCCGGTCAAGGCGTCATGGGTCGCCTGCCAGGACAGGTTGGCGATGTACTGGCGCTCCTGGGTCATGTCGTGCAGTACCAGCACTATGCCACTGACCTGCCCGTCGCTGACAATGGGCGAACCCACCAGGTTTATCGACACGGTGCTGCCATCCAGGCGCTGGATCAGCCTGGCATGCTCGGCGCCACCCCTGAGGCTGCCGCTGAGTACCTGCTCGACCAGGCTGCGGCCATCTTCCTCGGCCTGTTCGTCCACCAGGCTGAACAACGCCGAAAGCGGCAAGCCCTGAGCCTGCCCGGCCTGCCAGTGGGTAAGCTGTTCGGCGGCGGGGTTCATGTAGCCGATGCTGCCTTCGACGTCGGTGGTAATGACTGCATCGCCAATGGCCTGCAGGGTAATCTGCGCCCGCTCCTTTTCTGCTTGCAAGGCACTGGCGAATGCCTGGCGCTGGGCCAGCAACTTGCTGGAACGGCGCCAGGCGATGGTGATGAGGACCAGCGCGGTGAGCAGGTTGGTGATCAGCAACACTTGCAGCAGCACGCGCGACCCCTCCCCCAGCGCGTCGCTGAAGGCTCTGGCGGCCGGGGTGACCCCTTCGTTGATGGCGACGATACGGGCCTTCCAGTCGCTGATGGTGCGGGCATCGACCGGGCCCTCGGCAAACCCTTTGCGCATTTCGCTGGCAAGCACATCCAGCTGGCCCAGGTAGCGGTCGCCGATGTCCCAGTAGTCGATGGCCGTCTGCATGTAGCTGATGTTGCGGAAGTTGCGATAGAACCAGATGATGCGTTCGACGTCGTTGGCGTGGTTGCCGCCCTGCAGCACAGCTTGGCGCGCAGCGTTCAGGTCTGGGTTGGGCTGATCGAGTACCTCACGCAACTGGTGGTCGCCTTGGGGCACCGTGATGGCCTGGCGGTAACGCTGGTACGTGCCTTCATCACGGTTGTCGGCGTACAGGTTGAGGTAATAGATGGCGTCTTTCTGAGCCTTGGACCACAAGCTCTCGCCCGCTACATAGGCCCGCACCGCCGAGAGCGTATAAAGGCTGATACTGCCCAGCGCCGCCTGGAAAACCACGACGGCGATGAAGGGCCAGATGATACCGAGCAACTTCGGCGCTTCTAGAGTGCGATGTCCCTTCATGGAGTCCCTGTCACAGAGCAGATAAGGCTCGAATCAACCCAGACAAGCACAGCGTAGGCCATTTGCCATCTGCGTGGAGGGGATTTTTATGACAGCCTGGCAGCCTATTCAGCCTGTTGGGGGCTCAGGTTTGCTGAAGGTGCCCGTATAGCTTGGCGTACAACCCACCGTCGGCAATCAGTTGCTGATGGTCGCCATCTTCGGCCACATGCCCGCCATCGAACACCAGCACCCGATCAGCCTGCTTCACTGCCGACAGGCGGTGGGCGATGATCAGCGTGGTACGGCCATCGAGGAAACGTGCCAGGGCCTGGTGCAGGTTGTACTCGGTGGCGGCATCCAGCGCCGAGGTGGCTTCGTCGAGGATCACCACCTTGGGTTCGGCCAGCACCATCCGGGCGATGGCCAGCCGTTGCCGCTGCCCCCCGGACAGGCGCACGCCAGAGCGCCCGACCACACTGTCCAGGCCTTGCGGCAAAGCCGCGATGGTGGCGTCGAGCTGGGCAATGCGCAGCGCCTGCCAGCAGGCGTCGTCGCTGCAGTCGCGACCCATGGTCAGGTTGGCGCGTACGCTGTCGTTGAACAACGAAGGGTGCTGCAGCACCACCGCGACGTTTTCGCGCAGGGTCTCCAGGCCGATCTCCTGCAGGCTGGCACCGCCAAAGCGGATGGTCCCCGCCTGGGCGCTGTACAGGCCAAGCAGCAGTTGCACCAAGGTGCTCTTGCCGCCGCCACTGGCCCCCACGATGGCCACCTTCTCGCCCGGGGCAATGGACAGGTCGAGGTGGTCGAGCACTGGCTCCTCGGCATAGGCAAAGCGCAGGTCGCGAACCTCGATGCCCACCGTTTCGCGCCCCGCAAACGGGTCAGTGGCGGCCGGGTACTGCGGCTCGTCGGCACGCGCCAGCAACTCGTTGAGCCGGCTCAGGGCACCGCCAGCGGCATAGTAGGCGTATTGCAGGTTGAGCAGTTGCTCCACCGGGCCGATCATGAACCACAGGTAGCTGAACACGGCCAGCATCTGGCCGATCGACAGGTCGGAAAACAGCACCGTAAGCATCGCCGCAGCGCGGAAGATGTCGATGCCGAACTGGAACAACAAACCACTGGCGCGGCCACTGGCGTCGCTTTTCCATTGCGAGTCCACGGCGTAGTCGCGCACTTCCCGCGCACGCAGGCCAAGCCGACCGAGGAAGTAGCCCTGGCGGTTGCCGGCACGGATCTCCTGGATGGCGTCGAGGGTTTCCGACAGCGCCTGGGTAAAGCGCGCGGTGCTGTCGTTTTCAAGCTTCTTCAGGTGCTTGACCCGTTTGCCCAGCTGCACGGTGAAGTAGATCACCAGGGGGTTGAACAACAGGATCAGCAGCGCCAGCTGCCAGTGCATCCAGATCAGTATCGCCGCCGTACCGGTCAGGGTCAGCATGGCCACCAGGAAGCGGCTGAGGGTCTCGCCGACGAACTTGTCGAGGGTGTCCAGGTCGGTGACCAGGTGAGTGGTCACGGTGCCACTGCCCAGGCTTTCGTATTCCTTGAGGGAAATCCGCTTGAGCCGCTCGATCAGGCGGATGCGCAGGCGGTAGACGATGTCCTTGGCCAACCCGGCGAACAGCTTGGCCTGCACCACGTTGAAGGCCAGGGCCGCCAGGCGCAGGCAAAGCGTCAGCGCCAGCATCAGGCCGATATAGCCAGCGGCCACCTGCCAGTTGGCCGGCAGCACCTGGTTCATCCACTTCAGCGCAGCATCGCCGTTGCCAAGCAGCACTTCGTCCACCAGCAGCGGTAGCAGCAAAGGGATCGGCACGCTGCAACAGGCCGCCAGTACGGCAATCAGATTGGCGGACCAGAGGTTTTTCTTGTGATGCAGGGCCAAGCGGCGGATTTCCGCCCAGCTCAGGCGATCGGCCGCACTGTGAGGCTTCCCAGGCACAGGGTCGGGTGACCCAGGCACATCAAGCACAGGCAGCCTGCTGCAGCCAGCGGCCGAGCAAGGGTTGCAGGCGCTCCAGAGGCTGGTAGCCGTTGGTCAGCAACGCCAGCTGGCCGTTGCGCTCGGCCAGCAGGGTGGGGAAACCGGCAATACCCAGGTCCTGCGCCCAGGTGAAATCAGCGGCTGTGGCCACACGGGTGTCGGCGCGGGCGAAGGCCTCGGCGAACGCCGCACGGTCAAAGCCTGCCTGTTCGGCCAGCTCGACCAGTTGCGGCGCGGTGGTGACGTCGACGCCGGCCGCGTAGAACGAGCCCTGGATCAGCGCCAGCAGTGGCCAGACGCGCTCGGCGTCCAGCTCGCGGGCAGTGACCAGGGCGCGGCAGGCAGGCTCGGTGTCGTAGACGAACCCATCGGGCATGGCGCCCTCGAAACGAAACGGCTGACCGGTGGCTTCGGCCACCGCCTGCCAATGTTCGAGGATGTACTTGCGGGTCGAGGCATCCAGGGCGCTGCCGCCCGTGCGCAGGCCGCCTGGCACCACGCGGGTCGGCACGCCGGCATCACGTGCCTGGGCGATCAGGGCCGCAGCCACCGGCGCGAAGCCCCAGCACCAGGAGCACATCGGGTCCATCACATAAAGCAGGCGTGCAGACATGCATCAGGCCTCGGCTTTGTAGTTGTAACCGATCGGGTGCGGTAGGTTGCGCGCCTTGGCCAGCTCGATCTGCTTCTGCCGGTCGATGGCGCTGCGGCGAGTCTTCTCGCTCAGGCTGTCCCAGCAGTGCGGGCAGCTCACACCTGGCGAGTAGTGCTCGGACGCGCGTTCCTCTGCATTGATCGGATGGCGGCAGGCATGGCACTGGTCATATTCGCCCTCGCTCAGGTCATGACGCACCGTGACGCGGTTGTCGAAGACGAAGCAATCGCCGTCCCACAGGCTTTCTTCCTGAGGCACTTCTTCGAAGTACTTCAGGACGCCACCTTTAAGATGATAGACCGCCTCGAAGCCTTCACCGAGCATGTAGCTGGAGGCTTTTTCGCAACGGATGCCACCGGTGCAGAACATCGCCACCTTCTTGTGCTTGCTCGGGTCGAAGTTGGCCTTGATGTAGTCGGGGAACTCGCGGAAGGTTTCGGTCTTGGGGTCGACGGCGCCCTTGAACGTGCCAATGGCCACTTCGTAGTCGTTGCGGGTATCGATCAGCAGCACTTCAGGATCGCTGATCAGGGCGTTCCAGTCCTTGGGCTCGACGTAGGTCCCCACCTGCTGGTTGGGGTCAACGCCCGGTACGCCGAGGGTGACGATCTCTTTCTTGAGCTTGACCTTGGTGCGGTAGAACGGCTGCTCGTCGCAGTACGATTCCTTGTGGTCGACATCCACCAGGCGCGGGTCACTGCGCAGCCAGGCGAGCAGGCCGTCGATGCCTTCGCGGGTGGCCGACACGGTGCCGTTGATGCCTTCGTTGGCCAGCAGCAGGGTGCCTTTGACGTCATTGTCGAGCATGGCCTTGAGCAGTGGCTCGCGCAGTTCGACGTAGTCTTGCAGGGTGACGAACTTGTACAGCGCCGCGACGACGATCGGTTGTGACATGAAACTGAATCTCCTGGTGGTTGCCCTCGTAAGGGGCGGACCGGGTTGGACAAAAAGCAGGGGGCCGCAAAGCGGCCCCCGGATGGTGCAGATTCTACCAGATCAACAAAAAGGATTCAGTGCCCACCGCCTGCACACACCGGCGAGGCCGGTGCAACACCCACCTTGGCCCACTCCTCGGCAGTGTACGTGTGGATGGCCAGGGCATGAATCTCGCCCATCAGCTCACCCATGGTGGCGTAGACCTTCTGGTGGCGCTTGACGCTGTTCAGCCCGGCAAACTGCTCGCTGACGATCACTGCCTTGTAGTGGGTCTCCTGACCACGACTGTGCATGTGACTTTCATTGAGCACTTCCAGGTGTTGCGGCGCCAGCGTTGCCAGTTGTTGCTCGATGCGGTGCTGCATGCTCATCACGCGTTACTCACTTCTTGGCGGGGACGGCAGCCTTGCCAGCGTTCGGATCAAGCTCTTTGGTCATGTCTTCGAGCAGCTTGTTGACCACCGGCACTGCAGGTTCCAGGCTCTGCTGGGTCAGCTGCGCCGACTGCTGGGTAACCTTTGGCATTTCGCGCAACACTTTCTTGCCCAGCGGCGACTCGTAGAACTTGACCAGGTCCTTGAGCTCGGTCTCGGTGAAGGTCGCGGTGTACAGGTCGACCATTTTCGGCTTCAGCTTGTTCCAGCCGATGGCGTTGTCCAGGGCGGCATTGGCCTTGGCCTGGTAGCTTTCCAGTACCGGCTGCTTCGACGAAGGCGCTTTGGTCTGGGCAAAGCGCTGGGCGAACATCTGTTGGACCTGCATATAGACCGGAGTGCCCAGCTTGTCGGCGTTGGCCAGGGTCAGGAATTTCTCGGCGGCAGCGTTGTGACTGGCGGTGGCAGCGAGTACCTGGCCGCTGGCACAGGCCAGGGCGACGGCGGCACAGAGGACACGGAGACGGGTCATTGCATTTCCTTCAAGAGAGGGAGGCGGGTACCTCAGAGATGAGCATTCTGCGCTGTGGTGGCGATGTGCTCAAGTGGGGACGACGAGCGATGGAACCGCTCTGTCGAATCAGGGCCTAAACTGCGATTTCGAACCACAAAGGAGTGAGCGCAGAATGAGCCGTATCGAGACAGACAGCCTGGGCCCGGTCGAAGTTCCTGAGGACGCCTACTGGGGTGCGCAGACCCAGCGTTCGCTGATCAACTTCGCCATTGGCAAGGAACGCATGCCCCTCGCGGTGCTGCACGCCCTGGCGCTGATCAAGAAGGCTGCAGCACGGGTCAACGATCGCAACGGTGACCTGCCGGCCGAAATCGCCCGGCTGATCGAGCAAGCCGCCGACGAAGTGCTCGACGGCCAGCATGACGATCAGTTCCCGCTGGTGGTCTGGCAGACCGGCAGCGGCACCCAGAGCAACATGAACGTCAACGAAGTCATCGCCGGCCGTGCCAACGAACTGGCCGGCAAGGGCCGCGGCGGCAAGACGCCGGTGCACCCCAACGACCACGTCAACCGCTCGCAGAGTTCCAACGACTGCTTCCCCACGGCCATGCACATTGCCGCAGCCCAGGCGGTGCATGAACAGCTGCTGCCGGCGATCGCCGAGCTGTCGGCAGGGCTGGCCGAGCTGTCGGCGCGCCACCAGAAGCTGGTCAAGACCGGCCGCACGCACATGATGGACGCCACGCCGATCACCTTCGGCCAGGAGGTTTCCGCCTTCGTCGCCCAGCTCGACTATGCCCAGCGCGCCATCCGCGCCACCCTGCCCCCGGTCTGTGAGCTGGCCCAGGGCGGCACGGCCGTGGGAACAGGCCTGAACGCGCCACACGGCTTCGCCGAAGCCATCGCCGCAGAGCTGGCCGCGCTGTCCGGCTTGCCGTTCGTCACCGCGCCCAACAAGTTTGCGGCGCTGGCCGGCCATGAACCGCTGACCAGCCTGGCCGGGGCCTTGAAGACCCTGGCCGTGGCATTGATGAAAATCGCCAACGACCTGCGCCTGCTTGGCTCCGGCCCGCGTGCGGGGCTTGCCGAAGTGCGCCTGCCAGCCAACGAGCCGGGCAGCTCGATCATGCCTGGCAAGGTCAATCCGACCCAGTGCGAGGCGCTGTCGATGCTGGCCTGCCAGGTGCTGGGCAACGACGCGGCGATCGGTTTTGCCGCCAGCCAGGGCCACTTGCAGCTGAACGTGTTCAAACCGGTGATCATCCACAACCTGCTGCAGTCGGTGGAACTGCTGGCCGACGGTTGCCGCAACTTCCAGCAACACTGCGTGGCCGGCATCGAGCCCGACGCCGAGCAGATGGCGGCGCACCTGGAGCGCGGTTTGATGCTGGTGACGGCGCTGAACCCGCATATCGGCTATGACAAGGCAGCGGAGATTGCCAAGAAGGCGTATGGCGAGGGCAAGACCTTGCGCGAGGCGGCACTGGAGTTGAAGTACCTGACCAATGAGCAGTTCGATCAGTGGGTGCGGCCGGAGAACATGCTGGCACCGGGCGGCAAGGGCTGATTCAGCGGCTGCCGCTACTGGCCCTTAGCGGCGCAGGTTATAGATGCACCTGCGCCAGGCGGGCCTTTCTCGCCCGCCAGCCAGCGACCAACGAAGGCCCCAGCGCCACCAACGCCGACCCCAGCACCACCGTCACCGCACCCAGATACCCCAGGGCATTGATGTCCTCGGCATGCACATACGCCGGCCACATCCAGGCCGCAATAGCCACTGCCACAAAAGTCACCAGCGGCGTCAACGCCAACGTCGCACTCACCCGCGAAGCCTCCCAATGCGCCAGGGCTTCGGCGAAGGCACCATAAGCCACCAGGGTATTCAGGCAGCAGGCCAGCAGCAGCCAGCCCTGCAGCGGCGACAGTTGCAACGCTTCCAGCGGATGCACCCAAGGCGTGAGCAGCGCGGCGCAACACAGGTAGATCACCATCATCACCTGCTGTGAGTGCCATACCGTCAGCAGCTGCTTCTGGCTCAGGGCGTAGAACACCCAGATGCTGGTCGCCAGCAAAATGGTCAACACGCCTGTGGTGTATGCGCCAAGCGAGGTCAGCAGTTCTTCCAGGCGCTGGTTGAAGAACAGGCCGAACCCCCCGATCAGAATCAGCAGGCCCACCCCCTGCCCCAGGCTGAACCGCTCCTTGAACACGAACACGCTGGCCACCAGCAACAGTACCGGGCCGACCTGTACAACCAGTTGTGCGGTGCCAGGGCTGAGCAGCTTGAGGCCGATCAGGTACAGCACGTAGTTGCCCATCAGGCCGAGCACGGCCACAGCCACCAGCCCTTTGCCCTTGCGCCCGAGCTTGCCGAACGCTGGCAGCCGGCGATTGGCCCCCAGCCAGGCGAACAACAGCCCACCGGAAACCAGCAGGCGGTACCAGGTGACGGTGACCGGGTCCATCACCAGCAGCACCTGCTTGAGCTTAATCGGCAGGATGCCCCACAGCAGCGCGGTCAGAAGTGCCAGGAACAGGCCATAGACCCTGCGTCCGGAAGTGGTGTGCATAAAGCCCTCGTTCAAGCCCGTGGTGGGGGTGGTTGGATTCTACGGGCTTGACGGGCGGCAGCGGGGCAAACAGCCGTGAAAAGAATTCATCAGGTCATTCCGCCGCGGCATGGCTGAACCCCCACTGGGGCTATTTTTTGTCTTTGGCAAATGCCGCTTCCAGCGCCTCATTGATAGTGCGCAATACCTTCACCCGTGCCCAGCGTTTGTCGTTGGCTTCGACTAGCGTCCACGGTGCGATCTCACTGCTGGTGCGGTCTACCATGTCGCCCACCGCCTCGGTATACAGGTCCCACTTCTCGCGGTTGCGCCAGTCGTCCTCGGTGATCTTGTAGCGCTTGAACGGGATCTGCTCGCGTTCCTCGAAGCGCTCCAGCTGGGTCTGCTGGTCGATCGCCAGCCAGAACTTGACCACCACCACGCCCGCATTCACCAACTGCTCTTCGAAATCATTGATCTCGCTGTAGGCGCGCATCCAGTCGGCCGGGGTGCAGAAACCCTCGACCCGCTCCACCAGCACCCGGCCATACCAGGACCGGTCGAAGATGGTGAACTTGCCCCGCGCCGGTATCTGCCGCCAGAACCGCCACAGGTACGGCTGCGCCCGCTCGTCTTCGCTGGGCGCGGCAATCGGCACGATACGGTACTGGCGTGGGTCCAGCGCGGCTGCCACCCGGCGGATCGCGCCGCCCTTGCCGGCCGCATCGTTACCTTCGAACACCGCCACCAAGGCATGCCGGCGCATGTGTTTGTGGCGCAGCAGGCCGGCCAGGCGCGCCTGCTCGGTCACCAGTTGCTCCTGGTAATCCTGCTTGTCCAGGCGCAGGGTCATGTCCAGGGCGCCGATCAGGCTGCGCTGGTCGATGCTGCGGCCCAACGGCGCGACGTTGCCGTGGTGCTTGCCCTTGGGGTTGTTGGCCAGTGCGGCTTGCAGGCTCTCCAGTAAAATGCGCCCCACCGCCAGGCTGCGATAGTAAGGGTCGACCCCCTCGACCACGTGCCAGGGCGCGTAGTCACGGCTGGTACGGCGCAGTACGCGCTCGCCAAACCGCACGAAGCGGTCGTAGGTCTCGGACTGCTGCCAGTCCAGCGGGCTGATCCGCCAGCTGTGCAGTGGATCGTCCTTGAGCGCCTTGAGGCGGGCTTTCATCTGTTTCTTGGAGAGGTGGAACCAGAACTTGATGATCAGCGCGCCTTCGTCGCACAGCATCTGTTCCAGCCGTTCGGCGCCAGTGATGGCCTGGTCGAGTACCGCGTCCTTGAATACCCCGTGCACACGCCCCTGAAGCATCTGGCTGTACCAGTTGCCAAAGAACACCCCCATCCGCCCCTTCGGTGGCAGCGCCCGCCAGTAGCGCCAAGCCGGTGGCCGGGCCAGTTCCTCGTCGGTCTGCTGGTCGAAGGTGAGCACATCGATCATGCGCGGGTCCATCCACTCGTTGAGCAGCTTGACCGTCTCGCCCTTGCCAGCCCCTTCGATGCCGTTGATCAGCACAATCACCGGGAACCGCGCCTGCTGCTTGAGCTCGTACTGGGCTTCGAGCAGCGCTTCGCGCAGGGCAGGCACTTCGGCGTCGTAGGTTTCCTTGTCGATGCTGTGACCGATTTCGGCGGATTCGAACATGCAGTGGCTCCTTCAATGGATAAACAAGACTAGCGGATTTGTGCTGTGGCTGTGCCGCTGCAACCTGCGCAAAGAGCGTAGATGGCATAAAATCCCGGCATCCGCTGCAACCGAGCCCACCATGTCCACCCTCCTCCAGCATGCCCAGATCGACTGGGACGACCAGGGCCGCCCCCATTCGCGGCAGTACGACGACGTGTACTTCGCGGTCAACGAAGGCATCGAAGAAACCAAACATGTCTTCCTCGGCCAGACGCGCCTGGGCGAACGCTTCGCCGACCTGGCGCCGCACGCCTGCCTGGTGATCGGCGAAACCGGGTTTGGCACCGGCATGAATTTTTTCTGCGCCTGGCAGTTGTTTGACGAACACGCCCATGCCGACGCCCGCCTGCATTTCGTCAGTGTCGAAAAGTACCCGCTCGGCCACGCCGACATGGCCAGGGCAGTACGCCTGTGGCCAGAGCTGGCTGCTTTTACCGAGCCATTGCTTGAGCAGTACGTGGCGGTGCACCCGGGGTTCCAGCAGTTCACCTTCGACAACGGTCGGGTCACCCTGACGCTGTTGATCGGTGATGTGCTCGAACAACTGCCGCAGCTCGATGCACACATCGATGTGTGGTTCCTCGATGGCTTCGCCCCCGCCAAGAACCCCGACATGTGGACCCCTGAACTGTTCGCGCAACTCGCGCGGCTGTCACACGCGGGCACCGTACTGGGCACTTTCACCACCACTGGCTGGGTGCGGCGCAGCCTGGTCGAAGCCGGCTTCGCCATGAAGAAAGTGCCGGGGATCGGCAAGAAGTGGGAGGTGATGAGCGGCGCCTACACTGGGCCGACAGCCACCCGTCAGTACGTGCCCTGGTATGGCCGCCCGCACAGTGTCGAAGGACCGCGCGAAGCCTTGGTGATCGGGGCCGGGCTGGCGGGCAGTGCCACTGCCGCCAGCCTGGCCAGGCGTGGCTGGCAGGTTACGGTACTGGAACGTCACGACGCCCCCGCCCGGGAAGCGTCCGGCAACCCGCAAGGGGTGCTGTACCTCAAGCTGTCCGCCCATGGCACCGCCCTTTCGCAGATGATCCTGGCCGGTTTCGGCTATACCAGGCGCCAGCTCGAAAGCCTGCAGCGTGGCCGCGATTGGGATGCCTGTGGGGTGCTGCAACTGGCGTTCGACAACAAGGAAGCCGAACGCCAGGGCAAGCTGGCCGCAGCCTTCGACCCTGACCTGTTGCGCGCGCTGGGCCGTGAAGAAGCCGAGGCGCTTGCCGGGGTGGCCCTGCCGGCAGGCGGCCTGTTCTACCCGGAAGGCGGCTGGGTACACCCGCCGGCCCTGTGCCTGGCGCAGTTGCAGCACCCCGGGGTTCGGCTGCTGGTGCACCATGAGGCGGTCGCGCTGCGCAAGGTCGATGACCTGTGGCAGGCCTGGGATGGCGAGCGCCTGCTGGCCAGCGCCCCCCTGGTGGTGCTGGCAGGTGCCGCCGATGTACGGCGTTTCGAGCCCTGCGCACAGTTGCCGCTCAAGCGCATCCGCGGGCAGATCACCCGCCTGCCGGCGACCGACGGCAGCCGTGCCCTGCGCACGGTGGTGTGCGCAGACGGCTATGTAGCGCCCCCTCGGGAGGGCGAACATACGCTGGGCGCCAGCTTCGACTTCCACAGTGAAGACTTGGCGCCGACCGTTGCCGAACATACAGGCAACCTGGCATTGCTGGATGAGATCTCCACCGACCTGGCACAGCGACTGGGTATTGCCTCGCTCGACGCCGAGCAGTTGCAGGGCCGTGCAGCGTTCAGGTGCACCAGCCCCGATTACCTGCCGATCGTCGGGCCGATGGCCGACCCGCAGGTGTTCGCCGAAACCTTTGCCGTGCTGGCCAGGGATGCGCGGCAGGTGCCGGAAGTGGACTGCCCCTGGCTCGACGGGCTGTATGTGAACAGTGGGCACGGGTCACGGGGGTTGATCACGGCGCCGCTGTCGGGCGAATTGATTGCTGCATGGGTGTGTGGCGAGCCTTTGCCGGTGCCTCGTGCAGTGGCTGAAGCGTGCCATCCGAACCGGTTTGCGTTGCGCAGGTTGATTCGCGGTAAGTGAAAGGGTTGGGGCATGGCTGGAGATCAGTTGCGCCTGTGAGATCGAGCGCCGCCCGCGCGGCGCTTCGCGGGGCAAGTCGGATCGCCGCGCGGGCGGCGCTCGATCTCACAGGCGCAACACCCCCCAAGCCAAACCCCCAGCACCCCACCCATATAACAGATTGATCTAAAACTCCTGCAAACCTCCCCGGTCAGTTCCTTAAGGCGCCTGCTTCCGGGCGCCGCCTCCCCAACGGAAAAACCGGTAAGGACTTATGTGCGGATTAGCAGGAGAGTTACGTTTTACCCCCATCGACCAAGCCCCACGCCCGGCCGACTTGGCCGCTGTGGAGCGCATCACTCACCACTTGGCGCCTCGCGGCCCGGACGCCTGGGGCTTTCATAGCCAAGGCCCGATCGCCCTCGGCCACCGCCGGCTGAAAATCATGGATTTGTCCGACGGCTCGGCGCAGCCGATGGTCGACAATACCCTGGGCCTGTCGCTGGCCTTCAACGGTGCCATCTACAACTTCCCCGAGCTGCGCCAGGAGCTGCAGGACCTGGGCTACACCTTCTGGTCCGACGGCGACACCGAAGTGCTGCTCAAGGGCTACCACGCCTGGGGCGCAGCCCTGCTGCCCAAGCTCAACGGCATGTTTGCCCTGGCCATCTGGGAGCGTGACAACCAACGCCTGTTCCTGGCCCGCGACCGCCTCGGCGTCAAACCCCTCTACCTGTCGCGCAACGCCGAGCGCCTGCGTTTCGCCTCGACGCTGCCTGCACTGCTGAAGGGCGGCGACATCGACCCGGTCATCG
The DNA here is from genome assembly GCF_900187555.1 of Pseudomonas sp. Irchel s3f19. Lineage (NCBI taxonomy): Bacteria > Pseudomonadati > Pseudomonadota > Gammaproteobacteria > Pseudomonadales > Pseudomonadaceae > Pseudomonas > Pseudomonas sp. Irchel s3f19. The sequence goes on along the minus strand of NZ_FYDW01000003.1, from coordinate 713,838 downwards.
ACCCGGTGGCGCTCAACCACTACCTCAACTTCCACGCCGTGGTACCGGCGCCGCGCACCTTGCTGGCCAATGTGCAAAAGCTCGAGCCGGGCACCTGGATGCGCGTCGACCGTCACGGCGAAGTCGAACGCCAGACCTGGTGGCAACTGCAATACGGCGCCCACCCCGACGAGCGTGAGCTCGACCTGGAAGGCTGGACCACCCGCGTGCTCGACGCCACGCGTGATGCCGTGGCGATCCGCCAGCGCGCTGCGGTGGATGTTGGGGTGCTGCTGTCCGGCGGTGTCGACTCCAGCTTGCTGGTCGGCCTGCTGCGCGAGGCCGGCGTAGACGACCTGTCGACCTTCTCCATCGGCTTCGAAGATGCCGGCGGCGAACGCGGCGACGAGTTCCAGTATTCCGACCTGATCGCCCGCCACTACGGCACCCGCCACCACCAGTTGCGCATCGCCGAACACGAGATCATCGACCAGTTGCCGGCCGCGTTCCGCGCCATGAGCGAGCCGATGGTCAGCCATGACTGCATCGCCTTCTACCTGCTGTCGCGCGAAGTGGCCAAGCACTGCAAGGGCGTGCAAAGCGGCCAGGGCGCGGACGAGCTGTTCGCCGGTTACCATTGGTACCCACAAGTCGACGGCGCAGAGGATGCCTTCGGCGCCTACCGCGACGCATTCTTTGACCGCAGCCACGCCGAGTACCGTGACACCGTGCAAGCGCCCTGGCTGCTGGAAAGCGACGCCGCAGGCGATTTTGTCCGCGAACACTTCGCCCGCCCCGGCGCCCGCGACCCGGTAGACAAGGCCCTGCGCCTGGACAGCACGGTGATGCTGGTCGATGACCCGGTCAAACGGGTCGACAACATGACCATGGCCTGGGGCCTGGAAGCCCGTACGCCGTTCCTCGACTACCGCCTGGTGGAGCTGTCGGCACGCATCCCGGCGCGCTTCAAGCTGCCCGATGGCGGCAAGCAGGTGCTCAAACAGGCCGCCCGACGGGTGATCCCGCATGAAGTGATCGACCGCAAGAAGGGTTACTTCCCGGTCCCTGGCCTCAAGCACCTGGAAGGCGCAACGCTGGGTTGGGTGCGCGAGCTGCTGACCGACCCCAGCCAGGACCGTGGGCTGTTCAACCCGGCCATGATCGACCGCTTGCTGAGCAACCCGCACGGCCAGTTGACCCCTTTGCGTGGCTCCAAGCTGTGGCAGCTGGCAGCGCTCAACCTGTGGCTGAGCGAACAAGGAATCTGATCGATGAAAGCCCACGAAATCGCCTACGGCCAGCGCCTGCTGCGCGGCCAGGCACCGTCCTACGAGCGCTTGCAGGCGCGCCTGGCCGGCGATGGCAGCGAGCCCCACGACCAGCCACGTGCCTTGCACTGCGGCTGGGGCCGGCTACTGATCGGCCACACCTACCCGGACCCGGCCAGCTTGGCCGAGGCGCTGCAGGCAGAGCGCCCCGGCGAGCGCGACATCGCCCTGTACGTGGCGGCGCCGCAGCAGCTGCTGGCCCAGGCGCCACAACAGCTGTTTCTCGACCCGTCCGACACCCTGCGCCTGTGGTTCACCGATTACCGCCAGGCGCAACGGGTGTTCCGCGGCTTTCGCATCCGCCGGGCACAGAGTGACGCCGACTGGCAGGCGATCAACGGCCTGTACCAGGCCCGTGGCATGCTGCCGGTGCAGCCCGAACTGCTGACCCCACGCCACCTCGGCGGGCCGGTGTATTGGCTGGCCGAAGACGAAGACACCCACGCGGTTATCGGCAGCGTCATGGGCCTGAACCACAGCAAGGCCTTTGACGACCCCGAGCACGGCAGCAGCCTGTGGTGCCTGGCCGTCGACCCGCACTGCACCCGCCCTGGCGTGGGTGAGGTGCTGGTGCGCCACCTGATCGAGCACTTCATGAGCCGAGGCCTGGCCTACCTGGACCTGTCGGTGCTGCATGACAACCGCCAGGCCAAGCGCCTGTACGACAAGCTCGGCTTTCGCAACCTGCCGACCTTCGCGGTCAAGCGCAAGAACGGCATCAACCAGCAATTGTTCCTCGGCCCAGGCCCTGAAACCGGGCTCAACCCCTATGCGCGGATCATCGTCGACGAGGCCTATCGGCGTGGCATCGAGGTGCAGGTGGACGATGCCGCAGGCGGGCTGTTCACCCTCAGCCTCGGCGGGCGCCGGGTGCGTTGCCGCGAATCGCTGAGCGACCTGACCAGCGCGGTCAGCATGACCCTCTGCCAGGACAAACGGCTGACCCAGCAGACCCTGCACAACGCCGGCCTGCACGTGCCGGTGCAGCAACTGGCCGGCAATGCCGACGACAACCTGGCGTTTCTCGACGAGCACGGCGCTGTGGTGGTCAAGCCGGTGGATGGCGAACAAGGCCAGGGCGTGGCGGTCAACCTGACCACCTATGACGACGTCAGCCAGGCCATCGAACATGCCCGGCGTTTCGACAGTCGCGTGCTGCTGGAAAGCTTCCACCCCGGCCAGGACCTGCGCATCCTGGTAATCGGTCACGAAGTGGTAGCGGCCGCCATTCGCCACCCGGCCCAGGTGATAGGTGACGGCAAGCACAGCATCAAGGCGCTGATCGAAGTCCAGAGCCGCCGCCGGCAAGCCGCGACCAGTGGCGAAAGCCGCATACCGCTGGACGATGAGACCGAACGCACCGTACGTGCCGCCGGCCTCGACTATGGCAGCGTGCTGCCTGCCGGCCAGCGCCTGGCCGTGCGCCGTACCGCCAACCTGCACACCGGCGGCACGCTGGAGGACGTGACCGAGCGCTTGCACCCGGTGCTGGCGGATGCCGCCGTGCGGGCTGCACGGGCGCTGGATATTCCAGTGGTGGGCATGGACCTGATGGTGCGTGATGCCGAACACCCGGATTACGTGATCATCGAAGCCAACGAGCGGGCCGGGTTGGCCAACCATGAACCGCAGCCAACAGCCGAGCGCTTTGTCGACCTGCTGTTCCCGCATAGCCGGGCGTTGGCGTGAATCAATGACGGCCTCTTCTCGGGGCAAGCCCGCGCCCACAGGTTATCGCTGCGGTGAGCCTGCGAAAAGGCCGGTAAGGAGTGCATATGTCTGAACATCACCACCCCGAACCCGATCTGGACTACCTCAAACGCGTCCTGCTGGAGATGCTCGCCATCCCCAGCCCCACCGGCTTCACCGACACCATCGTGCGCTACGTAGCCGAACGCCTGGACGAACTGGGCATCCCCTTCGAGCTGACCCGCCGTGGCACCATCCGCGCCACCCTCAAAGGCCGGCAAAGCTCGCCCGACCGGGCCGTGTCCGCCCACCTGGACACCATCGGTGCCAGCGTGCGGCAGGTGCAGGATAACGGCCGCCTGGCCCTGGCCCCGGTTGGCTGCTGGTCGAGCCGTTTTGCCGAGGGCAGCCGGGTCAGTGTGTTCACCGACACTGGCGTGTTCCGCGGCAGCGTGTTGCCGCTGATGGCCAGCGGGCATGCCTTCAACACCGCCATCGACCAGATGCCCGTGAGCTGGGACCACGTCGAAGTGCGCCTGGACGCCTATTGCGCCACCCGCGCCGACTGTGAAGCCCTGGGGGTATCGATTGGCGACTTCGTGGCGTTCGACCCCTTGCCCGAGTTCACCGACAGCGGCCACATCAGTGCCCGTCACCTGGACGACAAGGCCGGGGTAGCCGCCTTGCTGGCGGCGCTCAAGGCGGTGGTGGAAAGTGGCCAGCAGCCGCTGATCGACTGCCACCCGCTGTTCACCATCACCGAAGAAACCGGCTCTGGCGCGGCAGGCGCCCTGCCCTGGGACGTCAGCGAATTCGTCGGTATCGACATTGCCCCGGTAGCGCCAGGGCAGGCCTCCAGCGAGCATGCGGTGAGCGTGGCCATGCAGGATTCTTCAGGGCCTTACGACTACCACCTGTCCCGCCACCTGCTGAAACTGGCGGGCGACCATGAGCTGCCGGTCAGGCGTGACCTGTTCCGCTACTACTTCAGCGATGCCCACTCGGCGGTAACGGCAGGGCATGACATCCGTACCGCGCTGGTGGCGTTCGGTTGCGATGCCACCCACGGTTATGAGCGCACCCACATCGACAGCCTGGCGGCGCTCAGCCGGTTGTTGTCAGCGTACCTGTTGAGCCCACCGGTATTCGCCAGCGACTCGCAGCCGGCCAATGCCTCGCTCGAACGCTTCAGCCACCAGCTGGAGCACGATGCGCAGATGGAGAGCGATACCCGGGTGCCGGCGGTGGACAGCCTGGTTGGTAATAAAGGCTGAGCCCCTGGGGCCGCACAGCGGCCCCAAACCCTCGAACTTTTCGCGTAGCATGCCCACACACTTAATTCCCCAGAATCGCCCCTGCCCATGCTGATCCCCTACGACCAACTGCAAGCCGAAACCCTGACCCTGCTGATCGAGGACTTCGTCACCCGCGATGGCACCGACAATGGCGACGATACCCCCCTGGAAACCCGCGTGCTGCGCGTGCGCCAGGCGTTGGCCAAGGGCCAGGCGTTCATCCTGTTCGACCCGGAAAGCCAGCAATGCCAGTTACTGGCCAAACACGATGTGCCACGCGAACTGCTGGACTGACCTTCAGGCAATACGAGCCTTGCGCGCCTCACCCTCCTTGATGCGCTTGTACACTTCAGCGCGGTGCACTGGCACCTCGCGCGGCGCACTGATCCCGAAACGCACCATCCCGTCTCGCGTCTCCACCACCATGATGCGGATGTCATCGCCGATAGTGATGACCTCGCCCACTTCGCGCCCTATTACCAGCATGATCCGATCCTCCTGCGACAGGGAAAACCGGAGCCTGCCTCGGGTACAGATGGCTACACAATGGCTCCAGGGCAATTCAGAACAAACCTACATTCATAGGTAAAACCCCCTACAGACAGATCATCGCGCCGGGGCTTTGGCGCGCATTTTCACCGCCACTTCGGCCATCTCGTCATACAGTCGCGCGGGCGCCTCGCACTTGAGCTGCCAGGCTTGACGTCCAGCCTCGTGCGGCAGGATCAGGAACTCGCCGGCGGCGACTTGCCGGTGGATATACGCGGCAATATCGACCGCGCTGATCGGTGAGCCTTCCAGCAATTTGCCGACCTGGGCTTTCATGGCCGGGTTCGGGCCACGGAACGAATCGAGCAGGTTGGTCTGGAAGAACGACGGGCACACCACGTGCACCGCCACCTGCAACTGGCGCAACTCGACCAGTAGGCTCTCCGACAACGCCAGCACGCCAGCCTTGGCCACGTTGTAGTTGCTCATGCCCGGGCCCTGCATCAGCGCGGCCATCGAGGCGATGTTGATGATTCGGCCCTTGCTGCGCTCCAGCAACGGCAGGAATGCCTTGCAGCCCTTGACCACGCCCATCAGGTTGACCGCGATCTGCCAGTCCCAGTCCTCCAGCGACAGCTCCGCGAAAAAGCCGCCCGAGGCGACGCCGGCATTGTTGACGATCACATCGATGCCGCCAAAGCGCTCTTCGCACGCCTGGGCCAGGGCGGTGAGCTGGCTGTAGTCGCGCACATCACAGCGCTGCACGAAGCCCTCGCCACCGGCCTCACGGGCCAGCTCCAGTGTTTCGCGCAGGCCTGCCTCATTGACGTCGGCCAACGCCAGGCGCCAGCCCTCGTGTGCCCAGCGCAGGGCGATCTCGCGACCCAGGCCGGACCCGGCGCCGGTAATCATGATGCGGTTTTGCATGGTGGCAGGCCTTGTTCTGATGGGTTGTCAGGCGAGTCTAATCAAGGCATTGGCATCAGGCAGGATCCATCAGGGTAGTGAATGGGCGGGCATGACCAAGCGGTCAGTACCGAGCAAATGGAATCTTTCACAAGCGGCACCGGTCCGAATTAACAAGAGGCCAGCAGTCCGAGGCCCTTGACCCCTAACCACGCAAGGACTCCGCCATGACCACGATCCTCATCATCATCCTGATCCTGCTGCTGATCGGTGGCTTACCCGTCTTCCCACACTCACGCAGCTGGGGCTACGGCCCATCCGGCATCGTCGGCGTAGTGCTGGTGATTCTGCTGGTGCTGTTGTTGTTAGGCATGATCTAGCCGGCCATGAATGAAAAAACCGCGATACGGGCATCACCCGTATCGCGGTTTTTTATGACCTCAACGATCAGTGCGAGACAGCACCGGAAGCGCCCAGGCCAGTCTGCGAACGCACGAACTGCGGGAAGAACAGCGCACGTTCGTTTTCAGCTGCCTTGGACTTGTCGGTGACCGAGAAGAACCAGATACCAACGAAGGCAATCAGCATCGAGAACAGCGCCGGGTACTCGTACGGGTAGATCGCCTTCTCGTGGCCGAGGATCTGCACCCAGATGGTCGGGCCAAGCACCATCAGGCCCACTGCACTCACCAGGCCCAGCCAGCCACCGATCATGGCGCCGCGGGTGGTCAGTTTCTTCCAGTACATCGAAAGCAGCAGTACCGGGAAGTTGCAGCTGGCGGCAATCGAGAACGCCAGGCCGACCATGAAGGCGATGTTCTGCTTCTCGAACAGGATACCCAGGCCGATCGCCAGCACGCCCAGGGCGATGGTGGTGATCTTCGACACGCGGATCTCGTCCTTGTCGTTGGCCTTGCCCTTGCGCCATACGCTGGCGTACAGGTCATGGGACACCGCCGAGGCACCGGCCAGGGTCAGGCCCGCTACCACCGCCAGGATGGTGGCAAAGGCCACCGCCGAGATGAAGCCGAGGAACACGCTGCCACCCACGGCATTGGCCAGGTGCACCGCTGCCATGTTGTTGCCACCCAGCAGGGCGCCTGCGGCGTCCTTGAAGTCCGGGTTGGTGCTGACCAGCAAGATCGCGCCGAAGCCGATGATGAAGGTGAGGATGTAGAAGTAGCCGATGAAGCCTGTGGCGTAGAGCACGCTCTTGCGCGCTTCCTTGGCGTCGCTGACGGTGAAGAAGCGCATCAGGATATGCGGCAGGCCGGCGGTACCGAACATCAGCGCAAGGCCCAGGGAGAACGCCGAGATCGGGTCCTTGACCAGGCCGCCAGGGCTCATGATCGCCTCACCTTTGGCGTGCACCTTGATCGCTTCGGAGAACAGGGTGTTGAAGTCGAAGTTGACGTGCTTCATCACCATCAGCGCCATGAAGCTGGCACCGGACAGCAGCAGCACGGCCTTGATGATCTGTACCCAGGTGGTGGCCAGCATGCCGCCGAACAGTACGTACAGGCACATCAGGATGCCAACCAGGATCACCGCCACGTGGTAGTCGAGGCCGAACAGCAGCTCGATCAGCTTGCCGGCGCCGACCATCTGCGCGATCAGGTAGAACGCCACCACCACCAGCGAGCCGGAGGCCGACAAGGTACGGATTTCCTTCTGCCCGAGGCGGTACGAGGCCACGTCGGCGAAGGTGTACTTGCCCAGGTTGCGCAGGCGTTCGGCGATCAGGAAGAGGATGATCGGCCAGCCGACCAGGAAGCCGATCGAGTAGATCAGGCCGTCGTAGCCAGAAGTGAACACCAGGGCGGAAATACCCAGGAACGAGGCCGCCGACATGTAGTCACCGGCAATCGCCAGGCCGTTCTGGAAACCGGTGATCTTGCCACCGGCAGCATAGTAGTCCGCCGCCGACTTGTTGCGCTTGGAGGCCCAGTAGGTGATGCCAAGGGTAAAGGCGACGAAGGCCACGAACATGGCGATCGCGGAAACGTTCAGCGGCTGTTTCTGCACCTCGCCGGTCAGGGCATCGGCGGCCCACACGGCGGGTGCGAAAACGCCGCAGGCCAGAACGGCCAGGGCTTTGGCGTGGCGAATCATTGTTGCGCCTCCTTCAGGATAGCCTTGTTCAGCTCATCGAACTCGCCGTTGGCGCGGCGTACGTAGATGGCGGTCAGCACGAATGCCGAAAGGATCAGGCCGACGCCCAGGGGAATGCCCCAGGTAATCGACGACTCAGGGCTGAGCTTGGCGCCCAGAATCTGAGGACCATAGGCGATCAGGAGGATGAAGGCGCAGTAGAGTCCGAGCATGATCGCCGAGAGAATCCAGGCGAACCGTTCGCGTTTGGTGACCAGCTCCTTGAAGCGCGGGCTGTTTTGTATCGAGAGGTAAATGCTGTCGTTCATTGTTTTTGTCCTAGCAGCACAGATCAGGGAGAACCCACCTTCACTTTATGCTGCCGTTGGACGCCAACCAGACGACCTTAGTCTTAGATGCAACAGTGTTTTGCGATATGTGTAACAAAGCTTGGGGCCGCGCAGCGGCCCCAAGATCACCAATCCTAGCGCTTACTTACCGGTCCACTCCTTGACCCGATCCGGGTGCTTGGCCACCCAATCCTTGGCTGCCGCTTCAGGCTTGGCACCTTCCTGAATCGCCAGCATCACCTCGCCGATCTCGTCCTTGGACTGCCAGCTGAACTTCTTGAGGAACTCGGCCACTTCCGGCGCCTTGGTCGCCAGTTCTTTGCTACCGATGCTATTGACGGTTTCAGCAGCGCCATAAACACCCTTCGGGTCTTCCAGGAACTTGAGCTTCCACTTGGCGAACATCCAGTGCGGCACCCAACCGGTCACTGCAATCGACTGCTGCTTGGAGTAGGCACGGCCCAGTTCAGCCGTCATCGCAGCGCCAGAGCTTGCCTGCAGCTTGTAACCCGTCAGGTCGTAGTCCTTGATGGCTTGGTCGGTCTTGATCATCACGCCGGAGCCGGCGTCGATGCCGACAATCTTCTGCTTGAAGCTTTCGTCGGTCTTGAGGTCGGCGATACTCTTCGCCTTCACGTACTCAGGGACGATCAGGCCGATCTTGGCATCCTTGAAGTTGGCACCGTAGTCGACCACGTTGTCCTTGTTCTTGGCCCAGTACTCGCCGTGGGTCACCGGCAGCCAGGCCGACAACATCGCATCGAGCTTGCCGGTCGCCACGCCCTGCCACATGATGCCAGTGGCCACGGCCTGCAACTTCACGTCGTAGCCAAGTTGCTGCTTGATCACTACGGCGGCAACGTTGGTGGTCGCCACGCTGTCGGCCCAACCATCCACGTAACCGATGCTTACTTCTTTAGCCATTGCCTGCGCAGCGCTCATGGCCAATACCAGGGCGGTGCCCGCCCCCAGGAAACGTCGCACTGTCTTCAAAGTCGCCATCAAAGCATCCCCTCGTCAGGTCTCGGAGATTGCATCATCTTCCTGCAACAAAGAGCAACCTGCTCCGTGTACGACATCCAACCGCCCCATATGCGACAGCACTATGCCATTAGCGCCATTGACTCACGCCAGCCTGCGCGATCCTTGCATGCCAAAGGTTTGGCGCCGGGCTACTATCTACCCTTTTGCGCCTGACGATGGACCGCCCGATGCCCAGCCCTACCCGCCTGCACCTGCCGCTCTACCTGTTTGCCTGCCTGCTTGCCCTGATCGGGCTGGGGGCGCTCTGGTACGGGCTTGGCAAGCCGGTACAGCTGCCCGATGCGGCCAGCCCCACGCATAAACTGCAGTGTGCTTCGTACACACCGTTCGACAAGGATCAGTCGCCCTTCGACCAGCCGTTTCGCCTTCGTCCGGCGCGCATGGACGCCGACCTGGCCTTGCTGGCCGAGCGTTTCCAGTGCATCCGCACGTACTCGATGACCGGCCTTGAGGCAATCCCGCTGCTGGCGCGCAAACATGGCCTGAAAGTGATGCTCGGCGCCTGGGTCAACGCCAACCCGGTGGACACCGAAAAGGAAGTGGACCTGCTGATCGCCACGGCCAACGCCTACCCTGACGTGGTCAGCGCGGTGATCGTCGGCAACGAGGCGCTGCTGCGCAAGGAGGTCACCGGCCCGCGCCTGGCCGAGTTGATCGCCAAAGTGAAGCGCCAGGTCACGGTACCGGTGACCTATGCCGATGTCTGGGAATTCTGGCTGCAGCATCCGCAGGTGGCCCCTGCCGTGGACTTTCTGACCATTCACCTGCTGCCCTACTGGGAAGACGACCCGCGCGGCATCGACGATGCCCTGGCCCATGTCGCCGAGGTGCGCCGTGTATTCGGCACGCGCTTTGCGCCCAAGGGCATCCTAATCGGCGAGACCGGCTGGCCCAGTGAAGGCCGCCAGCGCGAAACCGCAGTGCCCAGCCGGGTCAACGAGGCGCGCTTCATCCGCGGCTTCGTCAGCCTGGCCGAACAGCATGGCTGGCAGTACAACCTGATCGAGGCCTTCGACCAACCGTGGAAGCGTGCCAGCGAAGGCGCCGTGGGCGGCTATTGGGGGCTTTACGATGCCGACCGGCAGGACAAGGGCGTGCTCGAAGGGCCGGTCAGCAACCTGCCCTACTGGCCGCAGTGGCTGGCGGCCAGTACGGCGTTGATGCTGGCCGTGCTGCTGCTGGCCGGGCGCCCCGCGACAACCGCTGGGGCCGTGCTGTTGCCGTTGTTGGCAGCGTTTGGCGCGAGTTGCCTGGGGTTGTGGGGCGAGCTGATGCGCAGCCATGCGCGCTTTGCCGGGGAATGGCTGTGGGCCGCGCTGCTGGTGGGGCTCAACCTGCTGGTGCTGGCCCATGCGGCATTGGCGTTGGTGCGTGCTGAAGGGTGGCGTGCGCGCCTGTTCGCCTGGTTCGAGGCCCGTGCGGGCTGGCTGTTGCTCGCCGCAGGCTTTGCGGCGGCGGTGAGCATGCTGGCGCTGGTATTCGACCCGCGTTATCGCAGTTTCCCCAGCGCTGCATTGGCATTGCCGGCGGTGGTTTACCTGCTGCGGCCGGTGCTGGCGCGGCGGGCCGAGGCCGCGTTGCTGGCGTTTATCGTAGGGGCGGGGGTGGCGCTGCAGTTGTACCTCGAAGGCCTGCAGAACCAGCAGGCCTGGGGCTGGGCGGTAGTGAGCGTGCTGATGACAGCGGCCTTGTGGCGCAGTTTGCGACTGCGCAGGGCCGAGTGACCACAACGCCCCGTCAGCGGGGTTGCCGCACCAGCCGCAACCCCGCCAGCACCACGGCAAACACCGCAATGCTCGCGGTATACAGCACCAGCGCCGGGATCGCGAACACCAGCGCAGCGCCTGCCAGCCACCTGCCGGCCCGCCCGGCGACCACCTGCGCGATCAGCGCCAGGCCGAGCCCACTCCAGGCGATTACCTGAAAATGGATGCCCAGCCCTAGCAGCGAACGCACCTGGCACTGCCAGAACGCACCGGGCGCGGCACACAGCCCCACCCACTGCGCATCTTCCATCAGCCCATAACGTACGCCATAGCTGGCGGCCAGCCACAACGGCAGGAACAGCAGCAGGGCAACGATCGGCAACGAACGAGACATCCAGTTCTCCAATAGCAGTAATCGAAATCGTGCATGATCGCCCAAGCCCTGTTGTAAGGCAAAATCACCATCCTGCAGCTATGTTGCAGATAACGAGCACACCAAAGGCCACCGCACTTGGCAACTTTGCCCATGCCGCCGTGGTCCTAGCCTGCACATTGCACCACCTTGCGTCTTTTTGGGGGATTACATGCTTCGAACTTTGCGCCTCGCTGCCTTGCTCGGCGGCCTGCTCATGGCTGCGGCCGCTTCGGCGCGGGACATCGACGCCGCGAGCTATGGCTACCCCTTGACCAACCCGTTCGAGGCAACCATCGCCACCACGCCGCCCGAGCAACGCCCGACCTTGCCCAGCGACGATGAAATCGACCAGGCCGACTACAGCCTCAACCTGCGCCCCGAGCGTGAATTCACCTTGCCCGACAACTTCTGGTCGGTGAAAAAACTCAAGTACCGCCTGGCCCGTCAAGACCGCGAAGCACCGCTGATCTTCGTCATCGCCGGCACCGGTGCGCCCTATTCGAGCAGCATCAACGAATACCTGAAAAAACTGTTCTACCAGGCCGGCTTCCACGTGGTGCAACTGTCCTCGCCCACCAGCTACGACTTCATGAGTGCGGCCTCGCGCTTCGCCACCCCCGGTATCAGCCAGGAAGACGCCGAAGACATGTACCGGGTCATGCAGGCCGTGCGGGCCCAGCATCCGCGCCTGCCGGTCAGCGACTTCTACCTCACCGGCTACAGCCTCGGTGCCCTGGACGCGGCGTTCGTCAGCCACCTGGACGAAACCCGGCGCAGCTTCAACTTCAAGCGCGTGCTGCTGCTCAACCCGCCGGTCAACCTGTACACCTCGATCAACAACCTCGACAAACTGGTGCAGACCCAGGTCAAGGGCATCGACCGCAGCACCACCTTCTACGAACTGATGCTGACCAAGCTGACCCGTTACTTCCAGGACAAAGGCTACATCGACCTCAACGAGGCCCTGCTATACGACTTCCAGCAGTCACGCCAGCACCTGTCCAACGAGCAGATGGCGATGCTGATCGGCACTTCGTTCCGTTTTTCGGCAGCGGACATCGCCTTTACCTCCGACCTGATCAACCGCCGCGGCCTGATCATTCCGCCGAAGTTTCCGATCACCGAGGGCAGTAGCCTTACGCCGTTCTTCAAACGTGCCCTGCAGTGCGATTTCGACTGCTACATGACCGAGCAGGTGATCCCCATGTGGCGCGCCCGCACCGACGGCAACAGCATCCTGCAGCTGGTCAACCAGGTCAGCCTGTACGCGCTGGAAGACTACTTGCGCGACAGCCCGAAGATTGCCGTGATGCACAACGCCGACGACGTCATCCTCGGCCCCGGCGATATCGGCTTCTTGCGCAAGGTGTTCGGCGACCGCCTGACCCTTTACCCCCATGGCGGCCATTGCGGCAACCTCAACTACCGCGTCAACAGCGACGCCATGCTGGAGTTCTTCCGTGGTTAACAAACTCCTCTTCGCCACTGCCCTGCTTGTCGCCGGCAACGCCCTGGCCGCAGAGACGGCACCGCGGGCCAGCGTGATCGAGGCCGACCCGCAGATTACCGGCGCCTCGCTGGCACCTGAATCCGATGGTTTTATCGACCCGCTGCGCGAGCTCAAATTCAACCCCGGGCTCGACCAGCGCGAGTTCGAGCGCTCCACGCTGGAGGCGCTGAACGTCTACGACCCGCTGGAGTCGATGAACCGGCGCATCTATCACTTCAACTATCGCCTCGACCAATGGGTGCTGCTGCCGGTAGTGAGCGGCTATCAATACGTCACCCCGCGCTTCGTGCGCACCGGGGTGAGCAACTTCTTCAACAACCTGGGCGATGTGCCGAACCTGTTCAACAGCGTGCTGCAACTCAAGGCCAAGCGTTCGGCCGAAATTACCGCACGGCTGATGTTCAACACCCTGATCGGGGTGGGTGGGCTGTGGGACCCGGCGACCAAGATGGGCTTGCCCCGCCAGAGTGAAGACTTCGGCCAGACGCTGGGCTTTTATGGCGTGCCGGACGGGCCGTTCCTGATGCTGCCGGTGCTGGGCCCTTCGAACCTGCGCGATACCACCGGGCTGGTGGTGGACTATGCCGGCGAGCAGGCGGTGAATTACCTGAACGTGGCCGAGGCCAGCACCGACCACCCGGAAATCTTTGCCCTGCGCGTGGTAGACAAGCGTTACACCACCAACTTCCGCTATGGGCAGCTCAACTCGCCGTTCGAGTATGAGAAGGTTCGGTATGTGTATACCCAGGCGCGCAAGTTGCAAATTGCCGAGTAAGTAGTTGTCGGCCCCTTCGCGGGGCAAGCCCGCTCCCACAGGATCTTCACTCCCTTGGGGTTGTATCCAAACCTGTGGAAGCGGGCTTGCCCCACGAAGAGGCCAGCACTGCCTCCATCAAATCCCCAGAAACTGCTCCAGCTCCCGCCGCTTGACCAAGGCATCGCGCCGCCCCAGCTCGATCAGCTCACTGCAGTAACTGGCCTCGAACAGCAGGTAGCTCAACACCCCCGCACCGCTGGTACGCGTCGCCCCCGGCCCACGCAGGAACAGCCGCAACGGCGCTGGCAGTTCACGCCGGTGGCGTGCCGCGATTTCGTCCAGCGGCTGGCTGGGCGCTACCACCAGGACCTCCACCGGTGCCAGCCCCAGGCGCCGTGCATCGAGGTGGGCAGGCAGCAGGTGGCTCAGGTGATTGAGGCGCTGGAGCAGTTCGATGTCGTCTTCCAGGCTGTCGATGAAGGTGCTGTTGAGCATGTGCCCGCCAATCTGCGCCAGGCTCGGTTGCTGCCCCCTGAACACGCGCTGGGTAGGCAGCGGCGGCGACGGCCGCTGCGGGTTGCCGCTGACCCCGACCACCAGCACCCGGCTGGCCCCCAAGTGCAAGGCCGGGCTGATTGGCGCCGACTGACGAACCGCGCCATCACCGTAATACTCATCCCCCAGCCTGACCGGCGCGAACAACAGCGGGATCGCCGCACTGGCTAGCAGGTGATCGATGCTCAACGCTGTCGGTACGCCGATACGCCGGTGGCGCAACCAGGCATCAATGGTGCCCCGCCCTTGGTAGAAGGTCACCGCCTGGCCGGACTCGTAGCCGAATGCAGTCACCGCGACGGCGCGTAGCTGTTCGCTGGCCAGGGCATGGCCGATGCCGTCCAGGTTCAGCTGCGCCTGCAACAGGGCACGCAGTGGGCTGCTGTCGAGCAGCGCCACCGGCGCCTGGCCGCCCAGGCCCAGCAGGCTGTGGCCGACGAAGCGGCTGGCCTGGCGGACCACCCCCGGCCAGTCGCTGCGCAGCACCCGATGGCTGCGCAAGTTCTGCCAGAACGCGGTGAGGTTTTGCACGGTGTCGGTAAAGCGGGTGGCGCCGCTGGCCAGGGTGACCGCATTGATGGCGCCGGCCGAAGTGCCGACGATGACCGGGAAGGGATTGGGCGCGCCGGGTGGCAGCAGTTCGGCGATGCCGGCCAGTACGCCGACCTGATAGGCGGCGCGGGCGCCGCCGCCTGAGAGGATCAGGCCGGTGGTTGGGGACATCGATGCCTCACTGACCGCTCAACGATCAACGCTTTTTCTTGTCGTACAGCCGGGGCGCCCCTTCGGGCCGCGACTTGAAGCGCCGGTGCGCCCACAGGTACTGCTCGGGGCACTCGCGCAATACACCTTCGATCCACTGGTTGATGCGCAGGCAGTCCGCCTCTTCGCTTTCCCCTGGGAAATCTGCCAGAGGCGGGTGAATCACCAAACGATAGCCGCTGCCGTCTTCGAGGCGCTTCTGGGTAAACGGGATGACCTGCGCCTTGCCCAAACGGGCGAACTTGGTAGTGGCGGTCACGGTCGCTGCCGGGATGCCGAACAGCGGCACGAACAGGCTCTGCTTGGCACCGTAGTCCTGGTCTGGCGCGTACCAGATCGCCCGGCCGGAACGCAGCAGCTTGAGCATGCCGCGCACATCCTCACGCTCCACCGCCAGCGAGTCGAGGTTATGCCGCTCACGGCCGCTGCGCTGGATGAAGTCGAACAGCGGGTTACCGTGCTCACGGTACATGCCATCGATGGTGTGTTGCTGGCCCAACAGCGCGGCGCCGATTTCCAGGGTGGTGAAATGCACGGCCATCAGAATCGCGCCCTGCCCTGCCTGCTGGGCTGCCTGCAGGTGCTCGAGGCCTTCGATATGGGCCAGGCGCGCAAGCCTGGCCTTGGGCCACCACCAACTCATGGCCATTTCGAAGAAGGCGATACCGGTAGAGGCGAAATTGGCCTTCAACAAACGCTGCCGTTCGTCGACAGACAGCTCCGGGAAGCACAGCTCCAGGTTGCGCGCGGCAATGCGTCGACGCTCACCGGCCACCCGGTACATCAGCGCGCCCAGGGCGCTTCCGAGCCACAGCAAGGCCCGGTACGGCAACTGGACCACCAGCCACAGCAGGCCCAGGCCCAGCCACAGGCCCCAGAATCGTGGGTGGAGGAAATAGGGACGAAAACGCGGGCGTTCCATTGAAGCTTCCGGAAAGACAAAGGCCGCGCATTCTACAACGGATCAGCGCATGTTGCGGGCAACGGGTGTTCTCGTTATAAGTCAGGGCACTTTTTTCGCAACAAGCCGTCTATGCAGACCATGAGCCTAAACCAGACCCCCGACACCGCCTCCGTGTTCCAGCTCAAGGGCAGCATGCTCGCCATCACAGTGCTGGAACTGGCGCGCAATGACCTTGAAGCCCTTGACCGCCAACTGGCGGCCAAAGTCGCCCAGGCGCCCAACTTCTTCAGCAACACGCCGCTGGTGCTGGCGCTGGACAAACTGCCGGCCAGCGAAGGCGCGATCGACCTGCCCGGCCTGATGCGTATCTGCCGCCATCATGGCCTGCGTACCCTGGCGATCCGCGCCAACCGCATCGAAGACATCGCCGCAGCGATCGCCATCGACCTGCCGGTACTGCCGCCGTCCGGTGCCCGCGAGCGGCCGCTGGAGCCAGAGCCTGAGGTGAAGCAGCCCGAGCCAGCCCCGGCGCCTGCGCCTGCGGTCGAGCCACAGGTGCGCCCGACGCGCATCATCACTGCGCCCGTGCGTGGCGGCCAGCAGATCTACGCTCAGGGTGGCGACCTGGTGGTGACCGGTTCGGTCAGCCCGGGTGCGGAACTTCTGGCCGATGGCAACATCCATGTGTACGGCGCCATGCGCGGGCGCGCCCTGGCGGGCATCAAGGGCAACACCAAAGCGCGCATCTTCTGCCAGCAGATGACTGCGGAAATGGTCTCGATCGCTGGCCAGTACAAGGTCTGCGAAGACCTGCGCCGCGACCCGCTGTGGGGCTCCGGCGTGCAAGTCAGCCTGTCCGGTGACGTGTTGAACATCACCCGTCTTTAACGGATACTTGCCGTCATTTTTAGAGCAACTTTTTTACCTGTTGCCGTTTTTTGCATATTGCTGGGACACCTGTCCCAACTTATTTAGGGGTGAAACACCTTGGCCAAGATTCTCGTCGTTACTTCCGGCAAGGGGGGTGTGGGCAAGACCACCACCAGCGCCGCCATCGGCACCGGCCTCGCACTGCGCGGCCACAAGACGGTCATCGTCGACTTCGACGTCGGCCTGCGTAACCTCGACCTGATCATGGGCTGCGAGCGCCGCGTGGTGTATGACTTCGTCAACGTGGTCAACGGCGAAGCCAACCTGCAGCAGGCCCTGATCAAGGACAAGCGCCTCGAGAATCTGTACGTGCTGGCCGCCAGCCAGACCCGTGACAAGGACGCGCTGACCCAGGAAGGCGTCGAGAAAGTGCTGATGGAGCTCAAGAAAGACTTCGAGTACGTCATCTGCGACTCCCCGGCCGGTATCGAAAAAGGCGCACACCTGGCGATGTATTTCGCCGACGAAGCCATTGTCGTGACCAACCCTGAGGTTTCCTCGGTACGTGACTCGGACCGTATGCTGGGCATCCTGTCGAGCAAGTCGCGCCGCTCCGAAAACGGCGAAGAGCCGATCAAGGAACACCTGCTGATCACCCGCTACCACCCCGAGCGCGTCGAAAAAGGCGAAATGCTGAGCATCGACGACGTTACCGACATCCTGGCGATCAAACTCAAGGGCGTGATCCCCGAGTCCCAGGCAGTGCTCAAGGCTTCCAACCAGGGCATTCCGGTCATCCTCGACGACCAGAGCGATGCCGGCCAGGCCTATAGCGACACCGTCGACCGCTTGCTGGGCAAAGAAAAGCCCCTGCGGTTCATCGAAGTGCCGAAGCAAGGATTCTTCGCGCGCCTGTTTGGAGGCAAGTAAACCATGAACCTTTTTGACTTCTTTCGTGGCAGACAGAAACAGACCAGCGCGTCGGTGGCGAAAGAGCGTCTACAGATCATCGTGGCGCATGAGCGCGGCCAACGCAGCGAACCGGACTACCTGCCGGCCCTGCAGAAAGAACTGCTCGAAGTGATCCGCAAGTATGTGAACATCGGCAACGATGATGTGCACATCGAGCTGGAGAACCAGGGCAGCTGCTCGATTCTGGAGCTGAACATTACCCTGCCGGATCGCTGATCTGGCTGAAAGCTGGGGCTGCTTTGCAACCCATTCGCGGCACAAGGCCGCTTCTACAAGGGCTCCCGTTCCCCTGTAGGAGCGGCCTTGTGCCGCGAATGGGCCGCAAAGCGGCCCCGCTTTTTTCCCCTGATTCAACCGAGACCACGCAATGCCGCTGTCAAACGTCCAGATCCTCCACGAAGACGCCGCCATCCTGGTGGTCAATAAGCCAACCCTGCTGCTGTCGGTACCCGGCCGTGCCGATGACAACAAGGACTGCCTGATCACCCGCCTGCAGCAAAACGGCTACCCCGATGCGCTGATCGTGCACCGTCTGGACTGGGAAACCTCGGGCATCATCCTGCTGGCCCGCGATGCCGACAGCCACCGCGAGCTGTCGCGCCAGTTTCACGACCGCGAGACCGAGAAGGCCTATACCGCCCTGTGCTGGGGCCAGCCGGCGCTGGACAGCGGCAGCATCGACCTGCCCCTGCGCTACGACCCGCCGACCAAGCCTCGGCATGTGGTGGACCACGAGCAGGGCAAGCATGCCCTGACCTTCTGGCGCATCCTGGAACGCTGCGGCGATTACTGCCGGGTCGAGCTGACCCCGATTACCGGGCGTTCGCACCAGTTGCGCGTGCACATGCTGTCGATCGGCCACCCGCTGCTGGGCGACCGCTTGTACGCCAACCCTGAGGCCCTGGCAGCGCATGAGCGCTTGTGCCTGCATGCCGCGATGTTGAGCTTTACCCACCCGGTTTCCGGGGAACGGTTGAAGTTCGAGTGCCCGGCACCCTTCTGATGACCTTCGCGGGCTTGCCCGCGACTGGCCCGACACAATTTGTGATCTATCTGCGTTAAACTCGCGCCACTGCTGTCTGGAGTGAGTTATGCGCGAAGCACTGAACACTGGCCTGATCGATTTCCTCAAGGCCTCCCCCACGCCCTTCCACGCCACCGCCAGCCTGGCCCTGCGCCTCGAGGCTGCCGGCTACCAGCGCCTGGACGAGCGCGACAGCTGGGCCACGGTGCCTGGCGGTCGGTATTACGTCACCCGCAACGACTCCTCGATCATCGCCATCAAACTGGGCAAGCAAGCGCCCCTGCTGAGCGGTATCCGCATGGTCGGCGCCCACACCGACAGCCCGTGCCTGCGGGTCAAGCCGCAACCCGAACTGCAGCGCCAAGGCTTCCTGCAACTGGGCGTAGAGGTGTACGGCGGTGCGCTGTTGGCGCCCTGGTTCGACCGCGACCTGTCCCTGGCAGGGCGGGTCACGTTCCGCCGTGACGGCAAGGTCGAGAGCCAGCTCATCGACTTCAAGCTGCCCATCGCGGTCATCCCCAACCTGGCGATCCACCTCAACCGCACCGCCAACGAAGGCTGGCAGATCAACCCGCAGAACGAACTGCCACCGATCCTGGCCCAGGTCGCCGGCGATGAGCGCATCGACTTCCGCGCCCTGCTCACCGAGCAGTTGGCCCGCGAGCACGAGCTCAATGCCGACGTGGTGCTGGACTACGAGCTGAGTTTCTACGACACCCAGGATGCCGCGTTGATCGGCATCAACCGTGACTTCATCGCCGGTGCCCGCCTGGACAACCTGCTGTCATGCTATGCCGGCCTGCAGGCACTGCTGGCCGCCGACAGCGACGAGACCTGCGTGCTGGTGTGCAACGACCACGAAGAAGTCGGCTCGTGCTCGGCCTGCGGCGCCGACGGCCCGATGCTGGAGCAGACCCTGCAACGCCTGCTGCCCGAAGGCGACACCTACGTGCGCACCATTCAGCGCTCGCTGATGGTCTCGGCCGACAACGCCCACGGCGTGCACCCCAACTACGCGGACCGGCACGACGGCAACCACGGGCCCAAGCTCAACGCAGGGCCGGTGATCAAGGTCAACAACAACCAGCGCTACGCCACCAACAGCGAAACCGCCGGGTTCTTCCGCCACCTGTGCATGGCCGAGGAAGTGCCGGTGCAGAGCTTCGTGGTGCGCAGCGACATGGGCTGCGGCTCGACCATCGGTCCGATCACCGCCAGCCACCTGGGCGTGCGCACGGTCGATATCGGCTTGCCGACCTTTGCCATGCACTCGATCCGCGAGTTGTGCGGCAGCCACGACCTGGCGCACCTGGTGAAGGTGCTGACCGCGTTCTATCGCAGCCGCGAGCTGCCCTGAGTGTAAGGGTGTAACTGACGGCTTCTTCACAGCACACGCCTGCGAAGAAGCCGAAACAGGTCTTGCTACTGCCTCGGATCAACCCGCTTCGCCTGCTAACCGCTATGCTTGTTACATGGCCCCACTGCAAAAGGATTGCTGTCCATGTCCCCCTTCCTGTCCCTGTTCGTGCCGGTGTTCCTGTTCCTGCTGCTGCTGACCATCGGCTTCAGCCTGCGCGAGCGCAACATCGGTGTGCTGATGATGTGGATCGGCACGCTGGGCATCTTCGGCCTCACCTGCTGGAAGATCCTGGAGAAACTGCCCACATAAACCTCTACACTCGGTCAATCGTTTGACCTGAGGTAGATTTCCCGGTGCCTGCCCTCCTGCGTTACCTGTCCCTGCTGCTGTTTCTGCTCATCTCCCCGGTTCAGGCCGCTGGCCTGCCGAGCCTGCTCGGCGCCGGTACCCCTGCCCAGCCTGCGGCCACCGAGCCGCTGGGCAAGTCGCTGGACGAGGTGATCAAGAACCTGGAAAACGACCAGCAGCGTGCCAAGCTGCTGGCCGACCTGAAAAAACTGCGCGACGCTACCCAGCAATCGCAACCCACCGTCGAACAAGGCGTATTAGGCCTGATCGGCGGTGCGCTGCATGATTTCGAACGGCAGTTCAGCGGCGACGCCAGCCCCTTCCACCGCTGGTCGATGGAAATCGACCAGGCCCAGACTGAACTGACCGAACTGATGGTGCCGGTGCACCAATGGCCGGCGATCCTGTTCGGTTTTGCCGCGATCATCGCCGTCTGGAGCCTGCTGGCGTATGCCTTCAACTGGGTCGGCCACCGGGTACGGCTACGCTTCGGCCTCACCGAAGAACTGCCCCAGCACCCCCGGACCTGGGACCTGGTGCGCTTTGCCCTGCGCAAACTCGGGCCTTGGCTGGTGGCCCTGGTGTTCACCGTGTACTTGAGCTTTGCCCTGCCCTCCTCGCTGGGCAAGTCCATGGCCATGGTGCTGGCGTACGCGCTGGTGGTGGGCACCTGCTTCTCGGCCATCTGCGTGATCGCCTTCTCGCTGCTCGACGGCCCCCATCGCCACCGCGCCCTGCACATCCTGCGGCACCAGGCTTTCCGCCCGCTGTGGCTGATCGGCAGCTTTGCCGCCTTCGGCGAAGCCATGAGCGACCCACGCATGACCGTCGCCCTCGGCACCCACCTGGCACACGCCCTGGCAACCCTGGCCAATGTCATCGCAGCGATCTGCACCGGGCTGTTCATTCTGCGGTTCCGCCGCCCGATCGCCCACCTGATCCGCAACCAACCGTTGGACCGGCGCCTGACCCGGCGCACCCTGAGCGACACCATTGAGATTCTGGGCAGCTTCTGGTTCGTACCGGCGATGATCCTGGTGGCCATTTCGCTGTTCGCCACCTTCATCTCGGCCGGCGACACCAGCACCGCCCTGCGCCAGTCGCTGATGTGCACGGTACTGGTGGTGGTGTGCATGGTGCTCAACGGCCTGGTGCGCCGCCACGCCGCCAACCCCAAGCGCGCCAACAAGCGCCAGGCGGTGTACACCGAGCGCCTGCGCAACTTCGCCTACGCCCTGGTGCACCTGTTCATCTGGCTGCTGTTCATCGAACTGGGGCTGCGCGTGTGGGGCCTGTCGATGATCAGCTTCGCCGAGGGCGACGGCCATGAAGTGAGCCTGCGCCTGCTGGGCCTGGCCGGCACATTGATTGCCGCCTGGCTGGTGTGGATCTTGGCCGACACGGCCGTGCACCATGCGCTGGTACGCTCGCGCCGCGGCCTGGCCAACGCCCGCGCGCAAACCATGATGCCGCTGATCCGCAACGTGATGTTCGTGGCCATCTTCATCATCGCGGTGATCGTCGCCCTGGCCAACATGGGCATGAACGTCACCCCGCTGCTGGCCGGTGCCGGTGTGATCGGCCTGGCCATCGGTTTTGGCGCGCAGTCACTGGTGGCCGACCTGATCACCGGGTTGTTCATCATCATCGAGGATTCGCTGGCCATCGACGACTACGTAGATGTCGGCGGGCACCTGGGCACGGTCGAGGGGCTGACCATTCGCACCGTGCGCCTGCGCGACATCGACGGCATCGTGCACACCATCCCGTTCAGCGAGATCAAGAGCATCAAGAACTACTCGCGGGAGTTCGGCTACGCGATATTCCGCGTGGCGATTCCGCACAGCATGAACATCGACCAGGCGATCACACTGATCCGCGAGGTCGGGCAGAAGCTGCGTAACGACCCGTTGATGCGCCGCAATATCTGGTCGCCGCTGGAGCTGCAGGGGGTAGAGAGCTTCGAGTCGGGCTCGGCGATCTTGCGGGCACGCTTCAAGACCGCGCCGATCAAGCAGTGGGAAGTGTCACGGGCGTTCAACCTGGCGTTGAAGCGCCAGCTGGATGAGGCCGGGCTGGACCTGGCAACGCCGCGGTTGTCGGTGCAGGTGGTGACGGCGGGCGGTGGCGGCATGAGCGAAGCCGGTTCGTCCAGCTAGCGTCCCCCCTCAACCGGCCTGGGCACGAATGCGGATCGCATCATGCCGCCAATACTCGAGGTCACAGTCGATCAGATGCCCATGCTGGTCGCTGTTGACCCGGGTGATATGCAACCCAGGGCTGCCAACCGACACCTTCAGCGCCGCTGCCGCGTCCACCGGTAACGCCGTGGGCAAGATCTCGAAACACACCTGCCCGTAACCAATGCCATAGACGCGACCGTAGATCTCGGTCAGTGACTGGGCCAGGTCCTGCTCGAGAATCCCGGGGAAGTACGCGGGGTTGAGGTAATGCTCGGCATACAGCACCGCCCGCCCATCGATACGCCGCAACCGGCAGATACGCACCACACTGGACAACGCCGGCATGCGCAGCCGTGCACAGACAATGGCCGAGGCAGGCTGCAGCCGCGCCGACAGCAACTCGGTACTCGGTACCCGCCCCTGATCACGCACCATGGCATGAAAGTGGCTACGCTCGATCAGGTCATAGGTCAGCCGCTGGGGCGCGACGAACCAGCCACGGCGCTCTTCCCGATAGATCAGCCCCTGGGCTTCCAGCTGCGCCAAGGCCTCGCGCAGGGTGATGCGGGTGGTGTCGAACACCTCGCTGAGCTTGCGTTCGGCCGGCAGCTTGCCCCCCGGCGCCAGCAGGCCGTGTTTGATCTGCTCTTGCAGGGCGTGGCAGATGGCTGTTACCGCACGCGGTGGCGTTGGCTGCATCAAAGGTTACCTATCTGGACTAGTCCAGCCCCATGACAGGGCATCTGGAGCGTAGTGCAAGCCTAGGCAGGGCTGATGAACATCCCGTGACAAAGGCGCCACAAGGGCTTTGCCAGATTCGGGCCAAGCCAGGCAAATCAGGGCTTGGGATCTGGTCTACGCTGTATTTTCAGGCAACCGGAGCCACCGCTTCAGGCCTCTCCCTACATCAAACTGTCACGCAAGCGACCTACCTTGGCTCAAGGTTTGCTGACCTAGACCAAAGGTCGTCGGCAATAGCTTCATTCATGACAACAATCGCAAACGGCACCCACCCAAGGAGCTTCGGATGAAAAAGTTCTTCATGGCGTCACTGCTCGGTTCGGCCATCGCCTTGTGTACCACGGCCATGGCCGCCGGCACCGACCTCAAGGCCCTGGAAGACGCCGCCCGCAAGGAAGGCACCGTCAACAGCGTGGGCATGCCCGATGCCTGGGCCAACTGGAAAGGCACCTGGGAAGACCTCGCCAGCAAGTATGGCCTCAAGCACAGCGACACCGACATGAGCTCGGCCCAGGAGCTCGCCAAGTTCGCTGCCGAGAAGGACAACGCCAGCGCCGACATCGGCGACGTTGGCGCCGCCTTCGGGCCGATTGCGGTGACCCAGGGCGTGAGCCAGCCGTACAAGCCGAGCACCTGGGACCAGGTGCCGGAGTGGGCCAAGGACAAGGACGGGCACTGGGCGCTGGCCTATACCGGCACCATCGCGTTCATCATCAACAAAGACCTGGTGAAGGAAGAGGAGCGCCCGAAAACCTGGCATGACCTGGAAAAAGGCAAGTACAAGGTCGCCATCGGCGACGTCGGCACCGCTGCCCAGGCCGCCAACGGCGTACTGGCCGCTGCCATCGCCTACAAGGGTGACGAAGCCAATATAGCGCCGGGCCTGCAGCTGTTCACCAAACTGGCCCAGCAGAAGCGCCTGTCACTGGCCAACCCGACCATCCAAACCCTGGAGAAGGGCGAAGTGGAGGTCGGCGTGGTGTGGGACTTCAATGGCCTGAGCTACCGTGATCAGATCGACCCCAAACGCTTCGAGGTGCTGATCCCCTCGGACGGCTCGGTCACGTCGGGCTATACCACCATCATCAACAAGTACGCCAAGCACCCGAACGCGGCCAAGCTTGCGCGTGAGTACATCTTCAGTGATGCAGGGCAGACCAACCTGGCCATCGGCCACGCCCGGCCGATCCGCGCCGAGCACCTGAAGTTGCCGGCTGATGTGCAGGCCAAGCTGCTGCCCAACGACCAGTACGGGGCTGCGCAGCCGATCAAGGATGCCGCAGTCTGGGAAGCGACCTCGAAGAAGCTGCCGCAGATGTGGAACGAGCAAGTGATCATCGAGATGGAGTAAGGGGGTAGCTGTCTAGCGCCTCTACCGACCCTTTCGCGGGGCAAGCCCGCTCCCACAGAGTCACCACAACCTTGAGCACTGTGGTGCACCTGTGGGAGCGGGCTTGCCCCGCGAAGCAGGCAACGCGGTTATTGACTGGAGCCACCATGCAACACAACGTCATCCTGGTCCTGCTCGACGGCCTCAACCACCAGGTCGCCCACCATGCCATGGGCCACCTGCATGCCTACGTCGAGGCCGATCGCGCCGCGCTGTACCGCGTCGAATGCGAGCTGCCATCACTGTCGCGCCCGCTGTACGAGTGCATTCTCACCGGCGTATCGCCGATCGACAGCGGTATCGTGCACAACAACGTCAACCGCTTGTCCAACCAGCGCAGCGTGTTCCACTACGCCCGCGAAGCGGGGCTGGGCACGGCGGCGGCGGCCTATCACTGGATGAGCGAGCTATACAACCGCTCGCCCTTCGACGCCCAGCGCGACCGCCACACCCATGCGCCCAAACTGCCGATCCAACATGGGCTGTTCTACTGGGACGACCGTTACCCCGATTCGCAC
Source organism: Pseudomonas sp. Irchel s3f19 (assembly GCF_900187555.1). Taxonomy (NCBI): domain Bacteria; kingdom Pseudomonadati; phylum Pseudomonadota; class Gammaproteobacteria; order Pseudomonadales; family Pseudomonadaceae; genus Pseudomonas; species Pseudomonas sp. Irchel s3f19. Next base: position 688,652 of record NZ_FYDW01000003.1, on the reverse strand, counting down.
TTGCTGGCCGACGCCGAATACCTGCGCCGCCGTCACGCACCGAATTTTCTACTGGTGCACCCGATGAGCATCGACGATGTCGGCCACCGCCATGGCCTGGACAGCAGCCAGTACCGCAACGCGGCGCGCAGTGCCGATATCCTCTTGGCCGACTACCTGCCGCGCTGGCTCGAAGAGGGCTACCAGGTGCTGGTCACCGCCGACCACGGCATGAATAACGACCGCTCGCACAACGGCCTGCTGGCCGAGGAACGCGAGGTCCCGCTGTTCGTCTTTGGCAACGGGTTCAGCCTCGACCCTGCAGCCAAACCGCTGCAAACCGAGTTGTGTGGGACCCTCTGCGAACTGCTCGGCGTGGCCCACGACAAATCGGTGTGCCGGGAGCTGCTCAAGTGAATGCCAGCCATCGCGGCCGTTACCTTGCCCTGCTCTGCCTGCTGCCGTTCGCCGTGTTCTTCGTCATCTTCCAGATTGCCCCGCTGGCCTGGGTGGCAATCAACAGCGTGCAGTCGGAAGCGGGCTGGGGTGTAGAGAACTTCAGCAAGGTGTTCGCCTCGAAGTTCTACCTGCAGGCCCTGCAACGCAGCCTTGAGATCAGCTTCTGGTCGAGCCTGTTCGGCATCGTCATCGCCACTCTCGGCGCCTACTCGCTACGCCAGGTGGATTCACGCCTGCGCGACTTCGTCAGTGCCTTCGCCAACATGACCAGCAACTTCAGCGGCGTGCCGCTGGCGTTTGCATTCATCATTCTGCTCGGTTTCAACGGCGCCCTGACCTTGCTGCTCAAGCAGATCGGCCTGCTGGAAGACTTCAGCATCTACTCCAAGACCGGGCTTATCCTGGTCTACACCTACTTCCAGATCCCCTTGGGCGTGCTGTTGCTGTACCCCGCTTTCGACGCTTTGCGTGAAGACTGGCGTGAATCGGCCGCGCTGCTTGGCGCCAACCACTGGCAATACTGGCGGCATATCGGCCTACCCGTGCTGACCCCGGCGCTGCTCGGCACCTTCGTCATCCTGCTGGCCAATGCCTTGGGTGCCTACGCTACCGTCTATGCGCTGACCACCGGCAACTTCAACGTGCTGACGATCCGCATCGCCGGCCTGGTGGCCGGTGACATCAGCCTCGACCCCAACCTGGCCAGCGCCCTGGCCATGGTGCTTGTGGCGCTGATGACGCTGGTCACGGTGGTTCATCAATGGCTGCTGAAAAGGAGCTACCATGCGCGCTGATGGCCATTCCAACCTCTACCACCGCATGGTGGTGTACCTGCTGTTCATGATCATGCTGCTGCCACTGGCCGGCACCCTGCTTTACTCCCTGGCCACCAGTTGGTCGGCCAGCCTGCTGCCCAGCGGGCTGACCCTGAAGTGGTACGTGGCGTTGTGGAGCGAGCCGCGCTTCCTGGCCGCCTTTGGCCAGTCGCTGCTGGTGTGCGTGGGGGCGCTGCTGCTGTCGGTGGTTTTGATCCTGCCGCTGTTGTTCGTGGTGCACTACCATTTCCCCAAACTCGACGCGCTGATGAACGTCCTCATCCTGCTGCCCTTCGCGGTGCCGCCGGTGGTGTCATCGGTGGGCCTGCTGCAGTTGTACGGCAGCGGGCCGATGGCCATGGTCGGCACGCCGTGGATCCTGATCGGTTGCTACTTCACCATCGCCCTGCCATTCATGTACAGGGCGATCACCAACAACCTGCAGGCGATCAACCTGCGCGACCTGATGGACGCCGCCCAACTGCTCGGGGCCAGCACCTGGCAGGCGGCGTTCCTGGTGGTGCTGCCGAACCTGCGCAAAGGCCTGATGGTGGCCCTGTTGCTGTCGTTCTCGTTTCTGTTCGGCGAGTTCGTCTTCGCCAACCTGCTGGTCGGCACCCGCTATGAGACCTTGCAGGTGTACCTGAACAACATGCGCAACAGCAGCGGCCACTTCAACAGCGCGCTGGTGATCTCGTACTTCGCCTTCGTGCTGGTACTCACCTGGGTCGCCAACCGCCTGAACAAGGACAAGACCTGACATGAGCTTCGTCAGCGTACAGCAACTGCACAAACGCTATGCCGGCACCCCGGTGTTCGAGAATATCGACTGCCAGATCGAACGCGGCGAATTCGTCACCCTGCTCGGCCCCTCCGGGTGCGGCAAATCCACCCTGCTGCGCTGCATCGCCGGGCTGACCCCGGTGGACAGCGGGCGCATACTGCTCGATGGCCAGGACATCGTGCCCCTGAGCCCGCAAAAGCGCGGCATCGGCATGGTCTTCCAGAGCTACGCGCTGTTCCCCAACATGACCGTGGAGCAGAACGTCGCCTTTGGCCTGCGCATGCAAAAGGTCAAGGCTGACGAAAGCCTTGCCCGGGTGCGTGAGGTGCTGGATCTGGTGGAGCTGGGCAGCTTCGCCGGGCGCTACCCGCACCAGTTGTCCGGTGGCCAGTGCCAGCGCGTGGCGCTGGCCCGTTCGCTGGTGACCCGCCCGCGCCTGCTGCTGCTCGACGAGCCGCTGTCAGCGCTGGATGCACGCATCCGCAAGCACCTACGCGAACAAATCCGCGCCATCCAGCGTGAACTGGGGCTGACCACCATTTTCGTCACCCATGACCAGGAAGAAGCGCTGACCATGTCTGACCGCATCTTCCTGATGAACCAGGGCCGCATCGTTCAGAGCGGCGATGCCGAAACCCTCTATACCGCGCCCGTGGACCTGTTCGCTGCGGGTTTTATCGGCAACTACAACCTGCTCGACCCAGACAGCGCCAGCCGCCTGCTGCAACGCCCGGTGGCCAACCGCCTGGCCATCCGCCCGGAATCCATCACGTTGGGCCTGAATGGCGAGCTGGACGGTGAAGTGCGCAGCCATAGCCTGCTGGGCAACGTCATCCGTTACCGCGTGCGGGTGCGCGACGTGGAACTGGTGGTCGACGTGCTCAACCGCTCGTCCGCCGACCTGCATGCGGACGGCCAGCGGGTATCCTTGTCGATCGACCCCACGGCGCTACGTGAAGTGGCCTAGGAGACAGCAACAATGGCACTGGCAATTTTCGATCTGGATGAAACCTTGATCCACGGTGACTGCGCCTCGCTGTGGAGCGAGCAGATGGCCCGCTTGGGCTGGGTCGACGGCAAGGCATTCCTGCGTCGCGACCATGAGCTGATGGAGGCCTATGGCAAGGGCCACCTGCAGATGGAGGACTACATGGCCTTCAGCCTGGAGCCCATTGCCGGGCGCACCCTGGAAGAGGTTGAACACCTGGTGCAGCCGTGGGTGGAAGACGTCATCGAACCGATCATTTTCGGCGACGCCTGCCGCTGCATTGCCGAGCATCGCAGGCGTGGCGACCGTGTCCTGATCATCTCCGCCTCGGGCACGCACCTGGTTGGGCCGATTGCGGCGCGGCTGGGGGTGGACGAGTACCTGGCGATCGAGCTGGAGGCGGTGAACGGGGTGTACACCGGCAAGACCCACGGCGTGCTGACCTACCGTGAGGGCAAGATCACCCGCTTGCTGGAATGGCTGGATCAGGAACAGGAGAACCTGGAGGGGGCGAGTTTCTATTCTGATTCGCGCAACGATTTGCCGCTGTTGTTGAAGGTGGACCACCCACATGTGGTGAACCCGGATGCGGTGTTGCGCGAACATGCCCAGATCAATGGGTGGCCCATCTTGAGCTGGGCTTGAGGATCATGGGGGCTGCTTGGCAGCCCCCAGCAATCTCAAACCAAACAGGGATCGATCACCATCACCAGCTTGCCCGACACCTGGTTGCTCTCAAGTTCGGCATAGGCCGCCTGGGCAAATTCCACCGGGTAGGTGTCCACCAACTGCGGCGACAAACGCCCTTCGGCGAACAACGGCCACACCTGCTGCAGCAACTCGCGCAGCAACTCGGCCTTGAAGCCATCATCACGGTTACGCAGCGTCGACCCGGTGATCTCCAGGCGCTTGCCTAGCACCAGCGCCAGGTCGAGGTCGAACGTGCGCCCGCCCATCAGGCCGATGATCACCCAGCGCCCGTCACGCGCCAGCAACTTGAGGTTGAGCGGCCCGTAACTGGCGCCGACCGGGTCGAGAATCACGTCGAATGGCCCCAGACCTTCCAGCGCTTCGAGGTTCTCGTTACGCACCACACCGCCGGCAGCGCCCAGGGCCTGGCAATAGGCCAAGCGGTCCTGCGAGCCAACGCTGACATACACCGGGTTGCCAAACGCCTTGCACAGCTGGATAGCCGCCGAGCCAACGCCACTGGCACCGGCGTGCACCAGCACCTTCTCGCCCGCCTTGACGGCGCCCAACTGGAAGATGTTCAACCATGCCGTGGCGTACACCTCGGGCAGCGCCGCCGCTTCCTGCAGGCTCAGGCCTTCGGGCACCGGCAGCACATGGCGGGCATCCACCACCACTTCCTCGGCCATCGCGCCGCTGGCCAGCAGCGCACACACCCGGTCGCCTTTGCGCCAGTCGGCGCCCGGGCCCACTTCCTCGATCACCCCGGCGCACTCCAGGCCCATGTACGGGCTGGCGCCAGGCGGTGGCGGGTACAGGCCCTTCATCTGCAACAGGTCGGCGCGGTTAAGCCCCGCAGCCGCCACGCGAATGCGTACTTGGCCGGCGTCAAGGGCCGGGCGTTCGGCCTCGACCCACTCCACATGTCCGTCAACGCCTTGCAATGCCTTCACAGTGCCTCCATAGTTGAATCATGACTGGGCCTGGGGACGCTTACCCCAGGCTTTTTGCAGTATTTGCCCGGCTCCATGGAACCGGCAACGGAAAAGACGGCCTACTATGCGTGATCAATTGCCTCCACGTCGAATCAGCATGAAGCATTTCCTACCCAGCACCGCCCTGGCCCTGATGATCGGCCTGGGCAGCCTCACGCTCGGCGGCAATGCGGCGGCCGCCAACAAGTGGGACAGCCTGCAGCCGGGCCGCGACGAAATCGTCGCCAGCCTCAACGTGGTTGAGCTGCTCAAGCGCCATCACTACAGCAAGCCACCGCTCGATGACGCCCGCTCGGTGATCATCTACGACAGCTACATCAAGCTGCTGGACCCGGCGCGCAGCTACTTCACCGCAGCCGACATCGCCGAATTCGACAAGTGGAAGACGCAGTTCGACGACTTCCTCAAAAGCGGCAACCTCGACCCTGGCTTCACCATCTACAAACGCTACCTCGACCGCGTCAAGCAGCGCCTGGACTTTGCCCTGGCCGAGCTGAACAAGGGCGTCGACAAGATTGACTTCACCGCCAAGGAAACCTTGCTGATCGACCGCAAGGACGCCCCGTGGATGAAGAACCAGGCCGAGCTTGACGACCTGTGGCGCAAACGCGTGAAAGACGAAGTACTGCGCCAGAAGATCGCCGGCAAAGAGCCCAAGCAGATCCAGGAAACCCTGACCAAGCGCTACAAGAACCAGCTTGCGCGCCTGGACCAGACCCGTGCCGAAGACATCTTCCAGGCTTACATCAACACCTTCGCCCAGTCCTACGACCCGCACACCAATTACCTGTCGCCAGACAACGCGGAAAACTTCGACATCAACATGAGCCTGTCGCTCGAAGGCATCGGCGCGGTGCTGCAAAGCGACAACGACCAGGTCAAGATCGTGCGCCTGGTGCCAGCAGGCCCTGCGGCCAAGACCAAGCAGGTAGCCCCGGCCGACAAGATCATCGGCGTGGCCCAGGGCAACAAGGAAATGGTCGACGTGGTCGGCTGGCGCCTGGACGAAGTGGTCAAGCTGATCCGCGGCCCGAAGGGCTCGGTGGTACGCCTGGAGGTTATCCCGGCAAGCAATGCCCCGAGCGACCAGACCAGCAAGATCGTTTCGATCACCCGCGAGGCGGTCAAGCTTGAAGAGCAGGCGGCGAAAAAGTCGGTGCTCAAGCTCAAGCAGGATGGCCGTGACTACAAGCTGGGCATTATCGAGATCCCGGCCTTCTACCTTGACTTCAAGGCCTACCGTGCCGGGGATCCGGAGTACAAGAGCACCACGCGCGACGTGAAGAAACTGCTCACCGAACTGCAGAAAGAGAAAGTCGACGGCGTGGTCATCGACCTGCGCAACAACGGCGGCGGCTCCCTGCAGGAAGCCACCGAGCTGACCAGCCTGTTCATCGACAAGGGCCCGACGGTGCTGGTTCGCAACAGCGACGGCCGCGTCGACGTGCTCGAGGACGAAAACCCGGGCGCCTTCTACAAAGGCCCGCTGGCACTGCTGGTCAACCGCCTCTCGGCTTCGGCCTCGGAGATCTTCGCCGGCGCCATGCAGGACTACCACCGCGCACTGATCATCGGTGGCCAGACCTTCGGCAAAGGCACCGTGCAGACCATTCAGCCACTCAACCATGGTGAACTGAAACTGACCCTGGCCAAGTTCTACCGGGTTTCCGGGCAGAGCACCCAGCACCAGGGCGTACTGCCGGACATCGACTACCCGTCGATCATCGACACCAAGGAAATCGGCGAGAGCGCCCTGCCCGAGGCCATGCCGTGGGACACCATCCGCCCGGTGGTCAAGCCTGCGGCCGACCCGTTCAAGCCGTACCTGGCCCAGCTCAAGGCGCAGCATGAAGCGCGCAGCGTCAAGGATGCCGAGTTCACCTACATCCGCGACCGCTTGGCCCTGGCTCAGAAGCTGATGAGCGAGAAAACCGTCAGCCTCAACGAACAGGACCGCCGTGCCCGCCACGATGAGATCGAGGGCAAGCAACTGGCCCTGGAGAACATCCGCCGCAAGGCCAAGGGCGAAGAGCCGCTCAAGGAGCTGAAGAAGGAAGACGAGGACGCGCTGCCGGCCGAGGATGAAACCACCAAGCCGGAAGACGACGCCTACCTGTCCGAAACGGGGCGCATCCTGCTCGACTACCTGAGCGCCAGCTCGCAGGTGGCCAAGCACTGATGTGCTGCGCTGTTTAACAAAAAGGGCCGGGTGTGAAAACACCCGGCCCTTTTTGTAGGAGCGGTGGCTGTCAGGCGGTTTCCGGATAGGGGTACTCAAACACCCTGACGACTTCCGAGGCATGCCACGACGCCGCCTCCATGCCATCAACCGGCCCGGCAAAGCGGCCCAGCCGCTCGACGCACTCGAAAAACCCGGTACGCGGCAGGCGGCTGGCGCCCTGGCTGATGACCAGCGAACTGCGCAACGGCTGCTCGGCGCGCGCATCGATCACGGCCAGGTACTCCAACGCGGCGGTCAGGGTCTGCATGGCCGGGCTGGGCAATTGCAAGCGCTCGATGAGCGCGCGATACGTCAGCAAATGACGTTGACGACGGGCCAGGTCAAGCTCGTCCAGCAGGTTCTGCCAGTGCTGGCGGCTGATCCTGACCTGGCTCATGATGGCTCGCTCCAACCCGCCACACCCAGGTGCCAGGCCAGGGCGCGGCGGATAGCGGCGTCCGGCTGTCTCTCGCCTGATTCGATCATGGCCAGATAGGCCGGGCTGACACCGACGTTGCGCGCCAGTAGCTCAGGGGCAATGCCCTTTGCCTCACGTATCTGCGCCACCTCGCTGAAAGCCGGCAAGGGCGCACTGGCGGCACTGACCGGCGTTTCACTGGCGCTTGCCTCGGCAGGCGCCTGCCCTGCTGCCTTCAACAGTGCCTGGTACTGCTCCCAGGGAACGACTGCGTACTCGGGCTGACCGTCCCGGCTAATAACCTGAATACCCATTACAACCCCCTTACGTGGGATTACGGCATGTAATCCATAGGCATAATCCTTATGCCAATTATATTACCAAGTACGGGAGTGTGTGCAGCTCAGGCTGATTTCACTGCGTATTACGTTCCAGGCGCAAGGCTTCGGGGGAGTTCGGCAAGCGCTCGACCACCCGCAACCGCTCTGGCGCCTGGCTGTCGCGCCAGGCTTTGAAACGCCCCAGCTCATCCGCGACGGTTTTCAGCACCCAGCCCAGCACGGCAATATCGTCGAGGAACCCGACCCCCAGCAACCAGTCGGGGATGGCATCGATAGGGCTGACGAAGTACAGCAGGCCGGCAACGATGGTCACCAGTGCCTTGGGGCTGATGGCGCGGTACTCACCCCGCCACCAGGCCAGGCACAGTGACTGCAGCAGCTTTACATCCTCGCGCAGCTGACCGATCCGTGGGCCTTTGCGGGCCACGGCGAACAGCAGGGCCGGTAACCGGCCGCGGCTGAGCAGGCGCTCGGCCAGCGGCAGGAAACGGGCGAAATTCCAGGGTGCGCTCATGGAGCCTCCGAGAGGGAGGTTATCCACATTTATTGTGGATAACCTTGTGAACAGGGCGAAGTTTCTGACGTCACGTGCCCACTAGGCAAGGGTCCCGGTCAGATCGGGCGTTTTTTACACAGTCGTTTCAGTTGCGCAAACGATTTGCGTCAGAAGCATCCTACTTCATCACGCTGCTATTGCTCGGACAGTATCAGCCGACAGAGGTTCTTCCAAGCGCCTACCGCCGAAACGAAAACGCCCCGTCAAGACGGGGCGTTTTCTGCAAAAGCAGCCAGTATTACTTGGCCGGTTCTTCTGCTGGGGCTTCGGCAGGCGCTTGCGCCGGTGCTTCGGCTTCCGGCTCTGCACCTTGCAGTTGTGCCGGGTCCTTGATGGCGATCAGCTCAAGGTCGAATACCAGTACCGAGTTGGCTGGGATCAGCGGGCTCGGGCTCTGGGCGCCGTAAGCCAGTTCGGCCGGGATGAACAGCTTGTACTTCTCGCCGACGTGCATCAGTTGCAGGCCTTCGACCCAACCTGGAATGACGCCGCTGACCGGCAGGTCGATCGGGCTGCCGCGTTCGACGGAGCTGTCGAACACCTTGCCATCGGTCAACTTGCCTTCGTAATGAACGGTGACCACGTCAGTCGGCTTGGGCTGCGGGCCGTCGGCCTTCTTGATCACTTCATACTGCAGGCCCGAAGCGGTGGTGACCACGCCTGGCTTCTTGGCGTTGTCTTCGAGGAACTTCTTGCCGGCGGAAGCGGCTTCTTCGCTGGCCTTGGCCAGACGCTCTTCGGCGCGCTTCTGCAGCGAGGTGAAGGCCTCTACCAGCTCTTCGTCCTTGATGCGCTGCTCTTTCTTGCTGACCGCGTCTTCGATGCCCAGCGCGACCGCTTTGGAGTCAAGGTCTTCCATGCCTTCCTGAGCCAGGCTTTTGCCCATGTTCAGGCCGATACCGTAGGAGGCTTTCTGTGCCGGAGTCTTCAGCTCGGGGCTGCTGGCCTGTTGGTCGCAGCCAGCCAATACGAGGCCTACCAGGGCAACCGCAGCCGCCAAACGATGCTGTTTCATGCTATTTCCTTGTTCATGCGCCATAAGGGCAATCAGGGTAAAGCCGCGAGCTTAGCAGGCGGCCGTGACCAATGGCTACCGGCATAGGAGCGGGTAAACACTGATTAGTTCAACAGCCTTGCATGCATCAGAAAAGCCTTAATTAGTGCAAAAGATCATTCGTTACGCTTTGTATCGACCAAGATATACCATAACGCTATCATCTGCCGCTTTCAGGATGCTGGCCCGGGCGCGGCCAGGCTGTCTAGAACGGGCTTCAGGGATGCACAATGAGATGGGACGGAGCAGTAACTTTCGGTGATTACTGGCTGGGCTACACCGGCAAGACCGACCAAACCGCAGCCCACGCCCACGTCGCCATCCAGCTGTGCATCGGCCTGCGCTACGACATCACCGTGGAGTTCGGTAACCATACCCTCAGTGCACCGGGGGTACTGATCGGGCCCTCCGTCGACCATCGCTCGTTGCCCAACGCCGACCGCGTTGCCTTCCTTTACTTCTACCCGGACGCGCCGCTTGGCCGCGCATTGAAAGCCCTGCTCGACGAGAGCGGCAAGGCAGCGGTCAGCCCTGACATCGTCGATTGCGTGCGCCAGGCGGCCAACTTCGATGAGGTAGTCGCAGCCCTGGAACTCAAGCTGGTGCCCCCTGACAGCTTCGACCCACGCCTGTCCAATGCCCTGCACCTGCTGCGCCAGGACTGGGCGGGCATCGGCGCGGTGTCGCGCGCGGCCAGCGCGGTAGGCCTGTCCAGCCCACGCCTGCGCTTTTTCGCCACGCACCAGATGGGCGTGCCACTGTCGCAATGGATCATCTGGCGCAAGCTCGAACGTGCCTGCCATGCCCTCGCCCACGACGCCAGCCTCAGCGATGCCGCCATCGCCGGCGGCTTCGCCGACCAAGCCCACCTCACCCGCATGATGCGGCGCATGGTCGGCATGTCGCCCAGCCGCGTCGCCGTGGTACTGCGCAATACAAGCGATTCGTTCAAGAATCAGCAGTTCTAAATCGCCATCATCCCCTCCAGCCCGCGCCGATCGGGGTCTCCACCCAGGCGCAGGGCCGCTTGCCGGCCGTTGCCACTGAAACACAGGCACACAGGTCGGCTTTTTTAATCGCTCCGGTTCCTTGGCCCCCTTGCGGCTGCCAGGCAGACGGGCCACTTCATCAACCTAGCGAGCAAGGAGTGCTAGTCCATGTCTGGACAAACGCGGCTGACCGTTTTCCTTACCGGCGGAGCCGGTGTACTGGGCGATACCCTGATCGACCAACTGGCCGAGCGCTATCACCTGGTCTGCCTGACCCGGCGCAGCAGCATTCGCCACCCTGGGGTCGAAACCCTGCGCGGTGACATCTGCCAACCGCACATGGGCCTGTCCCACGCGGACTACCTGGCGCTGACCAAACGGGTCGACTGGGTCATCCACTGCGCGGCCATTACCCGCCTGGATGGCCATGCCGAAGCGGTGTTCTCGGTCAATTACCAAGGCACCGAGCAGGTGCTGCAGTTTGTCCGCGATGCCGACGTACCGCTGTACCACATCAGCACTGCCTTCACCCACCCCTGTGACTACCACCCAGGGGTGATGCCCTCGACCCCGTACGAAGTGGTCAAGCGCCAAGCCGAGACCCTGGTGCGTGAGGCCGGCGTACCGGTTTCGATCTTTCGCCCGTCGATCATCATCGGCGACAGCCACAGCGGCCACATGCCCATGCTGCAGGGCTTTCACCTGACCATGGGGCTGATGATGTCGGGCTACCTGCCGATCATCCCCTGCCCTGAGGGCGGCCGTGTCGATGTCATCGCCCGCGACGTGGCAGCTGCCGGCATCGCCAGTGCGCTGGATCAGCGCCTGATCGGTGACGACTACTTCCTCACCAACGGCCCACAGGCGCTGGATATCCGCACCCTGCTCGACCTCATGTGCGAACAAATGCAAGACCAGAGCACACCCTTCCAGCGCCCGCGCTGCATGAACCCGGACATCTACGAACGCCTGGTACGCCCGGTGTTCCTGCCGGCCCTCGAAGAGAACATCCGCGCAGCCCTCGGCCGGGCGACCCAACTGTGCCGCTACGCCAGCCTGCTGCAGCCGCTGCCCAGCTCCCTGGAGCAACTGTTGCCGGCCCAGCGCCTGGCCCAGCGCTCACCGCGCCAGGAGTTGGCGCTTACCTTGGCATGCCTGGCGCCCAAGCTTTCGGCCATGCAACGCATGCTGAAGATTCCGGCAGCGGGCGAGCGCCGTGGCGAACTGGCCATGGAGGCCTGAACGATGAACAGCTTCACCCCCCTGCCCGAAGGGCTTGATGCCGAGCGCGTGCGCGCGCAGTACCGTGACCATGTCAATGCGGGTTATGCCCGCCTGGCCTCGATGATGAACCTGCCCATCGAGGTGGGTGCCGAAGGCGTCTATCTGTACGACATGGACGGCAATCGCTACCTGGATGCCGGTGGCTATGGCGTGTTCCTGCTCGGGCATTCGCACCCGCAGGTCGTCGAGCAGGTCAGCCGCCAGCTGCACAGCCACCCGATGGCCAGCAAGCTGATGCTCAACCCGTTCCAGGCCCAGGCCGCTGCGGCCCTGGCTGGGGTATGCCCAGACCCGCTGCAGTATGTGTACTTCTGCAACTCCGGCACCGAAGCCACCGAGGCGGCGCTCAAGCTGGCCTGGCTCAATGGCTGCCAGCACGTGATCTCTACCCAGGGTGGTTACCACGGCAAGACCCTTGGCGCACTGGCGGTCACCGGCAGGGCTCTGTATCGCACACCGTTCGCCGACCGCCTGGGCGACAGCCATTTCGTGCCCTTTGGCGATGCCGAGGCGCTACGCCTGCAGTTGCAGGCACAACCCGAACGCACCTGCGTGATCCTTGAGCCGGTACAGGCCGAAGCCGGGGTGATCGTGCCTGCGGCCGGCTACCTGCAGCAGGTGCGCAAACTGTGCGACCAGTACGGCGCAATCCTGATTGCCGATGAAATCCAGTCTGGCCTGGGCCGCACCGGTCGCTGGTGGGCCTGCGACCACGAGGCAGTGGTGCCCGACATCCTGCTGGTCGGCAAGAGCCTGTCCGGTGGCTGCGTGCCGGTCAGCGCCATGGTCTGCAACGCCGACATGCAGGCGCCGCTCAATCGCAACCCGTTGATGCACACCTCCACCTTCGGCGCCAACCCGCTGGCCATGGCCGCAGTGATGGCGACCCTCGACGTGATGCAGCGCGAACAGCTGGTGGAGCGCGCCGCAGCCCTGGGCCAACGCCTGCAGCTGGGCCTGCAGACCGTGCTGCGGCAACACCCGCGCGGCGCACAGGTGCAGTTGCGTTGCGCCGGCCTGCTGCTCGGCCTCGAGTTCGTCGACGCCGGGCTGGCGGCAAACATGGTCATGCACCTGATCGACCAACGCATCGTGGTCAACCATTCGCTCAACGATCACCGGGTAATCCGCCTGACACCGCCAGCCCTGTACAGCGACAGCGACGTTGAATGGCTGCTTGGCGGTTTCGCCCGCGCCCTTGCCCGCACCTTCGAATAGGACACCGAAATGAAAGAAGTCAGCCTGACCGCCCATGTTCCCAGCCAGAGTGCCGAACAGGTCTACGCCGCCATCAGCAACTTCAGCCTCTACCCCCAGCTGTGCGAATCGGTGCGCAACATCGAGATCGAATCGATCCATGAGCACGAGGTGCTGAGCAACTGGGAGGTGAACTTCCACAGCGGCATTCTCAAGTGGCAGGAACGCGATGTCTTCGACCCCGACAACCTGCATATCCACTTCCGCCAGACCGCAGGCGACATCGACCACTTCTCCGGCTCCTGGCAAGTCAGCGAAACCGCCGAGGGCGCCAGCATTGCCTTCCGCTCGTGCTTCGACCTGGGCCTGCCGATGCTTGCCGACATGCTCGACCCGGTAGCGCGGCAAGCCATCCACGACAACATCAGCGCCATCATCAGTGGCCTGTTCCCGAACAGCCAGATCAAGGATTGATGCCATGCCGTTGCCACTCCTGCAAAACGCCAGGCAAACCCTGAACCGCTTTGCCCCAGGCTTCGCCGACCTGCTGACAGAACTGCCATTCGAGCAGCGCGAGGCGGCAGGCAGCCCGGTGGTGGACTGGTTCAAGCAGAACGGGCCGGTTGCCTTGCTGGTGCCCGGGGCTGGCGGTGGCCTGGGGGCCAGCGCGCGCGAAGCGCTGCATGTGCAGCTTGCCCTCGGCGCCTTGTCGCCCTCGCTGGCTGTGGCCAGCACCATGCATCAGTTTTCCGTGGCCAGCCTGGTCGCGGTTGCCGCCAAGGGCACAGGCGCCGAAGGCCTGCTGTTGTCAGCCATCGCCCGGCAGCGCCTGCTGCTGGCGTCCGGCTTCGCTGAGGGCGTGCCCGGTGGCGGCATCCTCGATGCCGGCATGGAAGCCTTGCAACTGGCCGACGGCGTACGCCTGAGCGGCAGCAAGCAACCGTGCAGCCTGACCCGCTCGATGGACCTGCTGACTGCCAGCTTCAGCCGGGCCAGCGAGCACGGCGAAGAGCTGATGATCGCCCTCATCCCCGCGTCCGCACCGGGCATCAGCCACCACCCGTTCTGGGGCAACAGCGCCCTGGCCGGTGCACAGAGCCTGGAACTGCGCCTGGAGGATGTGTACGTCAGCGAGAAGATGATCTTCTCCGCCGGGTTGAAGTCGCAGCTGGGCGATGTACAGACCATCGGTTTCATCTGGTTCGAGCTGCTGATCAGCGCCAGTTACCTGGGGGCCTGCATGGGCCTGGTGGAGCGGGCGATCGACGAGCGCCGCTGGAGCGACCAGCAACGGGTGCAACTGGCCTGCCAACTGCAATTGTGCCTGAGCGCCCTGGAGGGCTTGGCGCATGAGGTCGATCAGCTGCAAGGCGACGCCGATGACTTGCTCGCGCGCCTGCTGCTGACCCGCTACGGCATCGAGCAGCAACTGGCCAGCGCCTCCGACCTGGCCCACCAGATGCTCGGTGGCCTGGCCTTCATCCGCTCGAACCTGAGTTGCGACTGGCTGGCCAGCACCCGTGGCCTGCAGTTCCACCCTCCCGGGCGTTTCAGCATGACGGCCAACCTCGACCGCTACCTGCATGGCGCCACCTTCAGCATTGCCAATGGAGTCACCCTGTGAAACTGCTCAACAAGATCGTCGTCATCACCGGCGCGGCACGCGGCCTAGGCCTGGAAACCGCGCGCAAGCTCAAGCAGCAAGGTGCAACCGTGATCGGCATCGACCGGCTCGAACCGCACACGGCCCTCAACTTCGATGCCTACTACCTGCTCGACCTGTGCGACCGCGAGCGCCTGGACGAAGCCGCCGCCTCGATCCTGGAGCGCTTCGGCGACATCGACATCCTGGTCAACAATGCCGGGGTGCTGACCTTGGAGCGCGGCGAGACGGGGGTTAACGACGACGTGCGCCGCGCCCTGGAAATCAACCTGCTGGCCCCCTGGCAGTTGACCTCGCGGTTCTTGCCGGCGCTGCTGCGCACGCAGGGCAAGGTGGTCAACGTGTCTTCGCTGTTTGCCCTGGTGAACGCGCCCTACGTCGCCGCCTATGCCACCAGCAAACGGGCCATGAGTGCCTATTCGGATGTACTGCGTATGCAGTACCCCGGGCAACTGGACGTGGTAACGGTGTTCCCTGGGTTCATCGACACGGCCATTCACGACCCGGCCGAACGGGTCGGCCTGTCGGTCAAGCGCCTGGTCAGCTTCAAGCGCGGCGAGCGCGTGCTGCTGTCGCTGGAAGAAAAACTCGATGACGCCAGCAATGGCCTGGTACGTGCCTGCACCCAGCGTGGCCTGCGCAACCGTGGCCTGACCTTCCTCGGCAGCGTGGCCATGTACACCGCCCGCTGGCTGCCGAGCGTGGTCGACGCGTTCATCAGCCTGCGCCTGCGCCGCCTGAGCAACGCCGGGCAGCTGTCGCTCAAGCCCGAACTGATCGACTGAGGGCAGGCCGATGACGCAACTGGCACTGGACAAGCCCACGCTACGCCCGGACCGCAGCCTGCTCAAGCCGTCGGCGCTGGAAACCACCTGGGTGGTCGGCTATGCGTTGCTGCTGTTCGCCGTCCCGTTGGCAGTACTGGTGGAGACCCTCAGCCTGCTGCCGCAGGCATGGCCGCTGGCCCTTCCACTGCTGCTGCCGGCGGGTTACGGCCTGTTTCTGCAGGGCATCCTGGGTCACGAGGGCTTCCACTTCAACCTTAGCGAAAACCGCCTGTACAGCTGCATGCTGGCGGTGTTGCTGAGCTCGATGCTGACCGGCTTCTGCGTCACCGGCTACTTCGTCGACCACTGGCAGCACCATCGCCATAACGGCAGCCCCAAGGACCCGGACTGGCGCCTGCTGCGGCGCTATCGCCTGGCCGTGACCCGGCTGCTGGTGTCACGCCTGCATGCCACCGCCTGGTACCTGCTGCAGACCGTGCGCCTGGCCCTGCCCGGCGCCAAGGTCGAAGGCACGCTGCCGCTTCCGGACAAGCAGATCCGCTTGCTGGCCAGGGTCAATCTGGCCTGCCAACTGCTGTGGCCGGCGCTGTGGCTGGCGCTGGCGACGAAGTGGCCGGTGCTGCTGCCGGCGATGGCTGGGTGCCTGTTGCTGGCCTTGTTGATTTCCGCGCTCAACGCCTATCAGGAGCATGCCTTCGAGGCCTGCGTCGACCGGCCGGTGGCACGCTCGCGCACCGCCTGGCTGAGCACCCTGCTGCACCTGGGCTCCAACTATCACCTGGAGCACCACCTGTACCCGCGGGTGCCGTGCTGGCGCCTGCCACGGCTGCACCGCCAACTGCTCGCCAGCGGTTGGTACGAAGGCCGCCAGGCGCTGCTCGAACCGCGTTTCTTCGGCGCCTTGCGCTACTGCAAGGCACGTTTCCCCTATGCCGGCGCCTGGCAAGCAATGCCACCGCCAGGCCGCCCCGGGCAGTAATCAGCGCCCGGTACACCGCCCCCACACTCAAGGAGCCGAGTATGTCTTTTGATGTTGATGCAATGATCGAGAATGAACGCCGCACCCTGCTGGCACACCCCCTGTTCGCCAGGATCAGCTCGCTGGATGACGTGCGCCTGCTGATGGAGAACCACGTGTTCGCCGTGTGGGATTTCATGACGCTGCTCAAGCGTATCCAGCGCGACCTGACCTGCGTCACCCTGCCCTGGCTGCCGCCGCGGCACATCATTGCCGCGCGGCTGATCAACGAGATCGTCACCGGCGAAGAAACCGACGAGCACCCTGGCGGCGGCTTCATCAGCCACCTGGACCTGTACCTCAGCGCCATGGACGAGATTGGCGCCGACACTGGCCCGTTCCGTCAATTCCAGGCCCTGCTGCAAGCAGGCGTGCCACTGGCCCAGGCGTTGACCAACGTCGACATCCCGCTGCCGGCCAAGGTATTCGTCAGCAAGACCCTCGACGTTGCCCTGCATGGCTCGACCGAGCAGGTACTGGCGTACTTCTTCTTCGGCCGCGAGGACATCATCCCCGACATGTTCGGCGGCCTGCTGCAGCGCTGGGCGATCGAGGAAGCCAGCGTGCCGATGCTGACCTACTACCTCAAGCGCCACATCGAGATGGACGGTGACGATCACGGCCCGGCGGCCAAACGCATCATCGCCGAGATCGTCAGCGAACCCGCACAGCAACAGGCGCTGGCCAAGAGTGCAGCCGATGCGCTGGTAGCCCGTACCGTGCTGTGGGACGGCGTGTTCGAACTGCTCAACCAGCGCGCCACCGCGACTGCGCAAGCCACTTGCGTGGCGGCAGCCAGCTGAGCATTGCCCCTTGCCTGCGCAGGCCGCAGGCAAGGGGCAATGGCCTTAAACGACAAGGACGAGAGCGTGTGACATGGTGAAAGGCAAGTACACCAAGTTGGCAGTATCGGTGCTGGTCATCGCAGGCCTGGCCGTACTGGGGCTGCAACGCTGGCAATACGCAAAGCAGTACGTCAGCACCGACAACGCCGAAGTGGAAGGCGTGATCATCCCTATTCGGGCCAGGCTGAGCGGCGTGGTGGTACAAGTGCCAGTGCACGAGAACACCCGGGTGAACCAGGGAGACCTGCTGTTCCAGGTGCGTGAGGACGAATACCAGCAGCGGCTCGAACAGGCCCGAGCCAATTATCTGGGCGCGCTGGTCGCCACAGGCCAGGGCGGCATGCCTGGCCTGATGGACAGCCAGGTGCGCAGTGCCGCCGCACGCAGCCAGGCAGCACAGGCCACCATCGGACAACTGGTGGCCAACGCCGAGCAGGCCCGCAGCGACTATCGGCGCACGCAACGGCTGGCCGAGCAGGGTGTGGTCAGCACCCAGGACCTGGAAGCCGCGCGCGCCCGCTTCGATGCCCTGAACCATCAATTGCAGGCTGCCCGGGACAACTCCACTGCCGCCCGTGAAGGCACCTTGGCCAACCAGGCGGCACTGAAGGTGGAAGAGTACCGGATCAAGGCAGCCGAATCGGCCTTGGCCCTGGCCCGTATCGAGCTGCAGGATACCCGGCAGGCCTCGCCACGGGCCGGGGTCATCGTGCACAAGGATGTGCAGCCTGGGCAATTCGTGGTGGCCGGGCAAAAGCTGCTGAGCCTGGTCAGCACCGAGCGCATGTGGGTGGTGGCCAACTTCAAGGAAACCCAGATCGGCCGAGTACGGGTCGGCCAACCGGCACGCATCAGCGTCGACGCCTTTCCCGGGCAGCAGTTCGAGGGTGTGGTGCACAGCCTGGTACCGGCCACCGGTGCGCGGTTCTCGCTGCTGCCGCAGGAGAACGCCACCGGCAACTTCACCAAGGTGGTGCAGCGCATCCAGGCACGGATCGAGTTCCGGCAACTGCCCACGGCCATGCAACAGGCACTTAGCCAAGGCATGAGCGTGTTCGTCGAGGTCGATACCCGCGACAGCGGGCAGGCACTATGAAGTCGCCCTGGCTGGTGGCCGTGACGGTTACCTTGATCTCGATGATGGAGCTGCTCGACGTGACCATCGTCAACGTCGCCATTCCAAGCCTGATGGGCAGCTTTGGCGCGTCGGTGGACGAAATCTCCTGGATCTCTACCGGTTACATCGTGGCCAATGTGGTGATCCTGCCAGCCAGCGGCTGGCTGTCTGCCTGGTTTGGCCGGCGCCGCTACTACCTGGTGTCATCGGCGCTGTTCGTGCTGGCGTCACTCGGTTGCGCCGTGTCCCAGGAGCTCTGGCAGCTGGTGCTGTGGCGCGTGATACAAGGCCTGGCCGGGGGCGGCCTGCTGGGCATCTCGCAGGCGATCATCTATGACGTGTTCCCCAAGGAGAAGGTCAGCTCAGGCATGGCCTTGTATGGCGTCGGGGTGATGATGGGGCCGACCCTCGGCCCGTCGGTGGGGGGCTACCTGATCGATGAGTTCTCCTGGCACTGGATCTTCCTGATCAACCTGCCCATTGGTGCGCTGGCCCTGCTGCTGGCCTGGCTGTGCGTGGGCGACTCGCCCAACGAGCGGCGCCCGCAGAGCATCGACTACCTGGGCTTCCTGTTGCTTGCCGTCGGTGTCGGCAGCTTGCAGATCCTGCTGGAGCGCGGCGAGCACTGGGACTGGCTGGAGTCGGACCTCAGCCTGCTGTGCCTGGCCCTGGCGCTGCTTGGCCTGGTGGGCTTCTGCTACTGGGAGCGGCGGGTGAGCAACCCGATCGTCAACCTGGCGCTGTTCAACAACCGCGAGTTCCTGCTGGGTTCGGTGTGCGCCTTCTGCGTCGGTTTCGGCCTGTACAGCACGCTGTTCATGGTGCCCCTGCTGCTACAGACGCTGCTCGAACAAAGTGCCTACCAGAGCGGCCTGGTGATCTTCCCTGGGGCCCTGGCCAGCGCGGTCAGCACCTTGGTGATCGGCAAGCTGTCGCAGGAAAACCGCATCGATGAGCGCTACTTCATCTGCGTGGGCATCCTGGTCTACGGCTACGCCATGTACCTGCATACCCAGTTCACCCTGCAGAGCAACCCCGACACACTGTACTGGCCGCTGATCATCCGGGGGTTCGGCCTGGGCATGATCTTCGTGCCGCTGACCAACCTGGCCATGCGCCAACTGCCGGTACAGCTGATCTCGGTAGGTTCGGGCGTGCTCAACCTGATGCGCCAGCTCGGAGGCAGCGTCGGTATCGCCATCGCCGCCACCCTGCTCACGCGTTTTTCCTGGGCGCGCTACCGGCAGCTCGCCGAGCATGTCGACGAAAACCGCCTGGTCACCAGCGGCTGGGACCTGGCCAGCCTCGACCCGCGGCGGCTCTCCACCGAGCTGCTCGGCGCTGACCAGGCCAACGCCCTGCTGGCCTTCGTCCAGGCCCGGGAGCAGGCGCAGATGCTCGGTTTCAGCATGCTCTTCGGCCTGCTCGGTGCGGTGATGCTGATCGGCGTCCCGATGGTGCTACTGATGCGCAACCCCCGCCAACACAAGCCCTCACTTGCAAAGGAGTCCGCGACGTGCTCGGACAATGCACACGAATCCGCCTAGCGGTGCTGATACTGGCGCTGGTCTGCGCCAGCCCCGTACAGGCCCGCGACCTGTACCAGACCTACCAGCAGGCCCTGGGGCATGACATGGCCTATGCCGCCGCCCAGCAACGCCAGCTGGCGGCCGCGCAAAAGGCCCCGCAGGGGCTCGCCACGTTGCTGCCGCACCTGTCCCTGGAAAGCGGCGCAGCCTGGGTCGACCGCGAGCACAGCGGGGCGGCCAGCCGCAACCGCGACAACTCCAATGCCTACGCGCTGGTATTGATCCAGCCCCTGCTGCGCTGGCAGAACGTCATCGGCCATGAACAGGGCAAGGCCCTGGCAACGGCGGGCGAAATCGACCTGCTGGCCGCGCGCCAGGACCTGATACTGCGCGTGGCCGACGCCTACTTCGAGCTGTTGCTTGCCGAAGACCAACTGGGCACCAGCCGCCAGCAAATGCAGACCCTTGGCCAGCAGCTGGACAAGGCACAGCGCTTTCGGCGCGAGGGCTCGGGGACCGAAAACGAAGTGCAGCGCATCCAGGCCCGCTACGACCTGGCGCAGGCCGAACAGATTGCCGCCGGCAATGCCTTGCGCCTCAACCAGCAGGCATTGGCGAGGCTGACCGGCAGCACGCCGGGCGAGTTGGCCAGGCTCGATGACGAGGTGGCGTTCAGTGGCCCGCAACCGGCCCGGCTGGATGCCTGGACCGACCAGGCACGCCAGCACAACCTGAAGGTGCAGGCCGCCGAGGTGCGCCAACTGATCGCCGAGCAGGAAGTGGAAAAACAACGAGCCGGCCACCTGCCAACCCTCGACCTGGTGGCCGCGCATGGCCGTTTTGCCTCGGTCGGTGGCAGCCTTTACGACGTCACCGTACCCGAGGAGAAATACACCCAGACGGTGGTTGGCGTGCAACTGAGCGTGCCGCTGTATGCCGGTGGCGGTACTCAGAGCCGTACCCGCGAGGCGCGTGCCCTGCAGGGCGCGGCCGAAGATGAGCTGGAAGATGCACGGCGCGAAGCTGATTTCATGGCGCGCCAGGCCTACCTCAACCTGACGGGCGGCATCAGTCAGTACCAGGCCCTGCAACAGGCCATGCGCTCCAGCCAGAGTGACCTGCGGATCACCACGCACGCCTTCGAGGCAGGCGCGCGCATCAGCAGCGACGTGCTGGATGCCGAGCAGCAGCTAACCCGCACCCGCCTGCAACTGGCCCGCCAGCGCTATGCCATCTTGCAGGCGCAGCTACGCCTGATGGCGGCCAGCGGCAGCCTGAGCGATGACAACCTCAAGGCGCTCAGTGCCCTGCTGACAGCACGGGTTCAGGGGTAGCTACCCTCGCGGTACTGCCCCGCCACCTCGCGCAGCACCTCGCACACCCACTGCCCCGGCAGGCTCTGCGGCAAGGCGGCATTGCGACAGATGCCGACCGAGCCGCCCGGCTCGCGCACGCCCAGGTCGAGTTCGACCAGTTCGCCACGGCCAAGGTCGATCAGCACGGCGTCGCGCGGTGCCACCCACACGGCATCACTGCCCAGCAGATAGCGGCGGCTCAAGGCCAACGACAAGGTCTCCAAGCGCTGCGCCGGCAGCTGCACACCACATTGAACGAACAGGCTGTCGGCGTGCTGGCGAATGGTGGTGCCAGGGGGTGGCAAGACCAGCGGATAGCGCCCCACCTGCGCCCGTTCCACTGGCGTGGTGGCCAGCAGCGGGTGCCCCGGCCGCACGACCAGGCTCATCGACTCGCTGTACAGGTGCTCGAACGACAGGCCTTGAATCTGCGGGCTATCGGTCATGCGCCCGACCACCAGCTCCAGCTCACCCAGGCGCAACTGCCCGAGCAACTGCGCACTGGCCCCCGTCACCACGCTGATCAGCAACGCCTCATGACGCTGATGCAGGCGGCACAGCACTTCGGGCATCAACAAGCCCTCGACGGTAGAGAGCACGCCAATGCGCACTTGCGACGGCGCCCGTGCTTCGCCGCGCAGGCTGCTCACGCCATCGCGCAGGGCCTGTACGCTGGGCCCGGCGTAGCGCATGAAGCGGGTGCCGGCCGGGGTCAGTTCGACGCCGTGCCGGCTGCGTTCGAACAGGCGTGCTTCCAGCAGCTCTTCGAGTTCCTTGAGGGTCTTGGAAATCGCTGGCTGGCTGATGGCGAGGCTATCGGCAGCCCTGGCCAGGCTGCCCTGCCGGGCGATTTCCAGGAAGCACAGCAGGTGGCGGTACTTGATGCGGGTGTCGAGGTTCATGGCCTGAAGCTTACCGCATTGGGGGGAGTGGGCAGCTTTTATAGTGCTCGCCGCAGCGTTTTTGTCGCCTGGGAGATCGAGCGCCGCCCGCGCGGCGCTTCGCGGGGCAAGTCGGATCGCCGCACCGCCGCTCCCACATCTGTTTCGGGCCAGTGAGGCCTGTGCCATTTGCGCGCGACCGCCTTGTTTGTACGACGCGATATTGTGGCGGGCACCAAAGGGCCGCGCGCCAATGCATCAGGCATAACTGGCCCGAAACAGATGTGGGAGCGGCGGTGCGGCGATCCGACTTGCCCCGCGAAGCGCCGCGCGGGCGGCGCTCGATCTCCCATACGGCGAAAATCCTACGGCGAACAGCGTCCGGGGGTTCAACAATTCATCAGCCCCCCGCCAACTCGACCGCCTCACCATTCAAGCGCACCGGCCACACCCGCAGCCGCTGCGCGGCATCCTCCAGGCAATGCCCGCTGTGCAGGCTGAAATGCTGCTTGTAGAGCGGCGCCGCCACCACCAGCTGGCCCTGCACACTCCCCACCAGCCCACGGCCGATGATGTTGGCCCCCGAGCGCGGGTCACGGTTGTCCAACGCATACAACGCCTGCTCCTGCCCTGGCAGATAGAACAGCGCCACCTGGGCCCCCTCGTGCCACACCACCACGCCGGAATCGGCAACCAAATCGCGGGCCTGACAGACCGTTTGCCAGTTGGGTTGGTGCGCTACAGCAGTATTTGACAGGTTCATCAGACAGCCTCCTCGACAGTGGGAATCAGGTGCAACGCTGCAGCAGGGCGGCGTTGTTCGCGCTCGCGGACGAAGTGCACGTCCGGGTCGGCGCGGTGGTCGTTGACGAAGGTGCGGAAGCGCTTGAGCTTTTCCGGGTCGTTGAGGGCGTTGGCCCATTCGCATTCATAGTGATCGACCACATGCTGCATCTGTGCTTCCAGCTCGGTTGCCAGGCCCAGGCTGTCGTTGAGGATCACCTGCTTGAGGTAGGCCAACCCCCCCTCCAGGTTTTCACGCCATACCGAGGTGCGTTGCAGCTTGTCGGCGGTGCGGATGTAGAACATCAGCACGCGGTCGATCAGGCGTACCAAGGTGTCGTCGTCCAGGTCGGTGGCGAACAGCTCGGCGTGGCGCGGGCGCATGCCGCCGTTGCCGCAGACGTAGAGATTCCAGCCCTTGTCGGTGGCGATCACGCCGATGTCCTTGCTCTGCGCTTCGGCGCATTCGCGGGTGCAGCCGGATACCGCGAACTTGAGCTTGTGCGGGCTGCGCAGGCCCTTGTAGCGGTCCTCCAGGCGCAGGGCCATGGCCACGCTGTCCTGCACGCCATAACGGCACCAGGTGCTGCCCACGCATGACTTCACCGTGCGGGTCGACTTGCCGTAGGCATGGCCCGTCTCGAAGCCGGCCTCGATCAACTCGCCCCAGATCAGCGGCAGTTCGTGCAACTGGGCCCCAAACAGGTCGATGCGCTGGCCGCCGGTGATCTTGGTGTACAAGTCGTACTTCTTGGCCACCTGGCCAATGACGATGAGCTTGTCGGGGGTGATTTCACCGCCCGGTATGCGCGGCACCACCGAGTAAGTGCCGTTTTTCTGCATGTTGGCCATGAACGTGTCGTTGGTGTCCTGCAGCGGTACCAGCGCCGGGTCCATGATCGGCTGGTTCCAGCACGAAGCAAGGATATTGCCCACCGCCGGCTTGCAGATAGCGCAGCCCACATGGCCTTTGCCATGGCGCACGAGCAGGTCATGGAAAGTGCGGATACCGCCAACCCGTACCAGCCCGTAAAGCTCCTGGCGGGTGTAGGCAAAGTGTTCGCACAGGCTCTTGTCGACCGTCACGCCGCGGGCCGTGAGTTCGTGCTCGAACACCTGCTTGAGCAAGGCCGCGCAGCCGCCGCAACCGCTGGCCGCCTTGGTGCAGCCCTTGACCGAGGCAAGGTCGCTGCAGCCGCTGTCGATGGCGGCGCAGACCGCGCCCTTGCTGACGTTGTGGCACGAGCAGATGGTCGCGCTGTCGGGCAGGGCATCGGCACCCAGGGCCGGAGCGCCGCCCGTTTGTGGCAGGATCAACGCGGCCGGGTCGGCAGGCAGGGCTATACCGTTCTGCGCGTACTGCAACAGGGTGTCGTAGTAGCTGTTGTCACCCACCAGCACCGCGCCCAGCACATGCTTGCCGCTGGCATCCACCACCAGCCGACGGTAGGCGGCGTTGGCTTCGTCGATGAAGCGGTAGCTGCGCGAGCCTGGCGTGGCGCCATGGGCATCGCCGATCGAGCCGACATCCACGCCCAGCAGCTTGAGCTTGGTCGACATGTCGGCACCGGTGAAGGCAACCGCGGCATCCCCCACCAGCAGCGCCGCCAGGTTACGGGCCATGCTGTAGCCCGGCGCAACCAGGCCGAACACGCTGCCGTTCCACGACGCGCACTCGCCGATGGCGAAGATGCGCGCATCGCTGGAGCGACAGTGGTTGTCGACCACCACCCCGCCCCGCGCGGCAGTGTCCAACCCGCATGCGCGGGCCAGGGCGTCCTGCGGGCGGATGCCGGCGGAGAACACGATCAGGTCGGTTTCCAGGTGTTCGCCGCCGTCGAAGTTCATGCGGTAGCGATAGCCCTCACCGGCACTGATCGACTGGGTGGCGCGGGACAGGTGCACGCCCACGCCCAGGGCCTCGATCTGTGCCTTGAGCGCCGCACCGCCCTCGCTGTCCAGCTGCACCGGCATCAAGCGTGGGGCAAACTCCACCACATGCGCTTCCAGGCCCAGGGACTTGAGTGCATTGGCCGCCTCCAGGCCCAGCAGGCCGCCACCCACCACCACGCCACGCTGGGCATTGCTGGCGGCGGCGCGGATTGCATCGAGATCGTCGAGGGTGCGGTAGACCAGGCGAGCGTTGCCGCTGGCCCCTTCGATCGGCGGGACGAACGGGTAGGAGCCGGTGGCCAGTATCAACTGGTCGTACGCGTAGCGGCCTTGGGGGGTAACCACCTCGCGGCGCGTGCGGTCGATCTCCACCACCGCTTCGCCCAGGTGCAGGTGCACGCCTTGGCTAGGGTAGAAACCCTGCTCGCACATCGCCAGGGTCTCGGCGCAGCTGCCGCCGAAGTATTCGGAGAGGTGCACACGGTCGTAGGCACGCTGGCGTTCTTCACCGAACACCCGCACCTCGAAGTGCTGCAAGGCGCCACGCTCGATCAATTGCTCGACGCAGTGGTGGCCGACCATGCCGTTGCCGACAATCACCAGTTGCTCTCGTTGCCTGCCGTTCGCTGTTGCCGTCATAGCCGATCCTCGATCAAAAAAAAACGCCTGGAGCGGAAGCTCCAGGCGCCTTTGCCTGTACTCATCAGGGTGTGCCCCTGGTTGATCGCCGTTGATCAGTGGGGCGTGTTGTGAACGTGATAAAGCAGGGAATGTGCCAAATGCTGTATCGCCTGTTCAAACGCGACAGGGCCAGAAAAGTCATCGGACATTCCAGAAAAAACCGCACAGCCAAGGTGCACCCATCCCCATCCCGGTGCACTCAATACACATCGCGCCGATAACGCTTGGCCTTGCTTAACCCTTCAACATACGCATCCGCCGCGGCCTCGCTCATGCCACCGTGCTCGGCGACGACCCTGCGCAGCGCGCTGTCCACATCCTTGGCCATGCGCTGGGCATCACCGCACACATAAAAGTAGGCACCCGCCTCCAGCCAGCGCCAAAGGTCGGCGCCTTGCTCGTGCAGGCGCTGCTGCACATAGATTTTCTCGGCCTGGTCGCGGGAGAACGCGGTATCCAGACGCAAGTGGCCTGTCGCTTGCCATGCCTGCAACTGTGCCTGGTAATAGAAGTCGCTGGCCGCATACTGCTCGCCGAAAAACAGCCAGTTGCCCCCGCGTGCCCCACGCGCTTCTCGTTCTTCGAGAAACGCCCGAAACGGCGCGATGCCGGTGCCCGGCCCAACCATGATCACCGGCACGTTATCGTCCTCGGGCAGGCGAAAATGCTTCGAGGCCTGCGGGAAGATCGCCACCTTGATGCCGTGCGCGCGGTCGGCGAGGAAGGTCGAGCAAGCGCCCTTGCGCTGCCCGTAACGCACGGTCGAGACGGTCAGGTGAACTTGGCCAGGGTGCGCCAACGGGCTGGAGCTGATCGAGTACAGGCGTGGCTGCAAGGGTTTTAACAGGTCGAGCCAGGTGACCAAGGGCAGGTCCTGGGGGAACTCGCGCAGCACATCCGCCAACTGCCGCCCCCACAACCAGTTTTGCAGCTCGGCCTTGTGCTCGGGCTGGAGCAACCGGCGCAGGGCCTCGGCGCTCTGGCTGAACACCTGCAACTGCGCCGGGGTGACCTTGGCGATTTCCAGGTGCGCCTCCATGGCATCGGCCAGCGGCAGTGAGGCCTGGCCTTTGACCTCGACCAGGGTCTGGCCATCGAGCCGCATCAGCGCCAGCAGCTCTTCGACCAGCGCCGGGCAGTTGCGCGGCCATACGCCCAGGGCGTCGCCCGCCTGGTAGCTGAAGGTGCTGCCAGCCAGGTCGAACACCAACTGGCGCGTCTCCTTGCTGGCACCCGGGGCATTGAGCACGCGGTTCTCCAGCAAGGTGGCCGACCATGGCTGCTGCTTGCTGCAGGCCTGCGCAGGCGAAGGCGCGTCACTGGCGTGGGGCGCGGCGGCGTCAGCCAACCGCGCCAACAAGGCGTCGAGCCAGGTGGCGAATGCCTCATCGTAATCCGGCTCGCAATCCACCCGTTGCAGCAGTCGCCGCCCACCCAGCTCGGCCAGGCGCTGATCGAGCTTGCGGCCAAACCCGCAGAACTGGCCGTAACTGGAATCGCCCAGGGCCAATACGGCATAGGGCACATCGGCGCAGTGGCCGCCCTCCTCGCCTTGCAGTGCCTGCCAGAACAGCGCCGCACTGTCGGGCGCGTCGCCATCGCCGAAGGTACTGGCGATCAGCACCACACTGGCAGCACCGCGCAACTGCTGCGGGCTGAGTGTATCCATGCAATTCAGGCGCACCGCCAAGCCGGCGTCACGCAGGCGCTCGGCACAGCGCTCGGCCAGCGCCTCGCCGTTACCGGTCTGCGAGGCCCACAGCACCTGGTGCTGCGGCGCCTCCAGCACCCGGCTGGGCAGCGCCGAAGGCTGCGCGAACACGCCCGCCAGCAGGCCATCAACGAACCACCGTCGGTTAGCGGCCAGTGGCGCGCTAGCCGGCAGGCTTGGCACACCCTCGGCGCGGGCCTGCTCCAGGCCAAGCAAGAAGCCCTGCAGGTAATGGCGCTCTTGCTCGGCCAGCGCCGGGGCCGGCAGGTTGTCCAGGCCAAGCAGACGAGACAGGGTGGCGGTCGGCATGTGGGCAGACTCCGGGTGGGCAGTGGCGCCGCTCAGGTCGAGGGCGTCGATACGTTCGCCGGCAACCCGCTCAAGGGCCACGGCGCAGTGTTTGAAGGCGGGCTGCAGCGACAGTGGGTCGACCGCATCACAGGTGACGGCATTGATGGCCAACTGCTCGCCGATCAGGTCGTTCCAGTGAAACGGCGCGAAGCAGTTACCTGGCATGACCCGGTCGCTGATGCGCGCCGGCAGCACGGCCTGACCACGGCGAGAGCGAATGGCCACCTGGTCCTTTTCGGCGATGCCAAGCCGTGCGGCGTCCTCGGGATGGATTTCGATGAAAGGGCCAGGCTCCAGCTTGTTCAGCGCCGGCACCTTGCCGGTCTTGGTCAGGGTGTGCCACTGGTGCTGCACGCGGCCTGTGTTGAGCACCAGGGGGTAGGCGTCATCCGGCAACTCCGCTGCCGGCAACCAGGGCCGAGCGAAAAAGCGGGCCTTGCCGCTGGCGGTGGGGAACGCCAGCGCCGGGCGCTGGCCCTGGGCGTCGTGCAGCAGCGTCTGGCTGCTGCCATCGTTCAGGTAGCGCAATGGGCTGCGGTCGCTGTCACGCCCTGGTGCGCATGGCCACTGGCGCGGCTGCGCACGCAGGTCGGTGTAGCCGATGCCGCGCAGGTCGTAGCCGGTGGCGGGGTTATGGAAGCGGCGAATCTCGTCGTACACCGCTTCGGCATCGGCGTAATCGAACGCGTCGGTATAGCCCATCGCGCAGGCCACCCGGGCGATGATCTGCCAGTCCGGCAGGCTCTGGCCAGGAGGCGCCACGGCGCGTGGCATCAAGGTGAGGTTGCGCTCGCTGTTGATCATCACGCCCTCACCTTCGGCCCACAGTGCCGCAGGCAGGAGGATATCGGCATAGCGGTTGGTCTCGGTGTCGAGAAACGCATCCTGGGAGATCACCAGCTCGGCCCGGCGCAGGCCGTCGATCACCTGCTGGCGGTTGGCGACGCTGGCCACCGGGTTGCTGCAGATGATCCAGCAGGCTTTCACGTCCCCTGCTTTCAGCTGTTCGAACAGCGCCACCGTACCCTCGCCGCCTTCGCTGCGCAGGGTACCTGGTGGCAGTTGCCACTGCTGTTCGACGAACGCGCGGTCGTCTTCCACCAGCGCCGAGCGCTGGCCTGGCAGGCCGGGCCCCATGTAGCCCATCTCGCGGCCGCCCATGGCGTTGGGTTGGCCGGTCAGCGAGAAAGGCCCGCTACCGGGGCGGCAGATAGCGCCGGTGGCCAGGTGCAGGTTGCACAGGGCGTTACTGTGCCAGGTACCGTGGATGCTCTGGTTCAGGCCCATGGTCCAGCAGCTCATCCAGTTGTTGGCACGGCCGATCCATTCGGCGGCCTTGATGATGTCGGCCTCGGCCAGCCCGGTGATGGCGGCCACGCGCTCGGGGCTGTAGTCGTCGAGAAAGGCTGGCAGTTCGTCCCAGCCGTCGGTGTGGCGAGCGATGAAGTCGGGGTGGGTGTGGCCGTTGCGGTGTAGCAGATGCAACAGGCCGTTGAGCAAGGCCATGTCGCTGCCGGGGCGTACCTGCAGGAACAGGTCGGCCTTGTCGGCGGTGGCGCTGCGCCGCGGGTCGACGACGATCAGCTTGGCGCCGGCCTTGACCCGGTCCAGCAGACGCAGGAACAAAATCGGGTGGCAGTCGGCCATGTTGGCGCCGATTACCAGGAATACGTCGGCGTGCTCGAAGTCCTGGTAACTGCCAGGTGGGCCATCGGCACCGAGCGACAGTTTGTAGCCACTGCCGGCGCTGGCCATGCACAGGCGCGAGTTGGACTCGATATGGCGGGTGCGGATAAAGCCCTTGGCCAGTTTGTTGGCCAGGTACTGGGCCTCCAGCGACATCTGCCCGGACACATACAGCGCCACGGCATCCGGGCCGTGCTGGTCAACGATGCCGCGCAGGCGTGCGGCGGTGGCCGCAATGGCCTGATCCATGCTGGCGCGCACCGGCGGCTGGCTGCGCTGCTGACGCAGGTAGGCATCCTCCATGCGCCCGGCGGCGGTCAGCGGCACGTGCGCGGTCAGGCCCTTGGTGCACAAGCGGCCAAAGTTGCTGGGGTGCTGCTTGTCGCCGCTGATCTTGCTGACCTTGCCATCGGCAACGCGCATGACGATGCCACAGCCGACGCCGCAATACGGGCAGACACTGCGTACTTCGCTGCTGCTCATGGGCCGGTCTCCTTGGGAAACGCAAAAGGCGCCGGCTGCCCCCGCTTGCATGGCAAGCGGGGCAACACGGCGCCTTTGTCGTGAAGAGGTGCGGGCAATCGGCATTGATTGCCCTGGGTAGGGGTCAGTCAGCAATTAGCGGGCCAGCTGTGCGGGCCTCTTCGCTGGCGGCCCGCGCGCCCGTGCGGGGCCGGTTTGCCGCACCATGCGGTGGCACCGCGAAGGCCCGTGGCGCTATGCTGGGGCACATTTCTGCCAGAGTTACTGCCTTCTCCCCATGTCCCAGGTGATCCTCAAAACCCCCGCCCAACTCGACCTGATGCGCAACGCCGGCCGGTTGCTGGCCCAAGTGTTCGCTGAACTCGATGGTTTCATACGCCCCGGCGTGACCACGATGCAGATCAACGACCACGCCGAGCGCTATATCGTCGAAACGCTCAAGGCTCGGCCGGCAAGCAAGGGCCAGTACGGTTTCCCTTACGCCCTGAATACCTCGGTGGACCACGTGGTGTGTCACGGCATGCCGAAGGCGGATGAGGTGCTCAACGAGGGGTCGATCATCAATGTCGACATCACCCTTGAACAAGGCGGCTACATCGCCGATTCGTCGAAAATGTACTGCATTGGCCCGATCAACGACGAGGCGCGTCGGCTGGTCGAAACGACCTACGACGCGCTATGGAAAGGCATCGAGCAAGTGCGCCCCGGGGCGACGCTTGGCGACATTGGCCATGCCATCCAGGTACATGCCGAGGCAGCCGGCTTTAGCGTGGTGCGCGAGTATTGCGGCCATGGCATTGGCCAGCAGATGCACGAAGGGCCCGAGGTGCTGCATTTTGGCCAGCGCGGCATGGGCATGAAGCTCAAGCCCGGGATGGTGTTTACCATCGAACCGATGATCAACCAGGGCGGGCGTGGCACTCGGACCTTGAAGGATGGCTGGACGGTGATTACCCGCGACCATGCGCTGTCGGCGCAGTGGGAACATACGGTGGCGGTGACCGAAGCAGGGGTTGAAGTGCTGACGTTGCGCAAGGAAGAACGCATGCGTTGATGCGGCCTTGCACCGCCAACGCCGGCCCGCTACCACAGGGGCCGTGCTGAACCGCAGAACGCCTCAAAAAGCAGAAACAAAAAAAGCGACCCTAAGGTCGCTTTTCCTGTAACTTCCGGGTGTTCAGTGGGCCCTGGAAGTTGAATATGGCGCAGCGGACGGGACTCGAACCCGCGACCCCCGGCGTGACAGGCCGGTATTCTAACCGACTGAACTACCGCTGCGCTATACATCGAGTGGTGGGTGATGACGGGATCGAACCGCCGACCCTCTGCTTGTAAGGCAGATGCTCTCCCGGCTGAGCTAATCACCCTTTCGTCTCGGTGTGGCGCGCATTCTACGGATGAGCCCCCACCCTGGCAAGCACTTTTTTCGACTTTTTTAAAAAATTTTTCGAAGCCTTTCAAAGACCTAGCAACGCTGGTCTTTTCTTCTTCTATATATAGGTGCTGGCCCTCTGACAGGGTTGGACGGGAACCACTGCTCGGAGAATAATGCCCGCCTTATGCATTAAGGAGAGATTGCCCCTCATGTGGTTCAAGAACCTGCTGACCTACCGCCTGACCCAGGATGTTCCATTCGACGCCGAAGCGCTGGAAACCGCCCTGGCCAGCAAGCCGGCCCGTCCCTGCGCCAGCCAGGAGCTGAACACCTATGGCTTCGTCGCGCCGTTCGGCAAGGGCGAAGACGCTCCCCTGGTGCACGTCAGCGGCGAGTTCCTGCTGATCGCCGCGCGCAAGGAAGAACGTATCCTTCCAAGCAGCGTGGTCAATGACGCCGTCAAGGAAAAGGTCGAAGAGATCGAGACCGAGCAGATGCGCAAGGTCTACAAGAAGGAACGCGACCAGATCAAGGACGAGATCATCCAGGCCTTCCTGCCGCGTGCCTTCATTCGGCGCTCGATGATCTTCGCCGCCATCGCGCCGCGCCTGGGCATGATCCTGGTCAACTCGGCCAGCGCCAAGCGTGCCGAAGACCTGCTGTCGACCCTGCGTGAAGTGATGGGCTCGCTGCCGGTACGCCCGGCAACCGTGAAGATCGCACCCGTCGCCACCATGACCGACTGGGTCAAGTCGCAGCAAGCCGCCGAAGGCTTCTATGTACTGGACGAGTGTGAGCTGCGCGACACTGCCGAAGATGGTGGCATCGTGCGCTGCAAGCGCCAGGACCTGACCAGCGAAGAAATCCAGCTGCACCTGAGCACCGGCAAGGTGGTCACCCAGCTGGCCCTGGCCTGGCAGGACAAACTGTCGTTCGTGCTGGACGACAAGATGGTCATCAAGCGCCTGAAGTTCGAGGAGCTGCTGCAAGAGCAGGCAGAACAGGATGGCGGCGATGAAGCCCAGCAGCAGTTCGATGCCAGCTTCCTGCTGATGATGATGACCTTTACCGAATTCCTGCCGGTGCTGTTCGAGGCATTGGGTGGGGAGGAGATTCCGCAAGGGGTCTGAGTGGCATGAAATGTCGGGGCTGGGCTGGGACGTATTCTCAGCCAGTACCGGCCTCTTCGCGGGGCGAGCCCGCTCCCACAGGTACCCCGCTTGATCTCAAGCTCATCGGGGTACCTGTGGGAGCGGGCTCGCCCCGCGAAGAGGCCCTCGAAAACTGCATCTCTATAAGTACAAGGACCTGCCCATGCGTGCCCTCGCCGCCCTCAGCCGCTTCGTCGGCAATACCTTTGCCCTCTGGGTGCTGGTATTCGCCGTGCTGGCCTTCCTGCAACCGCAATGGTTCATCGCCCTGAAAGTGGCCATCGTACCGTTGCTGGGCCTGGTGATGTTCGGCATGGGCCTGACCCTCAAGCTCGATGACTTCGCCGCCCTCGCCCGCCAGCCCTGGCGGGTGATGCTGGGGGTGGTGGCGCACTTCGTGATCATGCCAGGCATGGCCTGGCTACTGTGCCAGCTGTTCCACCTGCCGCCCGAGATTGCCGTGGGCGTGATCCTGGTCGGCTGCTGCCCTAGCGGCACGGCTTCGAACGTGATGGTCTGGCTGTCCAAGGGCGACCTGGCGCTGGCGGTGGCGATTGCCGCCGTCACCACCCTGCTCGCCCCGCTGCTGACCCCGGCGTTGATCTGGTTCCTGGCCTCGGCCTGGCTGCCGGTCTCGTTCATGGACATGTTCTGGTCGATCCTGCAGCTGGTCATGCTGCCGATCGTGCTCGGCGTGCTGGCCCAGCGCCTGCTGGGCGCGCGGGTGCAGGCGGCGGTGCAGGTGTTGCCACTGGTGTCGGTGGTGAGCATCGTCATGATCGTCTGTGCGGTGGTGGCGGCCAGCCAGGCGAAAATCGCCGAGTCGGGCCTGCTGATCATGGCCGTGGTGATGCTGCACAACAGCTTCGGCTACCTGCTGGGTTACCTCACCGGCAAGCTCTGCAAACTGCCACTGGCCCAGCGCAAGTCGCTGGCATTGGAGGTGGGCATGCAGAACTCAGGGTTGGGGGCAGCCTTGGCGGCGGCGCATTTCTCGCCATTGGCGGCGGTGCCGAGCGCACTGTTCAGCGTTTGGCACAATATTTCGGGGGCGCTGCTGTCGACCTGGTTCCGCCGTATGGAAGCGCCTTTGCCGGTAGATGAACGTGGCGAACCTGCCAGGCACTGACTTGCCCAGCCATCAGAAAATGTGCACCCTATTGCCCACTGTGGGGACGGCCTCACGACGCACCGCGTGACCACTCCGGGGACGGCCCCATCGTTGGCAACAATGGAGGCACCTATGTCCTGGATCATCCTGTTTTTCGCCGGCCTGTTCGAAGTCGGCTGGGCGGTAGGCCTGAAGTACACCGACGGCTTCAGCCGCCCGCTCCCCACCGTGCTTACCGTCGGCGCCATGGTCATCAGCCTGGGCTTGCTGGGCCTGGCCATGAAAGAACTGCCGCTGGGCACCGCCTACGCCATCTGGACCGGCGTTGGCGCCGTGGGCACGGTGATCGCCGGGATCATCCTGTTCGGCGAGTCCATGGCCCTGGTACGGCTGGTCAGTGTGGCGCTGATCATCTGTGGCCTGATCGGCCTGAAAGTCAGCGCCAGCTGACCATGCCCGCTTAACGCAGGTCGCCGCGCAAGCGGCTGACCTGCTCGCGCAACAACTCAGGCTGCGCAGCCTCCACCGGAACCGCAGCGCCGGCCACGATGGTCACCCGCGACCACAAGCGCTTGAAAAACCCCTTGCCCGGATCACGGCTGAAAAAGCTGCCCCACAGCCCCTGCAACGCCAGGGGAATCACCGGCACCGGGGTTTCACCGAGAATGCGGCTGACCCCACCCTTGAACGCATCGATCTCGCCGTCGCCGGTCAACTTGCCCTCCGGGAAGATGCACACCAGCTCACCCGCCGCCAGGTATTCGGCGATGCGCGCAAAGGCGCGCTCGTACGTGCCCTCATCCTCGCTGCGCCCGGCAATCGGGATGGCGCCTGCGGTGCGAAACACGAAGTTGAGCACCGGCAGGTTGTAGATTTTGTAGTACATGACGAAGCGGATCGGCCGGCGGATCGCGCCGCCGAGCAGCAGGGCGTCGACGAACGAGACATGGTTGCACACCAGCAGCGCCGCACCTTCGTCGGGGATGCGTTCGAGGTCGCGGTGCTCCACGCGGTACATCGAGTGGCTGAGCAGCCAGATCAAAAAGCGCATGGTGAACTCGGGCACGATGCTGAAGATGTAGGCGTTGACCGCGATATTGAGCAACGACACCACCAGGAACAGCTGCGGGATGCTCAGCTCGGCCAGCCCCAGCAGCACGATGGTGAGCACCGCCGACACCACCATGAACAAGGCATTGAGGATGTTGTTGGCAGCGATTACCCGGGCCCGCTGGTCCTCGGCCGTGCGCGCCTGGATCAGCGCATACAGCGGCACGATGTAGAAGCCGCCGAACACCCCGAGCCCCACGATCGACAACAGAATCCACCAGGCCTGGCTCATGCCCAGCAGCGCCAGCCAGTCGTGCGGCACAGGCGCAGCCGGCACATCGCCGGAATGCCACCACCAGAGCAGGCCGAACAGGGTCAGGCCAAACGAGCCGAACGGCACCAGGCCGATCTCCACCTTGCGCCCGCTCAGCCGCTCGCACAGCAGCGAACCCAGAGCAATGCCCACCGAGAACAGGGTCAGCACCAGAGTGACCACCGTGCCGTCGCCGTGCAGCCAGTCCTTGGCATACGCCGGGATCTGGGTCAGGTAGATGGCGCCGACGAACCAGAACCAGGAGTTGCCGACGATCGAGCGCGACACCGCAGGCGTCTGCCCCAGGCCCATGCGCAGGATCACCCAAGACTGCTTGAAGATGTTCCAGTCCAGTTGCATCTGCGGCGACACGGCGGCGGCCCGTGGGATCCAGCGGCTGGCCAGGTAGCCCAGCACGGCCGTGCCGACCACGCCACCCGCCACCACCGTGGCATAGCTGCCCGACGACATCATCACACCCGCGCCGATGGTGCCGGCCAGGATGGCCAGGAAGGTGCCCATCTCCACCAGCCCGTTGCCACCCACCAGCTCTTCTTCACGCAGGGCCTGGGGCAGGATCGAGTACTTCACCGGCCCGAACAGCGCCGAATGGGTGCCCATGCCAAACAGGGCTACCAGCATCAGCGCCAGGTGGTTGGTGATAAAGCCCAGTGCGCCAATGGCCATGATGCCGATCTCGGCCAGCTTGATCGCACGGATCAGCGCGTCCTTGGCGAACTTCTCGCCAAACTGCCCACCCAGTGCCGAGAACAGAAAGAACGGCAGGATGAACAGCAAGGCGCACAGGTTGACCCAGATCGAACGGTCACCGTCGCCCAGGCTGAGCTTGAACAGGATCGCCAGGATCAGCGACTGCTTGAACAGGTTGTCGTTGAACGCACCCAGCGACTGGGTGATGAAAAACGGCAAGAAGCGCCGCTTGCCGAGCAAGGTGAATTGCGAGGGATGACTCATCGTCCTTGTTCCTGAGGGGCTTTTAGCGTTGGAGGCGCGCCGGGCGCGGAAAGCCACAAATCTGCAGGGTAAAAGCTGCTGCTGGCAAGCCCTCTGCTGCCTTATGCTGATACCCGGCAAACCCGCACGACAAGGAGATGGCAATGCTCGCCGCCGTCAAGCACTACCCAGCGGCCGTACGCCGTGATACTGGCGGCAGTGTTCTACTGGATGGGCACCCGCAGGCATTGATGTTGGCGCTGCCGCTTGAGCAACGCCCTGCGACGACTCGCCACTGCGACCATCGTCTGCGCTGACGAACCGCCGCCTGCGTGCCAGACTGGTTGATCGGGACCGCGTTATCTTTTTTGCTCCGGAGTTTTCATGTCGTTGTCCAGCGGGCTGATCGCCGTGGTCGCCCTGGCCTATATGGCCATCATGTTCGCCATCGCCTTTTACGGCGACCGCCGCAGCACACCGTTGCCGCCGAAGCTGCGTGCCTGGGTGTACAGCCTGTCGCTGGCCGTGTACTGCACCAGTTGGACCTTCTTTGGCGCGGTCGGCCAGGCCGCCGAACAGCTTTGGGCATTTCTGCCGATCTACCTGGGCCCAGTGCTGCTGATGATCTTCGCACCCTGGGTACTGCAGAAGATGGTGCTGATCAGCAAGCAGCAGAACATCACCTCGATCGCCGACTTCATCGCCGCGCGCTACGGCAAATCGCAGACCCTGGCGGTGGTGGTGGCGCTGATCTGCCTGGTCGGCGTGCTGCCCTATATCGCCTTGCAGCTCAAAGGCATCGTGCTGGGCGTCAACCTGCTGATCGGTGCCAATGCCGATGCCACCGGCACCCGGGTGCAAGACACCGCACTGGTGGTGTCGCTGGTGCTGGCGCTGTTCGCCATCGTGTTCGGCACGCGCAGCCTGGATGTGACCGAGCACCACCGCGGCATGGTGCTGGCGATCGCCTTCGAGTCGCTGATCAAGCTGCTGGCCTTTCTCGCCGTGGGCATCTTCGTGGTGTTCAACCTGTACGACGGCTTCGACGACCTGTTCAGCCAGGCACGCCAGTCGATCCAGCTGGAAAGCTATTGGCAGGAGACCATCAACTGGCCCTCGATGGTGGTGCAGACCGCAGTGGCCATGATGGCGATCATCTGCCTGCCGCGGCAGTTCCATGTCACCGTGGTGGAGAACATCGAACCGCAGGACATGCGCCTGGCCCGCTGGGTGTTCCCGATGTACCTGGCCCTGGCCGCGCTGTTCGTGGTGCCGATCGCCCTGGCCGGGCAGATGCTGTTGCCCGGTACGGTGATGTCCGACTCGTTCGTGATCAGCCTGCCCCTGGCCGAAGCCCACCCGAGCCTGGCCCTGCTGGCCTTCATCGGCGGTGCCTCGGCCGCCACCGGCATGGTCATCGTCGAGGCCGTGGCCCTGTCGACCATGGTTTCCAACGACATGCTGCTGCCCTGGCTGCTGCGCCGCAATAATGCCGAGCGGCCATTCGAAGCCTTCCGCCACTGGATGCTCTCGGTACGCCGGGTGACCATCGTGGTCATCCTGCTGCTGGCGTATGTCAGCTACCGCCTGCTGGGCTCCACCGCAAGCCTGGCGACCATCGGCCAGATCGCCTTCGCCGCGGTGACCCAGCTCACCCCGGCCATGCTCGGCGCGCTGTACTGGAAGCAGGCCAACCGGCGCGGCGTGTTCGCAGGCCTGGCCGCCGGCATCTTCCTGTGGTTCTACACCCTGGTGCTGCCCATTGCCGCCCACAGCGTGGGCTGGTCGCTGGCGCTGTTCCCGGGCCTGGCGTGGCTGCATGGCAACCCGCTGAACCTGCCGATCAGCCCGCTGACCCAGGGCGTGGTGCTGTCGCTGGCGGGTAACTTCACGCTGTTCGCCTGGGTTTCGGTGCTGTCGCGCACGCGGGTGTCGGAACACTGGCAGGCCGGGCGCTTCATCGGCCAGCAGACCAGCGCCCGGCCCAGCAGCAAACCGCTGCTGGCCGTGCAGATCGACGACTTGCTGACCCTGGCCTCGCGCTTCGTCGGCGAAGAACGTGCCCGGCAGAGCTTCATCCGCTTCGCCTACCGCCAGGGCAAAGGCTTCAACCCCAACCAGAACGCCGACGGCGACTGGATCGAACACACCGAACGCCTGCTCGCCGGCGTGCTTGGCACCTCGTCGACCCGCGCCGTGGTCAAGGCCGCCATCGAAGGCCGCGACATGCAGCTCGAAGACGTGGTGCGCATCGCCGACGAAGCCAGCGAGGTGCTGCAGTTCAACCGCGCGCTGCTGCAAGGCGCTATCGAAAACATCAACCAGGGCATCAGCGTGGTCGACCAGAACCTGCACTTGGTGGCCTGGAACCGCCGTTACCTGGAACTGTTCAACTACCCTGACGGGCTGATCAGCGTGGGCCGGCCGATTGCCGACATCATCCGCTACAACGCCGAGCGCGGCCTGTGCGGCCCAGGCGAGGCGCAGGTGCACGTGGCCCGGCGCCTGCACTGGATGCGCCAGGGTCGCGCGCATTCTTCCGAACGGTTGTTCCCCAACGGCCGGGTCATCGAACTGATCGGCAACCCGATGCCCGGCGGCGGCTTTGTCATGAGCTTCACCGACATCACCCCGTTCCGCGAAGCCGAACAGGCGCTTCGCGATGCCAACGAGGGCCTGGAGCAACGGGTGGCGGAACGCACCCATGAGCTGTCGCAGCTCAACCAGGCGTTGTCCGAAGCCAAGAGCCAGGCCGAAGCCGTGAGCAAGTCCAAGACCCGCTTCCTGGCCGCGGTCAGCCACGACCTGATGCAACCGCTGAACGCCGCGCGGCTGTTCTCGGCCGCCCTGTCGCAGCAGGCCGAAGGCATGAATGACGAGGCCCAGCAACTGGTGCAGCACATGGACAGCTCGCTACGCTCGGCCGAAGAACTGATCAGTGACCTGCTGGACATCTCGCGCCTGGAGAACGGCAAGATCACCCCGGACGCCAAGCCGTTCGCCCTCAATGAGCTGTTCGACACCCTGGGCGCCGAGTTCAAGGTACTGGCCGCCGAAAAAGGGTTGGAGTTCCGCCTGCGCGGCAGCCGCCTGCGGGTCGACAGCGACATCAAACTGCTGCGCCGGGTGCTGCAGAACTTCCTGACCAACGCCCTGCGCTATGGCAAAAGCCCGATTCTGCTCGGTGCCCGTCGCCAGGGTGAGCGCCTGTGGCTGGAAGTCTGGGATCGTGGCCCCGGCATCGCCGACAACAAGCTGCAGGAGATTTTCCAGGAATTCAAACGCCTGGACAGCCACCAGACCCGCGCCGAGAAAGGCCTGGGCCTGGGCCTGGCGATCGCCGATGGCCTGTGCCGGGTGCTCGGCCATTCGCTCGAAGTGCGCTCGTGGCCCGGCAAAGGCACGGTGTTCCGCGTCAGCGTGCCGATTGCCCGCCAGGCTGCACCCGCACCGAGTGCGCCGGTGGAACAGTCTGGCCAGCCGCTGGCCGGGCTGAACGTGCTGTGCATCGACAATGAAGACAGCATCCTGATCGGCATGAACAGCCTGCTCAGCCGTTGGGGCTGCCAGGTCTGGACCGCGCGCAACCGCGCCGAATGCGAGGCTTTGCTGACCAAGGGCATGCGCCCGCACCTGGCCCTGGTGGACTACCACCTGGACGACGGCGAGACCGGCACCGAACTGATGGGCTGGCTACGCGCACGGCTCGGCGAGCCGGTGCCTGGGGTGGTGATCAGCGCCGACGGCAGTAAAGAGACCATCGCCCTGGTGCACGCGTCAGGCCTGGATTACCTGGCCAAGCCGGTCAAGCCGGCCGCCTTGCGCGCCCTGCTCAATCGGCATCTGAGCCTGGTTCAGTAAGCGCTTCGCCCGCCGGGGTTTCATCAGACAGCGCCCGTTCCAGCAGGTCTGCCGGCAGGCTCTTGCTGGCACGGGCGCCAAGCAACTTCAGCTGCTCGGAGCGGCTGACCAGGTTGCCACGCCCCTCGCACAGTTTGTTGCGCGCTGCGGCATAGGCCTTGTCTACCTGCTGCAAGCGGCTGCCCAGTTCGTCCAGGTCCTGGATGAACAGCACGAACTTGTCGTACAGCCAACCGGCGCGCTCGGCAATCTCGCGGGCGTTCTGGCCTTGGCGTTCCTGCTTCCACAGGCTGTCGATCACCCGCAGGGTGGCAAGCAGCGTGGTCGGGCTGACAATCACGATGTGCCGGTCGAAGGCTTCCTGGAACAGGTTGGGCTCGGCCTGCAGGGCTGCCGAGAAGGCGGCCTCAATGGGCACGAACAGCAGCACGAAATCCAGGCTGTGCAAGCCTTCGAGGCGGCTATAGTCCTTGCTCGAAAGGCCTTTGACGTGGCTGCGCAACGACTGCACGTGCTGCTTGAGCGCGGCCTCGTCATTGCTGCCGACGAACTGCTGGTACGCCGTGAGGCTGACCTTGGCGTCCACCACCACCTGCTTGTCGCCAGGCAACATGATCAGCACATCGGGCTGGAAACGTTCGCCATCGGCGCTCTTGAGGCTGACCTGGGTCTGGTATTCGCGGCCCTTCTCAAGGCCGGCGTGCTCCAGTACCCGCTCAAGGATCATCTCGCCCCAGTTGCCCTGGGTTTTCTGGCCTTTCAGGGCCTGGGTGAGGTTGGTGGCTTCATCGGACAGGCGCTGGTTGAGCTGCTGCAAGCGCTCCAACTCTTTGCCCAGCGAGAAACGCTCGCGTGCTTCCTGCTGGTAGCTTTCCTCGACGCGCTTCTCAAAGGCCTGGATACGCTCCTTGAGCGGGTCGAGCATTTGCCCCAGGTGCTGCTGGCTGGTCTGGGCAAAGCGTTGCTCGCGCTCGTCGAAGATTTTCGTGGCCAGGTCGGAGAACTGCGCGCGCAGGGTGTCGCGGGCCTCTTGCAGGTCTTCGAGACGCTGTTGGTGGCTCTCCTGCTGCTCGCGCAGTTCGGCGTCCAGCCGTGCGGTCTGGGCTTCCAGGCGCCGTAGCTCGGCTTCACGGTTGGCGCGTTCAAGGCTCCAGGCGTGGGCGGCATCGCGGGCGTTGTCGCGGTCGATCTGCAACAGTTCCAGTTCACGGCCCTGGGCTGCCAGCTGGGCTTGCTTGACGGTGTTGGCTTCGCTGAGGTCGCTGATCTCGT
Organism: Pseudomonas sp. Irchel s3f19; assembly: GCF_900187555.1. Lineage (NCBI taxonomy): Bacteria > Pseudomonadati > Pseudomonadota > Gammaproteobacteria > Pseudomonadales > Pseudomonadaceae > Pseudomonas > Pseudomonas sp. Irchel s3f19. The sequence goes on along the minus strand of NZ_FYDW01000003.1, from coordinate 648,011 downwards.
CGCGACCGGCCTCCAGTTGCGCCTGCAGCCCGGCCAGGGACAGTTGGGCGGCGTTGAGGCGCTCTTCGAGCAGGGCCTGTTCACCCTGCCGGGCCCCCTGGCGACGCTGCACCTGCATGAGCCAACCCAGGCAGGGCACTGCACCCACCACCAAGCCCAGCAGAATGCTGGCCAGATCCACTGTCATGGTTACCCCGATCGAACCTTGATGAATGCTGCGCAGCTTATCAGCCTGGGAGGCAGGTTGCCTGCGCCCGCATAAGGGCCGCTAGTAGCCAAGCAGCGCTCAGCCTGAAAACCACTGCCCCAGCAGCCGCCGCGCTTCCTGCGAGCCCTGCGCGGCCGCCAGTTCCAGCCAGTAGCGGGCCTGCTCAGGCGCGTTGGCCTGGCATAACCTTGCATACTCCAGCTGCGCCCGCCGATCACCGGCACGGGCAGCCTGGCGCAGCAGTTCGTGGCCGATGCGCCGGTCCCGGGCGTTGCCACAATCACGGCACAGCATCTGCCCCAACCGGCTCTGGGCCACCACCACGCCTTGGCGGGCCGGCTGTTTCAGCAGGCGACCAGCCAGGTGCTTGACCTGAGGCTTGTCACCCAGGCGCGGGCTGTCGAGCAGCCACAGGGCCACTTTCAGGGAAAAGCGTTTGGGTGGGGGCACTGACGACGCATCAGCCGGGTTGGCGAGGTGTTTACTGCGAAACTTCATGAGCAACAGGAAAGGTAACTCGAAAGGCGCGCCACTCTACTCCATTTTTCCTGGCGTGGCCTGTCGATTTATCGAGGATTGAAAAATAATTTCGATGATCTTTTCTTGACGTTTTCAAGTGGATGACCAACCGGTCTACGGGCGCCCGAAGATTGTCAGACAGTTCCCTGGTTTGCTGGCACGCCCGTCCTAGAGCAAGCGCTCGGGACAATCCACAGTTCCTGTGGATAACTCGGTGGACAACCCCCTTCGGTGGCCCCAAAACCCCCGTGAATTGGGGGCTCCAGTCAAACTGACGATTTTTTCACCAGCAAAAATTAGTGTTTTTTTTCATTGACTTAGCCCCCCAGTCAAGTCATTGGCGAGGCTCTCGGCGCCTGTTGCCGCCGTGTTACAGCTTGCGCGCCAAATGTGCACAAGTGCACCACAAGCCCTCATTCGAGTGCACAAAATGAGTACATCCACGGCAATGCCAGCCATTTGCCCCTCTTCACAGCCTGCGAAAGAAGCGCCATACTGCTCGGCTAGCCTGCACCCTTGCAGAAACATTTGCCAAACCGTTCTATTCTCGGTAAGGTGTGCCTCGTTAGTACCAAGCTGAAAGTCAATTGGCCTTAAGCGTCCTTGCAGAATCGCTCCCCCAACAGCGAAGCCTGCTGAAACCAGGACCGGCCCACTCGATGATTCCTTCGCCAGCCATACGCTGCCCAAGCTCGAATCACCTAGCAGATTGATCAGGATCCCACCCCGATGGCCTAGAACCTTGGCCCCGGTGTGCTGCCTGCCCTCTGAAGTACCTACCAGTCAGCCCAAGCGCCCACTATTTGATTGCGCTCCCTCTGACTGCTTTGTTCCAGTCAGGTTCGTTCGTCCCTTAATAAAGGCGTCACTGGAACGTTTCTATCATGCACGGATCATATCCTCCGTGTTTAAAGCAGGAACCTCCAATAATATGCAAACTCATCCGCACATTCAGGCTGCCATTGGCACCCTCTCCCAGGCCTTCTCGCCGTTGAAGTGCCTTATCGTTGCCCCTCGCAAGGGCAGCTTCAGCTTTACCCTGGTGGACGAACACGGCGTCGCCTGCCACACCGAACGCCTGTACGCCGATCAGTACAGCCGCAAGGAACCCCTGCAGGCGGTAATCGCCCGGACGCGTCAGTCGCTCACTGCGTGAGCGGCGAATACCTCGGTATTCAAGCGCTGAATCGCTATTTCGACACCCTGCCCGATCGTTCTTGGCGTAATTGCCGCACGGCATATAGCCAAGGACGTCAGGCAGCAATTGATTTAAAAACAGCTCTTTACACCACGATTATCACACTACACTTCAACTCGAGCGGTGCTAACCGCTTCCGGCGGGCCTGATCATTCACCAGCTGCCAAGCTCCAGCGCCCGTCCGGCCCTTACTTGCTCGAGGGCATTATGGGTATCGCTGCGAATGAATTGTGTCTGTATGTTATCCGGCCAACCCTGGTCTACCTGAACCGTCACTGCCCTAGCGCCGAAGCGTTGTTGCTGGGCATTGCCGCCAGCCAGTCGGCACTCGGCTCAGCCTTGCACGACCGACGTGGCCATGGCCTCTACCGCATCGGCGAAACCCGCCACCAGGCGCTCTGGGACGAGTATCTCGCCCGCGATCCGGACCTCGCCAGCCTGGTCCGTGGCCTGGCCAGCCAACACGCCTTTCTCGGCGGCCCCCACCTGGAACTCACGGTAAACCTGCGCTACTCCACCGCCATTGCCTGGATGCTTGTCGAAGCCCAAGCCACGGCGCTGCCGGCGGCTGACGACCTGCTGGGCCTGGCGCGTATCTGGCGGCAGGTTTTCCACCCCCAGGGTCGCCTGCGCGACTTCACTCAAGCCTGGCACACCTGCATAGATCAGAGATTGCCTCAGGCATCTTAGGAAACGCCCTACAGCATTACTGGAAAAAATGGAATTTTGGTCGGATTGTCCTACAAAACCGCTCTATCTCCTGTGATTGAGGCTATAGCGCGGCGCGCGATTTGTTGGTAGCTTTTCGCCCCGGAGATCCCAAGGAGTTTCTAATAATGAAAAAAGTAATGCTCAAAACCTCCCTCGGCGTAGCCGTTGCGCTTGCTTCCAGCCAACTGCTCGCCAGCGGCTTCGCCCTGAACGAACAGAGCATCAGCAGCATGGGGACAGGTTTCGCGGGACGTTCTTCTTCTGCCGATGATGCCAGCACCGTGTTTGGCAACCCGGCCGGCATGTCCCGCCTCAAACGCGAACAGATCACCGTGGGCGGCGCCGCCGTCATCGCCAAGTCCGATATCTCGGGCCGTGGCAGTAACCTCGGGGGGGAAACCGACGGTGACATGGTGCCGCTGGTCGGCGTACCGATGGGGTACTACGTCAAGCCGATCGATGATCACTGGAGCGTCGGTTTCGGCGTGTACGTGCCCTTCGGCCTGGTGACCGACTACGGCAGCGACGATGCCGCCCGCTACTGGGGCAAAAAGAGCCACGTCGAGGTCGTGACCTTCCAGCCAACCATCAGCTACGCCTTCAACGACAAGGTCTCGATCGGTTTCGGCCCAACCATCAACCGCATCAAGGGTGAACTGGGTTCGAGCCTGATCAACCCGTTCACCCCTGGCCGCAACGATGGTGAAGTGAAGATCAAGGGCGACGACACCGCCGTGGGTTACAACATCGGTATCCTGGTCCAGGCCACCGACAGCACCCGCATCGGCCTGACCTACCACTCGATGGTCGACTACAAGCTCGAAGGCAAGACCCGCGTCAGCACCCCGCTGATCGGGCCGTTCAACGGTAACAAGTTCGACGCCACCCTGAAGATCAAGACGCCAGAGTCCGTCGACCTTTCGGTCACCCACGAACTCGACGACCAGTGGACCCTGTACGCAGGCAGCACCTGGACCCGCTGGAGCCGCCTGAAAGACATCACCGTGCAAAACGATGTGCCAGCGCCGCTGGCCGGTTCCGCGTTCCAGACCATCACCGAAGAGCAGAACTGGCACGACACCTGGGCACACGCCATCGGCGCGTCCTACAAGGTCAACAAGGAGTGGGTGCTGCGTACCGGCTTCACCGTCGACCAGTCGCCAACCAACAACCACGACCGCTCACCGCGCATCCCGACTGGCGATCGCAAGGTGTTCAGCCTGGGTGCGGGTTGGAGCCCGAACGAAGACATGACCATCGACGTGGCCTACTCCTACCTGTGGGAGGAAGACACCAAGGTCAACCAGGTCAGCGCGACCAAAGGCAGCTACCAGGCCAAGTACGAGAACAGCGCTCACGGCGTCGGTGCCTCCCTTACCTACCGCTTCTGAGTCATCCCGCGCATGGAGAAACCGCCCTTGTGGCGGTTTTTTCATGCCTGGACCTGCCAGCTGTCACCCAGGCATTCGCGCAGGTAGTCCGTGAAGGCACGTACCTTGGCGGTCATGGCGAAACGATCAGCCAGGCACAGGTAGATATCCATCGGCTCGGTCTGGGCATAGGCCTGGCCGCTGTCGCTGTATTCGAACAAAGGCACCAGTTCGCCCGTGGCCAGGTAAGGCTGAACGATGAAGGCTGCCAGCCGGGTGATCCCGCCGTCGTGAAGCGCCATCTGGGTCAGGGCATCGATATCGTCGCTGATCAGCACGGTGCCAAACTCCGCCTCGAAACGCATGCCGTCGCGCATGAAGCCCCACCGCAGGAAGCGGCCATCCACCGGGTAACGGAACACCAGGCAGCGGTGCTCGCGCAGGGCTTCGGGCGTGGCAGGTACACCGGCGCTGGCCAAGTAACCGGGCGAGGCGCAGCAAATGAAGGGGATACGCGCGATGTGCCTGGCCAGCAGTTGGTCTTCCAATTGCGGGGCGATGCGCAGGCTGACATCCACATCTTCGCGCGCATGGTTGACCCGCCGATCAGTCGTTACCAACTCTATCGAAAGCTGCGGATAACGGGCACTGAATGCTGGGATCAACGGCGCCAGCACATGGCGACCGAAGGCCGAGGTCGACGCAATGCACAGCCGGCCCTGGGGCTCACTGTCGGGCGTGGTGACGGCCAGCTCGGCCTGGGCCAGATCACGCTCTACCTGCCTGACCCGCTCGTAATAGAGCGTACCCGCCGGCGTCAGCGCCATGCTGCGCGTGGTACGGCTGAGCAAGCGTACCTGCAGATGCGCTTCAAGCCGTGCCAGGTTCTGGCTCACTGCCGCCGGGCTTAGCCCCAGGTTGCGTGCACCTGCAGCGATGCTACCGGCTTCGACCACCTTGATGAAGCTGCGAATGGCATTAAGCAGGTCCATGTTGCGCCCTTTGGATTCGTAAGAATCTCTTTATAAAGAACTCAACCACGGTGGTCTACAAGCCCTGCAGAGGTGATTGCTAACCTGCGCCCTCACTTACTGTTCTGGAGTTCGCATGAACGACCTGTCCCCGACACGCAGCCGGCGCAAACTGCGCCCCAGCGCCACACCCTACGTTTTCGCGTTCTACATGTCATCGATCATGGCGCTGTTGATGTGCTTTGTGATCACGGCCGCCAATGCTGGGGTGAATCCGCAGTACCTGGGCAATGTGCTGAAGGCTTACCAACTGGCCATGCCGGTGGCGTTTGTCTGCGTGTTGATGGTCAGGCCGCTGGTGGTGCGGCTGGTGGCGATCACTGTTCACCCTCATTGAATCGAAGGAAAAGCACTACGGCTGCGATGCGATGGCCTTCTCGATCGCAGCCCTGAAGGCGGGGTCATCCGGCTTGGTCAGGCTGGAAAAATTGCCGATCACCTTGCCCTTGCGGTCAACCACATACTTGTAGAAGTTCCACTTCGGCGCACTGCTCTGGTTTGCCAGCTCGCTGAACAGCGGTATCGCATCCTTGCCGCGTACCGCCTGGGCCTTGGTCATGGTGAAGGTCACGCCATAATTGGCGTAGCAGACGTTGGCAATTTTTTCGCTATCGGGGTCTTCCTGCTTGAAGTCATTGGAGGGTACACCGAGCATCTCCAGCCCCTGCTCGTGGTACGCCTTGTACGTTGCCTCCAACCCCTCGAACTGCGGCGCGAACCCGCAATAGCTGGCCGTATTGACCACCACCAGCGGCTTGCCGGCAAAGCGCTGACACAGGTCGACCTGCCCCTTGCCACGCAACTCCGGCAGGCTGCCCTGCAACAAGGCGGGGCAATCCGCAGCCCAGCTCGACGTGGCGGCAAGCAGGCCCAGCACAGGCACCATCAACCAATGTGCACGCATCGTTCGTTTCTCCGGCAAGACAATCCATGAACTTGCAGGGTAGCGCCTAACAAACGCTCATGCCCAGTTGCATCAACGCCAACCCACCCTTGTGCCACCCCCACCCTACCAGCGCCAGCAGAGCGACAGCGGCAGCGGCCAGCAGCCCCTGGGCCAGGTAGCGGTTCATGCGGCCTGGGCCTGCAGGCGGGCGACCGGGCGCTCACGTACTGGCCAGCTGAGCGCCGCAGCCAGCAGGCTGAGCAGTACCGAAATCTGCCAGACCAGGTCGTAGTTGCCCGTGCGGTCATACACCACCCCGCCCAGCCAGCCACCCAGGAAGGCGCCCAACTGGTGGAACAGGAACACGATACCGCCCAGCATCGACAGGTTGCGCACGCCGAACAACGTCGCCACCGTGCCATTGGTCAGCGGTACGGTAGACAACCAGAGCAAGCCCATGGCGATGCCGAACAGGTAGGCACTGACCTGGGTCACGGGCGCCCAGAGGAACAACACGATCACCACCGCGCGCAGCAGATACAACCCAGTGAGCAAGCGCGGCTTGGACATGCGCCCACCCAGCCAGCCGGCGGTGAAGGTGCCGACGATGTTGAACAAGCCAACCAGTGCCAGCACCGTTGTGCCCGTGGTGGCTGCCAGGTGCTGATCGACCAGGTAGGCCGGCAGGTGCACCCCGATGAACACCACCTGGAAGCCGCAAACGAAGAAACCCAGCGCCAGCAACCAGAACCCCGAATGCGAGCAGGCCTCACGCAAGGCCTGGCCCAGGGTCTGCTCAGCGCCATGGCTAGGCAACGGGCGGTCGCGCAACATGCCGACCAGCGGCACGATCAATGCCACCAGCAGGCCCAACACCAGCAGCGCAGTGGACCAGCCCAGCCACTCAATCAGGCCAAGCGTGCCTGGCAACATGGCGAACTGGCCGAATGAACCGGCAGCACTGGCAATCCCCATCGCCATGCTGCGTTTCTCGGCAGGCACGGCGCGCCCGACCACACCCAGGATGACCGAGAATGAGGTGCCGGAAAGGCCGATGCCGATCAGCAGCCCGGCACTCAACGACAACGACCAGGGCGAATCGGCCATGCCCATCAGGATCAACCCGACGGCGTACAGGATGCCGCCGATGATCACCACCCGCGCCGCACCCAGGCGGTCGGCCAAGGCACCGGCGAACGGCTGCGCCAACCCCCACACCAGGTTCTGCAAGGCGATGGCGAAGGCGAACACCCCACGCCCCCAGCCAAAGTCGGCGCTCATCGGCCCCAGAAACAGGCCAAAACCGTGTCGCACACCCAAGGACAGCGCCAGAATCAGCGCTGCCCCCATCAGTACCCACCCGCTGGTTCGCCACACCGAAGTCATTGTCGTTATCTCCAGCACATCGCAAGGTTTACGGGTATATACCCGTTTATAGTCGTATCACTTCAGGCCAGCTGTTCCAGCAAACGTACCAACTCATCGCGCTGCCCAACACCCAGGCGCTCGACCAGCAGCTCCTGAGCCTGCTCCCAGGCCGGGTAAGCCGCCTGCAACAGCGCCTTGCCTGGCTCGGTCAGCAGCACCACACGGTTGCGCTGGTCGTCGCCGCCTGCCAAGGCCACCAGGCCATCGGCTTCCAGCACGCGCAAGTTGCGCCCCAAGGTGCTGCGCTCAAGGCCCATGGCCTCGGCCAAGCTGGTAATGCTGGGGCGGTCGAGGCGCTGCAAGTGGCGCAACAGGGAAAACTGGGCGACATTGACGCCGAAGCCGGCAAGGGCCTCGTCATAATGCCGGCTCACCCCACGGGCGGCTCGACGTAAATGGGTGCAGATGCATTCACTGGTCAACATGGATACGTGTATATACCCGCGTCATGAGTGTTGCAAGAAATTTCAACTATCAGCGAAAGGTCATTCAGGCTTCAGGCGTTTGCTGATCGGCTCGAATTCCGCCGTAGCCTTGCGTGCCAGAGGGTCCCGCGCGCCCTGATCAATGGCTTGCCAGTAGCGCCACGGCACCTTGGCACTGCCCAGCTCGTAGTCCATGCCATCCCAACTGTCTTCACGGAAGCTGTAGAACGCCCAATGCAACTTGTTGCTATCCAGCACCGTGAGCACGTCTTCCAGGTAGCGCTGGCAGCCTGGCAACCGGCGCATGCAACCGAACTCCCCCACCACCAGGCGTGAGCGTGGCACGTGCATCGCTTCGCTCCAGGCCAGCGGTTGTTGCAGGTATTGCTGCACACGCTGGCCATCCCACTGCTGCGTCAGCCCGGCGAACGGTACAGGGCCGGGGTAGGCAAAGGGTTGCTTGCGCGTCATGTTCGGCGCACTGGTGGCGGAATAGGGTTCGTACATGTGTACGCTGTACAGCACCCGGCTGTCTGTCAGCGGCGCGGGCCAGTAACCAAAAGCATCGGCGGCGGCATACCAGCCTGCATCGACCATGATCGGTGTGTCTGGGTCCTGCTCACGGATGGCCGCCACCAATTGCTCATACAGCGCTGGCAAGTCGCGGGCGCTACCCTGCGCTTGTGCATACCAGCGCTTCATCTGCTCAGGGGCAGCATGTTCGGCCAGACCGCCCTGTTTTTCAGGCGCAGGTTCATTGATCAGGTTGTAGGCCGCGATGGCGGGATGGTCCTTCAATTCACGCGCCAGGTCCCGCCAGAACGCAGCGGCCTGCGACCAGTAGCGTTTGTCTTGCCAGAGGCGGTCGTCGAACTGGCCCTGGTTGTTCTGCGACCAACGCATGCCAGGCAGGGAAAGGGGGGCAATGACGACCTTGAGCCCGGCCCGATGAGCACGGTCGAGCACAGCCCGCAGCTGCACCAGATCGGTTGCGGCCAGGCCTTGATAGTCATCAGCGCTACCCAGCAGGAAGTCGCGCTGCGCCGGCTGCCACTTGTCATAAGACAGCCGAACCCAGGTAGCGCCATAGGCACGCAAGGCATTGAAGTAGGCTTGGTCGGGAGCCAGCCGATTGAAACTGTTGCCGCCGTGGCGGGGCGTATTCCAGAAGCTGATCAGATCAGCAGCGGTGACGGGCAAGGCGAGAAAAGCAAACAGGCTGGCAAAGATCCAGTGGCGCATAAGGGGCCTCCCTGGCCGCGTGAATGGGAGGCCGATGATAAGCCCAAGTCCATGATGGGCGTGGCTGCGGTTACGTTGCTGGAAGTTTCTTCGCCCTGCTGCAGTCGCTCAGAGAGCGAGTGCCAGCCCCACCACCACGGTCAGCTCCAGCAACTCCAGCATCGCCCCGGCGGTATCGCCGGTCGTGCCACCCAGACGCCGGCACATGACGTGCCGCAGCCAGGCGAACACGCCCAGCACCGCCACCAGTACCCAGATCACGGGCCAACCACCAACGGCAAGGCACAAGACGGCGCTACCCAACAAGACCCACCCGGCAGCAGCACGTGGCAAATGCTCGGCCAGCGCCTGCCCCAACCCCCCGGGCCTTACGTAAGGCGTGCAGAGGAACAAGCCAAGCATCGCCGCCCGGCCAACCACCGGCGCCAGGATCAGGTCCCCCCCCACCCTATGCTCGACCAATGCCCACAAGGCGCAGAATTTCAACAGCAGCACCAGCACCAGGGTCACCACGGCAATCGGTCCGCTGCGGGGGTCCTTCATGATCTGCAGCGTGCGTTCACGGTCACCGAAACCACCGAGCCAGGCATCGGCGCTGTCGGCCAAGCCGTCCAGGTGCAGTGCGCCACTGAGCAACACCCAGAGCGTCAGCAGCAGCGCTGCATGCAGGGCCGTGGGCGCGCCGTGCAGAAGATCGCTGGCCAGCCACAGCAGCAGGCCGAACAGCAACCCTACCAGGGGGTAGCACAACAGCGAGCGGCCCACCTGGCGTGGCTCGGGCATACCGGGCAAGCGCACCGGCAGGCTGCTGAGGAACTGCAAGGCAATCCAGAACGCCAGCATGTCAGTGCGCCTCGGCCCATTGGCCGTCGTCACGCAGCACCAGGCGGACCAATGCGCCGTGGGCAACCTCCACCTGCAGCAAGTGCTCCCTGGGCATGCCACGCGCCCGGGCCAGCAAAAGGCGCATCACGCCGCCGTGGGTGACCAGCAGCACACGCTTGCCGGCATGCTGCTGGCCCAGGCGCTCGACGCCAGCCAGAACGCGCTCGGCAAACGCCTCGACCGGCTCACCGTTGGGCGGCGTACACGCGTAAGGGTCGGACCAGAAACGCCCCAGGGCGTCGGCCTGGTCTTCCATGATCTGCGCCGCGCTGCGCCCTTCCCAATCACCGAAATGCAGCTCCTGCAGACCCGCCTCGCGCTGTACCGGCAGGTGTAGCCGTGCCCCCAACTCGTCGGCAAACCGTGCACAACGCTGCAAGGGCGAGCTGACCAGCACTTGCCATGGGCCAGCCTCGGCGACGGCGTCACGCATCTGCGCCCAGCCCTTTTCGGTCAGGGCATCGTCAAGGCTGCCACGCAGGCCACCTTGCTCCGTTTCGCCGTGGCGCAGCAGGTCGAGGATCATGCCGGGCGGTCCGCCACGGCGGCCTCGGCAAACGTCGCCATCTGCCCGTGCAGTGCGCAGGCCAGGCGCAACAAAGGCACCGCCAGGGCGGCACCGCTGCCCTCACCCAGGCGCAGGCCCAGCGCCAGCAGCGGTTCGGCCTGCAGTGCTTCGAGCAGGGCCTTGTGCCCTGGCTCCGCGCCTTGGTGGGCAAACAGCAGCCATGCCCGGCACTGCGGGTTGAGGCGCACCGCCACCAATGCGGCGACACTGCAGATGAAGCCGTCCACCAGCACCGCGATACCCTCTTGCGCGCAGGCGATGTAGGCGCCGGCCAAGGCGGCGATCTCGAAACCGCCAACGCATGCCAGCGCCTGCAGCGGGTCGTCAGCGCGCAGACCATGCAGGATCAGCGCACGCTCGATGACTTCGGCCTTGTGCCGCACACCGGCGGTGTCCAAGCCAGTGCCTGGGCCGCTCAGCTCACGGGCCGGGCAACCCAGCAGGTTGCTGGCCAGGGCGGCGGCGGCGGTGGTGTTGCCGATGCCCATTTCGCCGCCGATGAACAACTGCGCACCCTGTGCGGCCGCCCGCAGGGCGCTGTCACGGCCCGCCTCAAGCGCGGCATGCAACTGGCGCTCGGTCATCGCGGGCTGGCGGGCGAAGTTGGCGGTGCCGGCGCCCAGGCGCAAATGCCTCACGCCGGGCAGCTCCAGCGTAGGGTCGATGGTACCGAGGTCGACCACGTCCAGGCTGGCGTGCAGCTGGCGGGCCAGCACGCTGATCGCCGCGCCACCGCCGACGAAGTTGCGCAGCATCTGCCCGGTCACCGCTTGCGGGTAGGCTGAAATGCCTTCCTCGACCACGCCGTGGTCACCGGCGAAAATGGTGATGGCCAGCTGGTCCAGTGCGGGCCGCTCACGGCCTTGCAGGCCCGCCAGGTGCACAGCCAGGCCTTCCAGCTGGCCGAGCGAACCGGCAGGCTTGGTCAGCTGCTGCTGACGGGCGCGGGCCTGGTCCATGGCGGCGTTGTCGAGGGGTTGGCAGGCGTCACGCCACCAGGCTTGAGTCATAGTGCAGGTCCTTTGAGCATAAGGGGCAGGCCAGCCACGGTCAGTACCACGCGCTGACAGCGCTCGGCAACGGCCTGGTGCAACCAGCCGGCCTGGTCGACATAGCGCCGGGTCAGTTCGCCCATGGGCACCACACCCAGGCCGGTTTCGTTGCTGACCAGAATGAGGGTACCCGGCAACTGCTCAAGGCAGTCGAGCAGCGCATCACGCTCCTCGGCCAGGCGCTGGTCGTCGTCGAGCATCAGCAGGTTGGTCAGCCACAGGGTCAGGCAATCCACCAGCAGGCAACGCCCTGCGGCTGCTTCGCGGCGCAGCACGGCAGCCAGCGCCAGGGGCTCTTCAATCAGCCCCCAGTCGGCAGGCCGGCGCTGGCGATGCAGGCGCACGCGTTCGTTCATTTCGCCGTCCAGCGGCTCGCTGGTGGCGATGTAGGTCACCGGCAGGCCGCTGTCGCTGGCCAACTGTTCGGCCAGGCGGCTCTTGCCGGAGCGCGCGCCACCAAGGATCAGGTTGCGCATTTCAGGCGACTCCACACAGTGTGCGCAGGTGCGCGGTGTCCAAGTGCTTTTCCACCAGGTCCGCCAGGCGCTCGATATCACGTTCGCGCAGGGCCTGGTAGTCGATGGTCTGTGCGTCCGCCAGCCCGGCCCAGCGCAACAGCGCGGCGCACGACTCGCTGCCTTCGAACAGGCCATGCAGGTACGTGGCGAGGACCTGCCCGTCGGCACTGATGGCACCGTCGCAGCGCCCCTCATCAAGCTGCACGGCAGGCTGTTCCAAGGCCGCGCCTTGGGTAACGCCGGCATGGATTTCGTAGCCGGACACCGGCGCCTGTTCCAGGCTCAAGGTACCGGTGACGTTGCGCAGTTGCTTGTCGGCCTCCAGCACCGTGGCGTATTCGAGCAGCCCCAGCCCTGGGCTGGAGCCCGCCGGCCCTTCCAGCCCCAGCGGGTCGTGCACCTGCGCCCCGAGCATCTGCAAACCGCCGCAGATACCAATCAGCTTGCCGCCGTAGCGCAAGTGGCGGGCAATGGCGGTATCCCAGCCGCGCTCGCGCAGCTGCGCCAGGTCGCCACGCACGCTTTTCGAGCCGGGCAGGATGATCAGGTCCGCAGGCGGTATCGGTTGGCCTGGCCCGATGAATTGCAGGTCGACCTGTGGGTGCAGGCGCAGCGGGTCGAAGTCGGTGTGGTTGCTGATGCGCGGCAACACCGGCACGATCACCTTCAATACACGCTCATGCTTGGCTGCCTGGCGTACATCTATGCCGTCCTCGGCCTCCAAGTGCAGGTCGGTGACATACGGCAACACGCCCAGCACCGGCTTGCCGGTGCGCGCTTCCAGCCAGTCCAGGCCCGGCTGAAGCAGGGCGATATCACCGCGAAAGCGGTTGATGACAAAGCCCTTGACCCGTGCCTGCTCACTCGGCGACAGCAATTCTAGGGTGCCGACAAGGTGCGCGAAGACCCCGCCCCGATTGATATCGGCCACCAGAATCACTGGGCAGTCCACCGCTTCGGCAAAGCCCATGTTGGCGATGTCGCCGGCACGCAGGTTGATCTCCGCAGGCGAGCCTGCACCTTCGACCATGACCACCGGGTACGCAGCACTCAGGCGCTGGTGCGAGGCCAGCACGGCCTGCATGGCGGTGGCCTTGTAGTCGTGATAGGCCACTGCATTCATGCTGGTGACCGCGCGCCCGTGGATGATCACCTGGGCGCCGGTGTCGCTGTTGGGCTTGAGCAGCACCGGGTTCATGTCAGTGTGCGGCGCCAGCCGGCAAGCCTGGGCCTGCACGGCCTGGGCCCGGCCAATTTCGCCACCGTCTGCGGTCACCGCGCTGTTGAGCGCCATGTTCTGCGGCTTGAACGGCACCACGCCGACGCCCTGGCGCAGCAGCCAGCGGCACAACGCGGTCACCAGCGTGCTCTTGCCGGCATCGGAGGTGGTGCCTTGCACCATGAGCGTGGTCATGCCGTTTCCTTTTGATAGTCGGCCAGGGCCTGGGCCAGGCGTTGTTCGTCCGCAGCGCAGGCAGGCAAGCCCAGGCGCACGGCGGCCGGCAGCGCGAACAGGCGAACCAGGATGCCGTGCCGGGCGAGAAAGTCATGCAGGTGCGCGGCACGTTCGCTGCGCACGTACTGGAACAGGTCGCAGCCACCGCTCGGGGCCAGGCCGGTGCTGCGCAACAAGGCCGCGAGCCGCTGGCTGCTGGCGGCGCAGCGGTCGATCTGCAACAGGTGGGCGGTGTGGTCGGCAAAACAGGCCTGAGCCAGCACCCGCGTCGGGCCACTGACAGTCCAAGGGCCAAGCAGCTCTGCCAGGCGCTGCAGCAGGCTTGCTTGAGCCGCCACGAAGCCCAGCCGGACACCGGCCAGGCCAAAGAACTTGCCAAACGAACGCAGCACGATCAGGCCTGGCCGCTCGGCGCAGTCGACCACGCTATGAGCGGGGGTGTTGTCCATGAACGCTTCGTCGACCACAAGCCAGCCTCCGCGGGCTGCCAGGCGGCCATGCCAGTCGAACAGGCGCTCGCGGCTGACCTGGCGGCCGGTCGGGTTGTTGGGGTTGACCAGCACCAGCACATCGAGGCTGTCGAGCGCGCCCTCGACCTCGGCTTCATCCAGCTCCAGCAACTGATGCCCTGCCCGCTGCCAGGCGTGCGGATGCTCGGCGTAGCAAGGGGTCAGCACGCCGACCCGGCCAGCCGGGCGCAACAACGGCAAGGCCTGGATCGCGGCCTGCGAGCCGGCTACCGGCAGTAGCTGGCGAGTGCCGTAATACTGCCGCGCGGCCTCTTCCAGGCCGTCTTCGGTTTCCGGCAGGCGCGCCCAGGCGTCGAGGGGAATCGGCGGGATCGGGTAAGACCAAGGGGCGATGCCGCTGGACAGGTCAAGCCAATGTTCACGCGCGATGCCGTATTGATGCACCGCACGCAGCAGACGACCACCGTGTTCAAGCATTCCAGTAAGCCCCCAGGCAAATCACCAGTACCCACAGCCACACACCCCGCTGCACCAGGCTCCAGCCGCGCTCGATGGCGTCGGCATCGGCCATCGGCCCTTCGCCCAGGCGCGGCCGCTCGTGCAGCTCACCGTGGTACACCGCCGGGCCGCCAAGTTCGACCGCCAGCGCGCCGGCACCGGCTGCCATCACCGGGCCTGCGTTGGGGCTGTCCCACAGTGGCCCCTGGTTGCGCCAGCAGGCCAGGGCCAGGCGAGTCTTGCCGAGCAGCGCGTAGGTCAGCGCCACCAGCCTTGCGGGAATATAGTTGAGCACATCGTCGATACGCGCCGCGCACCAGCCAAACCGCTCGAAACGCTCGTTGCGATAGCCCCACATGGCATCCAGGGTATTGCTCAGCCGGTACAACACCACACCGGGCGCGCCAGCCAGCACAAACCAGAACAGCGCGGCAAAAACGGCATCGCTGCCGTTCTCCAGCACCGACTCGGTGGCTGCCCGGGCCACGGCGGGCTCGTCCAGCTCGCGGGTTTCGCGGCTGACCAGGTAGCCGACCCGCCGCCGTGCCTCTTCCAGGTCGCCTTGGCGCAACGCGTTGGCCACCGGCAACACATGCTCGCCAAGGCTGCGCAGCCCCAGGGCGCAATACAGCGCCAGCACGTCCACCAGCCAGCCGATGTACGGCAGCCAGGACAGGATCAATGCGACCAGGGTCAGCGGCACCACGGCAATGAACCAGGCGCTCACCCCGTGGCTGCGCCAACCGCGCCCGCCAGCGTTCAGGCGGCGCTCCAGGTTGGCGGCCATGTTGCCGAACGCCACCAGTGGATGACGCCGTTGCGGCTCGCCCAGCAAGGCATCCAGGGCCACCCCGGCCACGGTCAGCAAGGCAACGCTCATGGCCGCTCTCCCCATTGGTTGTGATACAGCATGTCACTCAAGGGGCGTTGTTCGGCCCAGTTTTCCTGCACCAGCATTGGCGCCGGATAGAATTCGGTCACAGGCCCCAGGCACAGCACGGCCACCGGCTTGGCGCCGGCAGGCATGCCCAGCAGCTCGGCCAGGGCCAGCGGGTCGAACAACGACACCCAGCCCATCCCCAGGCCTTCGGCTCGCGCCGCCAGCCACAGGTTCTGGATGGCGCAGGCCAGCGAGGCGAGGTCCATTTCCGGCAAGGTGCGACGGCCGAAGATGTGCGGCTCGCGCTGGTCCATCAAGGCGGCCACCAGCAGCTCAGCACAATCGTTGATGCCTTCGACCTTGAGGGCCATGAACGCATCGGACCGTTCACCCAGGGCATCGGCGGTGCGTACCCGCTCCTCCTCGACCAGCGCCTGGATGCGCTCGCGCAGGCCACGCTGGGTGATACGGATGAACCGCCAGGGCTGCATCAGCCCGACGCTGGGGGCCTGATGCGCCGCGGCCAACAGGCGACCAAGCAGCGCCGGGGCCACCTCGCCACCGGCAAAATGACGCATGTCGCGGCGCTCGCCGATGGCCCGGTACACGGCGGCGCGCTCGGCGTCGCTGAAAGCGTGTTGGCTCATGGTCGCAGCAGCGCCGCCGCCGCGTCAGGGTTGGAGGGGAAGTAGAAGTGCACGTAGGATGCCGTCAGACGTCCCAGGCGATACACCGCCTCGTTGCCACGCCCGCCGTTGGGGCTCAGGCCACGGGCGATCGGTGTCAGCTCGGTGCTGGTCAGGGAGTGGTGGTAGGTATGCCCACGCAGGGTACCTTCCGGCAGCTCCACGGCCTGCAAGGCCAGGGCTGCAAGGCGTTTCTGCATGGTCGCCTCGCCCGCCAGCAAACCGAGCAGTTCGGCACGCTCCCCCGCCACATCGGTCAGTGCGTCGAGCAGGTAGAGCATGCCGCCGCATTCGGCCAACAAGGGCTTGCCCTGCCCGTGATGGTCACGGATCGCCGCGCACATGGCAGTATTGGCCGCCAACGCGTGGTGGTGCAGTTCGGGGTAGCCGCCCGGCAGGTAAAGGCTGTCCACGGTTGGCAGTTCACGGTCATGCAGTGGCGAGAAAAACACCAGTTGCGCGCCTAGGTTGCGCAGCAGGTCGAGGTTGGCACCATAGGTGAACGCAAACGCCTCGTCCCGGGCCACGCCAATGCGCACACCGGCCAATGACACGGCGGCCGGCTGTGGCTCGGGCTCGGCAAACGCCACCGGCGGGGGTAAAGCAGCATCGCAACTGGCACCCAGCGCCTCGGCCGCAGCATCCAGGCGGGCATCCAGGTCGTTCAGTTCGCTGGCCTGGACCAACCCCAAGTGACGGCTGGGCAGTTCGATACCGCGTTCACGCGACAGGCCGCCATACCAGCGCAACCCCTCGGTCAGGCTGCCTTCGAGCAGCTGCGCATGGCGCAGGCTGCCGACCCGGTTGGCCAGCACACCGGCAAACGGCAGGTCGGTCTGGTAACGCGCCAGCCCCAGGGCCAGGGCGCCAAAGGTCTGGGCCATGGCCGTGCCGTCGATTACCGCCAGCACCGGCACGCCGAAGTGGCGCGCCAGGTCCGCGCTCGACGGCGTACCGTCGAACAGCCCCATGACCCCTTCGATCAGGATCAGGTCGGCCTCCCCGGCTGCGTCCCACAGCAGGCGGCGGCTTTCCTGGGCGCCGATCATCCACAGGTCGAGCTGGTAGACCGGCGCGCCGCTGGCACGTTCGAGGATCATCGGGTCGAGAAAGTCGGGCCCGCATTTGAACACCCGGACCTTGCGCCCAAGGTTGCGGTGCAGGCGGGCCAAGGCGGCGGTGACGGTGGTCTTGCCCTGGCCGGAAGCCGGCGCTGCAATCAATACCGCCGGGCAGTGTCGCATCTGAGTCACAGTTCGACGCCTTTCTGCGCACGGATACCCGCCTGGAAGGCGTGCTTGAGCATGCCCATCTCGGTGACGGTGTCGGCCAGCTCGATCATTTCAGGCTTGGCCGCGCGACCGGTGACGATCACGTGCTGCATCGGCGGGCGGGCCTGGATGTCGGACAGCACCTGGTCGAGGTCGAGGTAACCATGCTTGAGGGCGATATTGAGTTCATCGAGCACCACGAACTGCACGGTCGGGTCCTGCAGCAGCTGGCGCGACACCGCCCAAGCGGCCTCAGCGGCGGCGATGTCACGCTGGCGGTCCTGGGTCTCCCAGGTAAAGCCTTCGCCCATCACGTGATAACGCACCTGCTCGGGAAAACGCCGGAAGAACAGCTCTTCGCCAGTGCTGTTGCGGCCTTTGATGAACTGCACCACGCCGCACTGCATGCCATGGCCCAGGGCACGGGCGAGCATGCCGAAAGCTGAGCTGCTCTTGCCCTTGCCATTGCCCGTCAGCACCAGCAGCAGGCCGCATTCGTTGGGGGAATTGGCGATACGCTCGTCGATGATCGCCTTTTTGCGCTGCATGCGCGCCAAGTGGCGTTCGTCGCGTTCGGTGGGTTCGCTCATCAGGGGTCTCCGCAGGCTGACGCCACGCGAAAGGCGGCGACAGGTCGATAGGCAGGCAGACACAGAGCGCGCAGGAGCAGTGGCCGTAGGCCACGGTGCACCGCGCATCACCCTCCGTGATGCCGTTGGCTGTATCAGGCCGGTCTCCGGGCTTGCGAGCGGGCCTTGGCCCGGGCCTGCGCGCCTTCCCGGATGCTGGCATCCAGTGGCTGTGCGCGACCTTTGACTCACCTACCGTTGCGGGGGCAGCGCCGGAATCGCGCCTTTGCTGGCGCCCACCGGCTTCCCAGTTTCACCCTGCTCAGACGAGGCTGGCAGGGCACCTGAAACACGCCGCGAAGGTTAGAGGGTTGGGGCGGGAGCGTCAATCGAACGGGGCGCAGGAACGAAGATAACCACTGAGCATGGCCTTGCGCAGCCGGGTGTTGTTCGCCCCGGGCTGAACCAGTCATGTTGCGCCGTGCTCTGAATAATGAAAGATCATCTCCTGAGGGCATTGAACATGCGCCACATCGGCTACGTCTTACCCTGGGCGATCAGTGCCTGCCTGGTGGGCTGCGGCGACACAGCACTGTTGAACGTCAGCGAAGGCAGTGGCCCCTCGCCGCAGTTGCCAGAACCCCATGCAACGCTGATTCCGACCATCAACATCGCCCCTGCCATCGGCTGGCCGGACGGCGGCAAGCCCAAGGCTGCAACGGGCACGCAGGTAGCGGCCTTCGCCGACAAACTCGACCACCCTCGCTGGCTCTATGTACTGCCCAACGGTGACGTGCTGGTAGCCGAAACCAACGCGCCGCCAAAACCCGAGGACGGCAAAGGCCTGCGTGGCTGGGCCATGGGCAAGGCGATGAAACGTGCCGGCGCCGCTGTACCCAGCGCCAACCGCATCACCCTGCTGCGCGATGCCGATCATGATGGCGTCGCAGAAATTCGCAGTACCTTCCTGGAAGGCCTGAATTCCCCATTCGGGATGGCGTTGGTGGGCAAGGACTTCTATGTGGCCGACACCGACAAGCTGCTGCGTTTTCACTACGAGCCCGGGGCCATGCAGATACGCGACAAGGGCCAGCAGGTGGTCGAGCTACCGGGCGGGCCGCTCAACCATCACTGGACCAAGAACGTGATCGCCAGCCCAGATGGCAAGAAACTCTACGTGACGGTTGGCTCCAACAGCAATGTGGGGGAAAACGGCCT
Source organism: Pseudomonas sp. Irchel s3f19 (assembly GCF_900187555.1). Taxonomy (NCBI): domain Bacteria; kingdom Pseudomonadati; phylum Pseudomonadota; class Gammaproteobacteria; order Pseudomonadales; family Pseudomonadaceae; genus Pseudomonas; species Pseudomonas sp. Irchel s3f19. The sequence continues at coordinate 628,922 of NZ_FYDW01000003.1, read as the reverse complement.
GGACAAGGAACAAGGGCGGGCGGCGATCTGGGAGGTGGACCCGGCCAGCGGCCAGCAGCGTTTGTACGCCAGCGGCCTGCGCAACCCCAATGGCCTGGCCTGGGAGCCACACAGCGGCGCACTGTGGACGGCAGTCAACGAGCGTGACGAAATCGGTAGCGACCTGGTGCCGGACTACATTACCTCGGTCAAGGACGGCGGCTTCTATGGTTGGCCCTACAGCTACTACGGCCAGCACGTAGACCAGCGGGTCCAGCCACAGGCGCCGCAAAAGGTCGCCCAGGCACTGGTGCCGGACTATGCCGTCGGCCCGCACACGGCTTCACTGGGGCTGACGTTCGCCGAGCCAGGTGTACTGCCAGCGCCTTTCGGGCAAGGCGCATTCGTGGGCCAGCACGGGTCATGGAATCGCAAGCCACACAGTGGCTACAAGGTGATTTTCGTGCCGTTCGACAGTGCCGGCAAGCCTGTCGGCAAGCCCGTCGACCTGCTCACCGGGTTTCTGGATGGCAATGGCAAGGCCATGGGCCGGCCGGTGGGCGTGATCAACGATCAGCGCGGTGGGGTGCTGGTGGCAGATGACGTGGGCAATATGATCTGGCGGGTGAGCGCTGCGCGGTAACGGTGAGTCAAGGCGGCCTTGCCGGGCCGCCTTCAGGCGATCAGGGGTTTTGCGCCAGATGCCCCTGGGGAATCACCCGCTTGGCCTGCAGGTAAGCCTTGGCCCAGTAACTGTTGGACAGGTAGTCCAGACGCACCGTGCCACCGGTGGACGGTGCGTGCACGAAACGCCCCTCCCCCACGTAGATGCCGGCATGGCTGACCTGCGACCCGCCGCTGGTGGCAAAGAACACCAGGTCACCTGACTGCAGCGCCTTCGCATCCACGGTCGGCGCACGCATGACGATCATCTCCCGCGTCGAGCGCGGCAAGCTGATGCCAGCGGCATCCCGATAGACATACTTGATCAGGCCACTGCAATCGAACCCGGAGTCAGGCGTATTGCCACCCCATCGGTAAGGCGTGCCCACCAGCCCGATCGCGCGGATCAACACGTCGTCGGCAATCGGCGAAGCATCAGGCAGTTGGCTGTAGGAGACCTGCGGCTTGACCACAGGGGCCGGCGCAGGCGCGCGGCTGGAGCAGGCAGCAAGCAATGCCACCAGGGAGAGGAATGCGAAGCGCGCCATCATTACCATGGCCAGAACATCCTGTCTGAGACCGCTGGACCGCAGCCGAAAAGTGTTGAGAATTTAGATTAGACGCTTTCTGTAAATGCGCACGGCGGCGAGCTTTTTTAAAGCATCGCCGCCGTGGCACGGTACATCATCGGGGTATCAGTTGCGCGCGATGTTGGTCGGCGCCATCGCCAAGGCTCGCTTGGCTTCGATGAAGGTCTTGCTCCAGTAGCGATCACCGAGGCTGTCGATGCGCACACCACCGCTGCGGCGGCTGCTGGAGTGGATGAACTGGTTGTCACCCAAGTAGATGCCGGCATGGCTGACCCGGCCGCGGCCATTGGTGCTGAAGAACAGCAGGTCGCCTGGCTTGAGCTTGTTACGGGCCACTTTCGGGGCATCGACGTTGATCATTTCACGCGTCGAACGCGGCAAGGTCATGCCGGCTTCTTCGCGGAACAGGTAACCGATGAAGCCGCTGCAATCGAAGCCTGACTTCTCCGAGGTACCACCGAAGCGGTAGCGGGTGCCGATCAACGCCATGCCGCGCTCGAGAATGCTGTCAGCCAGAACCGGCAGCTGATAAGGCTTGCTGTTGCTGGAGAAGGCCGCCAGATCATCTTCGGTGGCCAGCTCTTCCGGTTCGCCGAATACGGACGAAGGCGAGGCTTTGGCCTTGAACGCCGATTGGGCGTCGATCGGGGTGTGATCCTGGGGCTGGGATACCGGGCCTTGGGCCGCGCAGCCGAAAAGCAGGGTCACGAGTGCGAGGGGCACGAGGGGTGCGAAGCGCTTTAGCATGGGCACGACCGTGTCTGTAATCCTTTAGAAGGGGGAAACTATGCCCTCTATCATGGCCATTTGCAAATTTTATCGAAAAAGATGTGACTTTTTCGTTTTGCCGCTCTAGCCCAGGATTTTCAGGGGCTTACCAGCCCAAGGTTTCTTTCAGGAAAGGGATGGTCAGCTTGCGCTGCGCCTGCAGCGATGCCTGGTCGAGGCGTTCGAGCAGATCGAACAGTGCGCTCATGCTGCGGGTACCGCGGGTAAGGATGAAATGCCCGACCTCATCGGTGAGGTGCAGGCCACGGCGCGAGGCACGCAACTGCAAGGCACGCAGCTTGTCTTCATCGGACATGCCACGCATCTGGAAGATCAGTGCCAGAGTCAGCCGCGACTTGAGGTCGGCGAGCTTGATGGGCAGCTCGCGCGGCGAGCTGGAGGCCGCCAGCAGCAAACGACGGCCACTGTCACGCAGGCGATTGAACAGGTGGAACATGGCCTCTTCCCAGTCGGCCTTGCCAGCAATTACATGCAGGTCGTCAATGCACACCAGCTCGTACTGTTCGAGGTGATCGAGCAATTCGACACCGCGCTCGAGCAGTTGCGCCAACGGCAAGTAAACGGCGGGTTCGCCCAACTGCTGGAAGCGGTGGGTGGCGGCCTGCAACAGGTGGGTGCGGCCGACACCCTGCTTGCCCCACAGGTAGATGAGGCTCTCGGTCCAGCCGGCGTCAGCTTCGCATAGGCGCTCGACGTAGCCCAATGCCGCAGCATTGGCGCCCGGATAGTAGTTGATGAAGGTGGCGTCATCGCGCAGGCGCACACCCAGGGGCAACTGGATCGGTGGTTTCATGCTCGCGGGCGGTCGCTGGGACCACAGGGGGCCTTTGGTGGACAGTGTGCAAAGTCTATACCCGCAACGCGGACGGCACAATCAGGGAGCAGAAGAGCACAAGCAAAATCAAAGGCTTGCGACCTGCTCTGCTCGGTCTGACTGGGTAATTTACAACTGCGGATCGACATCGGCGTCATACATGTCCGACTCTTTGTACAGATCATGCACATGACGTAGCAGCACCATGATCACTGCCGCCACCGGCAGCGCCAGCAGCACACCGGTGAAGCCGAACAACTCGCCACCGGCAAGAATGGCGAAGATCACTGCCACCGGGTGCAAGCCGATACGGTCGCCCACCAGCAACGGCGTCAGCACCATGCCTTCCAGCGCCTGGCCGACCATGAACACCGCAACGATGCCCAGCATCGGATACAGGTCGCCACCGAACTGGAACAGGCCGGCGACCAACGCCGCACCAATACCGATGATGAAGCCCATGTACGGCACGATGGCTGCCAACCCCGCCAGCATGCCGATCAACAGGCCGAGTTCGAGCCCCACCAGCATCAGCCCTGCCGAGTAGATGACGCCCAGCGCGAGCATCACCATCAATTGGCCGCGGACGAACGCGCCCAGGACTTCATGGCACTCTTGCGCCAACCCCACTATTTGCGACTCGCGCTGGCGCGGCAGCAGGCTGCGCAACTTGGCCATCATCAGGTCCCAGTCACGCAGCAGGTAGAACCCCACCACCGGGATCAGCACCAGGTTGGCCAGCCAGGCCATCAAGGCCAGGCTCGAAGCCGTCGCCTGGGACAGCACGATGCCGACGATGTCGGTGGTCTGGCCCATGTGCTCGCCAATGGCTGCCTTGATCTTGTCGAACTTCCAGAAGCCATCGGCCAGGCCAAGGCGGTGTTGCACCCAAGGCAACGCCTGATGCTGCAACCAGTCGAGCATCTGCGGCGCCAGCTCGTACAGGCGCAGCAGCTGCTTGGCCAGCATCGGCACCAGCACCAGCAGCAGGGCCATGAACAGCAGGGTGAAGAGGCTGAACACCACCACCACGCCCCAGGTGCGTGACAGCCCCAGGCGCTCCAGGCGGTCAACCAGAGGGTCTGCCAGATAAGCCAGCAGAATACCGATCAGAAAGGGGGCAAGAATGTTGTGCAAGCTATATAGCAGCACGGCGAACAGCAGTGCCGCACCCAGCCAGATCCAGCGGCGCATATCGGTCACGGTCGGTACTCCTTACCAGCGAAAACGCAGGCCGTCGAACGGCTTGGGCACTGCGGGCTGCTCTGCGGCAGCGCCAGGTGCAGGCGCGGGGACCACGGGTACAGCGGGGACCTGCTCGGCCGGCACTTCCTGCAGCTTGGCCAGCCCCAGTTGGGCACGCAATTGTTCGCGGTTGGCGGTGACACCGTAGGTCAGCGTGCTGCCTTCGGCCATCTTCAGTCGCGCGCCGTACGGTTCGAGCACCCGGCTCAATTCGGCGTAGCGCTGCAGGTTCATCCCCTGCACCTGGAGCTGCAGCTGGCTGCTGGCACCAGGGCGGGTCACATAGCGCGGCGCCAGGCGGCTGCTCACCGCCAGCATCACCGCGTCGGCCAAGGCCGCCTGGTCGGCGCCCTCGGCATTACCCTGCTCGCGCTGGTCACCCACCCACAACTGCCATCTGCCTTGCCATTTGCCATCCGCTTCATGGGCGTGGACCGCCAGCAGTGCATCGGCCGCGTAGCGCTCGGACGCTTCGCGCAGCGGCGCTGGGTCACTGGCCTCGATTTGCTTGGCGTTGGCCACCAGTTGCTCCTGCAGGTCGGCCAGCGGCAAGCGCAATGGCAAGCCTCGGTGCTGTGCCGCACGGCGCAGTGGCTGGGCAGTGGCCTGGCCGTCGCCGACCAGGTTGCTACCTTCGACGCTGTCGTTGAGCCACCAGCCGATGATCGACGGCCGGTTGCTGCCCCACAGGGCCAGGCCGGCCTTGCGCAAGGCACGTTCGGTACTGCCGGGGTCGAACTCGACCAGTACCGATTCGGGCGGGCCGGCTTCGGTACCGACCTGGTTGATGATTTGCTGCGGGTCCTTGCGCAACTCCGCCAAAGCCGGGTTTTGCGCCGCTTTCGGGTCGCCGGTCAGGCGCAGAATCAAGGTATCGAGGGCCTTGCCGGTTGCCTGGGTACGGGCTTCGGCGCCCTGCCCTGCAAGCGGCTCACGCACTTGGTAGAGCCCGGAGACGGTTTCGGCCTGGGCGGCGACAGCCACCAGGGCAAGGCATCCCGCTGCCAGATTTTTGAGAAGATGCATGAAGGATTCCTGTCCAGAAACTAGGTGAAACGGGCCGTTAACGTGCAGGTTGTGACCGCGGTGGAACGAAAAATGCTCCTCTATGGCTACACCTTATACAGGGGGGCGCGTGACTGCCAGGCGCAGGCCGTGGGAATTTGTAGAGCACACAAACCTCAAACCTTACCTCTGCTCCCAAAAAAACCAAGCAAGCCCCCTCCCCCCCATCACCTTTTTAACGCTTTCGACCCCTGCCCGTCGGCCTGAGGATGGCCGCTGCACGGCAACCCTGATAAAATCGCGCGCCTTCGCAGACCTCTGACGTTTCAGGCAGCCGCCGCTTACACAGCCGGCCTTGGCCGTCATGGTCGTTTTTAAGAATCCCTCCCTCCTAAAGGCCTGGATCAATGAGCAAGCAACCCTCCCTGAGCTACAAGGACGCCGGTGTAGACATCGACGCCGGCGAAGCACTGGTCGAACGCATCAAGGGCGTGGCAAAACGCACCGCACGCCCTGAAGTCATGGGTGGCCTGGGCGGCTTCGGCGCCCTCTGCGAGATCCCGGCCGGCTACAAGCAGCCGGTTCTGGTCTCCGGCACCGACGGCGTCGGCACCAAGCTGCGCCTTGCCCTGAACCTGAACAAGCACGACAGCATCGGCCAGGACCTGGTCGCCATGTGCGTCAACGACCTGGTGGTATGCGGTGCCGAGCCGCTGTTCTTCCTCGACTACTACGCCACTGGCAAGCTCAACGTCGACGTCGCCGCCACCGTAGTCACCGGCATCGGTGCCGGCTGTGAACTGGCCGGTTGCTCGCTGGTCGGTGGCGAAACCGCCGAGATGCCAGGCATGTACGAAGGCGAAGACTACGACCTGGCCGGCTTCTGCGTCGGCGTCGTGGAAAAGGCCGAGATCATCGACGGCTCCAAGGTTGCCACCGGTGACGCGCTGATCGCCCTGCCGTCTTCCGGTCCGCACTCCAACGGCTACTCGCTGATCCGCAAGATCCTCGAAGTGTCCGGCACGGACATCGAAAACACCCAGCTCGACGGCCAGCCACTGACCGACCTGCTGATGGCGCCGACCCGCATCTACGTCAAACCGCTGCTGCAATTGATCAAGCAGACCGGCGCAGTCAAGGCCATGGCCCACATCACCGGTGGCGGCCTGCTGGACAACATCCCGCGCGTACTGCCAAAGAACGCCCAGGCCGTGGTCGACGTGGCCAGCTGGCAGCGCCCGGCGGTATTCGACTTCCTGCAGGCACAAGGCAACGTTGACGAGCATGAAATGCACCGCGTACTGAACTGCGGCGTCGGCATGGTCATCTGCGTAGCCCAGGACCAGGTCGAAAACGCCCTGAACGTGCTGCGTGCAGAAGGCGAACAGCCTTGGGTCATCGGCCGCATCGAGCAGGCCGCCGAAGGCGCCGCCCAGGTCGAGCTGCAGAACCTCAAGGCACACTGATGCCGAGCAAGACCTGCAATGTAGTGGTACTGCTGTCGGGTTCCGGCAGCAACCTGCAAGCCCTGATCGACAGCTGCCGCAGTGAAGACAGCCCGGTGCGCATCCGTGCGGTGGTTTCCAACCGCGCCGATGCCTACGGCCTGCAGCGCGCTGCAGCCGCTGGCATCGATACCGCCGTGCTGGACCACACCGGCTTCGACGGCCGCGAAGCCTTCGATGCGGCGCTGATGGCACGCATCGACGGCTTTGCGCCCGACCTGGTGGTGCTGGCCGGTTTCATGCGCATCCTCAGTGGCGGTTTCGTGCGCCACTATCAGGGCCGCCTGCTCAATATCCACCCGTCGCTGCTGCCCAAGTACAAGGGCTTGCATACCCATCGCCGGGCTCTGGAGGCAGGCGACGCCGAGCATGGCTGCAGCGTACACTTCGTCACCGAGGAACTCGATGGCGGCCCACTGGTCGTACAGGCTGTGGTACCGGTGACGTCGGACGACACCGCTGAAAGCCTGGCCCAGCGGGTTCACCACCAGGAACACCAGATCTACCCGCTGGCGGTGCACTGGTTCGCCGAAGGACGCTTGCGTCTGGGTGAACACGGTGCGTTACTGGATGGCCAGCCTCTGGCGGCCAGCGGTCACTTGATTCGACCCTAGGAGAATATATGCGTCGCGCCCTGCTTTTGGCTCTCGCCGTGCTCGCCCTGCCCCTCCAGGCAGCTGATCTGAAGCCTTTCTCGGCCAGTTACACCGCCGACTGGAAGCAGCTGCCCATGAGCGGCACCGCCGAACGCAGCCTGGTCAAGAATGCCAATGGTACCTGGGACCTCAATTTCCGGGCTTCCATGATGATCGCCAGCCTGACCGAGCAAAGCACCCTGCGCCTGGAAAACGACACCCTGCTGCCGCAGAAGTATCACTTCGAACGTGGCGGCCTGGGCAAGGCGAAGAAGGTCGACCTGAACTTCGACTGGAACAGCAAGAAAGTCACCGGTAGCGACCGCGGCGATGCCGTCAGCCTGCCGCTCAACCGCGGCGTGCTCGACAAGTCGTCCTACCAGCTGGCGCTGCAGCATGACGTGGCCGCCGGCAAGAAGAGCATGACCTACCAGGTGGTCGACGGTGACGAGATCGACACCTACGACTTCCGCGTACTGGGCACCGAGAAGGTCACCACCAAGACCGGCCAGGTCGATGCGGTCAAGGTCGAGCGCGTGCGCGACCCGAGCCAAAGCAAGCGCATCACCGAGCTGTGGTTCGCCAAGAACTGGGACTACCTGCTGGTGCAACTGCGCCAGGTCGAAACCGATGGCAAGGAGTATGTGATCGTGCTGCAGGATGGCACGGTCGATGGCAAGGCGGTGAAGGGTAACTGATCAACCGCAGCCTGAAGCACCTGCAGCCCCGCCTTGTGCGGGGCTTCTTTTTGCCTGGCCGCCCTTACATGAAACTTGTTTCATGCCCGTTTTATTTACTTAGGCTGCTAACAAACTCTATAAAGAAGACCTGCGACACAGTGCCGCAGCCAACTGAAAAGTGGAGTTTACCGATGACAGTCCAAGTAACCGAACGCGACGAATCGAAAATGTCCCACGAAGGCCTGGCCGCTGGCGTGCGGATCTGGGATGTGCACCAGCAGGGCCAACTGGTCGGAATGTTTCACAACGAACATGAAGCCCACCAGTATCGGGTAGAGCTCGAAGACCTGGAAAACCTGCGCGCCACGCAATGACACCGCCTTCAAAAGAAAACCCCGCCTAGGCGGGGTTTTTCATGCTTACCACATCAGGTCGTCAGGGATCTTGTAAGCCGCATAAGGGTCATCCTCGTTGGCCTCTTCGACGTGGGTGTTGAGCAGCAGCACGCGATGCGGGTCGCGCTCCTGGATCTTCACCGCCGCCTCACGCGGAATCACCTCGTAGCCGCCAGCGAAAGAGACCACCGCCAGCGAGCCATTGCTCAGCTTGCTGCGCATCAGGGCATTGACGGCAATGCGCTTGACCTTCTTGTCGTCGACGAAGTTGTAGTAGTCCTCGCTGTTGAGCTTGGGCAGGCGAGTCGCTTCGATCAACTGCTTGACCTGCGCGGCACGGGCCTTTTGCTCGGCCTTTTCCTGCTGCTGGCGGTTAAGCTCCTGGTCACGCTTGGCCTTGTCAGCCATGGCTTCCTTGGCGAGGCGCTGCTGGGTGTCATCCACCTCGACCTGGCCTTTGTGCTCCAGGCGCTTTTGTTTCTTTTCGGCTTTGTTGGTCTGCGAGACCTGTTTCTGGTTGACCAGACCGGCTTTGAGCAATTGGTCGCGAAGGGAAAGGCTCATGAATTCACTCACTTATGCAACAGCTCAGCCGCAGCTGGGCAGGTTCTTTTCCTGACGTTTGGCTTCACCCCAAAGGGCATCCAGCGCGTCAAGGCTACAATCTTCGATGGGCCGACCGCTGTCGCGCAATGCCTGTTCGATAAAGCGGAAACGTCGCTCGAACTTGCGGTTGGCGCGGCGCAGGGCATGCTCCGGGTCTTGCTTGAGGTGGCGGGCCAGGTTGACGGTGGCGAACAGCAGATCGCCGACCTCGTCTTGTAGGGCATCGGCATCACCGTCGGCCATGGCCTGCAGGACTTCATCCAGCTCCTCGCGGACCTTGTCCAGCACCGGCAATGCGTCAGGCCAGTCGAAACCGACCGTGGCCGCACGCTTCTGCAGTTTGGCTGCCCGCGACAGCGCCGGCAATGCCGCAGGCACATCATCGAGCAGCGACAGCTGTTCAGGCTCGCTCTTTTCGGCGCGCTCTTCGGCCTTGATCTGTTCCCAGCGCAACTTGACCTCGGCCTCGCTCAGGCTGGGCGTGCCCACCGGTGCGTACAGCTCGCCGGTGGGGAATACGTGCGGGTGGCGGCGGATCAGCTTGCGGGTGATGCTGTCGACCACCCCGTCAAAGGCGAAACGCCCCTCTTCCCGGGCCAGTTGGCTGTAGTAGACCACCTGGAACAACAGGTCGCCGAGCTCGCCCTGCAAGTGCTCGAAATCGCCGCGCTCGATGGTGTCGGCGACCTCGTAGGCTTCTTCGAGGGTGTGCGGGACGATGCTGGCGTAGTCCTGCTGCAAATCCCACGGGCAGCCATGTTGCGGGTCACGCAGGCGGGCCATGAGGTGCAGCAGGTCTTCGAGGGTGTAGGTCATTAAGCAAGGTCCTCCGGTGGTGGCTGCTCGCGGGTGAACCCGCGAAGCTGCCACCCCAGTCTCAAGGCGTACGATTACGCCGCGTCTCGATGATGTTCGGCAACTGCGAGATCCGCCCCAGCAAGCGCCCAAGCGCATCCAGGCCTGGAATCTCGATGGTCAGCGACATCAACGCCGTGTTGTCTTCCTTGTTCGAGCGGGTGTTGACCGCCAGCACGTTGATCTTCTCGTTGAGCAGTACCTGCGACACGTCACGCAGCAAGCCTGGGCGGTCGTAGGCACGGATGACGATGTCGACCGGGTAGGTCTGCACCGGGATCGGCCCCCAACTGACCTGGATCATCCGCTCTGGCTCCTTGCCTGCCAGTTGCAGCACCGAAGCGCAGTCCTGGCGGTGGATGCTCACACCCCGGCCCTGGGTGATATAGCCGACGATGGCATCGCCTGGCAGCGGCTGGCAGCAGCCGGCCATCTGCGTCAGCAGGTTGCCGACACCCTGGATCTGGATATCGCCGCGCTTGCCGGTACGCGGCCCGGTGGGCTTGCGTTGCACCAGCTCGATCTGCTCGATGCGCTCGGGCTCGAGCAATTGCTGGGCGGCGTTGACCAGGTGCGCCAGGCGCAGATCACCCGCACCCAGCGAGGCGAACATGTCTTCGGCGGTCTTGACGTTGGTCTTCTCGGCCAGGCGCTCGAAGTCCACCTGGGGCAGGCCCAGGCGGCTGAGTTCACGTTCGAGCAAGGTCTTGCCGGCCGCCACGTTCTGGTCGCGTGCCTGCAGCTTGAACCAATGGACAATCTTCGCCCGTGCCCGCGAGGTGGTGACGTAACCCAGGTTGGAGTTCAACCAGTCACGGCTGGGGTTGCCGTGTTTGCTGGTGATGATCTCGACCTGCTCGCCCGTCTGCAGGCTGTAGTTGAGCGGCACGATACGCCCGTTGATCTTGGCGCCGCGGCAGTTGTGACCGATTTCGGTGTGCACGCGGTAGGCGAAGTCCAGCGGTGTAGCGCCCTTGGGCAGGTCGATGGCATGGCCGTCGGGGGTGAACACATAGACCCGGTCAGGCTCGATGTCGACCCGCAGCTGTTCGGCCAGGCCGCCGATGTCACCCAGCTCTTCATGCCACTCGAGCACCTGGCGCAGCCAGGAAATCTTCTCTTCGTAATGATTGGAGCTGGGCTTGACGTCGGTACCCTTGTAGCGCCAGTGCGCGCACACGCCCAGTTCGGCTTCCTCGTGCATGCCATGGGTACGGATCTGCACCTCCAGCACCTTGCCCTCGGGGCCGATCACCGCCGTGTGCAACGAGCGGTAGCCGTTCTCCTTGGGGTTGGCGATGTAGTCGTCGAACTCCTTGGGGATGTGCCGCCACAGCGTATGAACGATGCCCAATGCGGTGTAGCAGTCGCGGATCTCCGGCACCAGCACGCGCACTGCGCGCACATCGTAGATCTGGCTGAATTCCAGGCCTTTGCGCTGCATCTTGCGCCAGATCGAATAGATGTGTTTTGCCCGGCCACTGATATCGGCATTCACGCCGGTGGCCAGCAGTTCGTTCTGCAACTGGTTCATCACGTCGCTGATGAAGCGCTCGCGGTCCAGCCGGCGCTCGTGCAGGAGCTTGGCGATCTGTTTGTACTGGTCGGGTTCGAGGTAACGGAAAGACAGGTCTTCCAGCTCCCACTTGATGTGACCGATACCCAGGCGGTGAGCCAGTGGTGCATAGATGTCGAACACTTCGCGCGCGACACGCAGGCGTTTATCGTCGTCGGCAGCCTTGACCGCGCGGATTGCACAGGTGCGCTCGGCCAGCTTGATCAGCGCCACGCGCACATCGTCGACCATGGCCACGAGCATCTTGCGCAGGTTCTCGACCTGCGCCTGGGAGCCCAGCACCAACGATTGGCGCGGGCTGAGACTGGCACTGATGGCCGCCATGCGCAGCACGCCGTCGATCAATTTGGACACCACCGGCCCAAAGCGCTGACTGACTTCGGCCAAGGTCACTTTGCCTTCGCGCACCGAGCGGTAGATGACGGCCGCTACCAGCGAATCCTGGTCGAGCTTGAGGTCGGCGAGAATTTCGGCGATCTCCAGGCCCGCCTGGAAGCTGGACGTACCGTCGGCCCAGGAATGCTTGGCAGGGTTACCCTTTCTCTCGACTTCGTGAGCGAACTCGCAGGCTTCTTTGAGTTCCGCGCGATTCAGGGCCGAATCGACGCTTACCACATGATCCAGCCATGCTTCGAGATTGATACTGCCGTCGGTGTTGACCGGCTGGTGCACTCTCACCTGTACCATCTTTGTTTTACCTTTCCATACAGCGCACCACGCGGGTACGCAGGCTTCCACTGTGTGGCCGCCATTCCCTGGCAACCCCACCAACGGGCCAGTCTGCTAGCCCGCCTCGAATAACGCCATGGCCTCGACATGCGCCGTCTGAGGAAACATGTCGAGAATCCCGGCCCTTTTTAACCGGTACCCCTGACCGACCAGCACCTGGGCGTCTCGCGCCAGCGTGGCCGGGTTGCACGATACGTAGACCAGCCGCTTGGCCTTGAGGCGGGCGATATCTCGCACCACCTCGAAAGCACCGTCGCGCGGTGGATCCAAGAGTACCGCAGAAAAGCCTTCGGCGGCCCATTCGGCACCTGCCAAAGGCTGCGATAAATCGGCCTGAAAAAACCGTGCGTTATGCACATTGTTGTTTCGGGCATTGGCCGCAGCCCGATCGACCATGGCCTGTACACCTTCCACCGCCACCACTTCACGGGCCTGGCGGGCCAGCGGCAGGGCAAAGTTGCCCAGGCCGCAGAACAGGTCCAGCACACGCTCGTCGGCCGTGGGTGCGAGCCAGGCCAGGGCCTGCTCGATCATCGCCGTGTTGACCTGCGCGTTGACCTGCACGAAGTCGCCGGGGCGCCAGGCCAGTTCCAACTGCCAGGGCTCAAGGGCAAAGCCCAGTTTCGCGGCCGTATCCACGGGCGCCGGCTCACCTTCACCCTGCAGCCAGAGCTGCGTCCCGGCCTCGCTGCAAAATGCCTGCAGGCGTGCCAGGTCATCTTCCGCCAGCGGCGCGACATGGCGTACCAGCACGGCTTCGGCAGTGCCGCTGAACAGCTCGACATGGCCGATTACCTGCGGTTTGCTCAACGCACGCAAGGCGGTCGGCAAGTGACGCAGAATCGACTGCAAGGGCTGTACCAGCACCGCGCATTCGTCGATGGAAATGATCTCCTGACTGGCTTCGGCACGGAAGCCGACTTCCAGCTGACGCGCCTTGATGTCCCAGCGCACGGCTACCCGCGCCCGGCGTCGGTAGCCGAATTCCGGCCCGCTCAGCGGGGCGGCCCATGCGTCGGGTTGTATGCCGGCAACCCGCTGCAGTTGCTCGGCCAGCGTGCGCTGCTTGAGCGCCAGTTGCCCTTCGTGGGGCAAATGCTGCAGGTTGCAGCCACCACAGCGCGCATAGTGCCGGCACGGCGCCTCGCGCCGTTCGGGGCTGGCCTGCAGCACGCGTTCCAGGCGCGCCTCCACCACCTTGCCGCGGGCATTGAGCACGCGGGCCTCGACGGCCTCACCGGCCAACGCGCCGCTGACGAACCAGGTACGCCCTTCATGGAAGGCGATGCCACGGCCGTCACCGGCCAGGCGCTCGATATCCAGGCGCTGTTTCTTGCCCACGGGAACCTGAGGGCTACGGTTGCCACCGGCTGGCTGGAAGCGCAGGCCGCTGTTGCTTTTCTTCTTGGACATTTAGCTCGGGTCAAACAGGCCAGTGGACAGGTATCGGTCACCACGGTCGCAGATGATTGCGACCATTACCGCGTTTTCCACCTCGTGGGACAGGCGCAGCATCGCCGCGACCGCACCGCCGGAAGACACGCCGCAGAAAATGCCCTCTTCACGGGCAAGGCGGCGGGTGATGTCTTCGGCTTCCTGCTGCGACATGTCGACCACGCGGTCCACGCGGCTGGCGTCGAAGATTTTCGGCAGGTATTGCTCCGGCCACCGACGGATGCCCGGGATAGCCGAGCCTTCCATCGGCTGCAGGCCGATGATCTGCACCGCCGGGTTCTGCTCCTTGAGGTACTGCGAGCAGCCCATGATGGTGCCGGTGGTACCCATGGAACTGACGAAATGGGTGATGTTGCCCTGGGTCTGCTGCCAGATCTCCGGGCCGGTGCTGTTGTAGTGGGCGATCGGGTTGTCGCCATTGGCGAACTGGTCGAGCACCAGGCCGCGGCCTTCGGCCTGCAGCTTCTCGGCGAGGTCACGGGCACCTTCCATGCCCTCCTCCTTGGTCACCAGGATCAACTCGGCGCCGTAGGCCGTCATGGCGGCCTTGCGTTCGGCGGTGGAGTTGTCCGGCATGATCAGGATCATCTTGTAACCCTTGATCGCTGCCGCCATCGCCAGGGCGATGCCGGTGTTGCCCGAGGTGGCCTCGATCAGCGTGTCGCCAGGTTTGATCTGGCCGCGCAGTTCGGCGCGGGTGATCATCGACAGCGCCGGGCGGTCCTTGACCGAGCCGGCGGGATTGTTGCCTTCGAGCTTGAGCAGAAGCGTGTTGCTGGTCTCTCCGGCAATGCGCTGCAGGCGAACCAGGGGCGTATTGCCGACGCAATCGGCGATGGTTGGGTACTGCAAGGTCATGGCGTATTTCACAATCCGGACGGCAGGGGCGCCTATCATACCGGCAAACCTTTCCCGGCCATATCACGCAATCTGCGATGCATATAGCTACACGCTATAAGCGGGGCGCTGCGGCCGCTTGTCGCCCTGTTCGCGGGCTGCGGGTTCATGCACGGGCAGGCGCATCCACAAGCGCAGGCCCCGCTTGCCATTCTCCGCCCACAAGGTCCCGCCCTGGCGCTGGATGGCGCTGCGGGCAATGCTCAAGCCCAAGCCGAACCCGCCGTCGCCGGGGCGCGAACCATCCAGCCGGGAAAACGGCGCGAAGATCCGTTCCAGGTCCTCCTCGGCCACGCCCCGGCCTTCATCCTCCAGCCACAGCCACCAGTGGTTGCCCTCGCGCTGCCCGCCGAGGCGTACCAGGCCGTCGGCCGGCGAGTGACGGATGGCATTGCGCAGCAGGTTTTCCAGCGCCTGGGCCAGGTAATTGAGATTGCCCTGCACCCAGCAACTGGCGGGCAGTTCACAGCGCAGCCGCGCGGGTGACCAGCCGCTTTCGTAACTGGCATCTTCGGCGAGCAGCTCCCACAGCGCCTGGACCTGGATCGGCTCCAGGTTCATCGGCGCGCGCTCGGCGTCTTGCCAGGCCAGTTGCAAGGTGCCCTCGACCAATTGCTGCATGCAGTCCACCTCACGCGCCAGCCGCTCGCGCAGGCCCTGCAGGTCGGTTTCGCCATCACAGGCCACACGCAGCCGGCTAAGCGGCGTGCGCATTTCGTGGGACAGGTCGCGCAACATCTGCTGCTGCAGGGCCACCGTGCCCTGCAGCCGGTCGGCCATCTGGTCGAACGCCCGGGCCAGTTCGCCAAGCTCGTCATGCCGGGCAATGGTGCGCGGGTCGAGGCGCGCCGACAGTTGGTCGGCGCGCCAGGCATTGGCCTGCTCACGCAACTGGTTGAGTGGCACGATCAGCATGCGGTACAGGCCCACGCACAGCAGCAGGGTGAACAGACCAGGGATGATGCCGTTGGTCACCACCCGCCACAGCACACGGTACTGGCCGGGGTTGAGGCGCTCAGGCAGCTCGATCACCAGCATGCCCTGCTCCGGCGCCCCCGGGAATGGAATGCGCAGCCAAGGTTGGTCGACACTGCGCCGGCTCATGGGCCAGTCGACGCTGCGCAGGCGCGTCAGCCTTTGCATGATATCGGGGCGCAGGGTGGCGCTGTCGAGCGGCCGCAGGTTGCTGTCGAGCACGCCGACCCAGCCGCGCTCGCGCTGGTGCATCTCGCCCACCCACTGGTCCAGCCCTGCTCGCCCGCCGCTGCGCCAGGCCCGTTCGGCCTCGGCCGCGTAGCCGCGCAGCAACTGCCGCGCCGGCTCGGAAAGGAAGGCGTTCTGGGTTTCCATGTGCCGGCCCCAGGTGTAGCTCAGGCCGATCATCAGCAGGCAGAAGCCCACCAACAGAATGGCCAGCTTCCAGAACAGTGAATGGCGGTCGAGCATGGCTTACTCCATTTCGCTGGCGCTGAGCACGTAGCCCTTGCCCCAGACGGTGCGGATCTGCCGCTCCTGGTAGCCGATGCCCTTGAGCTTGCGGCGGATCTGGCTGACGTGCATGTCCAGGCTGCGATCATGCCGCGAGTAACCCCGCTGCAGAACCTGCTGATAAAGGAAGGGTTTGCTCAGCACCTCATCCAGGTTGCGGTTGAGGATCTCGAGCAGCCGGTATTCGCTCGGGGTGAGGCCGGCCAGGCGCCCTTCGAGCCGTACATCGCTGAGCGCTTCGTCGAACTGCAAACCGCCTGAAACGGCTTCCTGCTGCGGCTGATGACGCCGCTCCAGGGCCACACGCCGCAGGATCGCCTCGATGCGCACCTGCAGTTCGGCCATGCTGAAGGGCTTGGGCAGGTAGTCGTCGGCGCCCCGCTGAAAACCGCTGATACGATCGGCCTCGGCGCCCAGCGCCGACATCAGAATTACCGGCGTGGCGCTGCGCAGGCGCAACTGGGCCAGTGCATCCAGGCCGTTGAGCCCGGGCAGCAGGATGTCCATGAGCACCACATCGAAGGCCTGACGGCCTGCCGTTTCAAGGCCTTCGAGACCATTGCGGCACCAGGTCACCTGGAAACCGCCCCGCTGCAGCTCTTCGTGCAGATAGGCGCCCAGTACCGGGTCATCCTCGATCGCGAGGATGTTGGAGGCGTGAATAGCTACGGGATTCATTAGCAACTGCCATGCATTCTCAATTGCGCAATTATTGAGCATCCGCTCGGCTGTAAGCAACCGCCCTGCGACCAATGCCTTGCCAAGGCCACGAAAAGACAGACAAATGAGTGCAATACCGGAACAGGCGGAGTAACTTCCCGGCTTGGTCCGTCACGCGGTTGACGGCGTCCAGGCACATGACAGGAGGCAAGTGTGCTCGATCGTTTGGGAATCAGAAGCCGGGTCCTGTTGTTGGCCCTGCTGCCTGCCGGCCTGATGGCGCTGGTACTGGGCAGTTATTTCACCTGGTTGCAGCAAAGCGATTTGCGCACCCAGCTGCTGCAACGCGGCAAGATGATCGCCGAGCAACTGGCGCCACTGGCTGCGCCCGCCATGGCCCGCCTGGCGCCCGCGCAACTGGAGCGGATTGCCGCACAGACCCTGGAGCAAGCCGATGTGCGCGCCGTTGCCTTCCTTGCCCCGGACCGCACGCGCCTGGCCCATGCCGGCCCGAGCATGCTCAACCAGCCGCCAAGCGGCGGCACCGGCACCCAGTTGCTGCAACGCACCGGCAATGATGCCACCCGCTACCTGATGCCGGTCTTCGGCCACCACCGCGACCTGGCCACCGATGCGGTGCCAGCCGAGGCCGAACGCCTGCTGGGCTGGGTCGAAATCGAACTGTCGCATGACGGCACCCTGCTGCGGGGCTACCGCAACCTGTTCACCAGCCTGTTGCTGATCCTCGCCTGCCTGGCCCTCAGCGGCCTGCTGGCCCTGCGCATGAGCCGCACCATCAACGACCCGATCAAACGCATCAAGCACACGGTCAATCAGCTCAAGGACGGCCACCTCGACGAACGCCTGCCGGCCATGGGCAGCCATGAGCTGGACGAGCTGGCCCGCGGCATCAACCGCATGGCCGAGACCCTGCACAGCGCCCATGAAGAGTTGCAGCACAGCATTGACCAGGCCACCGAAGACGTGCGCCAGAACCTGGAAACCATCGAGATCCAGAACATCGAGCTGGACATGGCCCGCAAGGAAGCCCTGGAGGCCAGCCGGATCAAGTCGGAGTTCCTGGCCAACATGAGCCACGAGATCCGCACCCCGCTCAACGGCATCCTCGGTTTCACCCACCTGCTGCAGAAAAGCGAACTGACGCCGCGCCAGCTGGATTACCTGAGCACCATCGAGAAGTCCGCCGACAACCTGCTGGGGATCATCAACGAGATCCTCGACTTCTCCAAGATCGAGGCCGGCAAGCTGGTGCTCGACAGCATTCCGTTCAACCTGCGCGACCTGGTCCAGGACACCCTCACCATCCTCGCCCCTGCCGCCCACGCCAAGCAGCTCGAACTGCTCAGCCTGATCTACCGTGACACCCCGTCTTCACTGGTCGGCGACCCACTGCGCCTCAAGCAGATCCTCACCAACCTGGTGAGCAACGCCATCAAGTTCACCCGCGAAGGCACGATCGTCGTGCGCGCCATGCTCGAGGACGAACGCGAAGACAGCGCACAGCTTCGCATCAGCGTGCAGGACACCGGTATCGGCTTGTCTCCGCAGGATGTGCGCACCCTGTTCCAGGCCTTCAGCCAGGCCGACAACTCGCTGGCTCGCCAGCCCGGTGGCACCGGCCTGGGCCTGGTGATTTCCAAGCGCCTGATCGAGCAGATGGGCGGCGAGATCGGCGTCGACAGCACGCCGGGTGAAGGCTCGCAGTTCTGGATCAGCCTCAACCTGCCCAAGGCCCACGACGATGCCGAAGACCTGCCGCTGCAACCGCTGCTGGGGCGGCGCGCGGCCATCGTCGACAGCCATGAGCTGGCGCGCCAGGCACTGGAGCATCAGCTTGAGGACTGCGGCCTGAGCGTCAGCCTGTTCGCTTCTTTCGATCAGTTGCTGCATGCCGTGCAGGCCGCCCACCAGGCTGGCCACCCCTTCGACTTCGCGGTGCTCGGCGCCAACCTGGGCAACCTCACACCAGAGCAGCTCGGGGAATATCACCTGCACCTTGAGCGCTACCAATGCCAATGCGTGGTGTTGTGCCCGACCACCGAGCAGGCGCTGTATCACCCCTACCTGCCCAATGGGCATGGCCAGTTGCTGTCCAAACCGACCTGTACGCGCAAGCTGCGTCGGCTGTTGCTGGAGCTGGTGCAGCCACGTCGCCCGCTCGGCGAGCCAAACGTCCACAGCGGCCAGCGTCAGCCGAAGATCCTCTGCGTTGATGACAATGCGGCCAACCTGCTGCTGGTGCAGACCCTGCTCGAAGACCTCGGTGCCGAGGTACTGGCGGTGGACAATGGCTACGCGGCGGTGCAGGCAGTACAGGACGAGCCGTTCGACCTGGTGCTGATGGACGTGCAGATGCCCGGCATGGATGGCCGCGCCTGTACCGAGCAGATCCGCCTGTGGGAAAACGCCCAGAACGGCAGCCCGCTGCCGATCGTCGCCCTCACCGCGCATGCCATGGCCAACGAGAAACGCGCCCTGCTGCATGCTGGCATGGATGACTACCTGACCAAGCCGATCAGCGAGCGGCAGCTGGCCCAGGTGGTGATGAAGTGGACCGGCCTGAGCCTTGGCATGCCACAGCAGGAACGCCTGGCAGAACAACTGGCCAACAGTGACGAACTGAAGGTGCTGGACCCCGAGGAGGGCTTGCGCCTGGCAGCCGGCAAGCCCGACTTGGCGGCCGACATGCTGGCCATGCTGCTGGCGTCGCTGGAATCCGATCGCGAGGCGATACGCGCTGCGCGTGAAGCGCACGATCACACCACGCTGATCGAGCAGGTACACCGCCTCAACGGCGCTTCGCGTTATTGCGGCGTGCCGCAACTACGGGCGGCATGCCAGCGCAGCGAGACCTTGCTCAAACAGGAGCATCCGCTTGCACAGCAGGCACTGGATGAGCTGGACAGCGCGATCAACCGGCTGGCCTGTCAGGCTCACCTGAATGCCTGACAGGCCAGGCGGCTAAAATACCCAGCCCCTCGTAAAGGAAGCCCGACCATGCGCGCCCTGTTGTTCAGCAGCCAGCACTACGACCAGGAGAGTTTTACCCAGGCCGCCGCCGGCACTTTATTGGACCTGCACTTCCAGCCTGCCCGCCTGACCCTGGACACCGCGCCCCTCGCCGATGGCTACGAGGTGGTCTGCGCCTTCATCAACGATGAACTCGACGCCCAGGTGCTGGCGCGCCTGGCTGCGGGCGGCACGCGCCTGATCGCCCTGCGCTCGGCGGGCTACAACCATGTCGACCTGAACGCCGCCCAACGCCTGGGTCTGGCCGTGGTGCGGGTACCGGCCTACTCGCCACACGCCGTGGCCGAGCACGCCGTGGCCCTGATCCTCGCCCTCAACCGGCGGCTGCACCGGGCCTACAACCGCACCCGCGAAGGCGACTTCACCTTGCACGGCCTGACCGGCTTCGACCTGCACGGCAAGACCGTCGGGGTGGTCGGCACCGGCCAGATCGGCGCTGCCTTCGCCCGCATCATGGCCGGCTTCGGCTGCCAGTTGCTGGCCTACGACCCCTACCCCAACCCGGAGCTGCTGGCCCTCGGCGCCCGCTACCTGGCACTGCCCGAGTTGCTGCGCGAAGCGCGCATCATCAGCCTGCATTGCCCGCTGACCGAGCACACCCGGCACCTGATCAACGCGCAGAGCCTCGCGCAGTTGCAACCCGGGGCAATGCTGATCAACACCGGCCGAGGAGCCCTGGTCGACACCCCGGCCCTGATCGACGCGCTCAAGCGCGGCCAGCTCGGCTACCTTGGCCTGGATGTATACGAGGAAGAGGCCCAGCTGTTTTTCGAAGACCGCTCCGACCTGCCACTGCAAGACGACGTGCTGGCCCGGCTGCTGACCTTCCCCAACGTGATCGTCACCGCCCACCAGGCCTTCCTGACCCGCGAAGCCCTGGACGCCATCGCCACCACCACGCTGGACAACATCAACTGCTGGATGGCAGGCAATCCACAGAATCTGGTATTGGGTTAATGCTAGGATACGCGGCATTTCTGGAGGACCCATGGTCGAGCACGATTTCCGCTACACCCTATTCAACCCGCAACACACCCTGATCGAGTGCCGCGCCCTGGTACCCGGTCGCTATCAGGTGACCGGCAACGGCGGTTCGATGCACAAGGGCGACACTTTGCTGGTCACCCTCAAGGGCAGCAAGGACTTGTCCATGCGCCTGTCCGTGGAAAGCGTGCGACACCTGATCAACCCGCGCGGCCAGTGGGTCGCCGTGGCCAGCGGCCCGGTGTTCAACGAACTGGAAATCCTCAACTGGCAGGTCGCGTGCGACCAGTGCGACGCACTGCTGGATTTCGAGTTCGCGGTGGACGCCAAGCTGGGCAAGAAAGCCCGCCAACCGGCTGCCAGCGCACGTATCGCTGAGCTGGGCTGGGCCAGCCGTGGCGAAAAGCACCTGTGCCCGCGTTGCCAGGAGAGCGCTGCGTGAAAAATCTGCTGACCGGCGTGCTGATTGCCACCGGCCTGCTCGGCTGCGCCGCGCAACCGTCGAAGCTGCAGCAGGAGCGCAGCTATGTGCTGGAGTGGATCGGCGAGCGCCCGCTGATTGACTACAGCCACCTCACCCTGACCCTGGCCAGTGATGGTCGCGCGTATGGCAATGGTGGCTGCAACCACTGGTTTGCACCTTATACGCTGGACGGCGAGCAGCTGAGCTTCGGCAAGGTCGGCAAAACCCGCAAACTGTGCGCACCGGCGCTGATGGAGCAGGAAAAACGCTTCCTGCAGGCGCTGGAGACCGTACAGCGCTGGGATGTGTCGCCTGTGGAGCAGATGCGCTTCTGGCCGGCCGAGGGCAAGCCATTGCGGTTCTGGCCTGAGGAAGGCTGAAGGTAATGGGGCTGCTGTGCAGCCCCATTTACATCAAGCGCCCTTCAGCGCCTTGATCTTGGCCTGCAGCCCTTCCAGGGTCTGCTCACCCATCAGTTGCTCACGCACCTTGCCCTTGTCGTCGATGATGTAGGTCACCGGCAGCGCCTCGCTGCGTGGCAGTTCATAACGCTCGGCCGGGTCCTGCGCCAGCACGGTAAAGCCGATGCCCAAGGTGTCGGCAGCCTGCTTCAGGTCTTGGCCCTGCAAGCCATCGAAGTTCACCCCAACCACCTTGATACCGTCCGCTGCCCATTGCTTGGCCGCCGCGTTCAGTTCAGGGATTTCGGTACGGCACGGGCCGCACCATTCGGCCCAGTAGTTGAGCACCAGCCAGTGCCCCTCGATCTGCTCGGCCTTTACCGTGTTGCCGTGTTGGTCCACGCCGTAGTCGGCACCGCAACCACCGAGCAATAGGCTCGCGGTGATGGCCAGTACTGCTGCCAAACGCCTTGCCATGGGTCAATCCTTCTCGAAGTTTCAAGCAAATGGTTCAGTCGCTGCGGTTAGAATAGCCGCCACACCCAGCTGGATGCGACCCGACATGACTGACCTGACGCTCTATCATAACCCGCGCTGCTCTAAATCCCGCGGCGCGCTGGAACTGCTCGAAGCCCGTGGCCTGACGCCAACCATCGTGCGCTACCTCGAGACACCGCCGGACACCGCCACCCTGGCGGCCCTGCTCGGCAAGCTGGGGATCGCCCCGCGCCAGCTGCTGCGCACTGGCGAAGACGAATACAAGGACCTGAACCTGGCCAACCCGGCCCTGACCGACGCGCAACTGATCGACGCCATGGCCCAGCACCCTAAGCTGATCGAGCGGCCGATCCTGGTGGCCGGCGACCGCGCCGTGATCGGCCGCCCGCCGGAGAAGGTGCTGGAGATCCTGCCGTGAGCCAGCCCTTCATCCTGGTGTTGTATTACAGCCGCCATGGTTCCACCAGCGAGATGGCCCGGCACATCGCCCGCGGTATCGAAATGGCCGGTATGGAGGCACGCCTGCGCACGGTGCCGGCGATTTCTACCGAATGCGAAGCCGTGGCCCCGGACATCCCGGCCAGCGGCGCGCTGTACGCCACCCTCGACGACCTGCGCCATTGCGCCGGCCTGGTGCTGGGCAGCCCGACCCGCTTCGGCAACATGGCCGCGCCGCTGAAGTACTTCCTCGACGGCACCAGCAGCCTGTGGCTGGGCGGTGAGCTAGTCGGCAAGCCGGCTGGGGTGTTCACCTCCACCGCCAGCCTGCACGGTGGCCAGGAAACCACCTTGCTGTCGATGATGCTGCCGCTGATGCACCACGGCATGCTGGTGATGGGCCTGCCCTACAGCGAGTCGGCATTGCTCGAGACGCGTGGCGGCGGTACACCGTACGGCGCCAGCCACCATGCCGGTGCCGACGGCAAGCGTGAGCTCGATCAGCACGAAATCACCCTGTGCCGCGCCCTCGGCCAACGCCTGGCAACCACGGCCAAGGCCCTGGAGGCCGCGCGTGGCTAGAAAGCCCAAGGTGTTGCCGCCGCTGGACTGGCTGGCACCGCGCCTACGCCTGACGCGAACGTTGAGCCTGGCCTGCTTTTTTGGGCTGATGGCGTTGCTGGTGGCGAACAACCTGTGGTTCGCCAACTTGCACGGGGCACGGGTCGAGGTGATTCTGGCCGTCGAGCTGGTGCCGCTGCTGTTGCTGCTGCCGGGTATGCTCACGGGCAGTGCCCGGGCGCATGCCTGGACCTGCTTTGTGGTGAACATCTACTTCATCAAGGGGGTGCTGGCGGCGTTCGACCCGGCGCGGGCGGTGTTTGGCTGGATTGAGGTGATCGTGAGCCTGGGGCTGTTCGTCAGCGCGCTGCTGTTCGTGCGCTGGAAGTTCCAGCATGAGCGGCGCCTGGCGGGCGAAGGGGCTTGAGTTCAGGGCTGCTTTGCAGCCCATTCGCGGGGCAACGCTAATCTCAATGGTTGACGGTATGCGCCAGCATCACCGACAACTGGCACAACGGCCGCCCGCTCTCTTCGTGCCACTGGTTGAACGCCTGCTGCACCAAGGCCAGGTCTCGCTGGCTGGTCGGTTGCTTGTCAATCACCTTCTGCGCAATCAGCGCGGCGGCCATGTCGTCGGTCGGGATAAACGTATCCTTGCCGACCATGCGCAAGAACCGCGGTGCCGACAAGCCGCCCAACTGGTTGCCCTGCTTGGCCAGGTACTTCCACAAGCCGACGATGTCGGTCACCGGCCAGTCGGCGATGAATGCGCCGAAACTGCCCTTCTCCTTTGCCACATCAAGCACCATCTGCGCATTGCGCGGCACGCTCTTGAGCTTGCCCAGGTGGCGGATGATGCGCTCGTCCTGCATCAACCGCTCCAGGTGCTCGGCGCCCATCAGCACCACCTTGTGCGGATCGAAGCCAAAGAACACTTGCTCGAATGCCGGCCACTTGGCATCTACCAGGCTGTGCTTGAGCCCGGCGCGGAACACGCGCAGGGCCAAGGTCGACAGGTAGCGATCGTCACTGATGTCACGCAGTTGCGCAGGCGTGCGTGGCTGCGGCAGAAAGGCCTCAAGGGCCTGGGCCGAGCCGAAGCGGTTCAGGCAGTACTCATGCAGCCACTGGTAATCGCGCATGGGGTCAGATGTTCAGCACGTCGAGAAAACGCGGCGTGGCGCTTTCGTCGATCTTCAGGCTGGTGAAGTCGAACAGATTGCGGTCCGCCAACTGCGACGGCGCGACGTTCTGCATGGCGCGGAAGATGCTCTCGGTACGGCCCGGGTGCTTACGCTCCCACTCCACCAGCATGTCCTTGACCACTTGGCGTTGCAGGTTTTCCTGCGAGCCGCACAGGTTGCACGGGATGATCGGGAATTCGCGCATGTCCGAGTAGGCCTGGATGTCCTTCTCGCTGCAGTAGGCCAGCGGGCGGATCACCACGTTACGGCCATCGTCGGCACGCAGCTTGGGTGGCATGCCCTTGAGCGAGCCATTGAAGAACATGTTGAGGAAGAACGTCTCGACCATGTCGTCGCGGTGGTGCCCCAGCGCCATCTTGGTCGCGCCGATTTCGTCGGCGAAGGTGTACAAGGTGCCACGGCGCAGGCGCGAGCACAGCGAGCAGGTGGTCTTGCCTTCGGGGATCAGTTCCTTGACCACCGAGTAGGTGTCTTTCTCGACGATGTGGTACTCGACGCCCAGGGTCTTGAGGTAGGCCGGCAGCACATGCTCGGGGAAGCCGGGCTGCTTCTGGTCCATGTTCACCGCCACGATCTCGAACGAGATCGGCGCCACCTTTTGCAGGTGCAACAGAACGTCGAGCATGGTGTAGCTGTCCTTGCCGCCGGACAGGCAGACCATGACCTTGTCGCCATCCTCGATCATGTTGTAGTCGGTGATGGCTTCGCCAGCGAGACGACGCAGGCGTTTTTGCAGTTTGTTCTGGTTGACCGAGAGGGTGCCCATAGCGCTTGGATCCGCGAGGTGTGACAAAAGCCGGCTATTTTACGCACAAACCGCGCGGCGCTGTAGGCATTCCGATAAAGACTTCAAGGTAATCAGCAGGCGGTCTTACAGCGCAATTTGCTCTAAAAAGCGCGGTTTGTGCAGGTAACGGCTTCCTATACTGCGACATAAGGCCACATTACCGCTTGCATTGGTGTTCGGGCCTCGGGCCGCTTGCGCTCCATCTGGGGGGCGTTTGGCAACATTGAGAGGAGTGATCGGCATGATTCATCACGTTGTGGGGCTGTTTACCCATCCCGATCAGGAATGGCGGGAAATTCGTGGCGAAGAAGAATCCATCAGCCACATGTACCTGACGCACACCTTGATCCTGGCGGCGATCCCTGCCGTTTCCGCATTCATCGGTACCACCCAGGTCGGCTGGGTGATTGGCGACCGGCCGGCAGTGATGCTGACCATGGAAAGCGCCATCTGGATGAGCATCATGTCCTACCTGGCGATGCTCGCCGGGGTGGCGGTAATGGGCGCGTTCATCCACTGGATGGCGCGCACCTACGATGCCAACCCGTCCATGGCGCAGTGCATTGCCTTCGCCACCTACACCGCCACGCCGTTGTTCCTCGGCGGCCTGGCGGCGCTCTACCCGCACCTGTGGCTGGGCATGCTGCTCGGCACTGCAGCCATCTGCTACACCGTGTACCTGTTGTATGTCGGCTTGCCGACGTTCATGAACATTCCATCCGATGAAGGCTTCCTGTTTTCCAGCTCGGTGCTGGCGGTAGGCCTTGTGGTACTGGTGGCGATCATGGCCGCGACCGTGATCATCTGGGGACTGGGCGTGGGGCCCGTCTACACCAACTAGAGCAACCCAACGAGATCCAACCAACACTGGGGCATCAACCAGAGGCCGCCGCAAGGCGGCCTCTGGCTGTGCGCTGACCGGTGGCTCGGCAAGCCGCCAAGGCTTGCGGCATAATGCCGGGCAAGGAGAATTACCCCGCCATGCCAGAGCTGCTCAGACAACGCGTCGAAACCTGTTACCAGCAAGCCGAAACCTTCTTCAAACGCCCCTTCCCGCGCCCGGAAGTCAGCTTCAAACTGCGCGGCCAGAAGGCCGGCGTTGCCCACCTGCACGAGAACCTGCTGCGCTTCAACCTGCAGCTGTACCGCGAGAACCACGAAGACTTCCTGCGCCAGACTGTTGCCCACGAGGTGGCGCACCTTGTGGCTCACCAGCTGTTTGGCGAGCGCATCCAGGCCCATGGCGAAGAGTGGCAACTGATCATGCGTGGGGTGTATGAGCTGCCACCCAACCGTTGCCACAACTATGAAGTGCAACGGCGCGTGGTAACCCGCTACATCTATCGCTGCCCGTGCCCGCAAGGTGATTTCCCGTTTACCGCACAGCGGCACAAGCTGGTGCGCCAGGGGCGACGGTACCTGTGCAAGCGGTGCCGGGAGACTCTGGTGTACAGCGGCGAGACGCGCGTCGAATAGCCCACAGCGACCTTCCCCCCCACAAACAGCACATCCCTCAGCAGCAATAAAAAAGGCGACCCGAGGGTCGCCTTTTTCGTACCAGCCTGCGCCTTACTTCTCGACGAAGGCACGCTCGATCAGGTAGTCACCCGGCTCGCGCATGCGGGCGGAGACTTTCAGGCCGAAGCTGTCCAGCACTTCGCTGGTCTCATCCAGCATGCTTGGGCTGCCGCAGATCATCGCGCGGTCGTCCTGCGGGTTGATCGGCGGCAGGCCGATGTCGCTGAACAGTTTGCCGCTGCGCATCAGGTCGGTCAGGCGGCCCTGGTTCTCGAACGGCTCGCGGGTCACGGTCGGGTAGTAGATCAGCTTGTCGCGTACCGACTCACCGAAGAACTCGTTCTGCGGCAGGTGCTCGGTGATGAACTCGCGGTAGGCCACCTCGTTCACGTAACGCACGCCGTGAACCAGGATCACCTTCTCGAAGCGCTCGTAGGTTTCCGGGTCCTGGATGACGCTCATGAAAGGGGCCAGGCCAGTGCCGGTGCTCAGCAGGTAGAGGTGCTTGCCCGGGTTCAGGTCGTCGAGGACCAAGGTACCGGTAGGCTTCTTGCTGATGATGATCTCGTCGCCTTCCTTCAAGTGCTGCAACTGGGAAGTCAGCGGGCCGTCCGGCACCTTGATGCTGAAGAACTCCAGGTGCTCTTCCCAGTTCGGCGAGGCGATGGAATAGGCGCGCATGAGCGGGCGACCGGTTTCCTGCTGCAGGCCGATCATCACGAACTGACCGTTCTCGAAGCGCAGGCCCGGGTCACGGGTGCACTTGAAGCTGAACAGAGTGTCGTTCCAGTGGTGCACACTGAGGACACGTTCGTGGTTCATGTTGCTCATCGATGGGGCTCCTGAAGAAAGACGCAGCGCGCGCAAAACGCGCAGTTGCGCGATAGTTTAGGGGCAGCGACAATATCTGTTAACTGAATTATCAAGATATGTGTTATCGGTTATATAGATATGCGATTCACACTCCGTCAGCTTCAAGTCTTCGTGGCCGTGGCCCAGCATCAAAGCGTCTCTCGAGCCGCCGGCCTGCTGTCGCTGTCGCAGTCGGCTGCCAGTACCTCCATCACCGAGCTTGAGCGCCAATCCAGCTGTCAGCTGTTCGATCGCGCCGGCAAACGCCTGAGCCTCAACGCCCTGGGCCATCAACTGCTGCCGCAGGCCGTGGCCCTGCTCGACCAGGCCAAGGAAATCGAAGACCTGCTCAATGGCAAGTCCGCCTTCGGTTCGCTGGCGGTCGGCGCCACACTGACCATCGGCAACTACCTGGCGACCCTGCTGATCGGCAGCTTCATGCAGGTGCACCCCGAAAGCCAGGTCAAGCTGCACGTGCAGAACACTGCGCATATCGTGCACCAGGTCGCCCACTACGAAATTGATCTGGGTCTGATCGAAGGCGATTGCAACCACCCTGACCTTGAAGTTCAGCCTTGGGTCGAGGACGAGCTGGTAGTGTTCTGCGCGCCACAACATCCCTTGGCGACGCTAGGCCACGCGGATATCCAGACATTGTCCCAGGAAGCCTGGATTCTTCGCGAGCAAGGCTCCGGTACACGCCTGACCTTTGACCAGGCCATGCGCCATCATCGCGCCAACCTCAACATCCGCCTGGAGCTGGAACATACCGAGGCCATCAAGCGCGCGGTGGAATCAGGCCTGGGCATCGGCTGCATCTCGCGCCTGGCCCTGCGCGATGCGTTCCGCCGCGGCAGCCTGGTACCGGTGGAAACGCCGGAGCTGGACTTGATGCGCCAGTTCTATTTCATCTGGCACAAGCAGAAGTACCAGACGTCGGCCATGCGCGAGTTTCTTGAGTTGTGCCGCAACTTCACCGCGGGCTTTACCCGCAGTGACGAGATCGTGCTGCCACCAATCGCCTAGAGCAGAATCACACCCCAGACCAGGGCAACCATGGTCAGCGCCACCAGTTGCGCGGCGCTGCCCATGTCCTTGGCGTTTTTCGACAAAGGGTGGCGCTCAAGCGAAATACGGTCGATGGCGGCTTCCACCGCCGAGTTGAACAGCTCGACGATCAGGCCCAGCAGGCACACCGCGATCATGATCGCCCGCTCTGCGCGGCTGACCGGCAGCCAGAAGGCCGTCGGGATCAGCAGCACGTTGAGCAGGACCAGCTGGCGGAATGCGGCCTCGCCCTTGAAGGCGGCGCGCAAGCCGTCCAGCGAATAGCCGGCGGCGTTGAAGATGCGTTTGAGGCCGGTCTGGCCTTTGAATGGCGACATGTGCGTCACTTCACCGATAAAAGGCCGGCAGACTAATCCAGCGTGGGTCAAAAAAGCGTGAAGAAGCAGCCAGTTAGTGGCTGGCAACCGATTCAAGTTGTTGCAGCAACAAGGCCGCCTGGGTGCGAGTACGCACGCCCAGCTTGCGGAAGATCGCCGTCACGTGGGCCTTGATGGTGGCCTCCGAGACGCTGAGCTCGTAGGCGATCTGCTTGTTCAGCAAACCTTCACAAACCATGGTCAGTACGCGGAACTGCTGCGGCGTGAGGCTGGCCAGCCCTTCGCTGGCAGCCTTGGCCTCGGCCGAAACGTCGACTTTCTCGAACGCCTGCGGTGGCCACCAGACCTCGCCGTCCAGCACCTTGCGCACGGCGTCCTGAATCACTTCCAGCGGGCTGGACTTGGGGATGAAGCCACTGGCGCCAAATTCGCGCGACTTGACCACAACCGCTGCTTCTTCCTGCGCCGATACCATCACCACGGGGATCTGCGGGTATTGCCCACGCAACAGGACCAGCCCGGAGAAGCCATAGGCGCCCGGCATGTTGAGGTCCAACAGCACCAAATCCCAGTCGGCTTTCTCGCTCAGGCGGGTTTCCAGTTCGGCAATGCTCGCAACTTCAACCAGGCGTACATCGGCGCCAAGGCCCAGGGTAACAGCCTGGCGCAGGGCGCCACGAAACAGCGGGTGGTCATCGGCAATCAGGATTTCGTAAGTGGCCATCGATCTAAGGATCCTGTTCTGTGCCAGGCGCGTGCGGGGTAGTCAGGGCGCTTGGCGGAAAGGCACGGCAAAGTCCGGGGTAACAGCATTTTCGGCGTGCCCGAATCGGCGCCAAGGATGCCGAGCACGGTCGGGGTGGTCAAGACAATTGCCCTGCCGTCCTCGCCCACCCTGGCTGCCAGCCCCGTCATTATGAACCAATCCGGCGTCACTGCCCCTTGGACTATAGGAAGGTATGCAAACGCTGATGCGCATCGTCCTGCTCGTCCAGCGGCAAATGCCGCTTGGCGCTCAGGTAGTGCAGGCTGAACACGTCCAGGTAGGCGTCCAGGGCCTGCGAGGCACGCTGATCGCCAGCCAGCTCCAGGCACATGGCGGCCACTTCCGCCGTGCAGAAGTGGTCGTCACGCTTGGAACGGCGCAAGCGGTAGCGCGACATCTGTTCGGCTTCAAGGCTCAGCACCGGGAAACGGTCCAGGTACGGGCTCTTGCGAAACATCTTGCGCGCCTCGGTCCAAGTGGCGTCGAGCAGTATGAACAACGGCCGTTTACCGGGCTCGCGCACCACCTGGTTGACTACCCGCTCTTGGGCAACGAACTCGCCGGGGAAGACGATATAGGGCTGCCATTGAGGCTGTTCGAGCAGCGCCAGCAGGTTGTCATCGACTGCAGTACGCTGCCAGCCGAAGGCCGAGGTGTCCTCGACCAGGTCGGCAATCAGCCAACCGGTGTTGGTCGGCTTGAGTGGCTCGGTGTCGTGCATCAGCAGGCACACACCCGACTCCGCCGGCACCCGGGGCCTCCAGGCACACAGGCAATGGCTGGCAATGACCCGGCATTGCGGGCAACGGACGGCCCGAGAACCCCGGGCAATGAACGGCTTGTTGCTGCGGGCCAGGCGTTCGGCGCGCAGGCGCGCTACCGCGTGGCTCATGCTGGCAGGCCTTTGGAAAGGTTGAAGAGGGACACTGCGAGGGCTCGGAAACTCAAAACGCAAGTCTACCAGAGCGGGCGTCATTTGCCGTGCAGCGGGACTGCCCGGGCCCTTATAATCGACACTTTGGCGTACCCGACCAGCCGTCAAGCGCCCCTCAGGGAACGCCACCTGCCGGCGCATGTCAAACCGCCAGTCAATGAACCAGGAGAGATACATGCTGCGCCTTATCGTCCCGACCTTGAGCCTTTTGCTCACCCTGCCCCTGGCGGCCCAGGCGGCGTCCAAGCAGGACTACGATCTGAACAAGATGCTGCAGAAGGTCGCCAAAGAGAGCAGCGTCGGCACGCCCCGCGCCGTCAACGAAGACATCCTCGACCAAGGCTACACCGTCGAAGGCAAGGCCCTGGTCAACCACCTGAGCGTGCGCCAAAGCCATGCCGAGCGCATGCAGGGCAACCCGGAACAAGTCCGCAGCCAACTGGGAGACAGCGTTTGCCGTAACAGCGGTTACCGTAACCTGATGTCCAAGGGCGCTGTGATGGTCTATCGCTTCACGGTGTACAAGACCAACCAACCAGTCATGGACCAGGCATTCGATGCAGCAAGCTGCGTTGCGGGCAACAAAAAGAAGTAAACCGATGACCTAGACCACCCGCTGGTCATCAGGCGCGCGCCACTGCTCTTCTTCGGCATCGGCGCGCAATTCTGCCAGAAGCGCCTGTAGGTAGCGTGACTGGCACTCCAGCTCCGAAAGCCTGCGACGACACTCTCCCTCAAGGCTCAGGTGGTGCACCTGCGCCGCATTTTCCAGCTGCTGATAGAGCTGCTGGTCCACCTCGATGATCAAGCGATGCATACCGCCACCTCCTGCATCGATACGTTTCGCTTCCCCAGTTAACCAAACCCTCAGCGCCATTGGGTGCGCGCCGACCAGCGGCGGCTGCAATGACTGCGGCACGATCAGGCGCGAGGGTCTAGATTGATATCGAGTACACCCGAATCGACGAGATGGATTGATTGCTACTGCACCCTGGCCTTGAAGGCCTACTGCAACGCTCGAACTGCACACTCGAGCATCAGCAGCCAGCGACGCATGCAGTGTCGCGGCCGGGACACCCCATCGACCCGGTCAGAGGTTTTGCTGCAGAAGGAGACGTTGAATGCCTTACCAACCCAATGAGCTGTTGTTCAATCATTTCAGGGACAACAACATCGACCTGAGCAAGATCGACGAACAACTGCAACTGGTTGCACCGAACAGCCCCAACCTGCCCCTGTACCGCGACATGATGCTGACCATCCTGCGCATGGCCCACGACGACACCGATCGCTGGAGTGCCAAGATCACCCTGCAGGCGCTGCGCGAGCTGGACCACTCGTTCCGCGCCCTGGAACGCTACAAGGGCCGACGCAAGGTGACGGTATTCGGCTCGGCCCGAACGCCACTGGAACACCCGATGTACGCCCTGGCCCGCGAGCTGGGCGCCACCCTGGCCCGCTCCGACCTGATGGTCATTACTGGCGCCGGTGGTGGCATCATGGCTGCAGCCCACGAAGGGGCCGGCAGCGAACACAGCCTGGGCTTCAACATCACCCTGCCCTTCGAGCAGCATGCCAACCCCACGGTGGACGGCACCGACAAACTGTTGCCCTTCCACTTCTTCTTCATTCGCAAGCTGTTTTTCGTCAAGGAAGCCGATGGCCTGGTGCTCTGCCCGGGCGGGTTCGGCACGCTGGATGAAGCACTCGAAGTGCTCACCCTGATCCAGACCGGCAAGAGCCCTTTGGTGCCGGTGGTGTTGCTCGACTCACCCGGTGGCAGCTTCTGGCGCGATTGCCTGGCCTTCATCAGCCGCCAGCTCGAAGAGAACCGCTACATCCTGCCCAGCGACCTCAAGCTGGTGCGCCTGGTGCACAGCGCCGATGAGGCGGTGGAGGAAATCAACCAGTTCTACAGCAACTACCACTCCAGCCGCTGGCTGAAGAACCAGTTCGTGATCCGCATGCATCACCCGCTCAGCGAGGCTGCGCTGTACGACATTCAGGAAGGTTTCGCCGATTTGCGCCTGAGTGGCAAGTACCACCAGCACGCCGACAGTGGCGCGGAGCATGAGGTAGGTAACTTCAGCCACCTGACCCGGCTGTCGTTCGCCTTCAACGGCCGCGACCAGGGCCGGCTGCGCGAACTGGTGGACTTCATCAACCTGCCGGAGAACTGGGCCAAGCCGCAGCCCATGCACACGACCCAGCGGGCCAGGGAGGCGTTGAAGGTCAATTGAACCACCCACCGCCGGGTGGGGGTAAACCGGCCTCTGCGAATATCGCGGCCTCTGTAGGAGCGGCCTTGCCGGGGCGCCGGACCGGTCGGAAAGGGGCGCGTAGCGGCCCCTCTGCAACGACACAGAACCTGGGGCCGCTGCGCAGCCCTTTCCGACCGGTCCGGCGCCCCGGCAAGGCCGCTCCTACAAGGAACCGCGAGGTTTCAGTAATCGTCGAGGTCGCGACCACTAAGCAACCGGCTGATCATCTCCATGGAGAAACCACGGTAGGCCAGAAAGCGGGTCTGCTGGCCACGGCTGCGGGGGTCATGGGGGCGCTGGCCGTCAAACTTGCGCTGCCAGACATCCATCAGCCGCTGCGCCCAGTCCACACCGCTTTCACGCAATGCCTTATCGATATCGCCACGCGCCAGGCCGCGCTGGCCAAGCTCTTCGCGTATACGCGCAGGGCCATAGCCGGAATTGGAGCGATACCGGATGAAGCTTTCGAGGTAGCGGGCTTCGCTGAGCAGCCCTTCTTCGGCGAGCCGGTCGAGCTCAGGCTCGATCAACTCATCCGAAGCGCCGCGCTGACGCAACTTGCGCGTCAGCTCGACGCGACCATGCTCACGTCGCGCGAGCAGGTCCATGGCTGTCCGCCGAATGGCGACGGGGGTGTCGAGTACGGCGGACATAATCGGCTATCTACAACCGCTATCAATAACCGGCTTCGGCATCAGCCACGTCGTCGGCCTTGGCCTCGACTGCGGCAGCCTTGCCTGCTTCGGCGGCAGCACCAGCCTTGAGCAGCTTCTCGCGGATCTGCTTCTCGATCTCGGCGCCAATGGCCGGGTTCTCAGCCAGGTACTTGGCGGCGTTGGCTTTACCTTGGCCGATCTTGTTGCCCTGGTAGGCGTACCAGGCACCGGATTTCTCCACCAGCCCCTGAGAAACACCCAGGTCGATGATCTCGCCGTTGCGGTAGATGCCCTTGCCGTAGAGGATCTGGAACTCGGCCTGACGGAACGGCGGCGAGACCTTGTTCTTGACGATCTTGACGCGGGTTTCGCTGCCGACCACTTCGTCGCCTTCCTTGACCGCGCCGGTACGGCGGATGTCCAGGCGCACGGAGGCGTAGAACTTCAGGGCGTTACCACCGGTGGTGGTTTCCGGGCTGCCGAACATCACGCCGATCTTCATACGGATCTGGTTGATGAAGATGACCAGGCAGTTGGCGTTCTTGATGTTACCGGTGATCTTGCGCAGCGCCTGCGACATCAGACGGGCCTGCAGACCCACGTGCATGTCACCCATCTCGCCTTCGATCTCGGCCTTGGGGACCAGAGCAGCCACGGAGTCGACGATGATCACGTCAACCGCGTTGGAACGCACCAGCATGTCGGTGATTTCCAGGGCCTGCTCGCCGGTGTCCGGCTGCGAAACCAGCAGGTCGTCGACGTTGACACCCAGCTTGCCGGCGTATTCCGGGTCGAGGGCGTGCTCGGCGTCGACGAAGGCGCAGGTGGCGCCGTTCTTCTGGGCTTCGGCAATGACCGACAGGGTCAGGGTGGTTTTACCCGAGGACTCAGGGCCGTAGATTTCGACGATACGGCCTTTTGGCAGGCCGCCGATACCGAGGGCGATGTCCAGGCCCAGGGAACCGGTGGAGATGGCCGGGATGCCAGTGCGCTCGTGGTCGCCCATGCGCATGACCGCGCCCTTGCCGAATTGGCGTTCGATCTGACCCAGGGCCGCAGCCAAGGCGCGTTTCTTGTTGTCGTCCATTGAAATCCTCACGTGTTCGACTTGGCCCTGATGGCCGGAATACCTGTATAAGTAGCCAGTATTATTCCACAGCGAAGCGCGCGAGCAAACCCCTGTCGTCGATTTACTCGGCACCAAGCTGTAACAAGCCGTCTAGCGCGGCGATCACCGTTTGTCGGCGCACCGCATCGCGGTCGCCGTCAAACTGGCGGCGTTCGCTGAAGACATGGCTGCCATCGGCCCAGGCCAGCCACACGGTGCCCACCGGTTTGGCCGGCGAGCCACCGTCTGGCCCAGCCACCCCGCTCACCGCCACCGCAAACCGTGCGCCGCTGGCGGCTTGCGCCCCCCGGGCCATGGCTTCGACCACTTCCTGGCTGACCGCACCCACCTGGCCGAACAGCGCCTCGGGCACCCGCAGCTGGCGGGTTTTCTGGGCATTGGAGTAGGTCACGTAGCCGGCTTCGAACCAGGCCGAACTGCCGGGAATGCGGGTGATGGCCTCGGCGATGCCGCCGCCGGTGCAGGATTCGGCGGTGGTCACCTGGGCGTTGAAGCGGCGCAGGTGTTCGCCCAGGCGGGCGGCAAGCGTGGTGATCGGGTCCATGTCAGGCTCCTTGAAGACTGGGCACTACCCTACCACCCCATGACCAGTACAGCCTCAGGAAACCTTCAGGCTGTCCCGGGCAATCGCACTGAACGCAAGCTCGTCGCGCGGCCCAAGGCGAGGCAGCCCGGCTGGCCACTCCTGGGTCCAATCCAGGCCGCCCAGCTTGCGCATGTCCTCGATCGCCGAACGCCACCAGATCACCTTGCAAGCACGCTGGTAATCGTCACTGCCGATGACACTGCCATAAAGAAGCTTGCGGCCGATACCGCGCAGCTCTGGTGGCACGCGCTTGAGGCTCCACTTGACCGATAGCCGGTTGAGCCAGGACGGCACCGGGCGATGCGCCGGCACCTTCAAGGCCAGGCCAGGCATCTTGGCAGCAAAGTGTTCACCGTGACGGGCGAAGAAGATCTCGAGGATGGCGTGGATGTATTGCTTCATTGCAAAGTAGTGGCTGATCACGCCACGCGCCTGGTTGATCTGCGCCCCGTGCAACTCGAACGAGAAAGCGATCTGCTCGATGGTGTGCAACGCTTGCGCGTAGGGCGTCCATGCATCGATACGCTGGATCGCACGCTCGGCGATACCGGCGTTGTCACGGGTAAAGCCCATGACGCCGCTGTTGCACAGCTGCAGCTCGGCGGCCGGCGCAGCGCCATCACGGGCAAGCCCTGTGGTGAAGCCCCGGTAGTAGTCACTGCGTGACGCCTCGGCCCAGCTCATCTCGATTTCGTCCACCAGGTACTGCCCGACATCTACTTGGCTGAACAGCTTCTGCGGCGTTTGCAGGAAGACCGTGTCGGTATCGATGAACACCGTCTTGTCCGCCCATTGCCCGGCATAGGCAATGGCGCAGGCCTTGCGCCGATGCGTGTAGCCACCGTCCCCGGTCCAGGCGTGCAGCGTCTGCTCATCCAGCGCGATCACCTCGACGGGCCACCCTGCGAAGGCCTGCGGCTGGTCGGTCAGCACACGGACCACCGGCAGCTCGGCCGGCTTGCAGCGAGCCAGGGCTGTGAGGATGCTGAACTTGGCCTCCAGCTGATAAATCCGGCGCTCACCATAAAGGAGGTAGATCAGCTGTTGCTTTACATAAGGGACACTGCTGGACAGGTTCATCTACGTCACGGCTGGGGCAGGCAAAAAGGCCGAGCATTCTAGTGGAGTAATCGGCGAAGCTCCATCACTGCCCGCCGAACTGCGCGCACATGCCCTACCGCAGCCGCCTGCATCTGGATGAAAAAGCCTGTACCATTGCCGGTTTACCATCGCCAACCAGATCACCCGCTGTAAGGCCCTGAATGTCTGATCTCTCCGCACACACCCCGATGATGCAGCAGTACTGGAAGCTGAAGCACCAGCACCCGGACCAGCTGATGTTCTACCGCATGGGCGACTTTTACGAGATCTTCTACGAAGATGCGAAGAAAGCCGCGAAACTGCTGGATATCACGCTGACCGCGCGCGGTCAGTCGGCGGGCCAGTCCATCCCCATGTGCGGCATTCCCTTCCATTCGCTCGAAGGTTACCTGGCCAAACTGGTCAAGCTCGGCGAATCGGTGGTGATCTGCGAGCAGATTGGCGACCCTGCCACCAGCAAGGGCCCGGTGGAACGCCAGGTGGTGCGCATCATCACCCCCGGCACGGTCAGCGACGAAGCGCTGCTCGACGAGCGCCGCGACAACCTGATCGCCGCCCTGCTGGGCGATGAGCGCCTGTTTGGCCTGGCGGTGCTGGATATCACCAGTGGCAACTTCAGCGTGCAGGAGATCAAGGGCTGGGAAAACCTGCTGGCCGAGCTCGAACGCATCAACCCGGTCGAGCTGCTGATCCCCGACGACTGGCCGCGCGACCTGCCCGCCGAGAAGCGCCCCGGCGCGCGCCGCCGTGCGCCTTGGGACTTCGACCGCGACTCGGCACGCAAGGCGCTGTGCCAGCAGTTCGCAACCAAAGACCTCAAGGGCTTTGGCTGCGACAAGCTGACCCTGGCCATTGGCGCTGCCGGCTGCCTGCTGACCTACGCCAAGGAAACCCAGCGTACTGCCCTGCCGCACCTGCGCAGCCTGCGCCACGAACGCCTGGACGACACGGTGATCCTCGACGGCGCCAGCCGCCGCAACCTGGAGCTGGACATCAACCTGGCGGGCGGACGCGACAACACCCTGCAGTCGGTGATCGACCGCTGCCAAACCGCCATGGCCAGCCGCTTGCTGAGCCGCTGGCTGAACCGCCCACTGCGTGACCTCAAGGTGCTGCAGGCGCGCCAGGACTCTATCCGCTGCCTGCTCGACGGCTACCGCTTCGAAAAGCTGCAGCCGCAGCTCAAGGAAATCGGCGATATCGAGCGGATCCTCGCCCGTATCGGCCTGCGCAATGCCCGCCCACGCGACCTCGCCCGCCTGCGTGATGCCCTCGGCGCCCTGCCCGAGCTGCAGAACGCCATGGCCGAACTGGAAGCCCCGCACCTGGCGCGCCTGGCGGCCATCACCGGCACCTACCCGGAGCTGGCCAGCCTGCTGGAGCGGGCAGTGGTCGACAACCCGCCGGCGGTGATCCGTGACGGCGGCGTGCTCAAGGCCGGCTACGACAATGAGCTGGACGAGCTGCTGGCGATCAGCGAGAACGCTGGCCAGTTCCTGATCGACCTGGAAGCCCGCGAGAAGGCCCGTACCGGCCTTGCCAACCTAAAGGTCGGCTACAACCGCGTGCACGGCTACTTCATCGAACTGCCGACCAAGCAGGCCGAACAGGCCCCGGGCGACTACATTCGCCGCCAGACCCTCAAGGGCGCAGAGCGCTTCATCACGCCGGAGCTCAAGGCGTTCGAGGACAAGGCACTGTCGGCCAAGAGCCGCGCCCTGGCCCGCGAGAAGATGCTCTACGATGCCTTGCTCGAAACCCTGATCAGCCACCTGGCACCGCTGCAGGACAGCGCCGCCGCCCTGGCCGAGCTGGACGTGCTGAGCAACCTCGCCGAGCGCGCACTGAACCTCGACCTGAATTGCCCCCGCTTCGTCGACGAGCCGTGCCTGCGCATCGAACAGGGCCGGCATCCGGTGGTCGAGCAAGTGTTGACCACGCCGTTCGTGGCCAACGACCTGGGCCTGGACAATAGCACCCGCATGCTGATCATCACCGGCCCGAACATGGGCGGTAAGTCCACCTACATGCGCCAGACCGCACTGATCGTGCTGATGGCGCACATCGGAAGCTTCGTACCGGCAGCCCAGTGCGAGCTGTCGCTGGTGGACCGTATCTTCACCCGTATCGGCTCCAGTGATGACCTGGCCGGCGGGCGCTCGACCTTCATGGTCGAGATGAGTGAAACCGCCAATATTCTGCACAACGCCACCGACCGCAGCCTGGTGCTGATGGACGAAGTAGGCCGCGGCACCAGCACCTTCGACGGCCTGTCGCTGGCCTGGGCCGCCGCCGAGCGTCTGGCCCAGCTGCGCGCCTACACGCTGTTCGCCACGCACTACTTCGAACTCACGGTACTACCGGAGAGCGAACCGCTGGTGGCCAACGTGCACTTGAATGCCACCGAGCACAACGAGCGAATCGTCTTCCTGCACCACGTACTGCCAGGCCCTGCCAGCCAAAGCTATGGCCTGGCCGTGGCCCAACTGGCCGGGGTGCCCACTGCCGTGATCCAGCGTGCCCGCGAGCACCTGGGCCGCCTGGAAACGGCGAGCCTGCCGCACGAGCAGCCGCACAGCACAAAGGCCAAGGACGCGCTACACGTCCCGCATCAGAGCGATCTGTTCGCCAGCCTGCCACACCCGGCCATCGAGAAGCTGGGCAAGCTGGACCTGGACGACATGACCCCGCGCCAAGCTATCGAAATGCTATATCAACTAAAGAACCTGTTATAACGGCGCCCACTACAAGCTGGTAGAATCCGCCGCGGTTTGCTGGTGCTGCAGGTTATTAGCCTGGCCTGCAGCCACATACCCGTAAACCGCGCGGCCCTGAGAGGAAGGGCCGCCGCCGTCGCCTGAGGAGAGAACTAGAAATGACCTTCGTCGTCACCGACAACTGCATCAAATGCAAATACACCG
Source organism: Pseudomonas sp. Irchel s3f19 (assembly GCF_900187555.1). NCBI lineage: Bacteria > Pseudomonadati > Pseudomonadota > Gammaproteobacteria > Pseudomonadales > Pseudomonadaceae > Pseudomonas > Pseudomonas sp. Irchel s3f19. The sequence continues at coordinate 589,859 of NZ_FYDW01000003.1, read as the reverse complement.
ACTGCGTGGAAGTCTGTCCGGTGGACTGCTTCTACGAAGGCCCGAACTTCCTGGTCATCCACCCGGACGAGTGCATCGACTGCGCACTGTGCGAGCCGGAATGCCCAGCGCAAGCCATCTTCTCGGAAGACGAAGTGCCATCGGGCATGGAGAACTTCATCGAGCTGAACGCCGAACTGGCGGAAATCTGGCCAAACATCACCGAGCGTAAGGACGCCCTGCCCGACGCTGAAGAGTGGGATGGCAAGACTGGCAAGATTGCAGACCTGGAACGCTGATAGCGCCCGGAAACGAAAAAGGCCCATGCGGGCCTTTTTTCATTTTCAGCAGGCACAAAAAAGGGGCGGTTTGACCCGCCCACATTTTTTTCCGTAGTCCCTGATTGTCCCAAACATCGTCCTGATGAAATCGCTTCTTGCGATGTCCTTGGCCTTCTCCCTGAAAGCCTGTGCATGTCCGTGTGCACAGTTCGAATACTAGCGATTTCAGGGGGGCAGACAACCGCAGAACCTCACAGGATATTGCCGTGGACACATTTCCTCGCATCCAAATAAATCATGTTTTTCAATGAGTTGGGATTAAACCGGATCTGAAAACGACAATGATTTACTGATGGTTGCATAGATTGCTTACACAACAAGTAAGCAATCGCTTACACGCAATGTTACTGGGGTGGCGCATTACACAATGCCGGCTGGCAGCTACGGTGCAGCAGTGCTGTTACGCGCATACAAAAACGCCCCGAACTATCGGGGCGTCTTGTGCTTGCGAACAGCGTATTACTGGAACAACGACTCGCTGGACAGACCGTTCTTCTCGAGGATCTCGCGCAGACGCTTGAGCCCCTCTACCTGGATCTGCCGTACACGCTCACGGGTCAGGCCGATCTCCAGGCCAACATCCTCCAAGGTGCTGCTCTCGTGCCCGCGCAGACCAAAGCGACGCACTACCACCTCGCGCTGCTTGTCGGTCAGCTCTCCCAACCACTGATCGATGCTCTGCGACAGGTCGTCATCCTGCAGCAGCTCACACGGGTCGGTCGGGCGGTCATCGGTGAGGGTATCGAGCAGCGTCTTGTCCGAGTCTGGGCCAAGGGAAACGTCCACCGAAGAAACCCGCTCATTGAGCCCCAGCATGCGCTTGACCTCAGCGACAGGCTTCTCCAGCAAGGTGGCGATTTCTTCTGGCGAGGGCTCGTGGTCGAGCTTCTGGGTCAGCTCCCGCGCGGCACGCAGGTAAACGTTGAGTTCCTTGACCACATGGATCGGCAGGCGAATGGTGCGGGTCTGGTTCATGATCGCCCGCTCGATGGTCTGGCGAATCCACCAGGTCGCATAGGTCGAGAAACGGAAACCACGCTCCGGGTCGAACTTCTCGACCGCGCGGATCAGCCCCAGGTTGCCTTCCTCGATCAGGTCGAGCAACGACAGGCCGCGATTCACGTAACGACGGGCAATTTTGACAACCAGGCGCAGGTTGCTTTCGATCATGCGCTTGCGGCCGGCGGGGTCGCCTTTTTGCGACAGGCGCGCAAAATGCACTTCCTCCTCCGGCGACAGCAGAGGCGAGAAGCCGATTTCGTTGAGGTACAACTGGGTAGCATCAAGTGCCCGAGTGTAATCGATGTACTTGTGCTGCTTGAGCGAAGAGCCGGACTTGGCCCTGGTCCGAACCGAAGGTACAGCAGGTTCGTCTGACACCACATCCGTTTCCAAAACGATGCCCGTCTCCATTAGGAGGACGTCATCGTCGATGTCAAACTCCGGCGCTTCTTTATTGAGAGCCATTGTTATAGTCCTTTGCTGAGTTCGAACTCAGACTCGAGCGGCACCTGTATCCCTGGCAGCGCTGGAGCCTGTCCCCTCTACATCACAGGAACAGGCCGGGTACAACAATCAACGGCGTGGCAGGAACTGGAGTGGATCGACGGGTTTGCCCTGGCGGCGAATCTCGAAATGCAGCTTCACCCGATCAGTGCCCGTGGACCCCATTTCAGCAATCGACTGCCCAGCCTTGACCTGCTGCCCCTCCCGAACCAAAAGCCTGCGGTTGTGACCGTAGGCACTGACGTAGGTATCGCTGTGCTTGATGATGATCAGCTCGCCGTAGCCCCGCAAGCCACTCCCGGCGTAGACCACTGCACCACCAGACGCAGCAAAAACAGGCTGTCCCAAATCACCGGCGATATCAATGCCTTTATTCAAACTACCGTTTGAAGCAAATTTTCCAATCAGCACCCCGTTGGCCGGCCAGGTCCAGCCCCCTACCGCACGCTCTGCAGCCGGCACGGTTGCCACCACCGGCGCAGGGGTTGTCGGGGCCGTGGTTGCCGGCTTGGTGGTACTGGCAGGTGCGCTGCCGGCGCTGCCAACAGGCCGACGGATGACCGTGGTCTTGCTCGAGGACGACGGGCTGGACACCACCGTGGTGCTGCCCGTGGAACCGCTGCTGAATCGAATCGGCTGGCCGGGGCGAATGGTATAAGGCGCCGGGATGCCGTTACGGGCAGCCAACTCCTTGTAGTCCCAGCCGTAACGGAAGGCGATGGAGAACAGCGTATCGCCCGGCTTGACGATGTATTGCCCGGAGGTCACCGTCGGCCGCTTGGGCGCTGCATTGTTACGGTCGACCACCCGCGCACTCGTCGAGCTGGTGCTGGAGCAACCCGCCAGCAAGGTGCCCATGGCCAGTGCAAGCACCAGAAGCTTGAAACCCGCCCAATCCTTGCGCTGCCGAATGCCTGTGTGCCCCACCCGCGCTCCCCTCATGGTGCCGAATACCGAAATAACGATAAGAAATGCAATATTGTTGCAATTATAACCGAGCCCACCTGCATTAGGTGGGCGGCTGCAAAAGCCCGCTACCGGCAGCGCCATAGCGGATCACCCCGCCAGATAGACAGGGCGATGGCGCAAGAATTCGTCGCTGCCGTAAATATTCCGTGGTTCAGGCCAGCGGGCCATTGAGCAACGGCACGAAGCGCACGGCCCCGAGGACACGCCGGGAGAACCCGTGTTCCTCGCGCACGATCAGCATCAACTGCTGCGCCTCGCCTGCCGGGCCCACCGGAATCACCATGCGCCCGCCTGGCGCCAACTGGTCGAGCAGTGCTTGTGGCACTTCGGGCGCCACTGCGGTGACGATGATGCCATTGTAGGGTGCCAGCGCCTGCCAGCCCTCGCAACCATCCCCCCAGCGGAACACCACGTTACGCAGGTTCAGCTCCACCAGGCGCTCCTTGGCGCGATCCTGCAGCACCTTGATGCGCTCCACCGAGAACACCCGCTCGACCAGTTGGGCAAGTATCGCCGTCTGGTAACCCGAGCCAGTGCCGATCTCCAGCACCTTGTCCAGCGGCCCTGCTTCAAGCAGCAGCTCGCTCATGTGCGCCACCATGAACGGCTGCGAGATGGTCTGGTTGTGGCCGATAGGCAGTGCGGTGTCTTCGTAGGCGCGATGCGCCAATGCCTCGTCGACGAACAGGTGGCGCGGGGTACGGCGGATCGCGTCGAGCACCTTGGTGTTCGCCACGCCCTCTTCGCACAGGCGCTGTATCAGCCGCTCCCGGGTGCGCTGGGAGGTCATGCCGATACCCCGGCGCAGCATATCGTCCTCGCGCATCAGAGCAGGCCCTCCAGCCAACCGTCGAGCTGCTCGAAAGCATCGTTGAAGGTGCGGTCGAGTTGCAGCGGGGTGATCGATACGTAGCCTTGCATCACCGCGTGGAAGTCCGTGCCAGGGCCACCGTCCTCCGCATCACCAGCCACGGCAATCCAGTAACCTTCCTTGCCGCGCGGGTTGACCACCTTGGTCGGTGCCGCCGCCCGCGCCCGGTGACCGAGGCGGGTGAGCTGGATGCCACGGATATGCTCCAGCGGCAGGTTGGGAATGTTGACGTTGAGCACGGTACGCGGCGGCAACTGCAGGCGCGACTGCGCCTCCACCAGGCGCCGGGCGATGTAGGCTGCGGTGGGCAGGTTGTCGGGCTGGCGCGACAGCAACGAAAACGCCAGCGACGTGTTGCCCAGGAAGCGGCCTTCCAGCGCGGCGGCGACCGTGCCCGAATACAGCACGTCGTCGCCCAGGTTGGCCCCCAGGTTGATCCCCGACACCACCATGTCCGGCGTCTGCGCCAACAGCCCGTTGAGCCCCAGGTGCACGCAGTCGGTCGGCGTGCCGTTGAGGCTGATGAAGCCGTTGGCCAGGGTCTGCGGATGCAGCGGCCGGTCCAGCGTCAGCGAACTGCTGGCGCCGCTCTTGTCTTGATCCGGGGCAATTACCACGCACTCGGCGTAATCCACCAGCGCAGCATGCAGCGCGGCGAGGCCTGGTGCGGTAACACCGTCGTCGTTCGAAATCAGAATACGCATGGGCTGTCCGTCTGCCCTGCCGGCACCAGATCCACGACTTCGCGCACTACTACGGTGGCGAAGCATCCGGCCGGAAGGACGAATTCCAGTTGCAGGATATCAGGCTCCGGATAATGCCACGTCAGGCCGCCAATAGGGAGCCGCAGAATGCGCCGTTCGTGATCCATGCCCGCTTGGGCCAGCCAATGGCAAAGTGCCGGCTGCCGTGCCGCAATTGCCGCTTCCAACTCGCCAGTGGCACCCCCGGCGGGCGTTTCGCCCTCGCCCCACAACGCACCGGTGGGATGCAGATCGAGAATATCCAGCCGCGGATCTGAACATTCCTGCTCTGTAGCAGGAAAGAAACTACGGCTAGTGGTGAATGCCAGGAGGTCACCGACCTGCGCACGTGCCCAGCTACCGTCGGCAACACGGGCGGCGAGGATCTGGTTGAACAGGTAGCTGCGCCCCGCCGAGAGCAGGCGCGAACGCACGTTGCGCTGCTCGGGCAGGGCTTTGCGTGCGGCCCAGTCGAGCGCGTCGTGGACATTGCCACCAGCATGGCCGAAGCGCTGGCTGCCGAAGTAGTTCGGCACACCGTGCTGCTTGAGCGCTTCCAGGCGCGCGTCCAGCGCCTGATGATCGGCGGCAAGGCCGGTCAGGCGGAGGGTGAAGCCGTTGGCCGAATGCGCGCCACGCTGCAGCTTGCGCTGGTGGCGTACCTGTTTGAGCACGCGCAGGCTGGCATCCTCGGCACGCGACAGGTCGGGGTCGGCCTTGCCGGGCAGGTGCAGGCTGAACCACTGGCGGGTCAGGGCCTGGCGGTCCTTGAGCCCGGCATAGCTGATCGAACGGGCCGGCACGCCAGCGGCGCGAGCCAGTCGGCGGGCGGCTTCTTCGGTGTTGAGGTCGCGTTTTTCAACCCACAGCCACAGGTGCTCACCTTGGCCGGACAACGGAATGTCCAGCACCTCGTCGACCTGGAAGTCTTCAGCCACGGCCTTGAGTACCGCAGTCCCCAGGGGTTCGCCCGATGCGCGCGGGCCCAGCAGTTCCAGTTCGGTCATGCTGGCAGCAGCAGGGCCACCGCGTGCACGGCGATACCCTCCTCACGGCCGGTGAACCCCAGCTTCTCGGTGGTGGTGGCCTTGACGTTGACTTGGTCGAGTTCCACCTGCAGGTCCTCGGCGATCAACTGGCGCATGGTCTCGATGTGCGGCGCCATTTTCGGTGCCTGGGCGACGATGGTGGCGTCGACGTTGCCCACCTTCCAGCCCTTGCCCTGGACGATGCCGACCACATGGCGCAACAACGCACGGCTGTCGGCGCCCTTGAACTGTGGGTCGGTATCGGGGAAGTGCTTGCCAATGTCACCCAACGCAGCGGCACCGAGCAAGGCATCGCTGAGGGCGTGCAGCAGCACGTCACCGTCGGAGTGGGCCAGAAGGCCATGTTTGTGGGGGATACGGACCCCGCCCAGGGTAATGAAATCACCGTCACAGAAACGGTGCACATCGTAGCCATGGCCAATACGCATAGAAAAACGCCCTGATTGAGTCAGGGCGTGATTCTACCTGCTTTGTGCCGTATTGGGGCTGCGCTTATACCCGCCCCAGTGCCGCCGCGTGATGGCGCAAGTGCGTGTCGATGAAGCTGGCGATGAAGTAGTAGCTGTGGTCATAGCCAGGCTGCAGACGCAGGGTCAGCTCATGCCCACCTTTGCGCGCCGCTTGCTCCAGCGCCTCGGGCTTGAGCTGCTTCTCGAGGAAGTCGTCACGGTCGCCCTGATCCACCAGCAACGGTGGGCAGCTGCCTGCAGGCGTTTCCGCCAGCAGCACACTGGCATCCCACTCGCGCCAGCGTGCACGATCGTCACCCAGGAAGCGGCTGAAGGCCTTTTCGCCCCACGGGCAATCCATCGGGTTGCTGATCGGCGAAAACGCCGATACCGAGCGGTAGCGCCCCGGGTTGCGCAAGGCACACACCAATGCGCCATGCCCCCCCATCGAGTGGCCACTGATGCTGCGCTGGTCGGACGCCGGGAAGTGCGCCTCGATCAGGGCTGGCAGCTCCTCCACCACGTAGTCATGCATGCGGTAATGCTGCGCCCAGGGTTGCTGGGTGGCATTGAGGTAGAAGCCGGCCCCCAGGCCAAAGTCCCACGCGCCGTCGGGGTCGCCGGGCACCTGCTCGCCGCGCGGGCTGGTGTCGGGTGCGACGATGATCAGCCCAAGCTCGGCAGCCAGGCGCTGGGCGCCGGCCTTCTGCATGAAGTTCTCGTCGGTGCAGGTCAGGCCGCTGAGCCAGTACAGCACCGGCAGCTTCGCGCCCTGTTCGGCCTGTGGCGGCAGGTACACGGCAAACACCATGTCGCAGCCGAGCACCTTGGAGTGATGACGGTACCGCTTGTGCCAGCCGCCGAAGCTCTTCTGGCAAGAGATGTTGTCCAGGCTCATGGCAGACCTCAGAAGTGGATCACGCTACGGATGCTCTTGCCTTCATGCATCAGGTCGAAGGCCTTGTTGATGTCTTCCAGGCCCATGGTGTGGGTGATGAACGTATCCAGCGGGATCTCGCCCTTCTCGGCCATGTCGACGTAGCTTGGCAGCTCGCTGCGCCCGCGCACGCCACCGAACGCCGAACCGCGCCAGACGCGACCGGTCACCAGTTGGAACGGACGGGTGGCGATTTCCTGGCCGGCACCGGCAACACCGATAATGACCGACTCGCCCCAGCCCTTGTGGCAGCACTCCAGGGCCGCGCGCATCAGTTGCACATTACCGATGCACTCGAAGGAGAAGTCCACGCCGCCGTCGGTGAGGTCGACGATCACTTCCTGGATCGGGCGGTCGTACTCTTTCGGGTTGATGCAGTCGGTGGCACCCAACTGGCGGGCGATTTCGAACTTGGCCGGGTTGATGTCGATGGCGATGATGCGCGAGGCCTTGGCCTTGACTGCGCCAATGATCGCCGACAGGCCGATGCCGCCAAGGCCGAAGATGGCCACGGTATCACCGGGCTTGACCTTGGCGGTGTTGAGCACGGCACCGATACCGGTGGTGACGCCGCAACCGAGCAGGCAGACCTTCTCCAGCGGGGCTTCCTTCTGGATCTTGGCCACGGAAATTTCCGGCAGCACGGTGTACTCGGAGAAGGTCGACGTGCCCATGTAGTGGAACAGCTGCTGGCCTTTGTAGGAGAAGCGCGTGGTGCCGTCAGGCATCAGGCCCTTGCCCTGGGTGGCGCGAATGGCTTGGCACAGGTTGGTCTTGCCCGAACGGCAGAATTTGCACTGGCCGCACTCCGGGGTGTAGAGCGGAATGACATGATCGCCCACGGCCACCGAGGTCACGCCCTCGCCCACCGCCTCGACGATCGCGCCACCTTCGTGGCCAAGGATCGAGGGGAAGATCCCTTCAGGGTCAGCACCGGACAGGGTGTAGGCGTCGGTGTGGCAGACACCGCTGGCAACCACGCGCAGCAGCACTTCGCCAGCCTTGGGCATGGCCACGTCCACTTCGACGATTTCCAGGGGTTTCTTGGCTTCGAAGGCTACGGCAGCACGGGACTTGATCATCAAAGGTCTCCAGACAGAAGGTCAGTTCAGTCTCGCAGTGTAATTCATGCTTTTTTGATGAATAATCCAGGCAAAGACAAAACATTATTGCCATGCAGGGATAATCAATGAGCAGCCGCTGGGAAGGCATCGACGAATTCGTTGCGGTGGCCGAGTCTGGCCAGTTCACCGCCGCAGCTGAGCGACTGGGTGTGTCGTCCTCGCATATCAGCCGTCAGATCGCGCGGCTGGAGGAGCGCCTGCAGACGCGCCTGCTGTACCGCAGCACCCGACGCGTCACCTTGAGCGAAGCCGGGCAGACGTTCCTGCAGCACTGCCAACGCCTGCAGGATGGCCGTGATGAAGCCCTGCGCGCGATGGGCGACCTGGCCAGCGAACCCAAGGGCTTGCTGCGCATGACCTGTGCAGTGGCCTATGGCGAGCGTTTCATCGTGCCACTGGTGACGCGCTTCATGGCGCAGTACCCGCAACTGCGGGTTGACGTGGAACTGAGCAACCGCACGCTGGACCTGCTGCATGAAGGCATGGACCTGGCCATTCGCCTCGGCCGGCTGGCCGACTCCAGGCTGGTTGCCGCCCGCCTGGCACCGCGGCGCATGTTCCTGTGTGCCTCGCCGGCTTATCTGGAGCGCTACGGTCGGCCGCACAGCCTGTCGGAACTGGCCCGGCACAACTGCCTGATTGGCAGTTCGGACCTGTGGGCGCTGCTGCAGGACGGCCGCGAGATCAGCCAGCGGGTGCAGGGCAACTGGCGCTGCAACAGCGGGCAAGCCGTGCTGGACGCGGCTTTGCTGGGGATGGGCCTGTGCCAGTTGCCGGACTATTACGTGCTGGAGCACCTCAACAGTGGTGCGCTGGTATCCCTGCTGGAGGCGCATCAGCCACCGAATACGGCAGTGTGGGCGCTGTACCCACAGCAACGGCATCTGTCGCCGAAGGTTCGGCGATTGGTGGATTACCTGAAAGAAGGGCTGGCGGGGTTGCCGGAGTACCGACTGGGCTGACTTCAGCGCCGCCCAGCCCAGCGCTGGCGCAACCACTCCAAATCTTCCGGCCGGGTCACCTTGATGTTGTCGCTGCGGCCCTCTATCAGCCGCGGCGCCTGGCCGGACCATTCGATGGCTGACGCCTCGTCAGTGACCACCACATCGGAAACCAGGCACTCGGCCAGCGCTCGGTGCAAGGCGCCGAGGCGGAACATCTGCGGTGTATAGGCCTGCCAGATGGTGCTGCGGTCTACGGTGGCCGTGACCCGGCCCGTAGCATCGGCACGCTTCAATGTATCGCGCGCCGGTACTGCCAACAGGCCGCCAACAGGGTCATTGGCCAACGCTGACAACAGTTTGTCCAGGTCGGTACGCGCAAGGTTCGGCCGCGCAGCATCGTGCACCAGTACCCAGTCGTTGTCCGAAGCCCCTTGCGCGTGCAGCAGCAGCAAGGCGTTGAGCACCGAGTCGGCGCGCTCGCGGCCACCCGCCGCGCGCTGGATGCGCGGGTCGCTGGCGCAGCGCAGGCCTGGCCAGTACGGGTCATCTTCGGCAATGCTGACTACTACGCCCTTGAGCGTGGGGTGGCCAAGAAAACAGTCGAGGCTGTGCTCGAGAATAGTCTGCCCGGCCAGCTCCAGGTACTGCTTGGGGCGGTCGGCAGCCATGCGGGCACCAACGCCCGCAGCAGGAATCACGGCCCAGAAGGCCGGTAATGTATCAGTCATTTTTGCGGCAACTGGAAGAGGGTTTCGCCCTCTTTGACCATCCCCAATTCATGACGAGCCCGTTCTTCCACGGTCTCCATACCTTTCTTCAACTCCAGGACTTCTGCGTCAAGCACGCGGTTACGTTCAAGCAGACGCTCGTTTTCGGCATGCTGCTCGGCGATCTGCTGCTTGAGCTCGGTCACTTGCGCCAGGCTGCCGTTGCCCACCCAAAGGCGGTACTGCAGGCCACCCAACAGCAGAAGCAGAACGAGGAACAACCAATAGGGACTGCGCATCAAGGTATCCAGGTTAAAAAGACCGCCGCGTACTGTTCACTTCGGGGCCTCGAATAGCACGAAGCCTGGCCGAGGCCAGGCTTCGTCGACAGAAACCCGTTGGAAGTGTAGGAACATTCAGTACGAATGTTCCTACAGCTCCGGCTGCTGTCTTTTTACCATCTCTTGCTTAACCGCGAAACTCGGTACGACCACGGTAAACCGCCTTGGCACCCAGTTGCTCTTCGATGCGCAGCAGTTGGTTGTACTTCGAAACGCGGTCGGAACGGCACAGCGAACCGGTCTTGATCTGGCCAGCAGCAGTACCCACGGCCAGGTCGGCGATGGTCGAGTCTTCGGTTTCACCGGAACGGTGCGAGATCACCGCGGTGTAGCCGGCAGCCTTGGCCATCTGGATGGCTTCCAGGGTTTCGGTCAGCGAACCGATCTGGTTGAACTTGATCAGGATCGAGTTACCGATGCCCTTTTCGATGCCTTCCTTGAGGATCTTGGTGTTGGTCACGAACAGGTCGTCACCGACCAGTTGCACCTTCTCGCCGATCTTGTCGGTGAGGATCTTCCAGCCAGCCCAGTCGGACTCGTCCAGGCCGTCTTCGATCGAGATGATCGGGAAGCGCTCGGTCAGGCCTTTCAGGTAGTCGGCAAAGCCTTCGGCGTCGAACGACTTGCCTTCGCCGGACAGGTTGTACTTGCCGTCTTCGTAGAATTCGGAAGCCGCGCAGTCCAGGGCCAGGGTCACGTCGGTGCCCAGCTTGTAGCCTGCTTTTTCCACGGCTTCAGCGATGGCGGCCAGGGCGTCTTCGTTGGAAGCCAGGTTCGGCGCGAAGCCGCCTTCGTCACCAACGGCAGTGTTCAGGCCGCGAGCCTTCAGTACCGCCTTGAGGTGATGGAAGATTTCGGTGCCCATGCGCAGGCCGTCGGAGAAGGTCTTGGCGCCAACCGGCTGCACCATGAACTCCTGGATATCGACGTTGTTGTCGGCGTGCTCGCCGCCATTGATGATGTTCATCATCGGAACCGGCATCGAGTACTGGCCCGGGGTGCCGTTCAGGTTGGCGATGTGCGCGTACAGCGGCAGGTCCTGGTCCTGGGCAGCGGCCTTGGCGGCAGCCAGGGAAACAGCCAAGATGGCGTTGGCGCCCAGCTTGGCTTTGTTCTCGGTACCGTCCAGGTCGATCATGGCGCGGTCCAGAGCCTTCTGGTCGGAAGGGTCCTTGCCCAGCAGCAGGTCGCGGATCGGGCCGTTGATGTTGGCGACGGCCTTCAGCACGCCCTTGCCCAGGTAACGGCTCTTGTCGCCATCACGCAGCTCCAGCGCTTCGCGCGAGCCGGTGGAAGCACCGGACGGCGCGCAAGCGCTACCGATGATGCCGTTGTCGAGCAGTACATCGGCTTCCACGGTGGGGTTGCCACGCGAATCGAGAACTTCACGACCTTTGATGTCGACGATTTTTGCCATTGTTGTAAGCACTCCAGAATTGACGAAAACAACGCAGCTTAGGAAATCCTTGCACTTCACCAGGCGGGGTATGCAGCAGGCAGGCCTGATAAAAGCACTCCCTGACCAAACGGTCAGGGAGAGAACGGGCGGTACTTTACCCGAGAAATGAGCTTTACGCGGTTTCTACCGTCGGAAAACTTTTCACCAGGTCGTCCAATTGCTTGAGCTGGGCCAGGAACGGCTCCAGCTTGTCCAGGCGCAGGGCGCATGGACCATCGCACTTGGCGTTGTCCGGATCGGGGTGGGCCTCGAGGAACAGACCAGCCAGGCCCTGGCTCATGCCGGCCTTGGCCAGGTCGGTGACCTGGGCGCGGCGGCCACCGGCAGAGTCCGAGCGGCCGCCCGGCATTTGCAGGGCGTGGGTCACATCGAAGAATACCGGGTACTCGAACTGCTTCATGACACCGAAGCCGAGCATGTCCACTACCAGGTTGTTGTAGCCGAAGCTCGAACCCCGCTCGCAGAGGATCAACTGATCGTTACCGGCCTCTTCGCACTTGGCCAGGATGTGTTTCATCTCCTGGGGTGCGAGAAACTGGGCCTTCTTGATGTTGATCACCGCGCCGGTCTTGGCCATGGCCACCACCAGGTCGGTTTGGCGCGACAGGAAGGCCGGCAACTGGATGATGTCGCAGACCTTGGCCACCGGCTCGGCCTGGTAGGGCTCGTGTACGTCGGTGATTACCGGCACGTTGAAGGTGCGTTTGATCTCTTCGAAGATCTTCAGCCCCTCTTCCATGCCCGGGCCACGGTAGGACGCCACAGACGAACGGTTGGCCTTGTCGAAGCTGGCCTTGAACACGTACGGAATACCGAGCTTCTCGGTCACCCGCACGTACTCTTCGCAGACCTTCAGGGCCAGGTCACGGGACTCCAGAACGTTCATGCCGCCGAACAGGACGAACGGCTTGTCGTTGGCGATCTCGATGTTACCGACGCGAATGATCTTCTGGGTCATTGATCAGGCCTTGTTCTTCTGAGCCAGGGCTGCCTTGACGAAGCCACTGAACAGCGGGTGGCCGTCACGCGGGGTCGAGGTGAACTCCGGGTGGAACTGGCAGGCGACGAACCATGGGTGGTCCTTGGACTCGACCACTTCCACCAGCGCGCCGTCTTCGGAACGACCGGAGACCACCAGGCCAGCGTCGAGCAGCTGTGGCAGCAGGTTGTTGTTCACTTCGTAGCGGTGACGGTGACGCTCGGTAATCACGTCCTTGCCGTAGCAGTCGTGAACCTTGGAACCCGAGACGATCTGGCAATCCTGTGCGCCCAGGCGCATGGTGCCGCCCAGGTCGGACGCTTCGGTGCGGGTCTCGACGGCACCGGTGGCATCGGCCCACTCGGTGATCAGGCCGACGACCGGGTGGCCGCTGTTGCGGTCGAACTCGGTGGAGTTGGCGTCTTTCCAGCCCATCACGTTACGGGCGAACTCGATCACGGCAACCTGCATGCCCAGGCAGATACCCAGGTACGGCACCTTGTTCTCACGGGCGTATTGCACCGCAGTGATCTTGCCTTCGACGCCGCGCAGGCCGAAACCGCCCGGTACCAGGATGGCATCGGCGCCTTCGAGCAGGCTGGTGCCCTGGTTCTCGATGTCTTCGGAGTCGATGTAGCGCAGGTTGACCTTGGTGCGGTTGGTGATGCCGGCGTGGCTCATCGCTTCGATCAGCGACTTGTACGCATCCAGCAGCTCCATGTACTTGCCGACCATGGCGATGGTCACTTCGTGCTCTGGGTTGAGCTTGGCGTCGACCACTTTGTCCCACTCGGACAGGTCGGCGCTGTTGCACTGCAGGCCGAAGCGCTCGGTGACGAAATCATCCAGGCCCTGAGCATGCAGGATGCCTGGGATCTTGTAGATGGTATCGGCGTCTTCCAGCGCAATCACCGCACGCTCTTCAACGTTGGTGAACTGGGCGATCTTGCGACGCGACGAGCTGTCGATCGGGTGATCGGAGCGGCATACCAGCACGTCAGGCTGCAGGCCGATGGAGCGCAGCTCCTTGACCGAGTGCTGGGTAGGCTTGGTCTTGGTCTCGCCAGCAGTGGCGATGTACGGAACCAGCGTCAGGTGCATCAGCATCGCGCGCTTGGCGCCGACTTCGAAACGCAACTGGCGGATGGCCTCGAGGAACGGCTGCGACTCGATGTCGCCGACGGTACCGCCGATTTCCACCAGGGCCACGTCGGCATCGCCGGCACCCTTGATGATGCGACGCTTGATCTCGTCAGTGATGTGCGGGATGACCTGGATGGTCGCGCCCAGGTAGTCACCACGACGCTCTTTGCGCAGCACGTGCTCGTAGATGCGGCCAGTGGTGAAGTTGTTGTTCTGGGTCATGGTCGTGCGGATGAACCGCTCGTAGTGGCCCAGGTCAAGGTCAGTCTCGGCGCCATCATGGGTGACGAAGACTTCACCGTGCTGGAACGGACTCATGGTGCCAGGATCGACGTTGATGTACGGATCCAGCTTGAGCATGGTGACCTTGAGCCCCCGCGCTTCCAGGATGGCCGCCAGGGAAGCCGAGGCAATGCCTTTCCCCAATGAAGAAACAACACCGCCCGTGACGAATATGTAGCGCGTCATGAAAAACCCTAGAAGTCTGCGTTAAGGCGGCCAGCGCCGCCGGAGAAAGCGAAGGAAGGCCGAAGCCCCCGATCACCTGCGTCAATCACAGTGCATCTCGAAAAACTGCCGCGTCTGTACAAACCAGGGTATCCCCGGCATGGAGCTCGCTCGTCATTTCCAGAATCAGCCCAGCAAAAAACTGCGTGGTAATCGGCAACTGCTGTGTTTTCGAGGAACGCACAGAAGTTGTATCAAGAAGGGAGGGTAGTCTACCGGAATGTACCCTTCAGCTCAAACCTTGCGCGTTCGTCGGAGGCAGCCAATGCAGCTGGCAATCCGCCTGACCGAGTTCGGGCAGATTGGCCACTGCCAGCAAGCGCTCGCCCTGATAGAGCAACGGCAGGCGCGCACGCACGAAATACGGCACCTGCAGCGCGTTGAGCAAACGCTTCAGGTCGCGCCGGCCGCGCCCTGCAAGTTCAAGCACTTCACCGCCCTGGCGATAGCGGATACACAGCCCGGCCAGGGGCTGGGGCGCGGTCAACCGCACACTGCCGTTGCCTGGCAATGTCAGCACCACAGAGGGCTCGGGCCAGGCGAACTCGCCTTGCGGTGCCTGCAGCCAGTCACCGCTCAACCACCAGATACGGCCGTTGCTGCGCAGCAACCGGCCGTCGGCCAGGCGCCAGACCGGCTGGGCGTCGGCTGCGGCATCACGCAGATCGGCCCAGCCAGCCCAGTGACGCGCGTCGGGCAACCGGGTGCGAACGCTGAGCCAGTATTGCAGGGCATTGCGCTGACGAGCGGGCGTCAGCGCCGTGAGCACTGCAAGGTCGAGGGAATCCAGCCGCGCCCAGGGCGCAGCAGCGCCCTCCCCGGCCTTGGCCAGATCGGCCTGGGCCACTTCATCCAGCAGCCCCAGCGCTTCACCCAGGTGCTCGGCGCAACGGGCCAGGTTCTGGCTGGCCTGCGGCCAACGCTGCTGCAGCACGGGGAACACTTTGCCGCGCAAATAGTTGCGGGCAAAGGCGGTGTCGCTGTTAGAGGGGTCTTCAATCCAGCTTAACCCCTGGATTTGGGCATACGCCTGCAACTGTTGGCGCGCAATCCCCAGCAATGGCCTGGCCAGGGTGCCCTGCCCCAGCGCCCGCTGGGCCGGCATCGCGGCCAAACCGCGCAGGCCGCTGCCGCGCAACAGACGAAAGAGCAAGGTTTCTGCCTGGTCTTCGCGATGTTGCCCGGTGAATAGCACTTCACCGGGGCCGAGCCGTTGCTTGAATGCCGCGTAACGGGCATCGCGGGCAGCCTGCTCGAGGCTGGCACCGGGTGCGACCTGGACGTGTATCACGCTGAGCGGGATGCCTAGCGTGGCGCAGACATGCGTGCAGTGCGCCGGCCAGGCGTCAGCCGCAGGCTGTAGGCCATGATGGATATGGATGGCGTGCAGAGGAGGCGCTGGGTGAGTACGGGCGTAATCGGCCAGCAGGTGCAGGAGGACGGTGGAGTCGAGGCCGCCGGAGAAAGCGATGTGCCAGGCGGGGGCTTGAAGCCAGGGGGTGAGGTTGAGCATGAGGGCCTCACACGGCTTGGAATCGCTGGGGCCGCAAAGCGGCCCCAGCAATATGCATCAGAGGCCGTAGCTCATCAGACGCTCGTAGCGACGAGCCAACAGCGCGTCATTATCAAGCTTGCCAAGCATGTCCAGCTGCTGCACAAGGTCGGCACGAATGCTTTCCGCCATCTGCGCCGGGTCACGGTGGGCGCCGCCCAGCGGCTCCTGAATCACCTTGTCGACGATGTTCAGGCTCTTCAGGCGCTCGGCCGTGATGCCCATGGCCTCGGCGGCATCGGCAGCCTTGTCGGCGGTCTTCCACAGGATCGAAGCGCAACCTTCTGGCGAGATCACCGAGTAGGTGGAGTACTGCAGCATGTTCAGCTGATCGCACACACCAATGGCCAGCGCACCGCCAGAACCACCCTCACCGATCACGGTGGCGATGATTGGCGTCTTCAGGCGTGCCATGACGCGCAGGTTCCAAGCGATCGCTTCGCTCTGGTTGCGCTCTTCGGCGTCGATGCCCGGGTAGGCGCCCGGTGTGTCGATGAAGGTCAGGATCGGCATCTTGAAGCGCTCGGCCATTTCCATCAGGCGGCACGCCTTGCGGTAGCCCTCTGGGCGTGGCATGCCGAAGTTGCGGCGCACTTTCTCGCGCACTTCACGGCCCTTCTGGTGGCCGATGACCATCACCGCCTGGCCATCCAGGCGCGCGGTACCGCCCACGATCGCGGCGTCGTCGGAGAAGTGGCGGTCACCGTGCAGCTCTTCGAATTCGGTGAAGATGTGCTGCAGGTAGTCCAGGGTGTATGGACGACGCGGGTGACGGGCCAGGCGGGCGATCTGCCAGCTGGTCAGGTTGCCGAAGATGCTTTCGGTCAGGGTATTGCTCTTGTCTTGCAGACGGGCAATTTCATCGCTGATGTTCAGCGAGTTGTCGTTACCCACCAGGCGCAGCCCTTCGATCTTGGCTTGCAGGTCGGCAATCGGCTGTTCGAAATCGAGGAAATTCGGGTTCATAGGCATCCGTCTTGGGTCTACGGCCAGGCGGCCGGCCGGTTGATCCGTTTGGCGCCCTACCTTAAGGGATCGGGCGCATTCAGGTCGAGATTAAAATTCGTCGATTCAACGATATTGCAGGAAGACGTTCTCACGCCCGAACTGGTCACGCAGTGCCTGAATCAGGCCGTCGGCCGGGTCGATCGACCATTCATCGGCGAACTGCAGCATGGCCTTGGCGTCACTGCCGGTGTACTCCAGGGTGATCGGGCAGCCGCCGCGGTGCCGGGTGATCAGCTCACCCAGCCAGTTCAGGCGGTCGCCCTTGAGCGCGTCATGGGCGACTTTCAGGCGCAGGCTTTCGGCCAGACGCGTGCGGGCATCTTCCATGGTCATCACCTGCTTGACCCGCAGGCGCAGGCCACCGGAGAAGTCATCGTTGCTGACCTCGCCTTCGACCACGACCATGGCATCGTTCTGCAACAGTGACTGGGCAGCCATGAAGGAGTCGGCAAACAGCGACGCCTCGATACGCCCAGAGCGGTCATCAAGCGTGACGAAACCCATCTTGTCACCCTTCTTGTTCTTCATTACCCGCAGGGCAATGATCATGCCGGCGATCGTCTGCGACTCACGGGACGGCTTCAGGTCGATGATGCGCTGGCGGGCGAAACGGCGAATCTCGCTTTCGTACTCATCAATCGGGTGGCCGGTGAGGTACAGGCCAAGCGTGTCCTTCTCGCCTTTGAGGCGCTCTTTGAGGGTGAGTTCGCGGACCTTGCGGTGGTTGGCATAGACGTCCGAATCGGCCTCCACGAACAACCCGCCGAACAGATCGACATGGCCACTGTCGGCGGTACGTGCGGTCTGCTCGGCAGACTTGACCGCCTCTTCCAGCGCCGCCAGCAAGGTTGCGCGGTTGCGGTCGATGTTGGCCTGGTAGGCCTTGATTTCGTCATGGAAGTACGGGCCGAGGCGGTCCAGTGCACCACTGCGGATCAGCGCATCGAGGGTGCGCTTGTTGACGCGCTTGAGGTCGACGCGCTCACAGAAATCGAACAGGTCCTTGAACGGCCCGCCCTGCGCACGCACTTCGACGATGGCTTCGACCGGCCCCTCGCCCACACCCTTGATCGCGCCCAAGCCATAGACGATACGGCCATCGTCGTTGACGGTGAACTTGAAGTCGGAGGTGTTCACATCAGGCGCGTCGAGGCGCAGCTTCATGCTGCGCACTTCCTCGATCAGCACCACCACCTTGTCGGTGTTGTGCATATCCGCCGACAACACCGCCGCCATGAACGGCGCCGGGTAGTGGGTCTTGAGCCAGGCGGTCTGGTACGACACCAGGCCATAGGCGGCAGAGTGAGACTTGTTGAAACCGTAACCGGCGAACTTCTCTACCAGGTCGAAGATGTTACCTGCCAGGTCACCATCAATACCGTTATTGGCGCAACCTTCGATGAAACCGCCGCGCTGCTTGGCCATTTCCTCGGGCTTTTTCTTACCCATGGCACGACGCAGCATGTCGGCACCGCCCAGGGTATAGCCGGCCATGACCTGGGCAATCTGCATCACCTGCTCTTGATACAGGATGATGCCGTAGGTGGGCGCCAGTACCGGCTGCAGGCCGTCATACTGGTAATCCGGGTGCGGGTAGGCCAGCTCGGCGCGGCCGTGCTTGCGGTTGATGAAGTCGTCCACCATGCCCGACTGCAGCGGGCCCGGGCGGAACAGCGCCACCAGTGCGATAAGGTCTTCCAGGCAGTCCGGCTTGAGCTTCTTGATCAGCTCCTTCATGCCGCGCGATTCGAGCTGGAACACCGCCGTGGTCTCGGCTTTTTGCAGCAGCTCGTAGGTCTTGCGGTCATCCAGCGGAATGAAGTCGATGTTCAGGTCCGGCAGGCCCTGCTTGGCCTGCTCACGGTTGATCGTCTCCATCGCCCACTTGATGATGGTCAGTGTGCGCAGGCCGAGGAAGTCGAACTTGACCAGCCCGGCGGCCTCGACATCGTCCTTGTCGAACTGGGTCACCAGGCCGCCGCCTTCTTCGTCACAGGCGATCGGCGAGAAGTCGGTGAGTTTGGTCGGGGCGATTACCACGCCACCGGCGTGTTTGCCGGTACCACGGGTGACGCCCTCGAGCTTGAGGGCCATGTCCCAGATCTCGCGGGCATCTTCGTCGCCCTTGAGGAAGTCACGCAGGATTTCTTCCTGCTCGTAGGCCTTCTCCAGGGTCATGCCGACTTCGAAGGGGATCATCTTCGACAGGCGGTCGGCCAGGCCGTAGGACTTGCCCTGCACCCGCGCCACGTCGCGCACCACCGCCTTGGCGGCCATGGTACCGAAGGTGATGATCTGGCTGACCGCGTTACGCCCGTAGGCATCGGCCACATATTCAATGACCCGGTCGCGGCCATCCATGCAGAAGTCGACGTCGAAGTCGGGCATGGATACACGTTCAGGGTTGAGGAAGCGCTCGAACAGCAGGTCGTAGGCCAGCGGGTCGAGGTCGGTGATCTTCAGCACGTAGGCGACCAGCGAACCGGCACCCGAACCCCGGCCCGGGCCCACCGGCACACCGTTGTTCTTGGCCCACTTGATGAAGTCCATAACGATCAGGAAGTAGCCCGGGAAGCCCATCTGGATGATGATATCCAGCTCGAACTTCAGGCGGTCCAGGTAGACCTGGCGCTTTTCTTCATAGTCTGGCGTGGTCTCCTTGGGCCAGAGCACCGCCAGGCGCTCCTCCAGGCCTTCATGGGAGACATGGCGCAGATAATCGTCGATGCCCATGCCGTTGGGCGTGGGGAAGTCGGGCAGGAAGTGCTTGCCCAACTGCACCTGGATGTTGCAACGCTTGGCGATTTCGACGGTGTTGGCGATGGCGTCGGGCAGGTCGCTGAACAGCTCGGCCATTTCGTCCGAGCTCTTGAGGTACTGCTGGTCGCTGTAGTTACGCGGGCGACGCGGGTCGTCCAGGGTCCAGCCCTCACCGATGCAGACACGGGTTTCGTGGGCATCGTAGTCGGCCTGCTTGATGAAGCGCACATCGTTGGTCGCCACCAGCGGTGCGCCAACCTTGTCGGCCAGAGCCACGGCGGCGTGCACGTATTCTTCGTCGCGCGCGCGGTTGGTGCGCTGCACTTCGACGTAGAAGCGCTCGGGGAACATGCCCAGCCAATCGCGCAGCAGCGCTTCGGCCTCTTCAACCCTGCCACCCAGCAGCGCCGCGCCGATGTCACCTTCCTTGCCGGCGGACAAGGCGATCAGGCCCTCGCTGGCGGGGGCGATCCATTCACGCTGCAGAATCACCAGGCCATTGCGCTGGCCTTCGACCCAGCCCCGCGAAATCAGCTCGGTGAGGTTGCGGTAGCCCGTCGGGTTCATCGCCAGGAAGCAGATGCGCGACAACGGTGCTTCCGGGTCGGCCCCGGCCAGCCACAGGTCGGCACCACAGATCGGCTTGATCCCGGCGCCCATGGCGGTCTTGTAGAACTTCACCAGCGAGCACATGTTGCTCTGGTCGGTGATCGCCACCGCCGGCATGTTCATCCCCGCCAGCGCCTTGGCCAGCGGTTTGATCCGCACCAGACCGTCGACCAGCGAGAATTCGGAGTGCACGCGAAGGTGAACGAAGGGAACCGACATGGATGATCCTGTAGCAGAACGACAAGGGCGGGATTGTAGCGTAAAAGCGAGGGTATTTTGGGGCTACTGTGCAGCCCCGCGAAGGGCCGCGCAGCGGCACTGACAGGCTAAATCAAGGAATCGACAACGCCTTCACGCGCTTCCCAGGCCGCCCGCACAGGCGCGAAGGAACGCCGATGAATGGGCGTCGGCCCAAGCCGCGCCAGGGCCTCAAGGTGTACCGGCGTCGGGTAGCCCTTGTGCCCACCGATGCCATAACCGGGGTAGATCAGCTCGAACGCGCTCATCTCCCGGTCACGTGTCACCTTGGCCAGGATCGACGCCGCCGCGATCGCCGGCACCTGGCTATCGCCCTTGATCACCGGCGCCGCAGGCACTGCGAGTTTCGGGCAGCGGTTGCCGTCGATCAGTGCCAGCTTGGGCGTAACGTGCAGGCCCTCGACCGCGCGCTGCATCGCCAGCATGGTGGCCTGAAGGATGTTCAGGCGGTCGATTTCGTCGACCTCGGCGCGGGCAATGCAAAAGCTCAGTGCCTTTTCGCAGATTTCGTCGAACAACGCTTCGCGCTTGGCTTCGGTGAGCTTCTTCGAATCATTCAGGCCCAGAATCGGCCGTGCCGGATCGAGGATCACGGCAGCGGTGACCACCGCCCCGCACAGCGGGCCACGGCCGACTTCATCGACACCGGCGACCAGGTCTTCGACCAGGTTGAAATCCAGTCCTATTTGCATGTCAGTGGTCCTTGAGCAAAGCCAGCACCGCCTCGGCCGCCTGGTTGGAGGCGTCCCGGCGCAGGGTGCGGTGAATCTCGTCGAAACGTTCGGTCTGCTGGCTGCCGTCGGCCACCAAGGGGGCCAAGGTCTGCGCCAGGGCTTCGCTGGTGGCGTCATCCTGCAGCAGCTCAGGCACAAGCGCACGCTGGGCCAGCAGGTTGGGCAACGACACGTAGGGGCTTTTCACCAGGCGCTTGAGAATCCAGTAGGTCAGCGGCGCCAGGCGGTAGGCCACCACCATGGGCCGCTTGTACAGCAGGGCCTCCAGGGTGGCGGTACCTGACGCAATCAGCACCGCATCACAGGCCGCCAAGGCCTGGTGCGACTGGCCGTCGAGCAGGGTCAGCGGCAGCTCGCGCCCTTCGAGCATCTGCTCGACCTGGGCACGCCGCGCGGCATTGGCACACGGCAGCACGAAGCGCACACCTGGCACCCGCTCGCGCAAGCGCTCGGCCGCATCGAGGAACAGCGCGCCCAGGCGCCCGACCTCCCCACCACGGCTGCCTGGCATCAGTGCAACCACCGGGCCATGGCCCAGGCCAAGCTCACTGCGCGCCGCCTGCCGATCCGCTTCGAGGGGGATGGTGTCGGCCAGCGGGTGGCCGACAAAGCGCACCGGCACACCCTGCTCTTCGTAGAACCGCGCCTCAAACGGCAGCAGTGTCAGCATCAGGTCGCAGCCTTCACGGATCTTCAGCACGCGCTTCTGCCGCCAGGCCCACACGGAAGGGCTGACGTAGTGCACGGTCTTGATGCCGGCCTGACGCAATTTCAATTCGATATTGAGGGTGAAATCCGGGGCGTCGATACCGATAAACACATCGGGCTTTTCGGCGATCAGCGTCTGGATCAGCAGTTTACGGCGCTTGAGCAGCTCGCGCAGGCGCCCCAGCACTTCGACCAGGCCCATCACGGCCAGGCGTTCCATGGGGAAGTAGGACTGCAGGCCTTCGGCTTCCATCAAGGGGCCGCCAACGCCGATGAACCGTACGTCGGGATGGCGGGCCTTGAGGGCGCGCATCAAGCCGGAACCGAGAATATCGCCGCTGGCCTCACCCGCGACCAGGGCTACGCAAAGCTGGGCCATGTCAGCGCGTGATGCCGCGTGCGGAATTCAGGATCGACTGACGGAACAGCTCGACCTCGGGGTGCTGGGCTGCCGGCTCGTCCAGCGCCTTGATTGCATCTTCGACGGTCAGGCCCTGGCGATAGACAATCTTGTAGCAACGCCGCAGGGTATGAATGACCTCGTCGCTGAAACCCCGGCGGCGCATGCCTTCGAAGTTCATGCTTCGGGCTTCGGCCGGGCTGCCGAACACCGTGACGAAGGCCGGCACATCCTTGCCGATCGCCGTACCCATGCCAGAAAACGCATGAGCACCGATATGGCAGTACTGGTGCACCAGGGTGTACCCGGACAGAATCGCCCAGTCGCCGACGTGCACATGCCCGGCCAACGCGGTGTTGTTCACCAGAATGCAATGATTACCGATGACACTGTCGTGACCGATGTGCGCATAGGCCATGATCAGGTTGTGATCGCCCAGGGTGGTTTCGGCACGGTCCTGAACGGTACCGCGGTGAATGGTCACGCCCTCGCGGATCACATTGTGATCGCCAATCACCAGACGGGTCGGCTCACCCTTGTACTTGAGGTCAGGGGTGTCTTCGCCGATCGAGGAAAACTGGTAGATACGGTTGTGCTTGCCGATACGGGTCGGCCCTTTGAGCACCACATGCGGGCCAATGATGGTGCCCTCCCCGATTTCGACATCGGGGCCTACGATCGACCACGGGCCCACCTCGACACCATCGGCCAGCTTGGCCGATGGGTCGATGATGGCCCGTGGATCAATCGAATTCATAGGGAGCGTTCCGCGCAGGTGATCTGTGCCGAGCATACAGGCTTGCCGTCGACCAGGGCGCGGCATTCGAATTTCCAGATCATGCTCTTGCGGCTGAGGAACTTGGCTTCCAGCACAAGCTGGTCACCCGGCAATACCGGCTGACGGAAACGCAGTTTGTCGGAACCGACAAAGTAGTACAGGGTGCCATCAGCCGGCTTGGCATCAAGCATCTTGAAACCGAGAATACCGGCCGCCTGGGCCATGGCCTCGATGATCAGAACGCCCGGCATGATCGGGTGGGCCGGGAAATGGCCATTGAAGAACGGCTCGTTGATGCTGACATTCTTGTAGGCACGAATGCTCTGGGCCTCGAAGTCCAGATCCGTCACGCGGTCCACCAGCAGGAACGGGTAACGGTGAGGCAGGTATTCGCGAATCTCGTTGATGTCCATCATTTCGGGGGGAAGCCTGTAATAAGAATAGGGAGCGCAGGTGCTGACCACGCGCTCCTTTTGCAGTCCAAAGAGGAGCCAGCTAGCGTCTGTTCACTCTTGCTCAGGGAATGGTATCAGCCTTCTGATGCCGGCTGGCCACCTGAGGTCACGGTATCGATGCGCTTTTCCACCTGCTGGAGACGCTTGGCCATGTCGTCCAGGTGGCGGATACGCGCGGCGCTCTTGCGCCAGTCAGCCAATGGCTGCATGGCAGTGCCGGAAGAATAGGCACCCGGTTCGGTGATCGATCGGGTCACCATGGTCATGCCAGACACGAAAACGTTATCACAGACGTCAATATGGCCCACCATGCCGACACCGCCCGCAATGGTGCAGTGCTTACCGATGCGCGTGCTGCCGGAAATGCCAACACAGGCAGCCATGGCCGTGTGCTCGCCGATCTGGACGTTATGGGCGATCTGGATCTGGTTGTCGAGTTTGACCCCGTCGGCAATGCGCGTGTCAGACAGCGCACCACGGTCAATGGCCGTATTGACGCCGATTTCCACATCATCGCCGATGGTCACGCCGCCAATCTGGGCAATCTTGCGCCACACGCCCTTCTCGTTGGCGAAGCCGAAGCCTTCGCCACCGATCACCGCACCCGACTGGATGACGACACGCTTGCCGATGGTCACGTCATGGTACAGGGTGACCCGTGGCGCCAGCCAACCACCCTCGCCGATGACGCAGCGGGCACCGACCACGCAATGAGCACCGATGCTGACATTGGCCGCAATCCGCGCACCGCTCTCGACGACCGCGAACGGGCCGATGCTGGCACTGGCATCCACCTGCGCATCTTCTGCTACCACGGCGCTGGGATGAACTCCCGCCACAGCCTTGGGCTTGGGATCGAACAGATGGGAAATGCGTGCATAGGCCAGGTACGGATCAGCGACGATCAGTGCGTTGCCGGCAAAGCCTTCAGCATCCGCAGCCTTTAGCAGTACCGCTGCCGCCTGGCTGTTATCCAGGAATTTGCGGTACTGCGGGTTGGCGAGGAAGCTCAATTGACCGGGCCCGGCCTCCTGCAAGGTGGCCAGCCCGGTAATCTGCAGCGCCTCGGGCCCCTTGAGGGTGGCCCCGAGGGCTTCGGCCAGCTGGCCAAGCGTCATGGTCAAGGTCATATCAACGGGCTTGGTTCATGCGCTCGATGACTTGGCGGGTGATGTCGTACTGAGGTTTGACATCGATGACCGCGCCACGCTCGAGGACCAGGTCGAAACCGCCCTTCTTGATCACTTCCTCGACAGCGCCGTCCAGCTTGGGCTTGAGCTGCTTGAGCATATCGCGATCAGCAACGGCCTTGGCTTCGTTCAGTTCCTTGGACTGGAACTGGAAGTCGCGGGCCTTTTGCTTGAACTCGAGCTCCAGGCGCTCACGCTCCTGCTGCTGCATCTTGTCGCCGCCTTTGATCAGGCGGTCCTGGATGCCCTTGGCGCTGCTTTCCAGGCTCTTGAGCTTGGTCAGTTGCGGGCCGAATTTTTTCTCGGCATCGACCGCGTACTTCTTGGCGGCATCCGATTCAAGCAGGGCCATCTGATAGTTCAGGACGGCAACCTTCATTTCGGCGAAAGCCGGGGTGGCGACCAGCGCCGCGGCCAAGATGGCCAGTTGAGTCAACTTACGCACGATGCACTCCTGGATAAACCGTTGTCGTTATGCAAGGGCCGACCTTAGAAGGTCTGGCCCAGAGAGAATTGGAACACCTGGGTATCGGCGTCGTCCGGTTTCTTGATCGGCATCGCCAGGCTGAAGCTCAACGGGCCCAGCGCAGTAATCCAGGTCACACCCAGGCCCACGGAGCTGGCCATGTCCGAGAAACCGACCTTGGCGCAATCAGGCTTGGAACCGCAATTGGTGTCGAACACGTTACCCACGTCCCAGAACACGGAAGTGCGCAGCGAACGCTGGTCTTTGACGAACGGCAGCGGGAACAGCAGTTCTACACCACCCTGGACCAGCACGTTGCCACCGAACGGCAGCGGATCCTGATCCGGGTCTTCGATAGTGCCCGGGTTGGTACCCTTACTCGGCGTGCTGCGGGGGCCCAGGCTGCTGTCCTTGAAGCCACGGACGGAGTTGAAGCCACCCGCGTAGTAGTTCTCGTAGAACGGCAGGCCGGAAGTGCCACCGAAACCATCACCATAGCCCAGTTCAGTGTGCAGGCGCAGGGTGTAGTCGTTATTGATCGGCTTGAACAACTGGCCACGGTAGTCGAGCTTGTAGAACGACAGGTCGCTGCCCGGGATGGTGGATTCCAGGGTCAAACTTTGGGAGTGACCACGGGTAGCCAACACGCCTTTGTTCAAGGTCGACTCGGACCAGCCGATCGACGCTTTGAAGTTGAGGAAGCTATCGCCCTCTTCTTCGAGGAAATTGAAGATCTCGTCAACGGTGTATTTGCCGGTCTTGATCTTGTCCTGCTGCACGCTCAGGCCGTAGGTCAGGCGCGAGGTCTCGCTGATCGGGTAACCCAGGCTGACGCCGGCGCCAAGGCTGTCGACCGCATAGCTGGCAACGTCGACATCGAGGTCGTCGTAGTCGGTGCTGCGGTAGAAGGCGTTGTAGCCCAGGCTGACGCCGTCGGCAGTGAAGTAGGGGTCGACGAAGCCGAAGTTGTATCGGGTCTGGTACTCGGAACGGGTCAGGCCGACGGACACCTTGTTACCGGTACCCAGGAAGTTGCTCTGGCTGATCGAGCCGCCAAGGATCAGGCCGGCGCTCTGGGCAAAACCGACGCTGGCGGTGATCGAGCCGGAGGCTTGTTCTTCGACGCTGTAGTTGACGTCGACCTGGTCATCGGTGCCAGGCACCGGTGGCGTTTCGACGTTGACTTCCTTGAAGAAGCCCAGACGCTCAAGACGGGTCTTGGACTGGTCGATCAGGTAGGTCGAAGCCCAGCCGCCTTCCATCTGGCGCATCTCGCGACGTAGCACTTCGTCTTCGGTCTTGGTGTTGCCGCGATAGTTGATGCGGTTGACGTAGGCACGCTTGCCCGGGTCGACCACGAACATGATATCGACGGTGTGGTCTTCATCGTTGGGCTGCGGCACGCCGTTGACGTTGGCGAAGGTATAGCCTTCGTTACCCAGGCGACGGGTGATCAGCTCGGACGTGGTGGTCATCACCTTGCGCGAGAATACCTGGCCCGGCTGCACCAGCAGCAGCGACTTGACCTGGTCTTCAGGGACCTTGAGGTCACCGGAGAGCTTCACGTCACGGACGGTGTACTTCTCGCCTTCGTTGATGTTGACGGTGATGTAGACGTGCTTCTTGTCTGGCGTGATGGACACCTGGGTAGAGGCGATATCCATGTTGATGTAGCCGCGGTCCAGGTAGTAGGAACGCAGACGCTCCAGGTCACCGGACAGTTTTTCACGGGCGTACTTGTCGTCGTTCTTGAAGAACGACAGCCAGTTGGTGGTTTTCAGCTCGAACAGCTGCGACAGCTCTTCGTCGTCGAAGACGTTGTTGCCCACCACGTTGATGTGCTGAATGGCGGCGACGGTGCCCTCGTTGATCTTGATTTTCAGCGCGACGCGGTTGCGCGGCTGCGGCACGACTTCGGCGTCGACCTCGGCCGAGTAGCGGCCCTGGGCCACGTACTGGCGCTGCAGCTCGTTACGCACACCTTCGAGGGTGGCGCGCTGGAAGATTTCACCTTCGGCCAGGCCCGACTGCTTCAGGCCCTTCATCAGGTCTTCGGTGCTGATCGCCTTGTTGCCTTCGATCTCGATGCTCGACACCGACGGGCGCTCGACCACGTTGATGATCAGGACATTGCCATCGCGGTTCAGCTGGATGTCCTGGAAGAAACCGGTCTTGAACAGGGAACGGGTCGAGTCCACGAGGCGCCGATCGTCGGCCTGGTCGCCCACGTTAAGGGGCAAGGCACCGAAGACGCTGCCGGCGGATACCCGCTGCAGGCCGTTGACACGAATATCGGAGATGGTGAAGGACTCGGCGTGAACTTCAGCGATCATCAGTGCGGAGAGGACCGCAGTTAGCAGCAGACGTTTCATGAAGTCCTTTTATTCCAACTGGCAATAAACAACCCGCCGCGAATAGACGGCGGGTTCGCAATTGAGCGAAGCTTTTAAAGTCGACCCAGATCGTTGATCAGGGCGAGCAACATCACCCCTATGACCAAACTGATACCGATCTGGACCCCCCAACCTTGTACCCGGTCCGACAGCGGACGACCGCGCGCCCACTCAACCAGGTAAAACAGCAAATGCCCCCCATCCAGTACTGGAATGGGCAGCAGGTTAAGAACCCCCAGGCTTATGCTCAGGTAGGCCAGGAAATTCAGGAAATCCCCCACGCCGGACTGGGCTGAAGCGCCCGCCACTTTAGCAATGGTTATCGGTCCGCTCAAGTTTTTTACCGAGAGCTCTCCGAACAGCATTTTCTTCAGCGACTCGAGGGTCAGGACACTCATGTTCCAGGTGCGCGACAAGCCCTCGCCCACCGCTTCCAGCGGGCCATAGCTGACTTCGCGAAGCATGTTGGCAGGCCATTCGCCACCTTTTACCCCTGCCCCCAGGTAGCCGCCCGAGGCCTTACCCTCGCCCCGCTGCGCCAGGGTTACCGGCACATCCAGGGCAGCGCCGTCGCGCTCCACACGTACCACCACCTTGGCATGCGGGCGGGCGCGCACGGCATCGACCACCTGCTGCCATTCGGTGACGACCACACCGTCGATGGCCAGCAACTTGTCGCCCGTCTTCAAGCCCGCCGCTGCGGCCGGCCCTTTCGATTCGATTTCGGCCAGCACCGGCACGATCACCGGGCGCCAGGGGCGCAAGCCCAGGGACTGGATAGGGTCCGGTTCGTCAGCGCCTTTCAGCCAGTGGTCCAGCTTGATCTGCAGTTGACGCTCGGCGCTGGCGCCTTCATCGCGCACGCCCACCTGCAGGGTGCCGCTCTCGCCCAGGCGGCGCACCAGTTGCAGGTTGACCGCTGACCAACCGCTGGTCGGTTTGCCATCGATGGATACGATTTCCTGACCAGCGGCCAGGCCTGCCGAGGCTGCCAGGCTGCCTACCTCGACCCCACCGATGACCGGGCGGATCTGCTGGGTGCCGAGCATGGCCAGCAGCCAGAAGAACACGATGGCCAAGAGGAAATTGGCAATCGGCCCTGCTGCGACGATGGCAATGCGCTGACGCACGGATTTGCGATTGAACGACTGGTCGGCCAGCGCAGGCGGTACATCGCCTTCGCGCTCGTCGAGCATCTTGACGTAGCCACCCAGCGGGATCGCTGCCACCACGAACTCGGTACCCTGCCGATCATGCCAGCGCAGCAGCGGCGTGCCGAAGCCTACCGAAAAACGCAGCACCTTGACGCCGCAGCGTCGGGCCACCCAGAAGTGGCCGAATTCGTGAAACGTGACCAGAACACCCAACGCCACCAGGGTGCCGACAATCATGTAGAGCGCAGTCATATCTTTCTCCAGATGACGTTCAGCAGAACGACGTTTCGCACAAGCCCTGGCAGGCCTGCATCAGTGACCGTGACGCCTCAACCACTCGCGGGACAACTCCCGGGCACGCTGGTCGGCGGCAAATACCGCGTCCAACGATGCCAGTGGCACTACGGGCTCCTGATCGAGCACCTGTTCGATCATACCCGCGATCTCCGGGAAGCGGATACGCCGCTGCAGAAATGCCTCGACCGCCACTTCATTGGCCGCGTTGAGCACTGCGGGCGCGCTGTTGCCGGCCTCGGCAGCCTGCCGCGCCAGGCGCAAGCAAGGGAAGCGCTGTTCGTCAGGGGCCTGGAAATCCAGACGCGCGATGGCGAACAAGTCCAGCGGGGCAACCCCGGAATCAATACGCTCTGGCCAGGCCAGCGCGTTGGCGATAGGCGTGCGCATGTCGGGGTTACCCAACTGGGCGAGGACCGAACCGTCCACGTAATCCACCAGCGAGTGGATCACGCTCTGCGGGTGCACCACCACCTCGACCTTGGCGGGCGAGGCATCGAACAACCAGCACGCCTCGATCAACTCCAGGCCCTTGTTCATCATACTGGCCGAATCCACGGAAATCTTGCGCCCCATGGACCAGTTGGGATGGGCGCAGGCCTGTTCCGGGGTGACATCGGCGAGCGCCGCATGCGGTGTTTCGCGGAACGGGCCGCCCGACGCGGTGAGCAGGATGCGGCGCACACCCACCTGGCTCAGGCCACGGGCATAGTCACCCGGCAGGCACTGGAAGATCGCATTGTGCTCGCTGTCGATCGGCAACAGCACGGCACCACTGCGCCGCACCGCCTCCATGAACAGCGCGCCAGACATCACCAGCGCCTCCTTGTTGGCCAGCAGCACCTTCTTGCCCGCCTCGACGGCCGCCAAGGTCGGTCGCAGCCCGGCCGCGCCTACGATGGCCGCCATGACCGCATCCACTTCCGCAGCCGCGGCCACCTGGCACAGCCCCGCCTCGCCTTCCAGCACCTGCGTGGCACAACCCGCTGCCGCCAGGCCGTCACGTAAACGTGCAGCCCCCTCGGCACTTGGCACCACCGCAAACTCGGGACGATGGCGCA
The DNA here is from genome assembly GCF_900187555.1 of Pseudomonas sp. Irchel s3f19. Classification (NCBI taxonomy): domain Bacteria; kingdom Pseudomonadati; phylum Pseudomonadota; class Gammaproteobacteria; order Pseudomonadales; family Pseudomonadaceae; genus Pseudomonas; species Pseudomonas sp. Irchel s3f19. The sequence goes on along the minus strand of NZ_FYDW01000003.1, from coordinate 559,991 downwards.
CGCACAACGCCAGCAGCTCATCGATGCGCGAGTAACCGCTCAATGCGAAAACCGAGTAACGCTCGGGATGACGCGCGATCACATCCAGCGTGCTCAGGCCAATGGAGCCTGTGGCGCCAAGCACGGTGATGCGTTGCACCGCACTCACATCACACCCCATTCGGCAGCCCACAGCAGCACCGCAAACAGCGGGATGGCTGCGGTCAGGCTGTCGATGCGGTCAAGTACGCCACCATGGCCGGGCAGCAGGTTACTGCTGTCCTTGATGCCGGAACGGCGCTTGAACATGCTTTCGGTCAGGTCACCGATCACCGAGGCCATGACCACCAGCGCCGCGCCCAGCAGGCCCAGCAAAATCTGGCCGATGCCCCAGTCGCGGCTGATACCGACTGCCAGGGTGATGACCAGGCTGACGACCAGGCCGCCATAGACGCCTTCCCAACTTTTGCCCGGGCTGACCTGCGGCGCCAGTTTGCGCTTGCCGAAGGCTCGCCCAGAGAAATAGGCACCGATGTCGGCGGCCCATACCAGCACCATCACCGACAGGATCAGCCAGTTGCCCAGCGGCCAGTGCTTGAGCAGCACCAGGCCCTGCCACGCCGGTAGCAATACCAGCAGGCCGATCAGCAGGCGACAGGCCGCACTGGCCCACAGTTCGCTGCTGCGCGGGTAGGTCAGCACCAGCCAGGTAGCCAGTGCCCACCAGATCACCGACGCACCGAGCACCCAGGGCGCCAGGTCAGGCATCAGGTGCAGCAGCATCAGCGCACCGCCGACGACGGCGGCATAGGCAATGCGCAGCGGCTGGGCCATCAAACCGGCCAGGCGCGCCCACTCCCAGGCCCCGAGGGTGACCACGAAGCCGATGAACAGGGCGAAATCCCCACCATTGAGCAGGAAGAAGCCACCCAGCGCGACCGGCAACAGGATCAGCGCGGTAATGATGCGTTGTTTAAGCATTAAGCACGAGCTCCAGCCTCGACCTGCTCGCTGGTCTTACCGAAGCGGCGCTGGCGCGAAGCGAAATCGGCCAGGGCATTGCGCATGGCCTCGTGTTTGAAGTCCGGCCAGTACAGGTCGGAGAAATACAGCTCGGCATAGGCCAGCTGCCACAGCAGGAAATTGCTGATGCGCCGCTCGCCACCGGTACGGATACACAAGTCGGGCAGCGGCAACTCGCCCGTGGACAGGCAGGTTTGCAGCAGACCCGGCGTAATGTCGTCCGGGCGCAGATGGCCGGCCTGTACTTCCCGCGCCAGGCGCTGGGCAGCCTGGGCGATGTCCCACTGGCCACCGTAGTTGGCCGCGATCTGCAGTATGAAGCGGTTGTTGCCGGCGGTCAGCGCTTCGGCCTCACGCATGGCAGCCTGCAGCTCGGGATGGAAGCGTGAGCGATCGCCGATGATGCGCAAGCAGATGTTGTTCTCGTTGAGGCGGCGAGCCTCACGGCGCAAGGCCGAGAAGAACAGCTCCATCAGCGCTCCGACTTCTTCGGCGGGGCGTTGCCAGTTCTCGCTGGAGAAGGCGAACAGGGTCAGGACCTCGACCCCCGATTCGGCACAGACTTCGATGACCGCGCGAACGGCATCGACGCCAGCCTTGTGCCCGGCAACACCGGGCAACAGGCGCTTCTTCGCCCAACGGTTGTTGCCATCCATGATGATCGCGACGTGTCGCGGCACCGAGGACGGCGCCGCTGGCTTGGTCTTTTCCATTAAAAAACCTCGGCCTTAAACGGCCAACAGGTCCTTTTCCTTGGCTTTGAACGCCGCGTCGATGTCAGCGACGAACTTGTCGGTGAGCTTCTGGATCTCGTCAGCAGCGCGACGTTCTTCGTCTTCGCTGATTTCCTTGTCCTTGGTCAGCTTCTTCAGGTCGGCGAGGGCATCGCGGCGCACGTTACGCACGGCAACCTTGGCATCTTCGGCAACGCCGCTGGCCTGTTTGGTGTAACCCTTGCGGGTTTCCTCGGTCAGGGCCGGCATCGGTACGCGGATGGTGGTACCGGCGCTGGACGGGTTCAGGCCCAGGTCGGAAGTCAGGATGGCTTTTTCAATGGCTGCGCTGAGGTTCTTGTCGTGGGCGACAATTTTCAGGGTGCGGGCGTCTTCGACGGAAATCGCAGCCACCTGGTTCAGCGGCATGTCGCTACCCCAGGCAGTCACCTTGACGCTGTCCAGGATGCTTGGGTGGGCGCGACCGGTGCGGATAGCTGCCAGGTGGCGACCCAGCGCCTCGATGGACTTGCCCATGCGGTCCTGGGCGTCTTTCTTGATAGCGTTGATCATTTTTGAACTTCCTCGATCAGAGTTCCTTCCGCGCCGCCATGCACGATGTTCAGCAAGGCGCCGGGTTTGTTCATGTTGAAGACGCGCAACGGCATCTTGTGGTCGCGGCACAGACAGATTGCCGTCAGATCCATCACACCCAGCTTGCGATCCAGCACTTCATCGTAGGTCAGATGATCGAACTTCTCGGCATGCGGGTCCTTGAATGGATCTGCAGTGTATACACCATCGACCTTGGTTGCCTTCAATACCACGTCGGCATCGATTTCGATGGCGCGCAGGCAAGCGGCGGAGTCGGTGGTAAAGAACGGGTTGCCGGTACCGGCAGCGAAGATCACGACCTCTTTGGCATTGAGGTGGCGCATGGCTTTGCGGCGATCATAGTGATCGGTTACGCCAACCATGGAAATGGCCGACATGACGATGGCGGTAATGTTTGCCCGCTCCAGCGCGTCGCGCATGGCCAGGGCGTTCATCACGGTCGCCAGCATGCCCATGTGGTCACCGGTGACGCGGTCCATGCCGGCTGCACTGAGCGCCGCACCACGGAACAGGTTGCCACCGCCGATTACCAGACCTACCTGAACACCGATGCCGACCAGCTGGCCGACCTCCAGCGCCATGCGATCCAGGACCTTGGGGTCGATCCCGAACTCTTCCGAGCCCATCAGGGCCTCGCCGCTAAGTTTGAGTAGAATGCGTTTATAGCGAGCCTGATAACCACTGCCCTGCTGAGCCATTGCGAATCTCTCCTGCGGCGTTTGTAAAATTCTGCGGGCTGTTTGAGCCTGCGTGTAACTCTAACGTGACGCAGCGACTGCGTCAGCGAGGAACGGTTCTGAAAACCACTCCCGCTTTGACAAAGAGGCTGCGCGCGTGAGCGGGCAGCCTCTTTGGGGCGACAGACGGGTCTGTCTTACTGCTTGGCAGCAGCCAGCTGAGCAGCAACTTCTTCAGCGAAGTTGTCGACCGGCTTCTCGATGCCTTCGCCTACTTTGAAGTAGGTGAAGGAAACGATTTCAGCGCCGGCTTTCTTGGCCAGTTCGCCGACTTTGATTTCCGGGTTCATGACGAAGGCCTGTTCAACCAGGCTGGCTTCGGCCAGGAACTTGGAAATACGGCCTTTGATCATGTTCTCGACGATGTTCTCAGGCTTGCCTTTGATCTTGTCTTCGTTCAGTTGCAGGAAGACCGCCTTCTCACGCTCGATAGCCTCAGCCGAGACTTCCGATGGCAGCAGGAACTCTGGGTTGCTGGCAGCCACGTGCATGGCGATTTCTTTGGCCAGTTGAACGTCGCCGCCCTTCAGCACAACAGCAACACCGATCTTGTTGCCGTGCAGGTAGGTACCGACAACGTCACCTTCAACGCGCACCAGGCGACGGATGTTGACGTTCTCGCCAACCTTGGCAACCAGGGCTTCGCGAGCCGCTTCACGGGAAGCGATCAGCGGAGCGGCATCGGTCAGCTTCTCGGCGAAGGCTTGCTCGACACTTTCAGCAACGAAGTTCTTGAAGTCGTCTTGCAGGGCCAGGAAGTCGGTCTGCGAGTTCACTTCCAGCAGAACGGCGGACTTTTCGTCGGCCTTGATGGCGATAGCGCCTTCAGCAGCAACGTTGCCAGCCTTTTTGGCAGCCTTGATGGCGCCGGAGGCACGCATGTCGTCAATGGCTTTTTCGATGTCGCCGCCGGCCTTGGTCAGCGCCTTCTTGCAATCCATCATGCCTTCGCCGGTACGCTCGCGCAGTTCTTTGACCAGCGCCGCAGTAATCTCTGCCATTTCAAAATCCTCTTGGAAAGTTTTTCAACCATTCCACCCGCTCGTCACGGGCGTTCAATTCTGCAAATCCGCTGTTTTCGTCTCAGCAGGCCCATAGTGCGGGGCCGTTGCTGACAGCAGGATTTCAAGGTGGCAAAAAGGGGGCAGAGCCCCCTTTTTGCGTGCCAAGTAGACGCCAGGCGTCAATTACTCAGCAGCAGGTGCAGCCGCTTCTTCAGCGTAGACTTCGGTGCCGCCAGCAACGTTGTTGCGGCCGCGGATGATGGCGTCAGCCATCGAAGTCATGTACAGCTCGATAGCGCGAATGGCGTCATCGTTACCTGGGATGATGTAGTCAACACCTTCCGGGCTGCTGTTGGTATCGACAACGCCGATGACCGGGATGCCCAGCTTGTTGGCTTCGGTGATAGCAATGCGCTCGTGGTCAACGTCGATCACGAACAGGGCATCAGGCAGGCCGCCCATGTCCTTGATACCACCCAGGCTGCGGTCCAGCTTTTCCAGATCGCGCGAACGCATCAGGGCTTCTTTCTTGGTCAGCTTGGCAAAGGTGCCATCTTCGGCCTGAGTTTCCAGGTCGCGCAGACGCTTGATCGAAGCACGGATGGTTTTGTAGTTGGTCAGCATGCCGCCCAACCAGCGGTGGTCAACGTATGGCGAACCGGCACGAGCAGCTTGCTCGGCGACGATCTTGCCGGCGGAACGCTTGGTGCCGACGAACATGATCTTGTTCTTGCCCTGGGCCAGGCGCTCTACGAAGGCCAGAGCCTCGTTGAACATCGGCAGGGTTTTTTCCAGGTTGATGATGTGGATCTTGTTACGCGCGCCGAAAATGTACTTGCCCATTTTCGGGTTCCAGTAACGGGTCTGGTGACCGAAGTGCACACCGGCCTTCAGCATATCGCGCATGTTGACTTGGGACATGATAGTTCCTTGGTAAGTCGGGTTGGGCCTCCACGCATCCCAATGACCAACCCGCAAATTCTGCAATTCGGGGCACCCAGGTCATCGTGTCGACACGTGTGTGGGTTTAAGGCTAACGGGGTCTACCCCGAAAGCGGCGCATTTTATACCACAGACCGCGAGCGAACGGAACCCGAATACTGTTGCGTCCGTCAGCGGCTTTTGCAGCACCCAGGCTTTCAGGCCAGAATGCCCTCTATAGACAGCAGCTTGGCCGCCTTTATCCCGACCGATTGCCGCCCTGCTCTGCTAGAATCCGGCCTTTCCCGTTTGTTCGCGCCGTGCACGGCGCCGTAGAGAGCCTGTAATGACCGTCACCATCAAGACCGCAGAAGACATCGAGAAGATGCGCATCGCCGGCCGCCTGGCCGCCGACGTGCTGGAAATGATCGAAGCGCACGTCAAACCCGGTGTCACCACCGAAGAACTGGACCGCCTGTGCCACGACTACATCGTCAACGTCCAGCAGGCCATCCCGGCGCCGCTCAACTACAAGGGCTACCCCAAGTCGATCTGCACCTCGATCAACCATGTGGTCTGCCACGGCATCCCCAACGACAAGCCACTAAAGGACGGTGACACGCTGAACATCGACGTCACCGTGATCAAGGACGGCTATCACGGCGACACCAGCCGCATGTTCCACGTCGGCAAGGTACCCGTGTGGGCCGAGCGCCTGTCCCAGGTCACCCAGGAATGCATGTACAAGGCCATCGAACTGGTCAAGCCTGGTTGCCGCCTGGGCGACATCGGCGAAGTGATCCAGAAGCACGCTGAAAAGAACGGCTTCTCGGTGGTGCGCGAATTCTGCGGCCATGGCATCGGCAAGGTGTTCCACGAAGAACCGCAAATTCTTCACTACGGCCGCGCCGGCACCGGCATGGAACTCAAAGAAGGCATGACCTTCACCATCGAGCCGATGATCAACCAGGGCAAGGCCGACACCAAGGTGCTGGGCGACGGCTGGACCGCCATCACCAAGGACCGCAAGCTCTCGGCCCAGTGGGAGCACACCCTGGTGGTGACCGCTACCGGCTACGAGATCTTTACCCTGCGCAAGGACGACACCATCGCGCGCACCTCGGCCTGAGTCCGCGCCAGGCACCCCACGACAGGAACGCGACGCAATGCCCCAGGTGGATCCCGAGCTGTTCGACCGCGGCCAGTTCCAGGCGGAACTGGCCCTCAAGGCGAGCCCTATCACCGCCTTCAAGAAAGCCATCCGCCAGGCTGGCGAGGTGCTCGACAAGCGTTTTCGCGATGGCCGCGAGATCCGCCGGCTGATCGAGGACCGCGCCTGGCTCGTCGACAACATCCTGCAGCAGGCCTGGAACCAGTTCGACTGGGGCGACCAGCACGGTATCGCCCTGGTCGCAGTGGGCGGCTACGGGCGCGGTGAACTGCACCCGCACTCGGACATCGACCTGCTGATCCTGTTGGGCGCCGCCGAGCACGAGCAGTACCGCGAGGCCATCGAGCGCTTCCTTACCCTGCTGTGGGACATCGGCCTGGAAGTGGGCCAGAGCGTGCGCACCGTCGACGAATGTGCCGAACAGGCGCGTGCGGACCTCACGGTCATCACCAACATGATGGAAAGCCGCACGATTGCCGGCCCCGAAGCCTTGCGCCAGCGCATGCTCGAAGTCACCAGCACCGAGCACATGTGGCCGAGCAAGGAGTTCTTCCTGGCCAAGCGTGCCGAGCTCAAGGCCCGCCACCACAAGTACAACGACACCGAGTACAACCTTGAGCCCAACGTCAAGGGTTCACCCGGTGGCCTGCGCGACATCCAGACCGTGCTGTGGGTGGCCCGCCGCCAATACGGCACCCTGAACCTGCACGCACTGGCAGGCGAAGGCTTCTTGCTGGAAAGCGAGAACGAACTGCTGGCCTCCTCCCAGGACTTCCTGTGGAAGGTGCGCTACGCCCTGCACATGCTGGCCGGGCGCGCCGAAGACCGCTTGCTGTTCGATCACCAGCGCAGCATCGCCGCGCTGCTGGGCTACAGCGACGAAAACCCCAAGCGCGCGATCGAACAGTTCATGCAGCAGTACTACCGGGTGGTGATGAGCATCAGCCAGTTGTGCGACCTGATCATCCAGCACTTCGAGGAAGTCATCCTCGCCGACGAGGACAGTGGCACTACTCAGCCGCTGAATGCGCGCTTCCGCCTGCACGACGGCTATATAGAAGCGACCAAGCCGAACGTGTTCAAGCGCACGCCGTTCGCCATGCTGGAAATTTTCGTGCTGATGGCCCAGCACCCGGAGATCAAAGGGGTACGTGCCGACACCGTGCGCCTGCTGCGCGAACACCGCCACCTGATCGACGAAACGTTCCGCCACGATATCCGCAACACCAGCCTGTTCATCGAGCTGTTCAAGTGCGAGATCGGCATCCACCGCAACCTGCGGCGGATGAACCGCTACGGCATTCTTGGCCGCTACCTGCCGGAGTTCGGCCTGATCGTCGGGCAGATGCAGCATGACCTGTTCCACATTTATACGGTCGATGCGCACACGCTCAACCTTATCAAGCACCTGCGCAAACTGCAGTACACGCCGGTTTCCGAAAAATTCCCGCTGGCCAGCAAGCTCATGGGCCGCCTGCCCAAACCCGAGCTTATCTACCTGGCCGGGCTTTACCACGACATCGGCAAGGGCCGCCAGGGTGACCATTCGGAGCTGGGCGCGGTGGACGCGCAAGCGTTCTGCGAGCGCCACCAGTTGCCCGCCTGGGACAGCCGCCTGATCGTCTGGCTGGTGCTGAACCACCTGGTGATGTCCACCACCGCCCAGCGCAAGGACCTGTCCGACCCGCAGGTGATCAACGATTTCGCCTTGCACGTGGGTGACGAAACCCGCCTGGACTACCTCTACGTGCTGACCGTGGCCGACATCAACGCCACCAACCCGAGCCTGTGGAACTCCTGGCGTGCCAGCCTGCTGCGCCAGCTCTACACCGAAACCAAGCGCGCGCTGCGCCGTGGGTTGGAAAACCCGCTGGACCGTGAAGAGCAGATTCGCCAGACCCAGAGCGCGGCACTGGACATCCTGATCCGCGAGGGCACCGACCCGGACGACGTGGAGCAACTCTGGTCGCAGCTGGGTGACGACTACTTCCTCAAGCACACCGCCGCCGACGTGGCCTGGCACAGTGACGCCATCCTCCAGCAGCCCGCTGACGGTGGGCCACTGGTGCTGATCAAGGAAACCACCTCGCGCGAGTTCGAGGGCGGCACGCAGATCTTCATCTATGCCCCCGACCAACACGACTTCTTCGCCGTGACCGTGGCGGCCATGTCGCAGCTCAACCTGAACATCCATGACGCGCGGATCATCACCTCGAGCAGCCAGTTCACCCTCGACACCTATATCGTGCTCGACAACGACGGTGGCTCGATCGGCGACAACCCGCAGCGGGTCAAACAGATTCGCGACGGCCTGACCGAAGCGCTACGCAACCCCGAGGACTATCCGACGATCATTCAGCGCCGGGTGCCGCGCCAGCTCAAGCACTTCAACTTCCCGCCGCAGGTCACCATCCTCAACGATGCCCAGCGGCCGGTGACCATCCTCGAGATCACCGCCCCCGACCGCCCGGGCCTGCTGGCCAGGATCGGGCGCATCTTCCTGGAGTTTGATCTGTCGCTGCAGAACGCCAAGATCGCCACCCTTGGCGAGCGCGTGGAAGACGTGTTCTTCATCACCGACGCCGACAACCAGCCGCTGTCCGACCCGCAGCTGTGCAGCCGCCTGCAGGAGGCCATCGTGCAGCAGCTGCAGGCCGGCCAGGCGAGCGATGCCAGCCCTACCCGCGTGACCTTTTAACGATTGACGAGACCTTGCGCCGATGAACCATGCCCTGACCCAGCTTCAGCCCTACCCGTTCGAGAAACTCCGTGCCCTGCTGGGCAGCGTAAAGCCTGCGGCGGACAAACGCGCCATCGCCCTGTCGATCGGCGAGCCCAAGCACGCCTCGCCGGCGTTCGTCGCCCAGGCCATGACCGACAACCTCGACAAGCTGGCGGTGTACCCCAGCACCCTTGGCCTGCCAGCCTTGCGCCAGGCCATCGGCCAGTGGTGCGAACGTCGTTTCGGCGTGCCGGCCGGCTGGCTGGATGCCGACCGCCACATCCTGCCGGTCAACGGCACCCGTGAAGCGCTGTTCGCCTTCACCCAGGCCGTGGTCAACCGCGCCGATGATGGCCTGGTGGTCAGCCCGAACCCGTTCTACCAGATCTACGAAGGCGCGGCCCTGCTGGCAGGTGCCACCCCGCATTACCTGCCGTGCCTTGAAAACAACGGTTTCAACCCGGACTTCGATGCCGTGCCAGCGGATGTCTGGCAGCGTTGCCAGATCCTGTTCCTGTGCTCGCCGGGCAACCCCACTGGCGCGCTGGTGCCGATGGACACCCTGAAGAAACTGATCGCTTTGGCCGACGAGCACGATTTCGTGATTGCCGCCGACGAGTGCTACAGCGAGCTGTACTTCGACGAAGACGCGCCCCCCCCGGGCCTGCTCAGCGCCTGCGCCGAGCTTGGTCGCAGCGACTTCAAGCGTTGCGTGGTGTTCCACAGCCTGTCCAAGCGTTCCAACCTGCCTGGCCTGCGCTCGGGCTTCGTGGCAGGTGATGCCGAAATCATCAAACCCTTCCTGCTGTACCGCACCTACCACGGCTGCGCCATGCCCGTGCAAACCCAGCTGGCCAGCATCGCGGCCTGGCAGGATGAGGCGCATGTGCGCGACAACCGTGACCAGTACCGGGCCAAGTACGCAGCCGTGCTGGATATCCTGCAGCCGGTGATGGATGTGCAGCGGCCCGATGGCAGCTTCTACCTGTGGGCCAAGGTACCGGGCTGCGATGCTGCGTTCACCCGCGACCTGTTCGAAGCCGAGCATGTGACCGTGGTACCCGGGTCGTACCTGTCGCGTGAAGTGGATGGCGTCAACCCAGGCGCTGGCCGGGTGCGCATGGCGCTGGTTGCGCCGTTGGCCGAATGCATCGAGGCGGCTGAGCGAATTCGCGCGTTCCTGCAGAATCGCTGATTGAGCTGAAGGGGGCGCTTGGCGCCCCTTTCGCTACCTACCTGATGGCCCCCAGGTTCGCCTCGCTCATATCCAACTCCCCCAGCACCTGCCGCACCACCTCATCGCCCACCAGGTGCTGGCGATGCAGGTTGTACAATTCCAGACGCTGCGCCCGCAGCGCACGCAAGCGCAAACGCCGCTCAAGCAAGTCCATCTGCTCAGCCAGGGCCCGCGCCTCGGCCGTGTCGTTGTAACTGTTCAGCTCGTCGCGGTACTCCGCCATCAGCCGCGCCTTGAGCTCGGTTGCCAAGGTCGCCTGGGCCGCATCCTGCGGTGCATTGGCGTCGATTACCTCCTCCGCCTCCAGCGCATGAATCGCAGCCTCCGCGGTACGTCGCCAGGCTTCCAGTACTTCCTGATGCAGGCGCTCGTCGGGGCTTTTAGTCACACCGCGCAGCAGGATCGGCAAGGCGATACAGGCACTGATCAGCGACAACAGGATCACCCCGGCCGCAATGAAAATCAGCAGGTCACGCTCGGGGAAGGCCTTGCCCGCCCCCATCAGCAGCGGCACCGACATCACACCGGCCAAGGTGACCGCACCGCGTACGCCACCAAGGGTCAGCAACCAGCAGGAACGCGCCGTTGGCATCAGCACCAACGCCGGCTTGCCGCGCCAACGGCGCACCACCCCGATGGCCCGCCAGATGCTCTGCACCCAGATGAACCGCAGCAGGATCAACGCGGCAAAGATCGCCAGCACATCCAGGCAGCGCCAGGCCAGGGTCGGCCACACGGTGGGCTCGTGGCTCACCACGGCCTTGATGATGTCCGGCAACTGCAAGCCGAGCAGCAGGAAGATCAAGCCATTAAAGGCAAACTCCAGCAACGACCACACGCTGCGGTTGAGCAGGCGGGTGCTGGTCTGGCGTGGCAGCAGGTCGAGCCAGCTCTGCATCATGCCGGCAGCTACCGCCGAGAGGATGCCGGACACACCCAGGCGCTCGGCCAGTACGTAAGCGGCAAAGGGCAGCAGCAGCATGAACACCACGTGCGTAGCCGGGTCGTCCCAGCCCCGCGCGATCATCCAGATGCGCAGCCGGCCGATCAGCCAGCTCAGCGCAACGCCGACCGCCAGGCCGCCGAGGGCAACCAGGACGAAACTGAAGCTGGCATCGGCCAACGAGAACACCCCGGTAATCGCTGCGGCCAGGGCAAACTTGAACGTCACCAGGCCCGAGGCATCGTTCATCAACGCTTCGCCCTGCAGCATGTGCATCAGCGGTGTCGGCAAGCGGTCCTGGGCGATGGCCGAGACCGCCACGGCATCGGTCGGCGACAGCACGGCCGCCAGGGCGAAGGCGACTGCCAGCGGGATGCTGGGCAGCAGCCAGTGAATGAAGTAACCAGCGCCCACCACGGTGAACAGCACCAGGCCCACGGCCAGCGCCACCACTGGGCCACGAATGCGCCACAGCTCGCGCTTGGGAATGCGCCAGCCGTCGGCAAACAGCAGCGGTGGCAGGAACAGGAAAAGGAACAGTTCAGGGTCAAGGGCCACGTGCAGGCCCAGGGTCGGCCAGGCTAACAAGGCACCGGCGGCGATCTGCACCAAGGGCAGCGGCAGCGGAATGATTCGGCCGACCAGTTTTGACACGCTTACCAGCGTCAGCAGGATGAGGACGGTATAGGCTGACTGCATCGGTGAAAGCTTCCTTTATGAATCAATAACTACAGCGGGGTGAAACATCGCCATTGAAACAATATGTTAGCGGCGAGTGGGGATTCTGGACCGCTGCACCATAGTCGCAAGTGGCACATGAATATGTAACACAATGCTGCGTGTGTTTGCGCGATGGGGGCATGGCGGCAGAGCTCTGGCGCCTCTGAGATCGAGCGCCGCGCGGGCGGCGCTCGATCTCAGAGGCGCCAAAAAACCCGAACCTTACCCTATACCCCCCATTCGCCCACACCCCGTGGCGCTCACCACATCGTTCACGCATAATCCCGCGACTGACATTCGAAAATGGAGAGATTGGGGCAGCCTGTGGCCTCAATGTACACAATGACCTACACGCTCTACGGCATCAAAGCCTGCGACACCATGAAAAAGGCGCGCACCTGGCTCGAAGACAAAGCCATCGGCTACGAATTCCACGACTACAAGACCCAAGGCATCGACCGTGACAGCCTGAACCGCTGGTGCGACGAACACGGCTGGGAAGTCATCCTCAACCGTGCCGGCACCACCTTCCGCAAGCTCGACGACGCCAGCAAGGCCGACATCGACCAAGCCAAGGCCGTCGAACTGATGCTGGCCCAGCCGTCGATGATCAAGCGTCCGGTACTCGACCTTGGCACGCGCACATTGGTCGGCTTCAAGCCGGACCTGTACGCCGCCGCACTGGCCTGAGCCCATCACCGCTCAATACCCTATTTCGCACGAGGTAATCACATGTCCAATACTCTGTTCAGCCTGGCCTTCGGTGTCGGCTCCCAGAACCGCCAGGGTACCTGGCTGGAAGTCTTCTACGCCCAACCTCTGGTCAACCCAAGCGCCGACCTGATCGCCGCCGTTGCCCCGATCCTGGGCTACGAAGGCGGTAACCAGGCCATTGCGTTCAGCAACGGGCAAGCAGCGCAACTGGCCGAAGCCGTGAAAGGTGTCGATGCCACCCAGGCGGCCCTGCTGACCCGCCTGGCCGAAAGCCACAAGCCGCTGGTCGCCACCTTGCTGGCCGAAGACGCAGCGCTGACCTCGACCCCAGAGGCCTACCTCAAGCTGCACCTGCTGTCGCACCGCCTGGTCAAGCCGCACGGCGTGAGCCTGGCCGGCATCTTCCCGCTGCTGCCGAACGTTGCCTGGACCAACCTGGGCGCCGTCGACCTGGCCGAGCTGGCCCAACTGCAACTGGAAGCGCGCCTGAAGGGCGAGCTGCTGGAAGTGTTCTCGGTAGACAAGTTCCCGAAAATGACCGACTACGTGGTCCCGGCCGGCGTGCGCATCGCCGACACCGCCCGTGTGCGCCTGGGCGCCTACATCGGCGAAGGCACCACCATCATGCACGAAGGCTTCGTCAACTTTAACGCCGGCACCGAAGGCCCGGGCATGATCGAAGGCCGCGTGTCGGCAGGCGTGTTCGTCGGCAAGGGTTCGGACCTGGGCGGCGGCTGCTCGACCATGGGCACCCTGTCCGGCGGCGGCAACATCGTCATCAAAGTTGGCGAAGGCTGCCTGATCGGCGCCAACGCCGGTATCGGCATCCCGCTGGGCGACCGCAACACCGTCGAAGCCGGCCTGTACATCACTGCCGGCACCAAGGTGAACCTGCTGGACGAGCACAACGAGCTGGTCAAAGTGGTCAAGGCCCGCGACCTGGCCGGCCAGACCGACCTGCTGTTCCGCCGCAACTCGCTGAACGGCGCTGTGGAGTGCAAGACCCACAAGTCGGCCATCGAGCTGAACGAGGCGCTGCACGCCCATAACTGAGAACCTTCCACGGTTTGAAGTGATAAGATCGGGTCTGGCGTAATGCCAGACCCGTTTTTCATTCCAGGCCCCGCGAACATGTTCCAGCCCTCCCCCTGGCGTGCCGATTTCCCCGCCATCGACGCCCTGCAACGGCAGCACCAGACCTACCTGGACAGCGCCGCCACCAGCCAGAAACCGCAAGCCCTGCTCGATGCCCTGAGCTATTACTACGGCCATGGCGCGGCCAACGTGCACCGTGCCCAGCACTTGCCCGGCGCACTGGCGACCCAGGCGTTCGAAACCAGCCGCGACAAGGTTGCCGCCTGGCTCAATGCCGCCGACTCGCAGCAGATCATCTTCACCCACGGCGCCACCTCGGCCTTGAACCTGCTGGCCTACGGCCTGGAACACCGCTTCGAAGCCGGCGACGAAATCGCCGTCAGCGCCCTGGAGCACCATGCCAACCTGCTACCCTGGCAACAGCTGGCCCGGCGACGCAACCTGCGCCTGGTGATTCTGCCGCTGGACGTGCAGGGACGTATCGACCTCGACCAGGCACTGCAACTGATCGGGCCACGCACGCGGGTACTGGCGGTCAGCCAGCTGTCCAACGTGCTCGGCACCTGGCAACCGCTGCCAGCCTTGCTGGCCCACGCCCGGGCGCAAGGCGCGCTGACCGTGGTCGATGGCGCCCAAGGCGTGGTGCACGGCCGTCATGATGTGCAGCAGTTGGCCTGCGATTACTACGTGTTTTCCAGCCACAAGCTGTACGGCCCGGAAGGTGTCGGCGTGCTCTACGGCCGCAGCCAGGCGCTGGCGTTGCTACGTCACTGGCAATTTGGCGGTGAAATGGTGCAACTGGCCGAGTACCAGAGCGCCAGCTTCCGCCCCGCGCCACTGGGGTTTGAAGCCGGAACCCCGCCCATCGCAGGTGTTATCGGCCTGGGTGCGACACTCGATTACCTGGCCAGCCTCGATGCCCATGCGGTCGAACGGCATGAGTCCAGCTTGCACCAGCACTTGCTGCGTGGCCTGGCCGACCGCGATGGCATCCGGGTGCTCGGTGCACCGCAGGCGGCGTTGGCCAGCTTCGTCATCGAGGGGGTGCATAACGCAGACATCGCCCACCTGCTGACCGAACAAGGCATCGCCGTACGTGCCGGTCATCATTGCGCTATGCCGCTGCTCAAGGGGCTGGGGCTGGAGGGGGCGATTCGAGTGTCGCTGGGGCTGTATAACGACAGCGATGACCTGCAGCGCTTCTTCGAGGCGCTGGATCAAGGGCTGGAGTTGTTGCGATGAATGTGCCGACACCTGCCCGCGAAGCACTGGAACAGTTTGAACAGGCCCGTGGCTGGGAACAACGTGCACGGCTGCTGATGCAGTGGGGTGATCGGCTTGAGCCGCTGAGCGATGCGGACAAATGCGAGCGCAACCGCGTGCATGGCTGTGAAAGCCTGGTATGGCTGGTGGCTGAGCAGCACGACGGCCAGTGGCAGTTCAAGGCCAGCAGCGATGCACGGTTGTTGCGCGGGCTGCTGGCGTTGCTGCTGGTGCGGGTGCAGGGCTTGGCCAGCAGCGAGCTGGCTGAACTGGATCTGCGGGCCTGGTTCCACCAGCTAGGGCTAGAACGGCAGCTGTCACCCTCGCGCAGCAATGGGCTGCATGCGGTGTTGCAGCGCATGGCCGAGCTGGTTTCTGTCAGTTGAATCGGCGTTGGATGCTTCGCGGGGCAAGCCCGCTCCCACAAGAACCCGCTCATCAATGAGTTAACGGGCTACTGTGGGAGTGGGCTTGCCCCGCGAAAAATGCTGCACAGATCGTGCGCCTTACTCGGGCTTGACCCGCTCCGAAGGCCGCCGGGCACCTGCCACCAGCTTTTCCACGGCCTTGCTCGCCGCCACCATGGCAAAGGTCGCAGTCACCATCATCACCGCGCCAAACCCGCCCGAGCAGTCCAGGCGCACGCCTTCACCGACGAAGCTCTTCTGCAGGCAAACGCTGCCATCCCCCTTGGGGTAGCGCAGCTGCTCGCTGGAAAACACACACGGCACACCGTAGTTGCGGCTGACATTGCGCGAGAAGTTGTAGTCGCGGCGCAAGGTCGAGCGTACCCGCGAGGCCAGCGGGTCGTTGAAGGTCTTGTTGAGGTCACCGACCTGGATCTGCGTCGGGTCGATCTGCCCACCTGCGCCACCGGTGGTGACGATGGCGATCTTGCGGCGCTTGCACCAGGCGATCAGTGCGGCCTTGGCCATGACACTGTCGATACAGTCGATGACACAGTCGAGCCCTTCGGTGATGTACTCGGCCATGGTTTCGCGGGTCACGAAGTCAGCTACCGCATGCACCGTACACGCCGGGTTGATCGCCCGCAGGCGCTCGGCCATGACTTCGACCTTGGGCCTGCCCACCTGCCCTTCCAGGGCATGGGCCTGGCGGTTGGTATTGCTCACGCAGACATCGTCGAGGTCGAACAGGGTAATTTCGCCCACGCCACTGCGGGCCAATGCCTCGGCCGCCCAGGAGCCGACCCCGCCGATACCGACGACCGCCACATGGGCCAACTTCAGCCGTTGCAGGCCATCGTCGCCGTACAACCGGGCAACGCCGGCAAAGCGTGGATCTTCTGTGCTCATCTTGCTACCCCGAAGCTCATACCCCAAAAAACGGCGCGCATTATATGCCAATGGCACCCGTAGCCTCCATCGTTAGGAAAGTGCCTACCAATCCTGCTTTAATATTCACTCAATTCGACAGACTTGGACGACAATGTCATCACGCAAATTCGGCCTCAACCTGGTCGTGGTCCTGGCCATCGCTGCGCTATTTACCGGGTTCTGGGCGCTGATCAACCGCCCGGTGTCAGCGCCTGCCTGGCCGGAACAGATCTCCGGCTTCTCGTATTCGCCGTTCCGTCTGGGCGAAAGCCCGCAAAAGGGCCAATACCCCAACGACGACGAGATGCGCCAGGACCTGGAGCAGATGAGCAAGCTGACCGACAGCATCCGCATCTACACCGTAGAGGGCACCCAAGCCGATATCCCGCGCCTGGCCGAAGAATTCGGCCTGCGGGTGACCTTGGGCATCTGGATCAGCCCGGACCTTGAGCGCAACGAGCGCGAAATCGCCAGCGCCATCGAACTGGCCAACACCTCGCGCAGTGTGGTGCGGGTAGTGGTGGGCAACGAGGCGCTGTTCCGCGAAGAAGTCACCCCGCAAGCCTTGATCCAGTACCTGGACCGGGTACGCGCGGCGGTCAAGGTGCCGGTCACCACCAGTGAGCAATGGCATATCTGGAAGGAAAACCCGGAGCTGGCCAAGCACGTCGACCTGATCGCCGCGCACATCCTGCCTTACTGGGAATTTGTGCCGATGAAAGACTCGGTGGAATTCGTGCTCGACCGCGCCCGCGAGCTCAAGCAGCAGTTCCCACGCAAGCCACTGCTGCTGTCGGAAGTCGGCTGGCCGAGCAACGGCCGTATGCGCGGCGGTGCCGATGCCACCCAGGCCGACCAGGCCATCTACCTGCGCACCTTGGTCAACACCCTCAACCGCCGCGGCTACAACTACTTTGTCATCGAGGCCTACGACCAGCCTTGGAAGGCCAGCGACGAAGGTTCGGTTGGCGCCTACTGGGGCGTGTTCAACGCCGAACGCCAGCAGAAGTTCAACTTCGATGGCCCCGTGGTCGCCATCCCGCAGTGGCGGGCCCTGGCCGTGGCGTCGGTGGTACTGGCGATGATTGCCCTGGCCGTGCTGCTGATCGATGGTTCGGCCTTGCGCCAGCGTGGCCGCACCTTCCTGACTTTCATCACCTTCCTGTGTGGGTCGGTGCTGGTGTGGATCGCCTACGACTACAGCCAGCAATACAGCACCTGGTTCAGCCTGACCGTCGGCGTGCTGCTGGCGCTGGGGGCATTGGGCGTGTTCATCGTGCTGATGACCGAGGCCCACGAACTGGCGGAAGCGGTATGGATTCACAAGCGACGGCGCGAGTTCCTGCCGGTGCAGGCCGACAGCGCCTACCGGCCCAAGGTATCGGTGCATGTACCGTGCTACAACGAGCCGCCCGAGATGGTCAAGCAGACCCTCGACGCCCTGGCCGCGCTGGATTACCCCGACTATGAAGTGCTGGTGATCGACAACAACACCAAGGACCCGGCCGTGTGGGAGCCGCTCAAGGCGCACTGCGAGAAGCTCGGCGAGCGCTTCAAGTTCTTCCACGTCGCGCCGTTGGCCGGTTTCAAGGGCGGCGCACTCAACTACCTGCTCCCGCACACCGCCAAGGACGCCGAAGTGATCGCGGTGATCGACTCGGACTACTGCGTCGACCGCAACTGGCTCAAGCACATGGTGCCGCATTTCGCCGACCCGAAGATCGCCGTGGTGCAGTCGCCGCAGGACTACCGCGACCAGCACGAAAGTGCCTTCAAGAAGCTGTGCTACAGCGAATACAAGGGCTTTTTCCACATCGGCATGGTGACCCGCAACGACCGTGACGCGATCATCCAGCACGGCACCATGACCATGACCCGCCGCACAGTCCTGGAAGAACTCGGCTGGGCCGAATGGTGCATCTGCGAGGATGCCGAACTGGGCCTGCGGGTATTCGAGAAAGGCCTGTCGGCCGCCTACGCCCACAACAGCTACGGCAAGGGCCTGATGCCCGACACCTTCATCGACTTCAAGAAGCAGCGCTTCCGCTGGGCCTATGGCGCCATCCAGATCATCAAGCACCACGCCGGCGCCCTGCTGCGCGGCAAGGGCAGCGAGCTGACTCGTGGCCAGCGCTACCACTTCCTGGCCGGCTGGCTGCCGTGGGTGGCCGACGGCATGAACATCTTCTTCACCGTCGGCGCATTGCTGTGGTCGGCGGCGATGATCATCGTCCCGCACCGGGTCGACCCGCCGCTGATGATTTTCGCCATCCCGCCCCTGGCGCTGTTCTTCTTCAAGGTCGGCAAGATCATCTTCCTGTACCGCCGGGCGGTCGGGGTCAACCTCAAGGATGCCTTCGCCGCGGCACTGGCGGGGCTGGCGTTGTCGCACACCATCGCCAAGGCGGTGTTGTACGGGTTCTTCACCAGCAGCATGCCGTTCTTCCGCACGCCGAAGAACGCCGACAGCCACGGGGTGCTGGTGGCCCTCTCCGAAGCACGTGAAGAGCTGTTCATCATGTTGCTGCTTTGGGGCGCGGCACTGGGCATATTCCTGGTGCAAGGGCTGCCAAGCTCGGACATGCGCTTCTGGGTGGCGATGTTGCTGGTCCAGTCGTTGCCGTATCTGGCGGCGTTGGTGATGGCGTTGCTGTCTTCGCTGCCAAAGCCTGCGGACAAGGTTGCACAGCCACAGCAGGCCTGAAAATCCGGGGGCGCTTTGCGCCCCATCGGCCCGCTTGTTTGATATAAGATAACGCCCCTCGTTTTTCCGCCTTGCCTTGCCCCGGAGTTCCCCATGACGGCCCCTGCCGAGCTCTCGCCTACCCTTCAACTGGCCTGCGACCTGATCCGTCGCCCCTCGGTCACCCCCGTCGATGCCGACTGCCAGGCACAAATGATGAATCGCCTGGGCGCCGTGGGCTTCACCCTCGAACCCATGCGCATCGAGGACGTCGACAACTTCTGGGCCACTCATGGCAACCAGGAAGGTCCGGTGTTGTGCTTCGCTGGCCACACCGACGTGGTGCCGACCGGCCCGGTGCAGCAGTGGCAGCATGAGCCGTTCGAAGCGCTGATCGACGCCGACGGCATGCTCTGCGGCCGTGGCGCCGCCGACATGAAAGGCAGCCTGGCGTCGATGGTGGTGGCCAGCGAGCGTTTCGTGCGTGACTACCCGGGCCACCGCGGCAAGGTCGCCTTCCTGATCACCAGCGACGAAGAAGGCCCGGCCCACCACGGCACCAAGGCCGTGGTCGAGCGCCTGAAAGCGCGCAACGAGCGCCTGGACTGGTGCATCGTCGGCGAGCCTTCGAGCACCAACCTGCTCGGCGACGTGGTCAAGAACGGCCGCCGCGGCTCGCTGGGCGCGAAGCTGACCGTACGTGGCAAGCAAGGCCATGTGGCCTACCCGCACCTGGCGCGCAACCCGATTCACCTCGCCGCCCCCGCCCTGGCAGAACTGGCGGCCGAACACTGGGACGAAGGCAACGCCTTCTTCCCGCCGACCAGCTTCCAGATCTCCAACCTCAACTCCGGCACTGGCGCCACCAACGTGGTACCCGGCGAACTGACCGCGCTGTTCAACTTCCGCTTCTCCACCGAGTCGACCGTCGAAGGCCTGCAACAGCGGGTAGCGGCGATCCTCGACAAGCATCAGCTTGAGTGGAGCGTCGAGTGGGCGCTGTCTGGCCTGCCGTTCCTCACCGAACCGGGCGAGTTGCTCGATGCAGTGTCGGCCAGCATCAAGGCCGTCACCGACCGCGATACCCACCCCTCCACCAGTGGCGGCACCTCGGACGGCCGTTTCATCGCCACCATGGGCACCCAGGTGGTCGAACTCGGCCCGGTCAACGCCACCATTCACCAGGTCGATGAGCGGATCCTGGCCAGCGACCTCGACTTGCTGACCGAGATCTACTACCAGACCCTGGTCCGGTTGCTCGCCTGATGCTCGCCTGCCCCCTCTGCCAGGCAGCCCTGACACCGCTCGACAACGGCGTGGTGTGCCCTGCGGGCCACCGCTTCGACCGTGCGCGCCAGGGTTACCTGAACCTGCTGCCGGTGCAGCACAAGAACAGCCGTGACCCCGGTGACAACCAGGCCATGGTCGAAGCCCGTCGCGACTTCCTCGACGCCGGCCACTATGCCCCGGTGGCCCACCGCCTGGCCGAGCTGGCCGCCGAGCGCCAGCCCGGTGCCTGGCTGGACATCGGTTGCGGTGAAGGCTATTACACCGCGCAGCTCGCCAACGCCCTGCCCGATGCCGACGGCTATGCCCTGGACATCTCGCGCGAGGCGGTCAAGCGCGCCTGCCGGCGTGATCCAGCGGTTACCTGGATGGTCGCCAGCATGGCCCGCGTGCCCCTGGCAGATGCCAGCTGCCAGTTCATCGCCAGCGTGTTCAGCCCGCTGGACTGGGCCGAAGCCAAACGCCTGCTCAGCCCCGGTGGCGGCTTGATGCGGGTCGGCCCGACCAGCGGCCACCTGATGGAGCTGCGCGAAGTGCTCTACGATGAAGTGCGTCCGTATGCCGATGACAAGCACCTGGCCCTGGTGCCGGAGGGCATGGCTCACGCGCACAGCGAAACCCTCGAGTTCCGCCTGAGCCTCGCGGCGCCCAAGGCACGCGCCGACCTGCTGGCCATGACCCCGCACGGCTGGCGCGCCAGCGCCGAAAAACGGGCACAGGTGATCGACCAGCCCGAGCCGTTCGAGGTCACGGTTTCCATGCGTTATGACTATTTCGTGCGCCAAGACTGAGCACACCCGGAGCCCTTATGCGCCAACCTGATATCGAGATTTACCTGAAGGACGCCGACGTCGACCACAAGCAGATTGCCGACTGGCTGGCCCAGGCCGTGGGCCCGTGCAGCGAGTGGCAGCAGAAAGGCCAGACCTTCAAGTGCAAGGCCGGTAACATTCCAGTCACCTGGTTACCCAAGGCTGTGGGGAAATGGAACAGCCTCTACCTGGAAAGCGACCAGACCCCGTGGGCTGATGACATCGCCTGCGCCCGCGCGGCGCACGCCGCACTCGGCGTCGAAGTCCGCTGCGCACCGGGTGGCTGGGTCGAGGAAGACGGTGAAGAAGATGCCGATCGCTGGGTCCGCATCAGCGCCGACGGTGAAGAGGAAATCACCTGGCGCACTTCTTGAGCTGCAAGCTTTAAGTTGCAAGCGCCAAGACGGATCGCATCAGGCTGCAAGTACACGGTCACTTGCAGCTTGAGGCTTACAGCTTGAGGCTCAGAGCCCTACTACGTCCTCGGCTTGCAGGCCTTTCTGGCCCTGCACGCAGGCGTACTCGACCTGCTGCCCTTCGACCAGGGTACGATGCCCCTCACCGCGGATCGCCCGATAGTGGACGAACACATCCGCACCACCTTCGCGCTGAATGAAGCCATAGCCCTTGGCATCGTTGAACCACTTTACATTCCCAGTCTCACGAGACGACATCTGAACTACTCCGGATTTTTATTGTGAAGATCGCCTTGTAGGCACGCAGTCATCACCACGTGCCGACGCCGCTTGCCGAAATATCCTGCAAGTGGCAGGCCGAGTATATGACACAGATTAAAAAAAATTGATGACACCTCCACTTTTTGCCGATTTTTGCTGAACTTACGCACATACGGCAGACTAAATGGCTGGATACTCACCTGAAAATCATACCCAGGGCACACACCCCATGACCCGTTCCCCCCTGCGCCGCCTGATCTTCGGCGCCCTGCGTCGCCTGTTGTACCTGTGGGTGCGCTCCGAGACCATCAACCAGTCGTCGCTGACGCTCAAGCTCGACCGCAGCCGCCCGGTGTTCTATGCCCTGCCTTCGCCCTCACTGACTGACCTGGCGGTACTCGACCGCGAATGCACCAAAGCGGGGCTGCCACGCCCGGTGCTACCGGTGGCCGTGGGCACGTTGCAGGAGCCGGCGGCGTTCTTCTACCTGACACCCGACCCCGACTGGCTGGGCCGCCAGGACAAGAGCGGCGCCCCGCCCACCCTCGAACGCCTGGTCGCAGCGGTAAGCCAGCATGCCGAGGAAGACGCGCAGATCATCCCGGTGAGCGTGTTCTGGGGCCAAACCCCCGCCAGTGAGTCCAGCCCATGGAAGCTGCTGTTCGCCGACAGCTGGGCGGTCACCGGGCGCCTGCGCCGGCTGCTGACCGTGCTTATACTGGGGCGCAAGACCCGCGTGCAGTTCTCTGCCCCGATCCACCTGCGCGAACTGGTCCAGCACAACAAAGGCCATGAACGCACCGTGCGCATGGCCCAGCGCCTGATGCGCGTGCACTTTCGCAACCTCAAGACGGCAGTCATCGGCCCGGACATCTCGCACCGACGCAACCTGGTCAAAGGCCTGGTCCATGCCCCGCAGGTGCGCCAGGCCATCAGCGATGAGGCCGAGCGTGAGGGCATCCCGCTGGCCAAGGCCGAAGCCCAGGCACTGCGCTATGGCAACGAGATCGCCTCGGACTACACCTACACCGCGATCCGCTTCCTTGAAGTGGTACTGAGCTGGTTCTGGAACAAGATCTACGACGGCATCAAGGTCAACCACATCGAGCAGGTGCAGGGCATCGCCCCTGGCCACGAAGTCGTCTACGTGCCCTGCCACCGCAGCCACATCGACTACCTGCTGCTGTCCTACCTGCTGTTCAAAAACGGCCTCACCCCACCGCACGTGGCGGCCGGCATCAACCTCAACATGCCGGTGGTCGGTAGCCTGCTGCGCCGTGGCGGGGCCTTTTTCATGCGCCGTACCTTCAAGGGCAACCCGCTTTATACCGCTGTGTTCAACGAGTACCTGCACACGCTGTTCAGCAAGGGCTTCCCGGTGGAGTACTTCGTCGAAGGCGGCCGTTCGCGCACCGGGCGCATGCTGCAGCCGCGCACCGGCATGCTGGCGATCACCCTGCGCAGCTTCCTGCGCTCTTCGCGCACGCCGATCGTCTTCGTGCCGGTGTACATCGGCTACGAGCGCGTGCTCGAAGGCCGCACCTACCTGGGCGAGTTGCGCGGCGCCAGCAAGAAGAAGGAATCGATCTTCGACATCTTCAAGGTCTTCAGCGCGCTCAAGCAGCGTTTTGGCCAGGTCTATGTCAACTTTGGCGAGCCGATCCGTTTGGCCGGCTTTCTCGATGCACAGCAACCCGGCTGGCGCGAGCAAGAGCATGGCCCGCAGTTCCGCCCAGCCTGGTTGAATGAAACCACCACACGCCTGGGTGAAACCGTAGCCCGCCACCTCAATGGGGCTGCGGCGATCAACCCGGTCAACCTGGTGGCCCTGGCGCTTCTGTCCACCAGCCGTCACGCCCTCGACGAACGCGCCCTGTGCCGCGTGCTCGACCTGTACCTGGCGCTGTTGCGCCAAGTACCGTATTCGCCCCACACCACCTTGCCCGAAGGCGACGGCATGGCGCTGATCGAACACGTGAAGGGCATGAAGCTGCTGGCTGAGCAGAAGGACGCCTTGGGCCGCATCCTGTACCTGGATGAAGCCGATGCGGTGCTGATGACCTATTACCGCAACAACGTCCTGCATATCTTCGCCCTGCCGGCGCTGCTGGCGAGCTTCTTCCTCAGCAGCTCGCGGATGAGCCGTGAACTGCTTGGCCAGTATGTCAAAGCGCTGTACCCATACCTGCAGGCCGAGCTGTTCCTGCGCTGGGCACCCGAGCAACTGGACGAGGTGATCGACCAATGGCTGGCGGCGCTGGTCGCGCAAGGGCTGCTGCGCCAGGAAAACGATGTATACCTGCGCCCGGCCCCCAGCTCGCGCCCGTTCGTGTTGCTGACCTTGCTGGCCCGCAACATCACCCAGACCCTGCAGCGCTTCTACATGGCTACCTCGCTGCTGCTCAACAGCGGCCAACACAGCCTGAGCGCCGAAGCACTGGAAGACCTCTGCGTGATGATGGCCCAGCGCCTGTCGATCCTGCATGGCCTGAATGCCCCGGAGTTCTTCGACAAGAGCCTGTTCCGCCACTTCATCCAGACGTTGATCGAGCAAGGGGTGCTGCAAGCGGACGCGCAAGGCAAGCTGGGCTATCACGACAAGCTCGCCGAGCTGGCCGAAGGGGTCGCCAAGCGTGTGCTGTCGGCAGAGCTGCGGCTGTCGATCCGCCAGGTAGCCTTGCATCGCGACGATGCCCTGGAAACTTCGGCCCTCTAAGGCTTCATCTACCGCGCAAATCCGTTAAAGTCCTTGGCGTTGGCCACAAGCCAACGCCACGGACAACGGAGATTCCATGAAAAAGCTCGTAATGCTGTGTTGTGCATCCCTGCTCGCAGCCTGCTCCAGCCACACCCCGTCGCCCCAGGCGAGCCTTGAGGGTGAAGTCTTCTACCTGCAGCGCATCGCCCTGCCGCCCACCGCCACCCTCAGCGTGGAGCTGCAGGATGTGTCGCTGATGGACGCCCCTGCCGTCACCCTGGCGCGCCAGGCCGGCCCGGTCAAAGGCAACGTGCCACTGCCGTTCCATCTCACCTACGACCCGGCCCAGGTCAAGCCTGGCCACCGCTATGCGGTGAGTGCCCGTATCGAACTGGACGGCAAGCTGCTGTTCATCAACACCGAGCATCACGGCGTCACGCTGGATGGCAGCGACGTGCAGCCAGTACGGGTCAAAGTCGACCCCGTGCGCTGATACCCGCCTATTTCTGTTCAAAAGGAAAGCTTCATGATTCGCTCCTCCCTGCGTTTCACCGCCCTGTGCGCCGGCCTGTTGCTGTCGGCCAGCGCGCTGGCGCTGTCGCTTGGCGACCTGACCCAGAAGGACGCCAGCGGTGGCCTGAAAGACGCCCTGACCCAGGGCGCGCAGATTGCCGTCAAGCAGCTGAGTGCCCCCGGCGGCTTCAGCAACAACCCGGACGTGCGCATCGAGTTGCCGGGCAACCTCGGCAAGGCCGCCAAGGCCATGAAGATGTTCGGCAAGGGTGACCAGGTTACAGCCCTGGAAGACAGCATGAACAAGGCCGCAGAGGCGGCGGTACCGCAAGCCCAGGCAATCCTGGTGGATGCGGTGAAGAACATGAGCGTGACCGATGCCAAGGGCATCCTCAGCGGTGGCGACGACTCTGCCACCCAGTACCTGAACAAGAGCAGCCGCGAGCAGATCCGCGCCAAGTTCCTGCCGATCGTCAAGGCAGCGACCGACAAGGTTGGTGTGGTTCAGCAATACAACAACTTTGCCGGTCAAGCTTCAGCCCTGGGGCTGGGCAGTGCCAAGAGCGCCAATGTCGAGAGCTACGTGACCGAAAAGGCCCTGGATGGCCTGTTTGAAATGATCGCCAAGCAGGAGCAGAGCATTCGCCAGAACCCGGCCGAGGCCGCTACCAGCCTGGCCAAAAAGGTATTTGGCGCACTGTGATGCCAAGACGACAAGGCCGCTCCTGCGCAGGAGCGGCCTTGTGTCGCGAAAGGAGGGCAAAGCCCTCCCAGCGGCCTCAGCCCTTCCGGACCCTGAACCACGCCGCATACAACGCCGGCAAGAACAGCAACGTCAACGCCGTCGCAACGATCAACCCGCCCATGATCGCCACCGCCATCGGCCCATAGAACACGCTACGCGACAACGGGATCATCGCCAGCACCGCCGCCAGTGCCGTCAGCACGATCGGCCGGAAGCGCCGTACCGTAGCCTCGATGATCGCCTGCCAACGCTCCATCCCCGAGGCGATGTCCTGTTCGATCTGATCCACCAGGATCACCGAGTTGCGCATGATCATCCCGGCCAGGGCAATGGTGCCGAGCATGGCCACGAAGCCGAACGGCTGGCGGAACACCAGCAGGAACAAGGTCACGCCAATCAGCCCAAGGGGCGCGGTAAGGAACACCATCACCGTGCGCGAGAAACTGCGCAACTGGATCATCAACAGGCTCAACACCACCACGATGAACAGCGGCATACCGGCATTCACCGATTTCTGACCGCGCTCGGAATCTTCCACAGTACCGCCCACCTCAAGCAGGTAGCCATCCGGCAGTTTGGCCTTGACGTCGCTTAACGTCGGCTCGATCTGTCGCACCAGGGTCGCCGGCTGCTCCTTATCGTAGATGTCGGCACGCACGGTCACCGTTGGCAGGCGGTTGCGGTGCCAGATGATGCCTTCTTCGAAGCCGTACTCCAGGGTCGCTACCTGCGACAGCGCCACGCTCTGGCCGTTGTCGGTGGGCAGCGCCAGGCTGCCCAGGTTAGCCAGGTCGCCACGCTCTTTCTGCGTGCCGCGCAGCAGGATCTCGATCAGTTCGTTGTCCTCGCGGTACTGGCTGACCGTGGTGCCGGTCAGCGAGCTGCGCAAGAAGCTCGACAGGTGCGCGGTGCTCACGCCAAGGGCGCGGGCGCGGTCCTGATCGATGGCCAGGAACACCGCCTTGCTTGGCTCCTCCCAGTCCAGGTGCACGTTTACCACGTGCGGGTTCTCGCGCACCTTGTCGGCCACTTCGCGGGCCAGGGCGCGCACCTTCTCGATATGCTCGCCGGTCACCCGGAACTGCACCGGGTAACCCACGGGTGGGCCGTTTTCCAGGCGCGTGACGCGGGCGCGCAAGTCGGGGAACTGCTGGTCGACGGTATCGATCAGCCAACTGCGCAGCCGTTCGCGCTCTTCCATCGATTTGGCCAGCACGACGAACTGGGCAAAGCTGGCGGCCGGCAACTGCTGGTCCAGCGGCAGGTAAAAGCGCGGCGACCCGGTACCCACATAGGCCACATAGTTGTCGATGCCCTCCTGCTGCTTGAGCAGCACCTCCAGTTGTTTGACCCGCTCGGCGGTATTGGACAACGACGCGCCTTCGGCCAGCTTCAGGTCGACCATCAGCTCTGGGCGCCCGGAAGCTGGGAAGAACTGCTGCGGCACGAAGCGGAACAGCAGGATGCTGCCGACGAACGCTGCGAGGGTCAGCAGAATGACTGTCTTGCGACGCCGCACGCACCACTCGACCACACGCCGTACGCGCTGATAGAACGGCGTGGCGTAAGGGTCCGGCGCATGCCCATCGCTGCCATGACGGGCAGCATGCAGCTTGGCCAGGTCCGGCAGCAGGCGTTCGCCCAGGTAAGGGACAAACACCACCGCCGCAACCCAGGAGGTCAGCAGCGCGATGGTCACGACCTGGAAGATCGAACGGGTGTACTCGCCCGTGCTCGACGCCGCCGTGGCAATCGGCAAGAAGCCGGCAGCGGTAATCAAGGTACCGGTCAGCATGGGGAAGGCCGTGCTCGTCCAGGCATAGCTGGCCGCCTTGAACCGGTCGTAGCCCTGCTCCATCTTGATCGCCATCATCTCCACGGCAATGATCGCGTCGTCCACCAGCAAGCCCAGCGCCAACACCAGCGCACCGAGCGAAATCTTGTGCAAGCCGATGCCGAAGTAGTGCATGGCGGCAAAGGTCATGGCCAGTACCAACGGAATGGCCAATGCCACCACCAGCCCGGTGCGCAAGCCCAAAGAGAAGAAGCTCACCAGCAGGACGATGACCAGCGCCTCGACCAGTACCTGGACGAACTCACCGACGCCGGCCTTGACTGCAGCCGGCTGGTCAGAGACCTTGCGCAGCTCCATACCGGCCGGTAGGTTGCGCGCCAGGCGCTCGAACTCGCCCTCCAGGGCTTTGCCCAGCACCAGGATGTCGCCGCCGTCCTTCATCGAGACGGCCAGGCCGATGGCGTCTTCACCCATGAAGCGCATGCGCGGCGCGGGCGGGTCGTTGAACCCACGGTGCACCTCGGCTACGTCACCAATGCGGAAGGTGCGATCGCCCACCCGAATCGGGAACTGACGAATCTGCTCGACACTGTCGAAGCGGCCGCTGACCCGCAGTTGCAGGCGCTCGCTGGGCGTCTCGAAGAAGCCCGCCGTGCTGACCGCGTTCTGCTCCTGGAGGGCCTGCTGGACGGCTTCCAGTGGCACGCCGAGGGTCGCCAGCTTGAGGTTGGACAGCTCGATCCAGACTTTCTCGTCCTGCAGCCCGACCAGCTCGACCTTGCCCACATCCTTGACCCGCTGCAGCTGGATCTGGATGCGGTCGGCGTAGTCCTTGAGCACCGCATAGTCGAAGCCCGTGCCGGTCAGCGCATAGATATTGCCGAACGTAGTGCCGAATTCGTCATTGAAGAACGGGCCCTGGATTTCCGGCGGCAAGGTGTGGCGGATGTCCGCGACTTTCTTGCGGATCTGGTACCACAGCTCGGGGATATCCTTGGAATGCAGCGAGTCGCGGGCCATGAAGGTCACCTGCGACTCGCCCGGGCGGGAGAACGAGACGATCTTCTCGTACTCGCCGGTCTCCATCAGCTTCTTCTCGATGCGCTCGGTGACCTGGCGCGACACTTCCTCGGCGGTGGCGCCGGGCCACACGGT
The DNA here is from genome assembly GCF_900187555.1 of Pseudomonas sp. Irchel s3f19. Classification (NCBI taxonomy): domain Bacteria; kingdom Pseudomonadati; phylum Pseudomonadota; class Gammaproteobacteria; order Pseudomonadales; family Pseudomonadaceae; genus Pseudomonas; species Pseudomonas sp. Irchel s3f19. The sequence continues at coordinate 531,432 of NZ_FYDW01000003.1, read as the reverse complement.
GCGCACGACCATGGCCTTGAAGGTGAACGGCGGGTCCTCGCTCTGGCCCAGCTTGGTGTAGGACATGGCGCCAATGGCAGCCAGCAGGATCATCAGGAACAGTACGATCTGGCGATTGCGCAGCGCCCAGGCGGAAAGGTTGAAACCCATCGGGACTTACTCCTTGGCCGTCAGGTTCACTACACGGTTGGTACGATCCACGGGGCGCACCTCCTGCCCCTCGCGCAACACATGGCCCCCGGCGGCGACCACCCAGTCGCCCGGTTTCAAGCCTTCGAGCACCGGTACACTGTCAGAGCCATACGGCCCCAGGCGCACTACCGTGCGTTCCAGGCGGCGGTCCTGGCCGACCCGCCAGACATAGGCCTGGCCGTTTTCTGCAGTGACCGCCGACAACGGCACTGACAGTGGGATCAGCCCTTCATGGGCGATGAAAACACGTGCGCTCTGGCCCAGCTCGGCGGGCGCCTTGGCCGAGGTGAAGGCGATGCGTGCGGCGAAGGTTCGCGAACGTGGGTCGGCTGCCGGCGAGAGTTCACGGATACGCCCGTCGAAGCGTTCGCCTGGGTGCGACCACAGCTCCACGCTGACGCCTTGGCCCACGGCAAAACGGGAAAATTGCTGCTCCGGCAGGCCGATGACCACCTCACGCTCGCCGTCTGCGGCCAAGGTGAACACGGTCTGCCCGGCCGCGACCACCTGGCCGACTTCGACCTGGCGCTTGGCGATGACACCGGCCTGCGGCGCACGCAGCACTGCGTACTCGGCCTGGTTGCCGGCCACATCGAACTCGGCCTTGGCTTGTTTCAGGCGGGCCATGCCGGCGCGGTACAGGTTTTCGGCATTGTCGTATTGCGAGTGGCTGACCATTTGCCGGTCCAGCAGCTTCTGGTAGCGATCACGCTCGGCGCGCACCAGCGACAGGTTGGCTTCGGCGGCGGCCATCTGGGCACGATTGGCTTCCAGTTGCAGGCGCACATCCTGTGGGTCCAGCTCGGCCAGCGGCTGCTCGGCCTTGACCCGCTGGCCCTCTTCGACCAGGCGTTTGCTGACTTTGCCGGCAATGCGGAAGGCCAGCTCCGGTTCGAAGCGCGCGCGCACTTCGCCGGGGTAGCTGTCGGCAGCCGCTTCGGCCGGCTGTGGCTGAATCACCAGTGCCGGGCGCGGCGCGGCAGGTGGCGCGGCTTCCTGGCCGCACGCCGCAAGGAGCAGGGCGACGGCAGTGGGCAGAGCGATGGACAAGGCATGGCGCAACATGATGAATCCTTTCGCGAAGAGCACATCGAATATTTATACTGGCGGGTATATTAAATCAGGGAATCGGCGCCGGGAAGGGTGTCTGTGGTGGTTTTTGCAGGGTGGGGCTTGAGGCCTCTGGCGCCTGTGAGATCGAGCGCCGCCCGCGCGGCGCTTCGCGGGGCAAGCCCGCTCCCACATCTGTTTTCGGGCCAGTGAGGCCTGTGGCATTGGCGCGACCCCTTGTTTGTACGACGCGATATTGAGGCGACCGCCAAGGGCCGCGCGCCTATGTCACAGGTATGACTGGCCCGAAAACAGATGTGGGAGCGGGCTTGCCCCGCGAAGCGCCGCGCGGGCGGCGCTCGATCTCAAAAGCGCTATAAATCCCCCGCCAAACACCTCCCGCCCCAACACAACTGTCCAGTGACAGACAGCACGTATTGCACGGACACTTTCACCGAAAGGCGTCCGACCCGCTAAGATGGGCGACTCTTCAACAAGATGCAGACTCCAATGCCCAACGACGCACCCATCGGACCAGGCCGGCCCAAGGACCTGGCCAAACGCGAGGCGATCCTCGAAGCGGCCAAGACATTGTTCCTCAGCCTTGGCTATGCCAACACCAGCATGGATGCGGTCGCTGCGGCGGCAGGTGTTTCAAAACTCACGGTGTACAGCCACTTCACCGACAAGCAGACGCTGTTCTGCTCGGCGGTCATGGCCACCTGCCAGATCCAGCTACCGGACCTGCTGTTCGAGTACCCCGAGGGGGCACCGGTGGACGAGGTGCTGCTGACCATTGCCCGTAACTTCCAGGCGCTGATCAGCAGTGACGAAGCAGTTAAGCTCAGCCGCCTGATCATGGCCCAAGGCAGCCTGGACCCAAGCTTTGGCGAGTACTTCTACGAAGCTGGGCCCAAGCGCGTGCTGGCGGGAATGGAAGCGCTGCTGCGCGGGGCGAATGAGCGCGGGTTACTGCGCATCGACAACCCGTTGCGCGCGGCGGAGCACTTCTTCTGCCTGGTCAAGGGCGCACCGGATTATCGGTTGCTGCTCGGCTGCGCCGGGCCGCTGGAAGGGGATGAAGCCGAGGCGCATGTGCGGGAGGTGGTGGGGGTGTTCATACGCGCCTTCCACCCCTGATTGGCCGACAACACACGAATCGGCATGCATTCCGGTCAGGCCTTCAGGGCCTTCTTCGGGTAAATGTCATACCGGCTCGACTTGCCCTCCAGGCTGTGGCTTGGCTTCGGCCCGTCGATGATAGGCGCCTTGCGTGGCCGTTTCACCACCACCCGGTGGCTGGCAAGCGCCAAAGCGGCTTCTAGCAAGGCCGGGGCATCCAGGTCATCACCGACCAGTGGCCGGAATACGCGCATCTCCTTCTTCACCAGCGCGCTTTTGTCCCGGTGCGGGAACATCGGGTCGAGGTAGATCACCTGCGGCGGCTCCCCTTCCCAGGCACGCATGCGCTCGATGGCGTTGCCGGTCAGCAGGCACATGCGCCCAACGATCGGGCCCACCTCGTCATCCGCCCGCGCCCGCGCCAGGCCATCTTCCAACAATGCGGCAATCAGCGGCTGGCGTTCGATCAGGGTCATCTGGCACCCCAGGCTGGCCAGCACAAATGCATCCTTGCCCAGCCCTGCCGTGGCATCGAGCACCTGCGGTCGTACACCCTGGGCGATGCCCACTGCCTTGGCGATCATTTGGCCGTTGCCACCGCCAAACTGGCGCCGATGCGCGGCCTGGCCTTCGACGAAGTCCACCCGCACCGGCCCAGGCGCCTGCGGGCCCAGTTGCTGGATCTGCAAGCCTTCAGCGCCCACCTGCACGGCGAAACCCGCGGCATCGTCCTGCAGCGGCAGGCCCAGGCGCTCGGCCCACGCCGTAGCCTGTTGCGCATACTCTGCCGACATCGCTTCGACCCTGATACCCGTGCCTTGCTCTTCCATCGTCCACACCTAAAAAATCAAACCACGCCCTTATGAATCGGCAACCACGGCCGATACAGGCAATATCCCGCTATTCTGCCAGAGCACAACGCGCGCGACTGCCATGACAGATACTCTTCCCATCGGTTTGACCTACCTGTCGCCTGTCGGCCACTACGGTCACCAGAATACCCAGACACTCGGGGGCGTCAGCCACCTGTGGCAGGATTTCTTTGCCCGCGCCATGGCCGAGCAACAGGCAGAGGAAGCGGACAGCGTCAGCCAGTCGTTCGTCCAGTACGATCAGCACAGCGGCGAGCCGGTCGGCGGTGCCAGGGCGCTGGCGCTGATCGATGCCCAGCGTGCGCTGCCGGTGCACGACACCGAAATCGCACCGCCCGAGCCACTGTTCCTGCCCAAGGCCGAACTGGAAGCCAACCTGCTGGAGCCCGCCGCCGAGCCGTTCAGCGCCATCGAGCTGATCGAACAGCAGCGTGAACTCGACCTGAGCAACAGCTGGTTGCGCCCGGTGGTCATGAGCCAGGGTCACCCGCTTGCCGAGCCCGGCCCAGGCCCCTCCCCGCGCCCGCTGTTCCTGCCTATCGCCGAGTTCGAGACGAACCTGCTGGACCCGGCCCCCGAACCCTTCGACGAAACCACGCTGGCCAAGCAGCAGAATGACCTGGCGTTCGACATCCACTGGGCGCGCCCGGTGGTGCTGAACAACGTTCGCGTTCACGCCTGAGGTTGCGCAAGCTCAGCGGCAGATCTGCCAGCGGCCCATATCGAGGTGGAAGTGATTGTGGTGCGCGGCGTTGTAGTCTGGCCCCAGCACGGTACTGAAGCGTTCACAGGCCACCTGCTGCACCTGACGTAGGAAATCAGCTTTCTGCCCCCCCGCTTGCCAGTCCCGAGCCAGTACGATGCGCTGCCCGTCCTGCAAGCGAAAACCACTGATGTCCAGGGCATTGGCGGTGGCGTGCTGACTGAGCCGGCCTTGTTTGCGGTGATAGACATTGCGGCAGGCAAAACTGCCCAGGTGGTCGACCTGCGTCACCCGCTGCCCCAATACCCTCTGCGCCACCGGTTGCAGCCCATGCTGCTCGAACAGCGCGTAAGCCACCGCCAACGGGCAACTGGCCAGGAAGCTGCTGCTGAGCCGCGCCTGACCGCCCTCGATGCGCCATACGTTGCGCAGCGGGCAATTGGCCGAGGCCGGGCTGTCGGCTTGCGCCCGGTACCGCAGATCGCTGGTTTCCAGTGCCTGACGGCATAGCGCGGGGTCATCGCGCAGGCGCGACAGCTTGAAGGTGGTGAGCAGGTTCGGCGGCTGGCGCACGTCCAGCGGCGCCCAGGGGTTCCAGGCAGCCGGCAGGCGCCAGCCAAAATGCCAGGCCAAGCCTGCCAGCAGTGACAGGCCCAGCAACAGTGCCAGCAAGGCACGCATGGCGATTCAGCGGCGGAACAGGTCGTTGAGCTGGGCAAAGGGCAGCGCCTGTTCACCGTAGCCGAACGTGCCCTCGTCACGAATCTCCAACGCGGCCCGGTGGAAAGCCCCCAGCGCCGCACGGGCCAGCGACGAGCCGACACTGATGCGGCGCACCCCAAGGTCTTGCAACTGGTTGACGCTCAGGGTCACGCCCGCCAGCCCCATCAGCACATTGACCGGCTTGGGCGCCACCGCCTGCACCACCGCGCGAATTTCTTCGACGGTGCGCAGCCCTGGCGCGTAGAGCACATCGGCCCCGGCCTCGGCATATGCTTGCAGGCGCAGGATGGTGTCATCCAGGTCCAGGCGCCCATGCAGCAGGTTTTCTGCCCGGGCGCACAGGGTGAACGGAAACGGCAGGCTACGCGCTGCCTGAACCGCCGCGCGGACGCGTTCCACAGCCAGGCCATGGTCATAGATAGGGGCTTCACTGCGCCCGCTGGCGTCTTCGATGGAACCCCCTACAAGACCCGCCTCGGCGGCCCGCAGGATGGTCTGTGCGCAGTCTTCGGGCAGGTCGCCGAAGCCGTTCTCCAGGTCGGCGGCTACCGGCAAGGCCGTGGCATCGACAATGGACCCGGCGTTATCCAGGGTTTCGTCCAGGCTCAAGGCACCTTCGGCATCCGGTCGGCCCAGGCTGAACGCCAGGCCCGCGCTGGTCGTGGCCAGCGCCTCGAAGCCCAGGCTGGCGAGCAGCTTGGCGGAGCCGGCATCCCACGGGTTGGGGATGACGAAGGCACTGTCGCGTTCGTGCAGTGCCTTGAAGGCTTCGGCTCGCAGGGTTTGCACATCCATGGTCTCAACCTCAGGCAGTCAGGAGTGGTCAGAGTAGTCCCAGTTGTTCGACCTCAGGGGCGCGTGGCAATTCCGGCAAAGGTGCAAGGCCAGGCAGGCGCTGCATCAGACGTTGATGAAAACGCTGGGCCAACGCCGCAGCCAGGCGGTTATCCGAGGTGTGCAGGAAGATGTAGGGGCTACGACCTTCCTCGACCCAACTGGCCACCTTGGCCACCCAGGGCGTCAGGAAGGCTTCGTTGGCTTCAAGCTGCGGATGGCCAATGAAACGTACCTGCGGATGCTGGCTGAAGGCGGCCGGGCGTGGCGGCACCTTGGGTTTCTTGGCCTGGGCATGCAGCACGGCGGGCTCGCGCGAGGTGCAACTGAACAACGCCCGCGGGTCGAGGCAGATGCGCTCGACACCACGCTCGAGCAACAGCCGGTTGAGCTGCCGCTCCTCTTCACCGCGCGCAAAAAAAGCCTCGTTGCGCACTTCGACGGCCAACGGTACACCCACTTGATCCAGAAAATGGCTCAACTCTGCCAGGCGCGAAGGCCCGAATAACGCAGGCAACTGCAGCCAGTAAGGCGATACCCGTTCACCCAGCGGTGCCATCAAACGGGTGAAGGCAGCGGCCGCGTCCAGCTGATCGCGCAGGTCTCCCCCATGGCTGACCTCGCGAGGGAATTTGGCGGTGAAACGAAAGTGCGCCGGCATCGTCTGCGCCCAGCGTGCCACGGTGGCGGGTGCGGGGCTGGCGTAGAAGGTGGTATTGCCTTCGACAGCGTTGAACACCTGGCTGTACAGGCCAAGGTACTCAGCGGCTCGGGCATCGGCGGGGTACAGGTAGTCGCGCCAGGCGTTTTCGCTCCATGACGGACAACCCAGAAAATAAGGCAGAAGAGAAGGAATCATCCCTCAAATGTACAGGTCGAGCCCCAGTACTTCCATGTCCCAATCGGTAAAACCGGCCGTGCTCAGGTAGCTCGCCAACGCAGTGGCGGTACGCCGGTCACGGGCGCGAGGGAAGATCATGTCTTGCTGACGGGCTGGCAGGCCACCGCTGCGACGGCGAATGGCCGCCTCCTGGGCCAGCTCACCCTGCTCGCCGCTGTCGATGACGTCGGCATCTTCGATGGCCTCATCGCGCACCGACGCTTTGCGCGGTGTGCGCTTGATCGGGTAGGACTGCGATGAGAAACCGTCGATACGCATGGCGTGAACACTCAGAACCGATGATGGCAATTTAGCAGCATCAGAGTTACGTCGCTAATGCTTGAGTGATAACTGGACCACAGTTCGCGAGAAAGGTTTTAGCGTCATCGGCGATAACCGACGAACAACACTCAGCGCTTCTTGGGTGTCGCTACATTATCGCGCAAGTACACAGGTTGCGCCTGCTCGGCGCCGATCGCCTCGCCGCGCGCCCAGGCAAAGCTGGCCAGGCTGAGGATATCCAGGGCATTGGGCAACGCCGCCGCATTGCTGGCGGCGACGTGCACAGCCAGGCGCTCGGCATAGCCCCAACCGGTACCGGCACCGAACCACTCGGCGGTGCTGGCGTCGGGCAGCGCCACGCGCTCGGGCGGCAGTACCGCTTCCTGGCCGACCAGGCGCATTTCGCCGGCGCTGGCCTGGTAGCAGCCCCAGTACACCTCGTCCATGCGCGCATCGATGGCGGCCGCCACGTGCTGCGCACCCTGCTCGCGCAACGCACCTTGCGCCAGCGCGGCCAGGTTGGACACCGGCAGTACCGGGCGCTCGAGGGCGAACGCCAGGCCCTGGACCACACCGATGGCGATCCGCACGCCGGTGAAGGCCCCCGGGCCACGGCCGAACGCGATGGCATCCAGCGCATTCAAGGCCACCCCCGAGTCAGCCAGCAGCTGTTTGATCATCGGCAGCAACTTCTGCGCGTGCTGACGTGGGATCACCTCGTAATGGCTGGTTACCTTGCCGTCATGCAACAAGGCGACGGAACAGGCTTCGGTGGCGGTATCCAGGGCCAGCAGGGTGGTCATCGAACGGGTTTCCAGGTGCAGGGAAAAGAGCGCCAGTATAAACGACAACGGCCCGCAAGCGGGCCGTTGTGATGCAAGGCGATGGATCAGCTCAGGGCTGCCAGTACCTTGGCGGTGATGGCGTCGACCGAACCGACACCTTCGATGTGGCTGTACTTCGGCTTGCCAGCATTTGCAGCCGACAGCTTCTGGTAGAACTCGACCAGCGGCTTGGTCTGGGTGTGGTAGACCGACAGGCGATGACGCACGGTTTCTTCCTTGTCGTCGTCGCGCTGGATCAGGTCTTCGCCGGTCACGTCGTCCTTGCCTGCCACTTTCGGCGGGTTGTACTGAATGTGGTAGGTGCGGCCCGAGGCCAGGTGCACACGGCGACCGGCCATACGGCCAACGATTTCTTCATCGTCAACGGCGATTTCGACCACGGCGTCGATGTCGACACCGGCGGCGACCATGGCTTCAGCCTGCGGAATGGTCCGTGGGAAGCCGTCGAACAGGCAGCCGTTGGCGCAATCCGGCTGGGCGATGCGCTCCTTTACCAGGCTGATGATCAGATCGTCGGAGACCAGTTGGCCGGCATCCATGACTTTCTTCAGTTCCAGGCCCAGCGGGGTACCGGCCTTGACGGCGGCACGCAGCATGTCACCGGTGGAGATCTGTGGAATACCGAACTTTTCGGTGATGAACTTTGCCTGAGTACCTTTACCGGCCCCGGGAGCTCCCAGCAGAATTACGCGCATCTCGTGCTCCTCAAATTTTTTTATGAAATTCAATGGATTCGGCAACCAGGGCCAAGTCCGGAAAATCGGGTATGACCATAAATCGGTCAGAAGGCTGCTCAAGATACACAGCGCCCGGCAGCCAGACAAGCGTCCCAAAGTTGCAGGAATGCGCCACTTGCGACCTGCCCGGCAAGCGGTTGCGCTCAGCGCAACCGCCCTCCCCATTCCTGATGGCCTCCCTCCTTACACCTGCGCCTGGCAAACCAGAGGCGGCCTCAGCCGGTATTGCGCAGGCCCGCGGCAATGCCCGCCACGGTGACCAGCAAGGCCTGCTCCAGCGGGCTGTCCAGAGCGGCTTCGCGCCTGCGCGAGCGCGCCAGCAGCTCGGCCTGAAGACGGTGCAGCGGGTCCAGGTAAGTGTTGCGCAGGCTGATGAATTCCAGGGTCTCGGGGCTGTGCGCCAGTAGCACCGGCTGCCCGGTCAAGCCCAGTACCACCTGGCAGGACTGCGACAATAGGTCGCGCAGGCGCACACCTAAAGGAAGCAACTCCGGTTGCACCAGACGTTCGTCGTAGGCCTCTGCGATTTGTGCATCGGCCTTGGCCAGCACCATCTCCAGCATGTCGATCCGGGTGCGGAAGAACGGCCATTGTTCGCGCATCTGCGCCAACAGTTCGCCCTGGCCGCGTTGCAAGGCATTGTTCAAAGCGGTTTCCCAGCCCAGCCAGGCTGGCAGCATCAGGCGCGTCTGGGTCCAGCCGAAGATCCACGGGATGGCTCGCAGGCTCTCGATGCCGCCGGCGCGGCGCTTGGCCGGGCGGCTGCCCAAAGGCAGGCGCCCCAACTCCTGCTCCGGCGTCGACTGGCGGAAATACTCGACAAAATCGGGGTTGTCGCGCACCACGCTGCGATACGCCTGCACCCCGTCAGCAGCCAGTTGGTCCATCACCTCACGCCAGGCAGGCTGCGGCGGGGGTGGCGGTAACAAGGTGGCTTCCAGCACGGCCGCCAGGTACAGGTTGAGGTTTTGTTCGGCGATGCCGGGCAAACCGAACTTGAAGCGGATCATCTCGCCCTGCTCGGTGGTGCGGAACCGCCCAGCCACCGAGCCCGGTGGCTGCGACAGGATCGCCGCGTGCGCCGGGCCGCCGCCACGGCCAACGGTGCCGCCACGGCCGTGGAACAACAACAACTCGACTTGATGCTCGCGGCAGATGCGCACCAGGTTTTCCTGGGCCCGGTACTGTGCCCAGGCGGCTGCCGTGGTGCCGGCGTCCTTGGCGGAGTCGGAATAGCCGATCATCACTTCCTGCGGGCCGCGCAGGCCGGCGCGATAGCCCGGCAGGCCGAGCAGGCGCTGCATCACCGGGCCGGCGTTGTCCAAGTCGGCCAAGGTCTCGAACAGCGGTACCACGCGCATCGGGCGGGTCAGCCCGGCTTCCTTGAGCAGCAGTTGCACCGCCAGCACATCCGACGCGGCACCGGCCATGGAGATGACATAGGAGCCCAACGAGGCGGCCGGCGCCGCCGCAATTTCCCGGCAGGTGGCCAGCACCTCGGCGGTTTCCGCCTGGGGCTGGAAGTGCGCCGGCAGCAGCGGCCGGCGGTTTTTCAGTTCGGCCAGGAGGAACGCGATACGTTGCTCTTCATCCCAGTCGGCGTAGCGCCCCAAACCCAGGTAATCGGTGATCTCGGTCAGGGCATCGCGGTGCCGGGCAGCGTCCTGGCGCACGTCCAGGCGACCCAGGTACAGGCCAAAGGTCACGGCACGGCGCAGGCAGTCGAGCAGCGGCCCTTCGGCGATCACGCCCATGCCGCATTCATGCAGCGATTGATAGCACAGCTCCAGCGGCGCGATCAGGTCGCGGTTGTCCACCAGCACTTCGGCACCGGCGGGCGGGCTGCTGGTCAAGGCGGCATGCGCCCAGGCGCGGGTCGCCCGCAGGCGCTCACGCAATTGCTTGAGCACGGCGCGGTAAGGTTCGGCGCTGTCGCCGACCCGCTCACGCAGCGCGCTGCTGGCGTGTTGCATGGACAATTCTGCAGCCAAGGCGTCGATATCGCGCAGGAACAGGTCGGCCGCCATCCAGCGCGCCAGCAACAGCACTTCGCGGGTGACTGCGGCCGTGACATTGGGGTTGCCGTCGCGGTCGCCGCCCATCCAGGAGGCAAAGCGGATCGGTGCGGCCTCCAGCGGCAGGCGCAGGCCGGTGGCATCGTGCAGCGCCTTGTCGACCTTGCGCAGGTGGTTGGGGATGGCCTGCCACAAGGAATGCTCGATCACCGCGAAGCCCCACTTGGCCTCGTCCACCGGGGTGGGCCGGGTACGGCGGATCTCTTCGGTGTGCCAGGCTTCGGCGATCAGCCGGCGCAGGCGCTCGCGCACCTGCTGGCGCTCACCAGGGGTCAGGTCGCGATGGTCCTGGGCTGCCAACTGAGCGGCGATGGCATCGTACTTCTGGATCAAGGTGCGCCGCGCGACCTCGGTGGGGTGGGCCGTCAGCACCAGCTGGATATCCAGCTTGGCCAACTGCCGGGCCAAGGCGTCGTTGCCATGCCCGGCCTGCTTCAGGCGTGCCAGCAGCTCGGGCAGCACCCGTGCTTCGAACGGCTCTGGCTGGTCGGCATCGCGACGGCGGATCAACTGGTACTGCTCGGCCATGTTGGCCAGGTTGAGAAACTGGTTGAACGCCCGGGCCACTGGCAGCAAGTCTTCATCGGCCAGGTCCGCCAGGGTCGAGCTCAATTGCTCGCCAGCCACCCGGCGGTCGGCCTTGGCGCTGTGACGAATGGCTTCGATCTTCTGCAAAAACGCATCCCCGTGCTGCTGACGAATGGTTTCGCCGAGCAACTCCCCCAACACATGGACATCTTCACGCAAACGCACATCGATATCGGTCATTGGCCCTCTCTGTGGCGCAGCCTTGGCGCACTCGTTCAGGAAACAGCACTGGGCCAAGAGTGCCCACAGCCAAGCGTCGATGGCAAGCGCCCCAGCCAAGCCGCGATCGGCAAAGCAAACTAAAGTGCAAGCAGAGCACTCCGATGCAATGCAGCCTTTCGAGGCGTTGACAGAGGTCATCATGAAAATCCGTGAACTCGCCCAGCACTGGGAACAGAATGCCGCAGGTACCCTGAGCCGTACCGGCCATGTACTGCATCTGGACCTGGAGTCGGAGGCGCGCCTGGCCGCGCTGATCGACATGTACCCCAAACGTACCGCCGAAGAACTGCTCGGCGAACTGGTGGCGGCAGCCCTTGAGGAACTGGAAGCCAGCTTCCCTTATGTACAGGGGCGCCAGGTTATCGCCACCGATGAAGAAGGTGACCCACTGTTCGAAGACATCGGCCCTACCCCGCGTTTCCTGTCGTTGTCTCGCCGTCACCTGCATGAACTCAGCAGCACTGCTGACGACAGCGAAACATAACCACCCCCCCCTGTTCCGGGCCTGCAAGGCCCGGAATACCGCCCATGGCGCTGAAAGTTCCAGGCAAACCTCACTGACCAATCAGTCAGAAAAAGTTATCCGTCAACGGCACTTTTTTCTGAACTATTCGAAAAACGCCCGAGTCCGAGCAAATAGCCATCACGCTAAAACCCTGCACACTGCCCTCGTGCACCGTTCAGCTGAAGTACACGGCAACTGTCAGGGAATAAGCGATGGACTGCTACGGACATCGTCGTTATCAGGAGTGATCCAATGGAGCTGACCACCATGAAGACCCGCACTTTCAAACCCTCATCCACTCATGTGCGCGGGTTCAAGCTGGCCGCGCTGGCCCTGGGCAGTAGCCTGGTCCTGGCCGGCTGTGCGGGCAACCCGCCCACCGAGCAGTATGCCGTTACCCAGTCCGCCGTGAACTCTGCCGTCAGTGCCGGCGGTACCGAGTTCGCCGCCGTTGAAATGAAAGCGGCCCAGGACAAGTTCAAGCAGGCTGAAATCGCCATGCATGACAAGAAGTACGACGACGCCAAGCGTCTGGCCGAACAAGCCGAATGGGACGCCCGCCTCGCCGAACGCAAGGCTCAGGCGGCCAAGGCCCAGAAGGCCGTGCAGGATGCCCGCCAGGGCGTTCAGGACGTACGTGAGGAAGGCCTGCGCAGCGCTCAGTGAGCCCTGCCCGACTTCCCTTAGCCTTCGCACTCGATCAAAGGATGAACACTATGCGCAAACACGTCATGATTCCCGCCCTGCTGGCCCTGAGCGTCGGTCTTGCTGCCTGCTCGCACGACCCGAACGCCAACCTTGAATCGGCCCGCACCAACTTCTCCGCGCTGCAGAGCGACCCGCAGTCGAGCAAGGTCGCGGCGCTGGAAACCAAGGATGCCCAGGACTGGCTGAACAAGGCCGACAAGGCCTACATGGATCGCGAGGACCAGAAAAAGGTCGACCAACTCGCCTATCTGACCAACCAGCGGGTCGAGGTCGCCAAGCAGACCATCGCCCTGCGCACCGCCGAAGGCGAACTGAAAAACGCCTCCGCCCAACGCGCCCAGGCCAAACTGGATGCCCGCGATGCGCAGATCGCCAAGCTGCAGGACAGCCTCAATGCCAAGCAGACCGACCGCGGTACGCTGGTCACCTTCGGCGACGTGCTGTTCGACTTCAACAAGGCCGTGCTCAAGAGCAACGCCTACCCCAACGTGACCAAACTGGCCCAGTTCCTTCAGGAAAACCCGGAGCGCAAGGTGATCGTAGAGGGCTACACCGACAGCGTCGGTTCGGCCAACTACAACCAGACCCTCTCCGAGCGCCGCGCCGCTGCCGTGCGCATGGCGCTGGTACGTGCAGGCGTAGACCCAGCACGCATCGTCGCTCAGGGCTACGGCAAGGAGTACCCGGTGGCTGACAACGGCAGCAACTCGGGCCGTGCACAGAACCGTCGGGTAGAGGTGACCATCTCCAACGACAACCAGCCGGTGGCACCGCGCTCGGTGAGCCAGGCGCAGTAAGGCTGGCTAGTTGAAAGAAAAAACCCCGCCTTGATGGCGGGGTTTTTCATTGGTCTGCCCGCGAAAGGTCAGGTGCAGCAACGCAGATTGCAGCTCACTGCACCTGCTGCGGTGTGTCCTCGCCCATGCAACGCACCGCACGCTTGCGGTCGTCGACCAGCACGCCGGTCAGGCCTTTCTGTTGGGTATCGAACAGCACCAGCACACCGTCCACGCACTGGGCCACCTGTGGCGCCGGGTCGAGCGAGACTTTGTAATCCTCGCCTGGCAGGGTCTTGAGCATGGTGAAATCCTGCAGCAACAGGGCGTCTTCAGGCTTGGCGAAATGCAGGTAACCGTAGTACCAGAGGGCCCCCACCGTCACGATGATGCTGCCGACGCCGGTCAGGATCAGCGGGATGGCGTTGCGTTCTTCACTCATTGCTTGTTCTTCTCGTCAGGGTAATTGGGCACTTCGGCAAGCCGCCGCAGGCCGTTGAAATGACTCGGGTCGTCCAGAAAGCGCAGCATCACCTGGCGCCACACCGGGTCGGCGAAGGTCTGCACATGGCCACCACGGGTCAGTTGCAGTACCCGCGGCGGTGGCGCGTGCTGGTACAGGCGGATGCCGTTATCCATCGGCACCAGGTGGTCGTCGATACTGTGGAAGAACAGCTTCGGCGGGCCGTCCAGGCGCTCGACCGAACGGATCGCACTGTCACCGTCGGGCACCAGCCACGACAGCGGCACCTGCAACGGCCAGGTCATCCACGACGTACTCAGGGCAAACCGCCCGACCGCACGGTAGCTGGCCGGCACGCCATCGAACACCAGTGCGCTGAAGCGCTGGCGCTGCTCGGGGTGGGCCGCCAGGTAGTGGATGGCCATGGCGCCGCCCAGGCTCTGCCCCAGCAGCACCAGTGGCTTGCCCTTGACCTCGGGCGCCTGGTCCAGCCAGCCCATGGCCGCCGCAATGTCCTGGTAGACCTCCGGCAAACCCGGTTTGCCCTGAGACAGCCCATAACCCCGGTAGTCGACCATCAGTACCTGGTAACCCTGCTCCGGCAACCAGTAGCTGCCCCCCAGATGGCCGGCCAGGTTGCCGCCGTTGCCATGCAGGTGCAACACCGTGCCCTTGACCTCGACACCGGCCTTGGCCGGCAGCCACCAGCCATGCAGGCGCAAACCGTCGGCGGTGGTCAGAGTAACGTCACGGTATTCCAGCTTGGCCCGTTCCGGCGTGAACGGTTGGCCCGGCTCGGGGTAGAACAGCAGGCTGCTGCACCCGCTCAGGCCCAGCAGGAGCACACCGAGTACCAGCAGGCGGCAGCGCTCAGAGAATGTTCGCGTAGTCGGCTTCAATGCGATCCAGGCTCAGGTGGTTGAGGAAGTTGGAGAAGCACATCCAGGCCGACAGCGCGTTGAGGTCACGGAACTGTTCGGGCAAGTACTTGGGCGGTTCCACCAGCCCTTCCTCGACCAGTTGGCGCAGGGTGCGCATGTCTTCCAGGGTGGTCTTGCCACAGAACAGCAGCGGGATCTGCTCGAGCTTGCCCTTCTTCACGGCCAACTGAATGTAGTTGTAAACCATGATGAAGCCCTTGAGGTAGGACAAGTCCTTGGTGAATGGCAGCCCATTGGGCACCGAGCCGCGGAACACCCGGCTGGCGTTGCTGTAGCTCTGCGCCATTTCAAAGCCCTGGGCGCGGAAAAACTCGAATACCTGAAGGAAATCGGCGCCTTCCTCGACCATGTGGATGGCGCGCGTGCGGTTGGTGAGCTTGCGCAGGCGGCTGGGGTAAGAGGCGAAGGCAATCACCTCCATGAGAATCGCCAGCCCTTCCTGGGTCACCGTCGACGAGGGTGGCCCTTTGGCCAGGAAGGTGCAGATCGGCTGGTTGAGGCCGTTGAGCGTGGTGCCGACATGCACCAGTCCCTCATGCACCTCCAGCGCACGCACGTCGCGGCTGTTGAACATGGCGTCGGCGCGCACCTTGATGTAGTCGGCCCCTGCCGCTGCGTCGGCGACGATGCCGTCGGACTCGAACACACGGATAGTTTCTTCGGCCTCGCCGAACACCTTGTTCAGGCGGCGCTGGAGGATGTCCACGGCCTCCTTGGCGGTCAGGTTCTTCGGCTCGTCCTTGAGGTCACCACGGCCATCGATATTGTTCAGGTAGTCCGAAAGCATCAGGCCCAGGTCGGCCAGGGTCGGGTCACCAGCATGGAAGGCGTCGGAGGCGGCGCCGTAGAGCTCCTGCGAGATCAGCCCGAAGTCTTCGGTGCCACGCGCCTCGAGCATGCGCACCACCATGCGGTACTCCTTGCACATGCGCCGCATGATCTGCCCGACCGGGTTGAACTGGCCCAGCCGGCGGGTGATGTCGCGCTCGATGCTCTGGAATTCGGCCTTGACCGCACTGGAGTCGAACGACAACGGGCGCGACTGGTAATAGGCGCGGTCTACGGCAGGTGGCTCTTTGCCCTTGGCCTTGAGGAAGCCGTGGCGGATGTTGTCGTCCCACTTCACTGCATCGAGCACACGAATGGGGGTCTGCGCCGCGACGATGCGGTCGGACAGTGCACGGATGGTCTGTTGGTACTCGTCCACTGAGGACTCCTTGCTAGAGGGCACTACAGGCAACTACTTGCCGCTGCGCTGGAAGCGCGCCACCTCGACGAACAGGTCGGAGTTGGCCGGGTCGTCCAGATAGGCCAGCACCCGCGCCGATGGGCTGTCGATCAGCACGCCCTCACCATTGTCTTCCGGCACCTCGGTGCTGCGCCCAGTCAGTTCTTTCTTCTCGACAGCCTGCTGCACCTGCTCGACATCGAGGTTGTACACCACCAGTTCCTTGCCATCGATGACTTCGAAACCGCCAATCAGGAAATTACCGCCCAGGCGCTTGGGCACGCCGGCCGAGAGGTACCAGCGATTGCCGTGGCGCGACACGGTGAACACATACGCTTCGGGGGCCTTGCCCTTGGCCGTGGCCACGGCCTTGTAGGCATCGCCGCCACTGCGGCTGATCGCAAGTTTCAGCGGCTCGCCCCAGGCGTCCTTGCTGCTCCATTTGCCGAGCAGAGCCTTGGGCGCGGCCTGGTTGCTCGGCAACGGCTCGTGAAAGGTCACCAGACAACCGCCTAGCAGCAGGAATGACAGAGTCAACAACACCACACGCCAGGCTTTCATCAGGTTCTCCTTGAAAATTCAGGTCTGTGCTCAGGCCGATGCCAACACCAGGTGCAGGTAACGGGTAAGCATAGCGAGCATCTGCCCATCGGCTTGCGCATTCGCATCCTTGAGCAGGCCCTGATATTCCATCTGCTCGATAATCGCCGTCAACATCTGGGCGTCCTGTTCCGGTTGCCGCGACCCGACCACCTGCAGCAACTGTCGGGTACCGTGCAGAAGGATCTGCTCGTGGGCGCACACCAGTTCGGCCAGACGTGGGCACAGCAGCGCCTCCTGGCGGAACGCCTGCTCAGCCATGAGGAAGTCGCGGCGATTGAGCAACTGGCGGGACACATAGTCAGCGGTCATGCGCGCCACTTCGTCGGCCAGCCGCGCCCTCGCCTGCGGGCTGCCATCACCCTGGGCCAGCATCTGGCGCAGCACTACCTCAGTGTTGGCCCAGAGCTTGGCCATGTAGGCGGCGCTGCGCTCGACGTACTGGGCGAAGGTATCGGTGAGCAGGTCCTCGATGTCCTTGAAGTAATAGGTGGTGGCCGACAATGGCACACCCGCCTCGGCGGCCACCGCGCGGTGGCGCACACCACGTACACCATCGCGCACGACGATGCGCATGGCGGCGTCGAGGATCAGTTGGCGGCGCTGCTCGCTGCCTTGGCGGGCAGTCTTGCGGCCTTGGTATTGCACGCTTTCGGCGACGGCGGTGGCGATGCCGGCGGCGCCTTGCGGGGCGATTACGGGGGACACGGGGTTACCTCACGAACGGTGTGCTGGCTGCGACGGCCCTTGCGCAGGTTTACCCGCGAAAAAGCGCGCACTGACAACATAAAGCTTCAGGCACGAAAAAGCCGCCCCTAGAGGCGGCTTTCTCAGATCACTCAGGCCTGCGGACGCATATGTGGGAACAGGATCACATCGCGAATCGACGGCGAGTTGGTCAGCAGCATCACCAGGCGGTCGATGCCGATGCCTTCACCGGCGGTCGGCGGCATGCCGTACTCCAGGGCACGGACGAAGTCGGCATCGTAGTGCATGGCTTCGTCGTCACCGGCATCTTTCTCGGCCACCTGGGCCAGGAAGCGCTCGGCCTGGTCTTCGGCATCGTTGAGCTCGGAGTAGGCGTTGGCGATCTCGCGGCCACCGATGAACAGCTCGAAGCGGTCGGTCACGGCCGGGTTGTCGTCGTTGCGACGGGCCAGCGGCGAGACTTCGAACGGGTATTCGGTAATGAAGTGCGGCTGCTCCAGTTTGTGCTCGACCAGCTCTTCGAAAATCATCACCTGCAACTTGCCCAGGCCTTCATGGCCGAGCACCTTGGCACCGGCTTTCTTGGCGATGTCACGGGCCTTGTCGACGTCCTGCAGGTCGGCGGCGGTCAGCTCGGGGTTGTACTTGAGGATCGAGTCGAACACCGACAGGCGCACGAACGGCTCGCCAAAGTGGAACACCTTGTCGCCGTACGGTACGTCGGTGCTGCCCAGCACCAGCTGCGCCAGCTCGCGGAACAGTTCCTCGGTGAGGTCCATGTTGTCGTTGTAGTCGGCGTAGGCCTGGTAGAACTCGAGCATGGTGAACTCGGGGTTATGCCGGGTTGAAACGCCTTCGTTACGGAAGTTGCGATTGATCTCGAAGACTTTCTCGAAACCACCGACCACCAGGCGCTTGAGGTACAGCTCCGGCGCGATGCGCAGGAACATGGCCATGTCCAGGGCGTTGTGGTGGGTTTCGAACGGCTTGGCCGCGGCGCCGCCGGGGATGGTCTGCAGCATCGGCGTTTCGACTTCGAGGAAGTCGCGCTCGATCAGGAACTTGCGAATGTGCGAGATCACCTGCGAGCGAACGCGGAAGGTGTGGCGGGTTTCTTCGTTGACCATCAGGTCGACGTAACGCTGACGGTAGCGCTGTTCGGTGTCGGTCAGGCCGTGGTGCTTGTCGGGCAGCGGGCGCAGCGACTTGGTCAGCAGGCGCACGTTGGTCATCTCGACGTACAGGTCGCCCTTGCCGGAACGGGCCAGGGTGCCTTCGGCGCTGATGATGTCGCCCAGGTCCCAGGTCTTGACGGCGGCCAGGGTTTCTTCTGGCAGGGTCTTGCGGTTGACGTAGACCTGGATACGGCCGGTCATGTCCTGGATGACCATGAACGAGCCACGGTTGAGCATGATGCGCCCGGCAACCTTGACCGGAATCGCTGCAGCTTCCAGTTCTTCCTTGGTCTTGTCGGCGTACTGCTTCTGCAGGTCGTTGCAGTAGCTGTCGCGACGGAAGTCATTGGGGAAGGCATTGCCCTTGGCGCGCTCTGCGGCAAGTTTTTCCTTGCGCAGGGCGATCAGGGCGTTTTCTTCCTGTTGCAGGTCTTGCGGTGCGCTATTGAGGTCGCTCATGTGGTCACATCTTCCATCAGGGAATTCATTGCCCTCGCCCGCAGGCGAGGGTCTTCTCAGCAGGAGTGAAGCTTACAGGCCCTGTTTCAGGCTGGCTTCGAGGTATTCATCGATGTCGCCGTCGAGCACCTTGTTGCAGTCGCTGCGCTCAACGTTGGTGCGCAGGTCCTTGATCCGCGACGCGTCGAGCACGTACGAGCGGATCTGGTGGCCCCAACCGATGTCCGACTTGCTGTCTTCCAGGGCTTGGGAAGCGGCGCTGCGCTTCTGCATTTCCAGCTCGTACAACTTGGCCCGCAGCATTTTCATGGCGGTGTCTTTGTTGGCGTGCTGGGAGCGTTCGTTCTGGCAGCTGACCACGGTGTTGGTCGGCACGTGGGTGATACGCACCGCCGAGTCGGTGGTGTTGACGTGCTGACCACCGGCACCGGAGGAGCGGTAGGTGTCGATGCGCAGGTCGGACGGGTTGATCTCGATCTCGACCTTGTCGTCGATTTCAGGCGATACGAACACGGCCGAGAACGAGGTGTGGCGACGAGCGCCGGAGTCGAACGGGCTCTTGCGCACCAGGCGGTGTACGCCTATTTCGGTACGCAGCCAGCCGAAGGCGTATTCGCCCTTGATGTGCACGGTAGCGCCCTTGATGCCGGCGACTTCACCTTCGGACAGTTCCATGATGGTGGCATCGAAGCCGCGCTTGTCCGCCCAGCGCAGGTACATGCGCAGCAGGATGTTGGCCCAGTCCTGGGCTTCGGTGCCGCCGGAACCGGCCTGGATGTCCAGGTAAGCGTTGTTCATGTCCATCTCGCCGCTGAACATGCGGCGGAATTCCAGCTGAGCGAGGGATTCTTCCAGGCGCTGCAGCTCGGCGACCACGTCGTCGACGGCGCCTTCGTCGTTCTCTTCGACGGCCATGTCCAGCAGGTCGCGGCAATCGCTCAGGCCACCGGCGAGTTCATCCAGTGTACCGACGATGGTTTTCAGCGACGCAAGCTCACGGCCCAGTTCCTGGGCGTACTCGGGCTTGTTCCAGACGCTGGGGTCTTCCAGCTCGCGGTTGACTTCGATCAGGCGGTCATGCTTGTGATCGTAGTCAAAGATACCCCCGAATGGACTGGGAACGCTCGGTGAGGTCCTTGATGGTGTTCAGGATCGGTTGGATTTCCATGGGGGGAGGCTCTCGTGCGAATTCGGTGAAAAGCCTGCGAGTATAACTGAGTCAGACGCGGGGCGGCAGACCCGCCGGGCGGTAGGTTTGGGGGATTTACGATGTGTTGGGCTATAGGCTTTCGGCGCCTGGGAGATCGAGCGCCGCGCGGGCGGCGCTCGATCTCGCCATCAGGCAATCCCCACCTGATTACGCCCGCTGTTCTTGGCCTGGTACAAGCCCTTGTCCGCCGCCGAAATCAGCTGCCGGCAATGCCCGCCAACCGCCGGCGTCTGCGTCGCCAGGCCAATGCTCACGGTCAACCGCGCATCAGCCGCTGGCGCCGTATGGGCAATACCCAACCCCACCACGGTCTGGCGCAATTTCTCGGCAATCAGCCGCGCGCCACCCGGGGATGTATTGGGCAGCACCAGGGCAAACTCCTCGCCCCCATAGCGCGCCGGCAGATCGGTCGGCCGCGAACACGAGCCGCGAATCGCTTCGGCCACCTGGCGCAACGCCTCGTCACCGGCCAGGTGGCCGAAGTTATCGTTGTAGGCCTTGAAGTAGTCGACGTCGATCATCAGCAACGACAGCTGCTGCTGCTCGCGCATGGCCCGGCGCCATTCCAGCTCCAGGTACTCGTCGAAATGGCGCCGGTTGGAAAGCCCGGTCAGGCCATCGGAATTCATCAGCCGCTGCAGCATCAGGTTGGAATCGAGCAACTGTTGCTGGCTCACACGCAGGGCGCGGTAGGCTTCGTCACGCTGGAGCAAAGTCAGGTAGGAGCGTGAGTGGTAGCGAATACGCGCCACCAGCTCGATGTTGTCTGGCAACTTGACCAGGTAGTCGTTGGCCCCCGCAGCAAACGCCGCGCTCTTGACCAGCGGGTCTTCCTTGGTCGACAGCACGATGATCGGGATATCCTGGGTAACCGGGTTGTTGCGGTACTCGCGCACCAGGGTCAGCCCATCCAGGCCCGGCATGATCAGGTCCTGCAGGATGACCGTCGGCTTGATGCGCATGGCCTGTGCCACGGCCTGGTGCGGGTCGGCGCAGAAGTGGAAGTCGATGTTGTCTTCGTGGGCCAGGCCACGACGCACCGCTTCGCCGATCATCGCCTGATCGTCGACCAACAGGACCATCGCCGAATTTTCGTTGGCGGTCGCGAAACCTTCGATCGGTAGATCATTCATCCCTATTCACCTGATCACTGCCGGCCAGGCGGCGTGATTCAATACATATCGTCATTTTGCAAAGAATTCCATCAAGCGCCCGGCTATTCGCTCCAGCGGGCGGATTTCCACCGCCGCGTCGATCGCTGCGGCGGCCTTGGGCATGCCGTACACGGCACTGCTGGCCTGGTCCTGGGCGATGGTCAGGAAACCTTGCTGGCGCATCAGCTTCAGGCCCTGGGCACCATCGCGGCCCATGCCCGTGAGTAGCACACCTACGGCATCGCCGCTCCAGTAGCGCGCCACACTTTCGAAGAACACATCGATCGAGGGCCGGTAGATTTCGTTGACCGGTTCGGCAGTGTAGGCCAGCTGGCCGTTTTTCAGCAGGCGGATATGGTGGTTGGTGCCCGCCAGCAACACCTGCCCCGGTTGCGGCGGCTCGCCCTCGCAGGCCAGGCGCACCGGCAGGCCTGCTGCGCTGCTGAGCCATTCGGCCATGCCGGCGGCAAACACCTGGTCGACATGCTGGACCAGCACGATGGCCGCCGGAAATGCAGGGGGCAAGCCCTTGAGCAGCACCTCCAGGGCAGCCGGGCCGCCCGCCGACGAGCCAATGGCTACCAGCCCCCGGCGCTGTGATGCTTCGCGCAAGGGCGTGGCAACCGGGCGCGCGGCCGGGCTGCGCTGCTGGCCGATCAGCCAACTGATGTTGAGGATCTTGCGCAGCAACGGCGCCGCCGCCTCTCGGGCATCGCCCGCCCCCAGGGCCGGGGTATCGACCACATCCAGGGCGCCATGGCCCATGGCCTCGAATACCCGGTGCACGTTCTGTTTGCGGTCGACCGTGACGATCACGATGGCACAGGGGGTTTCGCCCATGATCCGCCGCGTCGCCTCCACCCCATCCATCACCGGCATGATCAGGTCCATGAGGATCAGGTCAGGCAACTGCTCGGCGCAGCGCTGCACCGCCTCGGCGCCGTTGCCCGCCACCCAGATCACCTGGTGCGCAGGCTCGAAGGCCAGCGCCCGGCGTAACACCTCGACCGCCATGGGCATGTCATTGACGATGGCGATCTTCACCCCTGAGCACCTCCGATCAACTCCACCACAGCATCCAGCAACGCATCGTCGTGGAAACTGGCCTTTGCCAAATAGTAGTCGGCGCCAGCATCCAGGCCACGCCGTCGGTCTTCCTCACGGTCCTTGTACGACACCACCATCACCGGCAGCGATTGCAAGCGCTGGTCCCGGCGCACCAGGGTGACCAGCTCGATGCCATCCATGCGCGGCATGTCGATATCGGTGATCAACAAGTCGAAGTCGTCGCCGCGCAACGCGTTCCAGCCGTCCATGCCATCTACCGCCACCGCCACGTCGTAACCGCGGTTGCCCAGCAGCTTGCGCTGCAGCTCGCGCACGGTGAGCGAGTCGTCGACCACCAGAATGCGCTTGCGCGCTGCGCCACGGGCGCCACTGCTGCCGCGCTCGATGCGCTCCAGGCTGCCGGTACTGAGCAGTTTTTCCACCGAGCGCAGCAAGTCTTCGACGTCGATGATCAACACCACCGAGCCGTCGTCGAGCAAGGCACCGGAGGAGATGTCCTGGACCTTGCCCAGGCGCGGGTCGAGGGGCATCACCACCAGCACCCGCTCGCCGATCAAGCGTTCTACGGCAACCCCGTAGAGTTGCTCGCGCTCGCGGATCACCACCACCCGCAGGCTGCGCTCATCGTCCTGCCCTGCCGGGCGGTTGAGCAACTGGCTTGCCGCCACCAGGCCGATGTGTCGCCCTTCGTGCCAGAAGTGCTGGCGCCCTTCGATCTGCACGATCTGTTCGGCGGTCACCTCCAAGGTGCGTTCGATATGCGCCAGCGGGAAGGCATACGCTTCGCCGCCCACCTCCACCACCAGGCTGCGCACCACCGACAGGGTCAGCGGCACCTGCAGGTGGAAGCGGCAGCCCTGCCCCGCCAATTGCGTCAACTCGATCGAGCCGCGCAGCTCGCGGATCATGTGCTGCACGGCATCCAGGCCAACCCCGCGCCCCGACACCTCGGTCACGGTGTCGCGCAGGCTGAAACCGGGCAGGAACAGGAACGTCATCAGCTCCGCCTCGCTCATCCGGGCCACCGTGTCGGCCGGCGACATGGCACGCTCGACGATAGCGCTGCGCAGGCGCTCAAGGTCGATACCGGCGCCATCGTCGATCAGCTCTAGGCTGAGCATGCCGGCCTGGTGCGAGGCGCGCAGGCGAATCACGCCCTCCTGCGCCTTGCCTGCCAGCAGGCGCCGCTCGGGCAGTTCGATGCCGTGGTCGACCGCATTGCGCAGCAGGTGGGTCAGCGGTGCTTCGAGTTTTTCCAGCACATCGCGGTCGACCTGGGTCTTTTCGCCTTCGATGACCAGGCGCACCGGCTTGCCCAGGGAGCGCCCAAGGTCACGGACCATGCGGCTCTGCCCGGCCAGTACGTCAGCGAAAGGCCGCATCCGGCAGGCCAGGGCGGTGTCATAGAGCAATTGTGCGCGCTGGCTGGCCTGCCAGCCGAATTCGTCAAGGTCGGCGGCCTGCTGCTGCAAAATCTGCTGGGTTTCGGCCAACAGGCGCTGGGTCTGGGCCAGGGCTTCGAGCACTTCGCTGCTCTGGCCACTGTCTTCCAGTTGCATGCGCAAGCCATCGAGGGCCTGCATGCCTTGGCCATGCATGCGCTTGAGGCGCTGCAAGGTGGCCAGGTAAGGCTTGAGCCGCTGGGTTTCCACCAGCGACTTGCTGGACAGGTCGAGCAAGCTGTTGAGGCGGTCGGCGGTGACCCGCAGCACCCGCTCTGCGCCTTCGCCAGCGCGTTTGCCAGCCTTGCGCCGTGGCACGGGTTCAAGCTCGAATTCCGCCTCCATGGGCTCCGCCAAGGGCTCGATGGGCGTTGCTCGTACAGACACTGCCGGCAGGGCCGCTGGCATATGCGCTGGCGCGGCGCCTGGGTCCAGCAAGCTGGCCATCTGTGCGAGAAACACCGGCAGCGTCGCTTGCGCGGCGGTGTCGCCTGGCGTGGCGATGCGCATCAACAGGTCGGTACCCTGCAGCAGCGCATCGATATGCTCGGCACCCAGCCGCAAGCGGCCTTCCTGGGCAGCCACCAGGCAATCTTCCATTACATGGGCAACGCTGACGCCAGCGTCTACCCCGACAATGCGCGCGGCCCCCTTCAGGGAGTGGGCCGCGCGCATGCAGGCTTCCAGCTGGTCGGCCTGGGTGGGGTTGCGCTCCAGGGCCATCAGGCCGGCGCTGAGTACCTGGGTCTGCGCCTCGGCCTCCAGGCTGAACAGCTCGAGCAACGATGCGTCGCGCATTTGCTCTGGGGTCATGACAGGCTCCGCTGCACGGCAGACAGTAATTGTTGTTCGTCCAGCACGCGCACGCTGCGGCCACGCCACTGCAGCACCGCTGCGGTGAAGCGCGTGGTGTCCTGGCCGCTGTCCAGCAACGCCGGGTCAAGCCGATGAATGCCGTCGATCTCTTCGACTGCCATCACCACCGGCCCACCTTCGGCGGCCAGGATCAGCATGCGCGGCATCTCGCGGCCGCTGCGCTGTTGCCCGGCAGTCGGTTGCACCCCCAGCAGGTCAGCCAGCGAAAGGCACGGCACCAACGCGCCCCGCACGTTGGCGACGCCTTGCAATACCCGCGACCGCTGGTGCGGTAGCGAGTGCACCGCCTGCAAGGGCGCGATCTCTGCCAGGCAGGCGGTCGCCAGGGCCAGCCATTCTTCGCCGAGCCTGAACAACAGCAGGGAGTGGCCGACAGATTGCTCGGCGGCTTGCGCCGCAACGGCCTGGTCATCCTGCAGCAGGGCGTAACGGTCGAGCAGGCGCGTGGCGGCAGCGGCATAGACGTCGCAGTTGCGGCAATGGATGTGCTGCTCCAGCAGCGGGCACTGTTTGTCACCGTGCACGCCGATGCGGTTCCAGCAGTCGTCGATGCGCTCGTCGGCCTGGGCAAGCAGTTGCATCGCGGATTCCCCCCTCATCGTTCAGACTCCCGACCGACCCGTGCGGCACGCGCCTGCAAACGCTGCGCGCCGGCCAGGTCGCCTTGGGCCGCGAGCAACGCCGCCAGGTGTACCAGGGCCTCGGGGTGCTGCGGTTCGAGGTACAGGGCCTTGCGATAATGGGTAAGCGCTTGGCCGGCATCGCCTTCGGTATCGCTGAGCAACCCCAGCCAGTAGTAAACCTGCGCGGTCGGCGCGAACTGGCTCAAGTAACGCTGGCAAGCGGCGCGCGCCTGCGCACTGGCACCGGCGTTGGCATGCCGGGCAATGCTGGCCAGCAGTTCGGCCTCGCTCTCGCCCTTGCTGTCGTGCGGCAGTGGCGCCTTGGCAGCGGCCACAAGGGGCCGCAACGGCCGCGTCAGTGACGAGGTCGGCGGCGGGTACACGGGCATGGCCAAAGGCGGCAGCGTGCGCCTGGCGGGTGGCGCGCTCGGCGTGGCGACCGGCGCACTGTCGCCCTCCTGGCGCACGTAGGCGAACGACTGCGCAATGCCCAACGGGCGCATCCCCAGCCGCGCCAGCAAGCTGCCTTCGGCAGGCCCGATGAACAGCACGCCCTGCGCGTGAGTCAGGCGCTTGAGCACCTCGAACACGCGCTGCTGCGTGGGCACGTCGAAATAGATCAACAGGTTGCGGCAGAACACGAAATCGTACAGGCCATCGCGGCTGGCCAGTGCCGGATCCAGCACATTGCCTACCTGCAGGCTGACCTGCTGGCGCACCCGGCCTTGCAAGCGGTGGCCGTCATCGAGCGCATCGAAAAAGCGCTCGCGAAAACCCAGGTCGCTGCCGCGAAAGGCATTGCGCCCGTAAACCGCCTGTTCGCCCTTGGCCACCGAAATGGGGCTGATATCGATGCCGTCGATCATGAACGAGCCAGGGCTCATGCCGCCATCCAGCAGCGCCATGGCCAGTGAATAGGGTTCTTCGCCGGTCGAGCACGGCAGACTGAGCAGCCGCACCGGGCGTGCGCCGGCCAGCTGGGCCAGGCGTCTATGGGCAAGCCCGACCAGGGCCGTGAACGATTCGGGGTATCGGAAGAACCAGGTCTCGGGGACGATGACCGCCTCGATCAATGCCTGTTGCTCGTCCGCCGATTGCTGCAGGCGCAGCCAGTAATGGTCCAGGTCTGCCGCGTTCACGGCAACGCAGCGCTGGCGCAAGGCGCGCTCGACCATGGACGCCCCCACCGACTCCACATCCAGGCCGATACGTTCGCGCAGGTAGCGGAAGAAACGCTGTTCAGTCATGTCGGCACTCCTTGCCCTGGTGCACCGCTGTGATCGGCAAACACCAGCTCGCGCACGGCGTCCGTCAGCAGGTCATCGACTTCGATGAGTTGCAACAGGCCCAGGTGGTCCTGGCGCACCGGGCCCAGGTAGGGGGCGTCGGCATTGTCCAGGCCATACGGCTGGAATTCTTCGCGGCGGCAGCGCAAGGTTTCGGTCGCCTGCTCAAGGATCAGCCCGAGTTGCAGGTTGCCCCGGTAACGCACCAGCACCAGACGCGTGCTGGTACGTTGCGCTGCTGCCTGGCCAAAGCTCAGCGCCGACAGGTCGACCACCGGCACCAGCGCGCCGCGGTGCGCGAGAATACCTGCGACCCACGCCGGCGCCTGGGCGATCGGCTTCAGCGGCCGACGCGGCAGCACCTCGACCACCTCGTGCACGTCCAGGGCAAAGCGCTGATCAGCGATACGAAACAGCAGGTACAACGTGCCCTTGGCGTCGCTCGCCCGAGCAGCGTGGGGTTGCAAGTCGTTCATCGCCGTCAGACTTTGAAGCGCGACACGCCGCCGCGCAGGCCTGCGGCCACCTGGCTGAGCTCGTCAATGGCAAAACTGGCCTGGCGCAGCGACTCGACCGTCTGGGTACTGGCATCGCTGAGCTGGGCCAGTGCCTGGTTGATCTGCTCGGCGCCGGTGGCCTGGGCCTGCATGCCTTCGTTGACCATCAACACACGCGGCGCCAGGGCCTGCACCTGATGGATGATCTGGCTGAGCTGCTCGCCCACCTGCTGGACCTCGAACATGCCGCGGCGCACTTCTTCGGAAAACTTGTCCATGCCCATCACCCCGGCCGAGACAGCCGACTGGATCTCGCGCACCATCTGCTCGATGTCGTAGGTGGCCACGGCAGTCTGGTCGGCCAGGCGGCGCACTTCAGTGGCCACCACGGCGAAGCCACGACCGTACTCGCCGGCTTTTTCAGCCTCGATGGCGGCATTGAGCGACAACAGGTTGGTCTGGTCGGCCACCTTGACGATGGTCACCACCATCTGGGTGATATTGCTGGCCTTCTCATTGAGGATGCCGAGCTTGGCATTGACCAGGTCGGCGGCGCCCATCACCTGGTGCATGGTCTCTTCCATGCGGGCCAAGCCTTGCTGGCCGGAGCCGGCCAGGCTCGAAGCCTGATCGGCGGCAGAGGTGACCTCGGTCATGGTGCGTACCAGGTCACGCGAGGTGGCGGCGATTTCCCGCGAGGTGGCGCCGATTTCAGTAGTGGTCGCGGCGGTCTCGGTCGCGGTGGCCTGCTGCTGCTTGGAGGTGGCGGCGATCTCGGTCACCGAGGTGGTCACCTGCACCGATGAACGCTGGGCCTGGGACACCAGGTTGGCCAGCGCCTCGGCCATTTCGTTGAAACCGCTTTCGATCGCGCCGAACTCGTCCTTGCGGTCCAGGCTCAGGCGCATGCTCAGGTCACCCGAGCGCAGCCGGTCGAGGGCGTGGACGATGCGCTGCATGGGCGCACTGATGGCGCGCATCAGCAGCAGCCCGCAGATGCCGGCGGCAACGATTGCCAGCAGCAGCGAAATCATCATGCTGCCCTTGGCCGTGCTTACGGCGCTGACGATGTCGTGGGTAGCGGCTTCGGCCGAGGCCCGGTTGTTCTCGATCACATCGTTCAGGTGCTGGCGGCCATCGACCCAGGTCGGGGTGAGCACCTCGTTGATCAGCCGTTCGGCTTCGACATAATTGCGCTGGCGGTAGGTGTCCAGCACCTGGCCGACGATCTTGATGTAGTTTTCTTCCAGCTGCACGAAGCTATCGAAACGCATCTGGTCGTCGCGGTCCTGAATGGTCTCCTGGTAGCTGGCCATATGTTGCTTGAGGCGATCCTCGAAGCTCTTGAACAGCTCCAGGTCCGCCGACGTGATTTCGCGATGGTTGGACAAACCCACCAGCTGCTGGCTGGTGACGTAGCTGTCGACCCAGGCACTGCGAATCATCGAGCTGTAGTAGACCCCGGGGATGCTGTCGGTGCCCACTGCCTGCTCGGCACTTTCGATCGCCACCAACCGCGAGTAGGCGGCGACGATCATCAGCAGCATGATGGCGATGATCACGGCGAAACTTGCCAGGATCCGTTGGCGCAACGTCCAGTTCTTCACATTCAGCCCTCAGGAATTCACAACGAGCGGGGAAAATCGCCGAAGTATAGCCCAGGCATCCTACGCTTTTGCGGCTGAAATGCGGGGTATTCAGGCATCCTTGCCTGATGGACAAGCCAAGCCGTGTGCTATTGGCCTGCGCCAAGCCGTACCTGGTTCTCCAGTTCCTGGCGCAAGGCTGGGTCCAGGCGCAACTGGCGGGCCAGTTCGTCCAGGTAGGCACGTTCCATGAAATGCTCCTGGTCGACCATCATGACGCTGGCCAGGTACATCTCGGCGGCCATTTCCGGCGTTTGCGCGGCACGCGCCACCTCGGCCGGGTCCAGCGGTTTGTTCAGCTCGGCGTGCAGCCATTGCTGCAGTTCACCGTCCGTGTCCAGGCGGGTGAATTCGCCTTCGATCAAGGCCTGCTCGCGCTCGTCGATATGGCCATCGGACTTGGCCGCTGCCACCAGCGCCCGCAGCACCGCCTGGCTGTGCTGCTCGGCCTGAGCCGGCGGCAGGCGGTCGAGGGTCTGCGGCTCGGGCGCTTGACCTGCCCCCTGCTGGCGCGCCTGCCAGTTGCCATAGGCCTTGTAGGCCAACACCCCGAGTGCAGCGAGGCCACCGTACGTCAGGGCCTTGCCGCCGTATTTGCGGGCCTTCTTGTTACCCAGCAACAGGCCCAGCGCCCCTGCCCCCAAAGCGCCGCCGCCGACACCGGACAACAGGCTGCCGAGGCCGCCGGCGCCCGCGCCTGGCTTGCCTGAGCCCGCTTTGCCGGCCTGGCCGTCGAGCAGTTGCTGGCCAGACTTGAGCAGTTGATCGAGCAGTCCGCGGGTGTTCATTGAAGTGCCTCCAGACGTTGCAAAAGGACAGCCAGATTAAGCCTTGCCCGAGCGATCGCCACGGGGGGATTTGCTTCCGGATGTTGCATTGGCCAGCAAAAAGCCAACTAGACTCGATATCGCCAATACCTCGCACAATCGCACTACGCTTATAACAAGCGTTTCACGGCTTGCTTGATGACTGCCCCGACCAAGATCTCCAATAAGAGGGAACACCATGTCAGCGCACAACACCGCATTGCTCGTCGCCCTGACCGGCGCGTTGCTGGCCAGCGCCAGCCTGCAGGCCGCCGAACCGCTCAAGGCGCTGGGGGCCGGCGAGGGGCGCCTGGATATCGTCGCCTGGCCCGGTTACATCGAGCGCGGTGAAAGCGACAAGGCCTACGATTGGGTCACCGGCTTTGAAAAGGAAACCGGCTGCAAGGTCAGCGTCAAGACGGCCGCCACCTCTGATGAAATGGTCAGCCTGATGACCAAGGGCGGCTACGACCTGGTCACGGCCTCGGGCGATGCGTCGCTGCGGCTGATCGCCGGCAAGCGGGTGCAACCGATCAACACTGCGCTGATCCCCAACTGGAAGAACATCGACCCGCGCCTGCAAAACGGTGGCTGGTACGTGGTCGACAAGCAAGCCTACGGCACCCCATACCAGTGGGGGCCGAATGTGCTGCTGTACAGCACGCAGGTGTTCAAGCAGGCGCCAACCAGCTGGGGGGTGGTTTTCGAGCCACAGGACCTGCCCGATGGCAAGCCGAACAAAGGCCGTGTGCAAGCCTACGACGGGCCGATCTACATCGCCGATGCGGCGCTGTACCTGAAGTCGGCCAAGCCGGAACTGGGTATCCAGGACCCCTACCAACTGAACGAGACCCAGTACAAGGCCGTGCTCGAACTGTTGCGCCAGCAACAGCCGCTGATCCACCGCTACTGGCATGACGCCACGGTGCAGATGAGCGATGTGAAGAACGAAGGCGTGGCCGCCTCCAGCTCCTGGGGCTACATGGTCAACGGCCTGAAAGCAGAGAACCAGCCGGTGGCCTCTACCATACCCAAGGAGGGCGCCACGGGCTGGGCCGACACCACCATGTTGCACAGCGAGGCCAAACACCCCAACTGCGCCTACAAGTGGATGGACTGGTCATTGCAACCGAAGGTGCAGGGTGATGTGGCCGCCTGGTTCGGCTCATTGCCAGCGGTGCCGGCGGCCTGCACCGGCAGCGAACTGCTGGGCGCCGAAGGCTGCAAGACCAATGGTTTCGACAACTTCGACAAGATCGCCTTCTGGAAGACGCCGCAGGCGCAGGGCGGCAAGTTCGTGCCTTATAGCCGCTGGACGCAGGACTACATCGCGATCATGGGCGGGCGCTGAGGTCGATTGAGCCTGTACCGGCCTATTCGCGCTGCAGCCCCGCGAAAGATCCGGTACAGGCAACACAGCAACAACTGAGTACCGGCCATGCCCCTAGCAGTCCAGTTCACCCAGGTTTCCCGCACCTTCGGCGAGGTCAAGGCCGTCGATCAGGTCAGCATCGACATCATGGATGGCGAGTTCTTCTCCATGCTCGGCCCCTCCGGGTCGGGCAAGACCACCTGCCTGCGCCTGATCGCAGGCTTCGAGCAACCCGACAACGGTTCGATTCGCATCCATGGCGTGGAAGCCGCCGGGGTGCCGCCCTACCAACGCGACGTCAATACTGTGTTCCAGGACTATGCGCTGTTCCCGCACATGAACGTGCGCGACAACATCGCCTATGGCCTCAAGGTCAAAGGCGTGGCCAAGGCCGAACGGCATGCCCGCGCCGACGAGGCCCTGGCGATGGTGGCGCTGGCCGGTTACGGTGCGCGCAAACCGGCGCAGCTGTCCGGCGGCCAGCGCCAGCGCGTCGCCCTCGCCCGCGCCCTGGTCAACCGCCCACGGGTGCTGCTGCTCGACGAACCGCTGGGGGCGCTGGACTTGAAGCTGCGCGAACAGATGCAGGGCGAACTGAAAAAGCTGCAGCGCCAGCTGGGCATCACCTTCATCTTCGTCACCCACGACCAGACCGAAGCCCTGTCGATGTCCGACCGCGTGGCGGTGTTCAACCGCGGCCGCATCGAACAGGTCGACACCCCGCGCAACCTGTACATGCAGCCGGCTACTACCTTCGTCGCCGAATTCGTCGGCACCTCGAATGTGGTGCGTGGCGAGCTGGCCGAGCAGCTCAACGGCAGCCCTGCGCCGTTTTCCATCCGCCCCGAGCATATCCGCCTGGGTGAACAGGCCGCCGACAGCCATGAGGTGCAGGTCAGCGGCCTGCTGCACGATGTGCAGTACCAGGGCAGCGCCACCCGCTTCGAACTGCAGTTGGACAGCGGCCAGCTGTTGACGGTGAGCCAGGCCAACGACCGCTGGCAGGCCCACGCGCAAACCTGGCAGGCCGGCCAGCGGGTGCAGGCGCGCTGGCCCCGTGAAGCGATGACGGCACTGCTGGAAACCGTGCTCGACGAGGGCCGCTGAGATGAACGCGCGCCTTGCCAACCCAGGCCCGTTGCGCCGCTTTGCCAACCTGCTGTACCGGCGGCCCAACCTCTACCTGACGCTGCTGCTGATCCCGCCGTTGACCTGGTTCGGGGCGATCTACCTGGGCTCGTTGCTGAACCTGCTGTGGCAAGGCTTCTATACCTTCGACGACTTCACCATGGCGGTGACCCCGGACCTGACCCTGGGCAACTTCGCTGCGCTGTTCAACCCGTCGAACTTCGACATCATCCTGCGCACCCTGGGCATGGCCGTGGCGGTGTCGCTGGCCAGCGCGGTACTGGCCTTCCCCATTGCCTATTACATGGCGCGCTACACCAGCGGCAAAACCAAGGCATTCTTCTACATCGCTGTGATGATGCCGATGTGGGCCAGCTACATCGTCAAGACCTATGCCTGGACCCTGCTGCTGGCCAAGGGCGGCGTGGCCCAGTGGTTCGTCCAGTTGCTGCACCTGGATGGCCTGCTGCAGGCGCTGTTGACGGTGCCGGGCATTGGCGGCAGCACCCTGTCGACATCACACCTGGGGCGTTTCATGGTGTTCGTGTACATCTGGCTGCCGTTCATGATCCTGCCGATCCAGGCCTCGCTGGAGCGCCTGCCGCCGTCGTTGCTGCAGGCCTCGGCAGACCTGGGGGCAAGGCCCGGGCAAACCTTCTGGCAGGTGACCCTGCCGCTGTCGATCCCCGGTATTGCCGCAGGCTCGATCTTCACCTTCTCACTGACCCTGGGCGACTTCATCGTGCCGCAGCTGGTCGGCCCGCCCGGCTACTTCATCGGCAGCATGGTCTACGCCCAGCAAGGGGCGATCGGCAACATGCCGATGGCCGCCGCGTTCACCCTGGTGCCCATCGTGCTGATTGCGCTGTACCTCTCCATCGTCAAGCGCCTGGGGGCATTCGATGCACTCTGAACATGCATCAATGGGTCTGCGCCTGGCGGCCTGGGGCGGGTTGCTGTTCCTGCACTTCCCGATCCTGATCATCGTCCTCTACGCCTTCAACACCGAAGACGCAGCGTTCAGCTTCCCACCCAAGGGGTTCACCCTGAAGTGGTTCACCGTGGCCTTCGCCCGCCCCGACGTGCTCGAAGCCATCAAGCTGTCGCTGCAGGTCGCCTGCCTGGCCACGTTGATCGCCCTGGTGCTCGGCACCCTGGCCTCGGCAGCGCTGTACCGGCGCAGTTTTTTTGGCAAGGAAGGTATTTCGCTGATGCTGATCCTGCCGATTGCCCTGCCTGGCATCATCACCGGTATCGCCCTGCTCTCGGCGTTCAAGCGTCTGGGCATCGAGCCTGGCCTGTTCACCATCGTGGTCGGCCACGCCACCTTCTGTGTAGTGATCGTCTACAACAACGTCATCGCCCGCCTGCGGCGGACCTCGCAAAGCTTGATCGAGGCCTCGATGGACCTTGGCGCAGACGGCTGGCAAACCTTCCGCTACATCATCCTGCCCAACCTCGGCTCGGCGCTGCTGGCAGGCGGCATGCTGGCCTTCGCGTTGTCGTTCGACGAAATCATCGTTACCACCTTCACCGCCGGGCACGAACGCACGCTGCCGATCTGGTTGCTCAACCAGCTCAGCCGCCCACGCGACGTGCCGGTGACCAACGTGGTCGCCATGCTGGTGATGCTGGTGACCATGCTGCCGATACTTGGCGCCTATTACCTGACCCGCGGCGGCGAAAGCGTGGCGGGCAGCGGCAAATGACCCTGGAGAAGTCCATCATGCAAACGCACATGCTGATCAACGGTCGCCTGGTAGCTGGCGACGGGCCGGCCTGGACCGTGCTCAACCCCGCCCTGGGCAGCGCCCTGGCGCAGATCAACGAGGCCACCGAGGCCCAGGTCGACAGCGCCGTGCGTGCCGCCGACCTGGCCTTCGACAGCTGGTCCCAGGCCAGCCCCAAAGACCGTTCCCTGGCCCTGCTGGCGCTGGCTGACACCATCGAGCAGCATGGCGAAGAACTGGCCCGGCTCGAATCGCAGAATTGCGGCAAGCCTTTCAGCGCGGCACTGAATGACGAAATACCGGCGATCGCCGATGTCTTCCGTTTTTTTGCCGGCGCAGCGCGCTGCCTGGGCGGCTCGGCGGCCGGTGAATACCTGCCGGGGCACACATCGATGATCCGCCGCGACCCGCTGGGCGTGGTCGCCTCGATCGCGCCGTGGAACTACCCGCTGATGATGCTGGCCTGGAAGGTCGCACCGGCACTGGCCGCCGGTAACACGGTGGTGATCAAACCGTCCGAACTGACGCCGCTGACCGCGCTGCGCCTGGGCGAACTGGCCCAGGGCCTGCTGCCGCCCGGCGTGCTCAACATTCTCTTCGGCCGCGGCCAGACAGTCGGCACGCCACTGGTTACCCACCCGAAAGTGCGCATGGTGTCACTGACCGGCTCGATCCCTACCGGCGCGCACATCATCAGCGCCACGGCCGACAGCGTGAAGCGCATGCACATGGAGCTGGGCGGCAAAGCGCCGGTGCTGGTGTTCGACGATGCCGACATCGACGCCGCCATCGACGGTATCCGCACGTTCGGCTTCTACAACGCCGGCCAGGACTGCACTGCAGCATGCCGCCTGTATGTGCAGGACGGTATCTACGAGCAGTTCGTGCAGCGCCTGGGCGACGCCGTCGCAAGCCTCAAGCACGGTTTGCAGGATGCCGAGGACACCGAGCTGGGGCCACTGATCAGCGCGCAACACCGCGACAAGGTTGCCGGGCTGGTGCAGCGTGCCATTGCCCAGCCACATATCCGCCTGGTGACCGGCGGCAAGGCGATTGACGGCGACGGCTTCTTTTTCGAGCCGACCGTACTGGCCGATGCCCTGCAGGATGACGAGATCGTGCGCAACGAAGTGTTCGGCCCAGTGGTGTCGGTGACCCGCTTTACCGACGAGGCCCAAGCGCTGGAATGGGCCAATGACTCCAACTATGGCCTGGCATCATCGGTGTGGACCGGCGACACCGGCCGCGCTCATCGCCTGGCGGCGCGGCTGCAGTATGGCTGCACGTGGGTGAATACCCATTTCATGCTGGTCAGCGAAATGCCCCATGGCGGGCAGAAGCATTCGGGTTATGGGAAGGATATGTCGGTGTATGGGCTGGAGGACTACACCTGCGTACGGCATGTGATGATCAAGCATTGAGACCACTGCGGCGTTAGCAGGAGCCTGTGGGAGAGGGCTTGCTCCGCGAAGCAAGCACCGCGAAGGATGGCACGGGCTTCGCCCGTGTTCGCGGTGCAAGCCCGCTCCCACGGGGGTCATTATCAGTCCCGTAAATCCGACTCATGGATCGGGTTGGCCCGGCTGGTAGCCCGTTGATACTGCGCCGGCCAGGTGGCCTTGTTGCCCCCCAGGTCATCATCGGCATGCAGCGGCCAATAGGGGTCACGCAACAATTCGCGCGCCAGGAAGATGACATCGGCCTGCCCGGTGCGCAGGATGTGCTCGGCCTGCGCCGGTTCGGTGATCATGCCCACCGTGCCAGTGGCAATCTCCGACTCCTTGCGCACACGCTCGGCAAAGCGGGTCTGGTAGCCAGGCCCCGTGGGGATCTCGGCGTTGACCGACGTGCCGCCGGAGGAGACATCGATCAGGTCCACCCCCAGCGCCCGCAGACGACGGGCCAGCTCTACGGTTTCGTCCGGGTTCCAGCCGTCTTCGACCCAGTCGGTCGCTGATACCCGCACGAACACGGGCAGCTCGGCAGGCCAGACGTCCCTCACCGCCTGGGTGACTTCGAGGGTCAGGCGGATACGGTTTTCAAAGCAACTGCCATAGTCGTCACGCCGCTGGTTGCTCAGCGGCGAGAGAAACTGATGCAGCAGGTAGCCATGCGCCGCATGCACCTCGACCACCTTGAACCCCGCTGTCAGGGCGCGCCGGGCGGCGTCGGCGAACGCCTGCACGATGCCGGCGATCTCCCCTGTCGACAGCTCGTGAGGCACAGCATGTTCAGGGTCGAAGGCGATCTTCGACGGCCCGACCGGCTGCCAGCCGCCCTCTTCGACCTTTACGCTGCCATGCTTGCCCAACCAGGGCCGGTGGGTGCTGGCCTTGCGCCCGGCGTGGGCCAGTTGCAGGCCTGGCACGGCGCCCTGGGCGGTGATGAAGCGGGTGATGCGCTGCAGCGGGGCAATCTGCTCGTCATTCCACAGGCCGAGGTCTTCGGCGGTGATACGTCCGTCAGGGGTAACCGCTGTAGCTTCGGCAATGATCAGGCCGGCGCCACCGACGGCGCGGCTGCCCAGGTGGACAAGATGCCAGTCGTTGGCCAGGCCATCGACGGCGGAATACTGGCACATCGGCGAGACCGCGATGCGGTTGGGCAGCGTCAGCTGACGCAGGGTGTAAGGCTCGAGCAGCAAGCTCATGAGGGCACCTCCCAAGGACTCCAATGGTGATCCGGCCCGGGCACTCAATTACACGTCCGTGGCCCGGGTCCGGTCTATGTTCAGACTAGACCAGATTGGGTGGGGGGGAGGTTCCGTGGAATTTGCTGTGAGGTGACTGAGGCATGGCTTTGGAGGGTATGTGAGGCGGCAAGGTGCAGGGCGACAGCTTTGCAGCGCCTATGAGATCGAGCGCCGCGCGGGCGGCGCTCGATTTCCGCTACCCCACAACAATCAAGGCAAGCACCTTGCCGTCAACGCGGCTCCATGTGGGCAATCATCAGTTGCACACTTTCATTGCCACGAAACTCGTTCACATCCAGCTTGTACGCCAGCTCCACCCAGCGCACCGTCGGGTTCGGCCACACCTCGCGGTCGACGCCGAAGGCAATGCCATCCAGCCGCACCGAACCGCACTCGCTCTTGAGCACCACCTTCAGGTGCCGCTCACCCACCACACGCTGCTCGACCAGCTGGAACACACCATGGAACAGCGGCTCCGGGAAGTGCTGCCCCCAGGGCCCGGCATGGCGCAAAGCCTTGGCCAGGTCGAGGTGGAATTCCTCCACCGCCAGGCTGCCATCTGACAGTAACCGGCCAGTCAGGTCCTCTTCGCACAGCTGGCGCCGCACTTCTTCGTCGAACGCCTCAGCAAAGGCCGGGAAGTTGCCCTCAGGCAGCGACAACCCCGCCGCCATGGCATGGCCGCCGAACTTGCTGATCAGTTGCGGATGACGCGCCGCGACCGCATCCAGCGCATCGCGAATATGAAAACCGGGTACCGAGCGCGCCGAACCCTTGAGCATGCCGTCGCCAGCATCGGCAAAGGCGATGGTCGGCCGGTGATAGCGCTCCTTCAGGCGCGAAGCGAGAATCCCGATCACGCCCTGGTGCCAGTCGGCATCGAACAGGCACAGGCCATACGGCATGGACTCGACCGGCAAATCCTTCAGTTGGGCCAGCGCCTCACGCTGCATGCCTTGCTCGATGGACTTGCGGTCCTGGTTGAGGTCGTCCAGCTGCTGGGCCATGTCCTGGGCCAAGGCCGCGTCTTCGCACAGCAGGCACTCGATGCCCAGGCTCATGTCGTCCAGGCGCCCGGCCGCGTTCAAACGCGGGCCAAGGATGAACCCCAGGTCAGTCGAAGTGATGCGCCGGTGGTCACGGCGGGCCACTTCCAGAATCGCCTTGAGCCCCGGCCGTGCGCGGCCGGCACGAATGCGCTCGAGGCCCTGGTGCACCAGAATGCGGTTGTTGGCGTCCAGCGGCACCACGTCGGCGACACTGCCCAGCGCCACCAGGTCGAGCAGCTCGCCGATGTTCGGCTGTGCTTGGTTCTGGTAGCGCCCCAGGCTGCGCAGGCGTGCGCGCAAGGCCATGAGCACATAGAAGATTACCCCGACCCCGGCCAACGACTTGCTCGGGAAGTCGCAGCCCGGCTGGTTCGGGTTGATGATCGCATCGGCGTCGGGCAACTGCTCGCCCGGCAAGTGGTGATCGGTGACCAGCACCTTGAGCCCCGCTGCCTTGGCTGCCGCCACGCCGTCGACACTGGAGATACCGTTGTCGACAGTGATCAGCAATTGCGGTTGGCGCTGCAGCGCGACCTCAACGATCTCCGGGGTCAGGCCATAGCCGAATTCGAAGCGGTTGGGCACCAGGTAGTCGACGTGGGCCGCGCCCAACAAGCGCAGGCCCAGCACACCCACGGTACTGGCGGTGGCGCCGTCGGCATCGAAGTCGCCAACGATGAGGATGCGCTGGCGCTGGTCGAGCGCTTCGACCAGCAGGTCTACCCCCGCCTCGATGCCTTTGAGCTGCTGGTACGGCAGCAGCCGCGCCAGGCTCTTGTCCAGCTCGGCCTCGCTCTGCACGCCGCGGGCGGCATACAGGCGAGTCAGCAAGGGTGGCAGGTTACCCAGAAATGGCAGGGTCGACGGCAGGGGGCGAGGTTCGATACGCATAAGGGCTTCGGCTCAGCCGCGCTCGCCAAGCAGCCACTGCAGCTGCACTTCGTGCTGGCCACGGTCATCGGTGACGAACACTGTGCCTTCGCTGATCATTACGTCCCACTTGATACTGCGCGGCATGTCGGTGGCCAGGGTCTCCAGCACCTCTTGCGGCACAGCGGCAATGT
The DNA here is from genome assembly GCF_900187555.1 of Pseudomonas sp. Irchel s3f19. Classification (NCBI taxonomy): domain Bacteria; kingdom Pseudomonadati; phylum Pseudomonadota; class Gammaproteobacteria; order Pseudomonadales; family Pseudomonadaceae; genus Pseudomonas; species Pseudomonas sp. Irchel s3f19. The sequence continues at coordinate 493,101 of NZ_FYDW01000003.1, read as the reverse complement.
TCAGGTTCTTCAGGTTCTTGACCGCAGGCACCACTTTGGTCTCCCACACTCGCAGGCTACCGTAGGCCAGCAGGCTGGTGCGCTCGGTGCGGCGGGAACACCAGGTCAGGCGGTCCGCGTCCGGCTGGCCGACTTCGATCCAGTGCAAAACGCGATCGTCCAGGCTCTTTTCCCACAATGCCGGCTCATCGACATCCGACAGGCCGCGACCAAACGACAGCTGCTCGTTGTACCAGAGCGCATAAGCCAGCAGACGCACCGCCATACGCTCTTCGGTTTCCGACGGGTGACGAGCAATGGTCTGCTTGACGCTTTCGTACACGCTGCGATCGAGGTCGGTCAGATTCAGTTCGAATTTGTAGGTGGTGGACGGCTGGGCCATGGTCGACGGGCTTCTTGCGCAAAGAAAAGTGACACAGTCTAACCGATCCTGCCCTTCGTTGCGCCGCGGCAGTATCTGCGGCTTCGGAGCTATGATAAAACCACGGCTCTGCCCAGTTGCCACGGATGCCCCATGCCTACGCCCAGCAAACCCCTCGCCGGCCTGAAAGTCATCGAACTCGGGACCCTGATCGCTGGCCCGTTCGCCTCGCGTATCTGTGCCGAGTTCGGCGCCGAGGTGATCAAGGTCGAGTCCCCCGATGGCGGCGATCCGCTGCGCAAATGGCGCAAGATGTACGAAGGCACGTCGCTGTGGTGGTTCGTGCAGGCGCGCAACAAACAGTCGCTGACCCTCAACCTCAAGCACCCGGAAGGCCTCGAGATCCTCAAACGCCTGTTGGCCGACGCCGACATCCTGATCGAAAACTTCCGCCCCGGCGTGCTGGAAAAACTCGGCCTGGGCTGGGACGTGCTGCACGCGCTCAACCCGCGCCTGGTCATGGTGCGCCTGTCCGGTTTCGGCCAGACCGGGCCGATGAAAGACCAGCCGGGCTTTGGCGCCGTGGGCGAGTCCATGGGCGGCCTGCGCTACATCACCGGCTTCGATGACCGCCCGCCGGTGCGCACGGGTATTTCCATCGGTGACTCGATTGCCGCCTTGTGGGGAGTGATCGGCGCGTTGATGGCCTTGCGTCACCAGGAAGTCAACGGCGGCCAGGGCCAGGTAGTGGACGTGGCGCTGTACGAGGCGATCTTCGCCATGATGGAAAGCATGGTCCCGGAATTCGACGTCTTTGGTTTCATCCGTGAGCGCACCGGCAATATCATGCCGGGCATCACCCCCTCCTCCATCCATACCAGTGCCGATGGCAAGCATGTGCAGATCGGCGCCAACGGCGATGCGATCTTCAAGCGCTTCATGCAGGCCATCGGCCGCGCCGACCTGGCCGATGACCCCACGCTGGCCACCAACGATGGCCGCGACCTGCGCCGGGACGAGCTGTACGGGGTAATCGACCGCTGGGCCAACAGCCAGCCGCTGGACCAGCTCATGCAGGTGCTCACTACCGCCGAAGTGCCAGCCAGCCGCATCTATTCGGCCGAAGACATGTTCAATGACCCGCAATACCTGGCACGGGAGATGTTTCTGCAGGCACGCCTGCCAGACGGCAAACCCTTCAAGATGCCAGGCATCGTGCCCAAGCTTTCGGAAACGCCCGGCTCCACCGAATGGGTCGGGCCGGCGCTGGGCGAACACACCGAAGCACTGCTCGCTGCCCTGGGCTACGACGCAGCCGCCATCGCCGGCCTGCGCGCAGCAGGCGCGGTCTGACCTCTGCCGCCGCCGATGCGAGTTGCCCGCTGGTTGCGCCCCCTGCTCCTGCTGTGCGGGCTACTGCCCGCACTGGCCATACTGCCCGCCGCGGCCAAGGAGCGTATCTGGTGGCTGGTTCGAGACCTGCCGCCGTTCACCATTTTCGAAGGCCCGGAGAAAGGCCAGGGGGTGGTTGATCGCCTGCTGCCGCAGTTGATCGCGCAGATGCCCGAATACGATCACAGCATCGTCCGGGTCAACCGCGCGCGGGGTATCCAGATGCTTCAGGACGCCAGCAGCTTCACCTGCGACCCGACCCTGCTGTGGACGCAGGAACGTGCCGGATACGTGCATTTTTCCATGCCGTTACTGGGTGTAATGAGCGGCGGGCTGGTGGTCCGCAAGGAAGACGAGGCACTGCTTGCGCCGTTTCTCACAGGCCACGAAGTCGATTTGCACGGGCTGTTGAACCAGACCTCGTTGAAGCTCGGTATCGTCGCCGAGCGCAGCTATGGCACGCAGATCGATGAGGTTCTGCGTCAGCTGCCAGAGGCGTCGCTCAGCCGCCACTACGGCAACGATGCCACCGCCAACCAACTGCAAATGCAGCGACTGGGCCGCCTGCACATGGTGATGGGGTACTGGCCAGAGGTGCGTTACCTGATCCAGCAGCAAGGCGGGTTACTGGCGGATTACCACTTCCACCCTGTGCAAGGCGTGAACCCTTACCAGTTTCTGCATGTGGGTTGCTCGAACTCGCCACTGGGGCGCGAGGCCATTGCGCACATCGACCAACTGCTGCCCACGCTGCGTCGGGACACGTTGCCGGGGCTGTATGCACGGTGGCTGGACCCGCAGTTGCAGGAAGACTATCTGGAGCAGAGCAAGCAGTTTTTCAAAGGCGAATAGGCCTTTGCCCATGCCGGCGTGAATCACGCAAAAAAAAGAAACCCCGGACGCTGGGGAGGACGCCCGGGGCCAATCGAAAGTCCTTGGAGACTTCCCGGAACAGCCTGCCAACACCGGAGCAAAGCGCTGGCTGGCTGCCCTTACTGTGTCTGAAAGCCGGGTCAGGCAAAGGTTCCCTGAGGTTGCTGACGCTGTTGCAACGCAGCAATGACACAAGGCTGCAATCGCCCTTCGGCAATCTGCAGATCACGGTGCAGACCATCCACCACGTCAATCAGCAGGCGCTGCTCCTGCAACTGGCGCAGACTTACCGTGCGCTGCAGGGTGATGCCTGCAAGGCTGTCAAACACGGTCAATTGACGATTGCCATTGGCATCGGCGATGCCCAGGTGGGTTTGATAAGGGGTCAGGGCTTCGTTGAGCAGTCTGCAGATTCTTTCCATCCGGATCACTCGCTGCGTGGTGGGCTATAGAGAAACTGACCAACAAGCGCAGCGTAAAGTTCGAGACGCTGGCGCTGTTTCAGTGAGCATGCGGCGCAGACGTGACAGTTTGAGTACGCCTGCCCAGGCACTGAAGCGCACGCTGCAGGTGCGTCATGGACAGCGGCCAGGGCAGCTCGGCAATGACCCAAAGCCCCCGTTGCTTGGCCTCCAGGGCAAGATTGTGCTGGTCGGGTGCTGCCTGACCCACGAACATCAAGGCGCGCAACGCAGGCATGCCGGTGAGCCGTTTCAGTACGGCATGCCCTGCCTTTGTGGGCATCGCGTGGTCGAGGATCAGCAAGTCAGGGCAGCGGCCAGCGGACAGGCAGGCGCGCAGGTCGCCCGCGTCCTCGATGATGCGCACGTCGAATATGCCTTGGGCGTTGAAGGCCTGATGCAGAAGAATCTGATGGGAAGGGCGTGCCTGGTGAATCAGCACGTAAGGCCTGGACATGAGCCGCTCCTGAAGAAGGAAGGACTCGCAAATCTAGGCAAGACGTCGAGCGGTTTAAATAGGAAAAGTCTGAAACAGCGCAAGGAAGCAGCGACAGAGCGAAGCTGCTGCGCAACCCATCGCCGGCTTGCCGGCGATGGGTTATGTGGCGGTCCTGGCGTTAAAGCGGCTTGCCGCGGTTACCGTGCTGGCTGACAAAGCCCTGAACGGCCTTCAGGTCATTGGCCAGCACCGTGCAGCGCTCTTCGCGGCTGAACAGGTCGACCAGGTGCGCAGGCAACTCCAGCGCCTTGCCCACACCGGCCTTCTCTACCGCTTCCGGGAACTTGACCGGGTGCGCAGTACCCAGCACCACCATTGGCGTGTCCAGGCTGCGGCGGCACTCACGGGCGGCCTTGACGCCGATCGCGGTATGCGGGTCGAGCACTTCACCGGTGCTGGCGAACACCTCGGCGATGGTCTCGCAGGTTTGCTCGTCACTGACGGCCAGCGAGTCGAACAGCTTGCGCGCCTCGGTCCAGCGGTCTTCGTCGACGCTGAAGCCGCCACCCTGCTTGAAGTTCGCCATCAGCTCGGCAATGGCAGCGCCATTGCGGCCATGCAGGTCGAACAGCAGGCGCTCGAAGTTGGACGACACCATGATGTCCATCGACGGCGACAAGGTTGCGTGCAGGGTTTCCTTGACGTACTGATTGCCGCTCATGAAGCGGTGCAGGATGTCGTTACGGTTGGTGGCCACCACCAGCTGGCTGATCGGCAGGCCCATGTTGCGCGCCAGGTAGCCGGCGAAGATGTCGCCGAAGTTACCGGTAGGCACCGAGAACGCCACCGAGCGGGCTGGCCCGCCCAACTGCAGGGCTGCGTGGAAGTAGTAGACGATCTGGGCCATGATCCGCGCCCAGTTGATCGAGTTGACTGCCACCAGGCGTGTGCCCTTGAGGAACGACTGGTCGGCGAAGCTGGCCTTTACCATCTCCTGGCAGTCGTCGAAGTTGCCTTCGATGGCGATGTTGTGGATGTTGTCGCCGAAGATCGTGGTCATCTGCCGACGCTGTACTTCCGACACACGCTGGTGCGGGTGCAGGATGAAGATGTCGACGTTGTCGCAACGGCGGCAACCTTCGATGGCGGCAGAACCGGTATCACCGCTGGTGGCGCCAACGATCACCACGCGCTCGCCGCGCTTGACCAGCACGTGGTCGAGCAGGCGGCCGAGCAACTGCAGGGCAAAGTCCTTGAAGGCCAGGGTCGGGCCGTGGAACAGCTCCATGACCCACTCGTTCGAATTCAACTGGCGCAGCGGCGCCACGGCCGCGTGAGCGAACGCGCCGTAGGTTTCTTCGAGGATCTTCTTGAAGTCGGCATCGGCGATGCTGCCGGCAACGAACGGGCGCATCACACGGAAGGCCAGTTCGTGGTAAGGCAGGCCAGCCCAGGAGGCGATCTCTTCCTGGGTGAAGCGTGGCAGGTTTTCAGGGACGTACAGGCCGCCGTCGCTGGCAAGGCCAGCCAGCAGCACATCTTCAAAGTTCAGGGCCGGTGCCTGGCCGCGGGTGCTGATATAGCGCATGGTGCAAACCTTCGAGACTGGGGCCGGGGCCGCTGGCGCGGCCCGTCGGCACTCTTCGTTAATTAAGCTGTTCGACGCGGATGCGCACGACCTTGCCAACCACATCCTGCAGGGCTTCCAGAGCGACGATGGCGTCGTTGATGCCTTGCTCGACCACGCGGTGGGTCAGCAGGATCATCGGCACCAGGCCATCCTGCTCTTCGGCTTCCTTCTGCATGATCGATTCGATGTTGATGCCACGCTCCGACAGGATGCTGGCCACCTGGGCCAAAACACCGGGGTGATCCTTGGCCTGGATGCGCAGGTAGTAGGCACTTTCGCAGGCCTCGATCGGCAGGATCGGGTGCGACGACAACGAATCGGGCTGGAAGGCCAGGTGCGGCACGCGGTTTTCCGGGTCGGAGGTCATGGCGCGGACCACGTCGACCAGGTCGGCCACCACCGACGAAGCGGTCGGCTCCATACCGGCACCGGCGCCGTAGTACAGGGTCGAGCCAGCGGCGTCGCCGTTGACCATGACTGCGTTCATCACGCCATTGACGTTGGCGATCAGGCGGTCGCTCGGGATCAGCGTCGGGTGCACGCGCAGCTCGATACCTTCGGCCGTGCGGCGTGCCACACCCAAGTGCTTGATGCGATAGCCCAGGGCCTCGGCGTAGTTCACGTCAGCGGTGGTCAGCTGGGTGATGCCCTCGGTGTAGGCCTTGTCGAACTGCAGCGGGATACCAAAGGCAATGGAGGCCAGGATGGTCAGCTTGTGCGCAGCATCGATGCCTTCGACGTCGAAGGTCGGGTCGGCTTCGGCATAGCCCAGGGCCTGGGCTTCAGCCAGTACGTCCGGGAAGGCACGGCCCTTCTCGCGCATTTCGGTGAGGATGAAGTTGCCAGTGCCGTTGATGATGCCGGCCAGCCAGTTGATATGGTTGGCCGACAAGCCTTCACGGATGGCCTTGATCACCGGGATGCCGCCGGCAACCGCCGCTTCGAAGGCGACGATCACGCCCTTCTCGCGGGCCTTGGCGAAGATTTCGTTGCCGTGCACGGCGATCAGCGCCTTGTTGGCGGTGACCACGTGCTTGCCGTTTTCGATGGCCTTGAGTACCAGGTCACGGGCGATGGTATAGCCACCGATCAGCTCGATGACAATGTCGATCTCCGGGTTGCTCGCAACGTCGAACACATCAGCGGTAATGGGGGTACCGGTAATCTGGCAGTTCGGGTTCGGCGAGCGCATGGCGATCTGGGCCACTTCAATACCGCGCCCGGCACGGCGGGCAATCTCCTCGGCGTTGCGCTGAAGTACATTGAAGGTTCCGCCACCGACGGTCCCCAACCCACAGATGCCTACTTTGACCGGTTTCACTGTGAACTCCCCATTGAACGGCCGGCACCTGCGCCGACCGTGAAACATGCCGTCACCCCATGACGACGGCGTACTGAATAAATTACTTGGCTGCTTGCTGCTGGCCGGCCAGGGCCAACTTGGCCACTTGCGGCGCCGGCTGGTAACCCGGGATCACCTGGCCGCTTTCAAGGACGATCGCCGGCGTGCCGTTGACGCCGATCGACTGGCCCAGCTGGAACTGCTTGCTGACCGGGTTGGCGCACTTGGCCGCCTTGATTTCCTTGCCATCGACCATCTTGTCCAGCGCCGCGCGGCGGTCGCTGGAACACCAGACTGCCTGCAACTGCTCGTCACCCGGCGAACCGAGGCCCTGACGCGGGAAGGCGACATAGCGCACTTCGATACCGCGACGGTTCAGCTCCGGCACTTCGGCGTGCAGCTTGTGGCAATACGGGCAGGTGGTATCGGTGAACACGGTGATGTGCGACTTGGTCTCGCCTTTGGCAGGATAAACCACCATCTCGGCGGCTGGAATGCCATTGATGAGCTTGGCGACACCTTGACGCTCGGTCTTCTCGGTCAGGTTGACCGGCTTGCCGTCCTGGATCTGGTACAGGTAGCCCTGCATGACGAACTGGCCGTCAGCGCTGGCGTACAGCACACGGCCGCCCTGCAGCTTGACTTCATACAGGCCGTTGAGCGGGCTGCTGGCAACGCTTTCTACGGGCACTTCCAGTTCGAGGTTCTGCAATGACTTGCGGATGGCCTGCTCGGCACCGGCATTGCTGTCGGTTGCCGCGGCAACGGCAAAGGTACTGGCCAGCGCCAACGCGGCGGCGGCGAAAATCTGGGTCAAACGCATGGGAACTCCTGAAGGCGGACAGGGGCCGGAGGGCGTCACCTGCAAAAAAACGCGGTGACCGTGCGGCCCTTGGTGCAAACCGCTCAAGCCTACCACATCACACCACCGTTGAAGGGGTCTGCGGATACCGGCCGGCGGAACATGAAAATCATTCATCCACGCGGGTGATGCTGGGCGTGCAGCTGCTGCAAACGGGCCTTGGCCACGTGGGTGTAGATCTGCGTGGTCGACAGGTCGCTATGGCCCAGCAGCATCTGCACCACGCGCAGGTCGGCACCGTGGTTGAGCAGATGGGTCGCGAAGGCATGGCGCAAGGTGTGGGGTGACAACGCCTTGTCGATACCGGCAACCCGAGCGTGGTGCTTGATTCGGTGCCAGAAGGTCTGGCGGGTCATCTGCTCGCCGCGCAGGCTGGGGAACAGCACATCACTGGGACGGCCGTTCAACAGCTCGCTGCGGCCATCGCGCAGGTAGCGCTCCAGCCACACCACTGCCTCTTCACCCATTGGTACCAGCCGCTCCTTGCTGCCCTTGCCCATTACCCGCAATACGCCTTGGCGCAGGTTGACCTGGTCGAGGGTCAGGCTGACCAGTTCGGTAACCCGCAGGCCGCAGGCATACAGGACTTCGAGCATGGCGCGGTCGCGCTGGCCGATGGCTTCGCCGAGGTCCGGCGCTTGCAGCAGTGCTTCTACGTCGGCTTCGGACAAGGATTTCGGCAAAGGCCGGCCCAAGTGCGGCATCTCCACCTGCAAGGTGGGGTCGATCGCCACCAGCTTTTCGCGCAGCAGGTAGCGAAAGAAGCCACGCAGGCCAGAGAGAAAGCGTGCGGTGGAACGCGGTTTGTAGCCTTGGTCGAGGCGCCAGGCCAGGTGATCGAGGATCAGCTCGCGACCGGCGTCGGGCAAGGCCACGGTGTGGTCCTGGAGCCAGCCGTTGAACAGCGCCAGGTCACTGCGATAGGAGACCCGGGTGTTGTCCGACAGGCCTTTTTCCAGCCACAGGGCATCAAGAAACTGGTCAATCAGGGGGTGGTCTAGGGCGGGCATGAAAACTCGGTGGCAAACGACGAAATGACGCTTAGTCTTTCATAACAGCGCCAGCATAGGGAGCCCGCATGAACGAACAGCAGATCCTTCTCAGCATCGGTGGCATCGGTGCCGCCGCCCTGGCCTGCCAGTGGCTCGCCTGGCGCCTGAAACTGCCGGCCATCCTCTTTCTGCTGCTGACCGGCATCACTGTCGGCCCGCTGCTCGGCTGGCTCGACCCGCAGGCGTTGTTCGGCCCGTTGCTGATGCCGCTGGTGTCCCTGGCCGTGGCGCTGATCCTGTTCGAGGGCAGCCTCACCCTGCACGTGTCGCAGTGGCGCGATATCGGCAGCGTGGTGCACCGCCTGGTCACCGTTGGCGCGCTGTCGACCTGGCTGGTGATCGCGCTGGCGACCCACTGGCTGCTGGGGTTCGACTGGCCGTTGGCGATTCTGTTCGGCACCTTGACCCTGGTCACCGGGCCGACAGTGATCGTGCCCATGCTGCGGGTAGTGCGGCCAAAGGCGACAATCGCCAATATCCTGCGCTGGGAAGGCATCGTCATCGACCCGATTGGCGCGCTGCTGGCCGTGGTGGTGTACAGCTTCATCATTGCCAGTGCCGATGGCAATGGCCTGATCCAGAGCCTGGGTACCTTTGCCGGGGTGATCTTCTGCGGCACTGCACTGGGCGCTGCCGGCGGCTGGTTGCTGGGCCAGGTCATGCGCGAACAGTGGCTGCCGGAGTACCTGCACAACCTGGCGTCGCTGGCAGCGGTGCTGGGAATCTTCATCGCCGCCAACCAGATCGTGCACGAATCAGGGCTGCTGGCGGTGACGCTGATGGGCATGTGGCTGGCCAACATGCGCGGGGTGGATGTGCGGCAGATCCTGCACTTCAAGGAGAACCTCAGCGTGCTGCTGATCTCCGGCCTGTTCATCTTGCTGGCCGCGCGCCTCGACCTGCACGCCTTGCTCGGGCTGGGCCCGGCGGTGCTGGCGCTGCTGCTGGTGATCCAGTTGCTGGCACGGCCGCTGAACGTCTTCGTGTCGACGCTGGGCTCCTCGCTGAACTGGCGCGAGCGGGCCTTGCTGGCCTGGATCGCCCCGCGCGGCATCGTCGCCGCCGCGGTATCGGCGATCTTCGCGATCCGCCTGCACGAGGCCGGCCATCAGGATGCGCTGTTGCTGGTGCCACTGACCTTCGCCGTGATCATCGGCACCGTGGTGCTGCAGAGCGCCACGGCAAGGCCGCTGGCGCGCCTGCTCAAGGTCGCCGAGCCTGCCCCCAGCGGCTTTCTCATCGTCGGCGCCAACGGGCCTGCGCGCACCCTCGGCAAAGCCCTGCAGCAATTGGGTTGCCGTGTACTGCTGACCGATTCGAGCTGGGAAAACATCCGCGCCGCGCGCATGGACGGCTTGCCGACCTACTTTGGCAACCCCGCCTCGCAGCATGCCGATGCACACTTGGACCTGGTCGGCCTCGGCCACCTGTTGGGGCTGTCGCCGGCCGGCGAGATCAACGCCCTGGCCTGCGCCCGCTTTCGCCATGACTTCGGCCACAGCCGCCTGTTCGTACTCGCCAGCGGCCTGGAGAAACAGCGCAGTGACAAGCACCGGGCCAGCGAGGAGCATCGCGGCCACCTGCTCGGTTCAAGCGCGATGACCTACCAGCAACTGGCGAATCACTTGCACCGCGGCGCCGAGCTGTACAGCACCCACCTGACCGAAGGCTTCGACTGGGAAAATTATCAGGCACTGCATGGCGACCGCGCGCACCTGCTGTTCGCCCGTGACGCCAATGGCTGGGTGCATGTAGCGAGCCCGGACAACCCACTCACGCCGCAGTCGGGCTGGACCTTGGTCGCCCTGGTCGAGCCGCTGCCGGTCGCCGACGCTGCAACCACGCCAGGTTGAGCGTCAGGCCTGGGGCAGCACCGGCACCGGCCGCTTGTCTTCGTCGATGGCGACAAAGCTGAACACACCATGGATCGCCCGTTCGCGGCCATCCAGGTACATGTTCTCGACGAACACATCCACTTGCACCTGCAAGCTGGTGTTGCCCACCTTGATCACCGTGCCCACCAGCTCGACGATCGAACCCGCCGGGATTGGGTGCTTGAAGTCGATGCGGTCGGTCGAAACCGTCACCAATGGCAAGCGGCAGAAGCGTGTGGCGGCGATGAACGACACTTCGTCCATCCAGGCCAGCGCGGTGCCGCCAAACAGGGTGTTGTGATGGTTGGTAGTGTTGGGGAATACCGCCTTGGTCACGCGGGTTACCGAAAGCTCGGTGCGGCGCTGGATTTCCTGGTCTCGGGTAGTCATGTCTGGTCACATCGCTTTCTTAAGTTTCAAAACGCAAAAAAGCAGCCCGAAGGCTGCTTTTTTTCTCGCTAGGCGGCCATGGCCACCGGGCAAACTGTACTCAGGACAGTTTTTCCTTGATGCGAGCGGCTTTGCCGGACAGGTCGCGCAGGTAGTACAGCTTGGCTTTACGCACGTCACCACGACGTTTCACGGCCAGGCTGTCGATTTGCGGGCTGTAGGTCTGGAAGGTACGCTCAACACCAACGCCGCTCGAGATCTTGCGCACGGTGAAGGCGCTGTTCAGACCACGGTTACGCTTGGCGATAACAACGCCTTCGAACGCCTGCAGACGGGAACGCTCACCTTCCTTCACTTTAACCTGGACGACAATGGTGTCGCCTGGTGCGAAGGTCGGGATTTCCTTGCTCATCTGCTCTGCTTCGAGCTGCTGGATGATTTTGTTAGTCATGCTGTGCTCCTAAGGTGGACAAACGTGATCCACCATCGATACGTTAACTATCGTTCCGCTCGCGGAGGTATTCCTCGAGCAGCTTTTTCTCTTCTCCAGAAAGTGAGCGACTTTCCAGAAGATCGGCGCGTCGTTCGAAGGTCCTACCAAGGGACTGCTTCATCCGCCATCGCCGGATATGTGCATGGTTGCCACTTAGCAACACGTCGGGTACACGCTGATCCGCATACACCTCAGGTCGGGTGTAGTGCGGGCAATCCAGCAAGCCATCGGTGAAGGAATCTTCCTCCGCCGAGCCTACATGCCCTAAAGCTCCGGGCAGCAGCCGCGTAACCGCATCGATCAGTACCATGGCCGGTAGCTCACCACCGGAAAGCACATAGTCACCAATCGACCACTCTTCATCGACATGAGCATCAATAAAACGCTCGTCAATGCCTTCATAACGGCCGGCGATCAGGATCAGAGATTCCTGTTCGGCCAAGCCTTTGACCGCTTGCTGATCCAGCTTGCGGCCTTGTGGCGAAAGGTAGATCACCTTTGCCGCTGCTCCGGTCGCTTGCCTGGCACTGGCCAGTGCATCTTCCAGAGGCTTGATCTTCATCACCATCCCCGGACCACCGCCAAAAGGCCGATCATCCACCGTGTGGTGGCGATCACTGGTGTAGTCCCGCGGATTCCAGCAAGTGACTTGCAACAAGCCCTGCTTCACCGCGCGGCTGGTAATGCCGTACTCCGTAATGGCCGAGAACATCTCGGGGAACAACGTGATGACTTCTACGCGAAGGTTACCCATCAGTTAGAAATCCGCGTCCCATTCGACCCGCATCACACCGGCCTCAAGGTCGACTGCCAGCACACATTGCGCCGTATAGGGCAACAAGCGCTCACGGTCATCCAGGCTGCCTGCGCAAGGCTTGACCACCACTACATCGTTCGCGCCGGTCTCCAACAGGTGATCAACCGTGCCGAACAGCTGTTCGTCCTGGTTGATGACTTTCAGACCGACCAACTGGTACCAGTAGTACTCGTCGTCCGTCAGGTTGGGCAAAAGGCTGCGCGAGATGCAAATCTCGTAACCGCTCAGAAGACGCGCTTCGTCACGATCGTCGAGCCCTTTGAGCTTGGCGACCAGCTCCTTTTTATTGGAACGGCCACTGACCAGCTCTACCTGCTTGACCGACCCTTCGCGCCGAAGCGTCCAGTTACGGTAATCCAACAGGTTTTCAATCGGATCGGTAAAGGAATACACCTTCACCTCGCCGCGAACGCCGTGAACCGAAAAAATCTTGCCAACGACGATGAGGTCGTCAGCCTTTTCTGGCGTCGCGTTCATACAGTTCAGGCAGCAGCCTTGGCAGCTTCCTTCAGCAGCTGAGCAACACGCTCAGACGGCTGTGCGCCGATGCTCAGCCAGTGAGCAACGCGGTCTTGTTTAACGGACAGACGAACTTCCTGACCACGAGCGATCGGGTTGAAGAAGCCAACCTGTTCGATGTGGGAGCCGTCACGCGGGTTACGCGAGTCGGTTACGGTCAGTTGGTAAAACGGGCGCTTTTTGGAGCCGCCACGGGCAAGACGAATGGTAAGCATTGAACATCGTTCCTGTAGTCGGTGCTGCAAATCATGATGCACAGCGGGCACACGGGTGCCCGAAAGGCCGCACATTCTCAAGGAATATCCGGACATTTGCAAATGCCTTTTTACTTCAAATAAAAAGGCCAGCCTGCTGATCTGCTATTTAGCCGCCTGCTCATGAGGCGACAGTGTTCCCGCCGAAGCGGGTTCCGGCCAGCGGCGGGCTTGCCGCCACTGGCCTGAATCGGTTTTACAGCTTGGGCATGCCGCCACCAGGCATCATGCCGCCCAAGCCGCGCATCATCTTGGCCATGCCGCCCTTGGCAGAGAATTTCTTCATCATCTTCTGCATCTGCTTGTGCTGCTTGATCAGCCGGCCGACGTCCTGCACCTGGGTGCCGGAGCCGATGGCGATGCGGCGCTTGCGCGAACCGCTGAGCAGTTCAGGGTCACGGCGCTCGGCCGGGGTCATGGAGTTGATGATCGCTTCCATCTGCTTGAACTGCTTCTCGGCCGCGCCCTGGGCGTTGCCCATCTGTGACAGGTTGACCCCGCCAATGCTCGGCAGCTTGTCCATCAGGCCGCCCAGGCCGCCCATGTTTTTCATCTGCTGCAGCTGGTCGCGGAAGTCTTCGAGGTCGAAGCCCTTGCCCTTCTTCAGCTTCTTGGCCAGCTTGTCAGCCTTGGCCTTGTCGATGGTCTGCTCGGCCTGCTCGATCAGGCTGAGTACATCGCCCATGCCGAGGATGCGCGACGCGACGCGGTCGGGGTGGAACGGCTCGAGGGCCTCGGTCTTCTCACCCATACCGATGAACTTGATCGGCTTGCCGGTAATGGCCCGCACCGACAGTGCGGCACCGCCACGGGCATCACCGTCGACCTTGGTCAGCACCACGCCGGTCAGCGGCAGGGCTTCACCAAAGGCCTTGGCGGTGTTGGCGGCGTCCTGGCCGGTCATGGCGTCGACCACGAACAAGGTCTCGACCGGCTTGACCGCGGCATGCAGCGCCTTGATCTCGTCCATCATGTCGGCGTCGATGTGCAGACGGCCGGCGGTGTCGACGATGACCACGTCGATGAACTTGAGCTTGGCTTCGCGAATCGCCGCTTCAGCGATGGCGACAGGCTTCTGGCTGATGTCGGACGGGAAGAAGGTCACGCCGATGTCGTTGGCCAGGGTTTCCAGCTGCTTGATCGCCGCCGGGCGGTAGACGTCGGCCGACACCACCATCACGCTCTTCTTCTTGCGCTCCTTGAGGAAGCGCGCGAGCTTGCCGGCGGTGGTGGTCTTACCCGCACCCTGCAAGCCAGCCATCAGCACCACGGCCGGTGGTGCGGCGTTCAGCGCGAGGTCTTCGTTGGCCGCGCCCATCAGGCTTTCCAGCTCGGCCTGGACAATCTTCACGAAGGCCTGGCCCGGGGTCAGGCTGCGCGACACTTCGGTACCGACCGCACGCTCCTTGACGCTGTTGACGAAATCCTTGACCACCGGCAAGGCAACGTCGGCCTCGAGCAACGCCATGCGTACTTCGCGCAGCGTGTCCTTGATGTTGTCTTCAGTCAGCTTGGCCTTGCCGGTGACATGGCGCAGCGTCTGTGACAGGCGGTCGGTCAGGTTTTCGAACATGGTGATCCTTTCTGGCCCAGTAAAAGCCGAGGTTTGTCAGACGCCGAGGGGGAAATGCACACCCCCAGGGCACAGCAAGGCGGCGATTATAGCGAAGTGCAACGGCGGCGCACACCTTGGCTTCCGAGCGGCAAGCTCAAAGCTGCAAGCCACAAGGAAAAGCGCCCAGCCTGCACATCAGCCCTTGCTTGTAGCTTACGGCTTCCAGCTTGCAGCTCACTATGCCAAACTCCGTCTCTTTAAGGCTCGCCAACCAGGACTTATGTTCTCCTCACCCAGCCTCATCCCCAACCTGATCGCCGCCGGCCTTTATATAGCTGCGACCCTCTACCAGGGTTCGCACCTGGCCCAGGGCCGCAAGTCCGACAAACGGCTGCTGGGCTTGCTCGGTGCCCTTGCGGTGATCGCCCAGAGCGGCGCCCTGTTCTTCCAGCTGATCACCCCGCTGGGCCTGAGCCTCGACTTCTTCAGCGCCGCCAGCCTGATCGCCGTGGCGGTCATCACCCTGACCCTGCTGGCGTGCCTGCGCATCCCGGTGGAAAACCTGCTGGTGCTGCTGTTCCCGCTGGGTGCGGTCACGGCGCTATTGGCCCAGTTCGCGCCACCGGGCACCGTGCCGCTGATCAACGAAGAGCCCGGCATCCTCGCGCATATCCTGCTGTCGATCCTGGCCTACGGCCTGTTCACCATTGCCGTATTCCAGTCGCTGCTGCTGTTGCTGCAGGACCGCCAGTTGAAAAACAAGCACCCGTCCGGGCTGATCCGCAACTTCCCGCCGCTGCAAACCATGGAAAGCCTGCTGTTCGGCTTCCTCTGGGCCGGCTGGTGTCTGCTCTCGCTGTCGCTGATTTCCGGCTGGCTGTTCCTCGACAACCTGTTCGCCCAGCACCTGGTGCACAAGACCTTGCTGGCCTGCGTCGCCTGGGTGGTGTTCAGTGTTCTGCTGTGGGGCCGCACCCGCCTGGGTTGGCGTGGCCACAAAGCGATCCGCTGGACGCTGGCCGGTTTCTGCCTGCTGATGCTGGCCTATTTCGGCAGCAAGCTGGTCCGCGAATTCATCTTGCATATCTGACGGCCGCCCATGGACACCCTGCCGTACGCCCCGCTATTCGGCACCCTGGCACTGGCGCTGCTGTGGTCGGCGCTGTTCAGCGCCGTGGATGCCGCACGCCTGCAACTCAATGGCTCGCTGCGCAATGGCGACGACGGGCAAGCCCCCCTGCCCGCTCAGGCGCTGGTGCTGTGCGCCAGCCTGGGCAAGCTGCTGGTACTGGGCCTGGCCTGCCTGATCGGCCAGCGCTACAGCGGCGAACACGGTTTCTGGCTGGCCGGCCTGGGCGCCACCCTGGCCCTGCTGGTGTTTGCCGAGTTCCTGCCGCGGCGCCTGGCGCGGCGTAACCCACAGGCGTTCGTCAGCCTGGGTGCCAGCCTGCTGAAGGTGCCTTTGGCTATCCTCCAGCCACTGGCCTGCCTGCTCGATGGTTGCGCCAAGCTGATCCTGCGCCCGTTCCGTGCGCAGCCTACGGCGGTGGCCCTGCACCCACAGCAAGATGACGACTTCGACGAAGACGAAGCGCACGAGCCAGTGCGCCACGGGCTGCTCGATGGTTTGCAGTCGCTGGACAAAGTCACCGTCAACGACATCCTGGTGCCGCGCAACGAAGTCGATGGTATCAATCTGGACGAGCCGATCGAACGCATCATCGAGCAGTTGATCGTCAGCCGGCACACCCGGCTGCCGGTCTATCACAACGATATCAACCAGGTTGAAGCGATCCTCAATACCAAGCTGATCAGCCACCTGCTGCCCAGGGCAGAGCTAACCCTGGAGAAGCTGCACGGCGCCTGCTACGAACCCTACTTCGTCCCGGAAAGCACCCCCCTGCAGATGCAGTTGCTGAACTTTCACAAGCAGCAACGCCGCCTGGGCGTCGTGGTGGACGAATACGGCGAAGTGCTGGGCATCGTCACCCTGGAAGACATCCTCGAAGAAATCGTTGGCGAATTCGAAGACGAACAGGGGCTGGACAACCCGCATGTACACCCCCAGGCCGACGGCACCTTCGTCATCGAAGGCACCGCCTCGCTGCGCGAGATCAACCGCACCCTGGGCTGGCACCTGCCTTGCGATGGCGGGCCGAAAACCCTCAACGGGTTGGTCACCGAAGCGCTGGAAAGCATCCCGGAAAGTGCGGTTTGCCTGAAGATCGGCCGATATCGCCTGGAAATCCTCGAAACAGAGGACAATTGCGCCAGCAAGGTACTGGTGTGGACCGTGACCCGCTAGCTATACTCGGGTCACGCTTACCCAGCCCCGCCGTCCCGCCTGCTACCCGCACCCGGCGGCCCACGGCCAGTCCGCTCCACTGACACGCCCTGCGGCCCTGTTTCAATACCCCGAACAGTACCCGCTCCCGCCCCTACCCCCCCTGGGCTATCGTCAGTCGAGCGAGCAAAAGAACAATACGCTTCGGCGTCCGTGCAACGGTGCCTGCCCATTGAGGCAGCACGCACCCTCGCGGATCAAGCCCGTGGCGCACGACCAGACTGTTAGGGACCTACTTAATGACCACCAGCAGCACCTATGCCCAAGCGCCTGCCGCGCCGGTCAACTCGCCCGCGCGGGTGGCCACCGCCAGCTTCATTGGCACTGCCATCGAGTTCTACGACTTCTACGTTTACGCCACTGCCGCCGCGCTGGTGATCGGCCCGGTGTTCTTCCCCTCCGGGTCGGGCACCGCGCAGATGCTCGCGGCCTTTCTTACCTTCGGCATCGCCTTCCTCGCACGCCCGCTGGGCTCGGCATTGTTCGGCCACTTTGGCGACCGTATCGGCCGCAAATCGACCCTGGTGGCGTCGCTGCTGTTGATGGGCGTCTCCACCACCGCCATCGGCGTGCTGCCCGGCTATGACAGCATTGGCGTGTGGGCGCCGATCCTGCTTTGCCTACTGCGCTTCGGCCAAGGCCTGGGCCTGGGTGGCGAATGGGGCGGCGCGGCGCTGCTGGCGACCGAAAACGCACCACCGGGCAAGCGTGCCTGGTTCGGCATGTTCCCGCAGCTGGGCCCTTCAATCGGCTTTTTGGCTGCCAACGGCTTGTTCCTGACTCTGGCCCTGGTGCTCAGTGACGAGCAATTCCGTGAATGGGGCTGGCGCATTCCGTTCCTGCTCAGCGCCGCCCTGGTACTGGTGGGCCTGTATGTGCGCCTCAAGCTCGAAGAGAGCCCGGTGTTCGCCAAAGCCATTGCCCAGCATGAGCGCGTGAAGATGCCGGTGGTCGACTTGTTCGCCAAGCACTGGGTGCCAACCCTGCTGGGTGCTGCGGCGATGGTGGTGTGCTACGCGCTGTTCTACATCTCGACGGTGTTCTCGCTCAGCTATGGCGTGACCACACTGGGCTACAGCCGCGAGACGTTCCTTGGCCTGCTGTGCTTTGCGGTAGTCTTCATGGCCCTGGCCACGCCGCTGTCGGCCTGGCTCAGCGACCGCTACGGGCGCAAGCCGGTATTGGTCGTCGGTGGCCTGCTGGCGGTGGCTTCGGGCTTTACCATGGAACCGCTGCTGACCTCGGGCTCGACCACAGGTGTGGCGCTGTTCCTGGCCATCGAGCTGTTCCTGATGGGGGTGACCTTCGCGCCAATGGGGGCATTGCTGCCCGAGCTGTTCCCGACCCACGTGCGTTACACCGGCGCGTCGGCGGCGTATAACCTGGGTGGCATCGTGGGGGCTTCGGCGGCGCCGTTCTTTGCCCAGAAACTGGTGAGCATGGGCGGCTTGAGCTGGGTGGGCGGGTATGTTTCGGTGGCGGCGGTGATCAGTCTGATTGCTGTGCTGTGCCTTAAAGAGACCCGGCATACCGAACTGTGAAGACGCTGGGGGCGCTTTGCGCCCCCAGCCATGTCAGATCAGAACTCGACCTTGACCGCCTGCGAAGCACGGGTCGCCTTGGCCCGCGCCGCTTCGATCGATTCGTCACGCGCCAGGCACACGCCCATGCGGCGCTGGCCGTTGATTTCCGGCTTGCCGAACAGGCGAATGGCCGTATCCGGCTCGCTCAGCGCAGCACCAAGGTTGGCGAAGCTGGTCTGCTGCGATTGCCCCTGCGGCAGAATCACCGCCGACGCCGACGGCCCGAACTGGCGCACCACCGGGATCGGCAGGCCGAGAATGGCGCGGGCGTGCAAGGCGAACTGCGACAGGTCCTGGGAGATCAAGGTCACCAGGCCAGTGTCGTGCGGGCGCGGCGACACTTCGCTGAACCACACCTGGTCACCTTTGACGAACAGCTCCACGCCGAACAGGCCACGCCCGCCCAGTGCATCGGTGACCGCCTTGGCCACTCGCTGCGACTCGGCAAGGGCCTTCGGGCTCATGGCTTGGGGCTGCCACGATTCCTGATAGTCACCTTTCTCCTGACGATGGCCGACAGGCTCAAGGAAGGTGGTGCCGCCGACATGACGCACGGTCAGCAGGGTAATTTCGTAATCGAAGTCGATGAAGCCCTCGATGATCACCCGGCCCTTGCCGGCACGCCCGCCTTCCTGGGCGTAGTCCCAGGACTGCTGCAGGTCGGCATCGCTGCGCAGCAGGCTCTGGCCCTTGCCCGATGAGCTCATCACCGGTTTGACCACGCACGGGTAGCCGACATCGGCCACGGCCTTGGCGTAGTCTTCGTAGGTATCGGCAAAGTGGTACGGCGAGGTCGGCAGGTCCAGCTCTTCGGCAGCCAGGCGCCGGATGCCTTCGCGGTTCATGGTCAGCTGGGTGGCACGGGCGGTGGGCACCACGGTGAAACCTTCGCTCTCCAGTTCGACCAGGGTCGCGGTGGCGATGGCTTCGATCTCGGGGACGATGTAGTGCGGTTTCTCGGCCTCGATCACCGCGCGCAGGGCGACGCCATCGAGCATGTTGACCACATGGCTGCGGTGCGCCACCTGCATGGCCGGCGCGTTGGCGTAGCGGTCCACGGCGATCACTTCGACGCCCAGGCGCTGCAGCTCGATCACCACTTCCTTGCCCAGCTCACCGCAGCCGCAGAGCAGTACACGGGTCGCGGTGGGCGACAATGGGGTTCCGATACGGGTCATTTCAGGTCCTCGAAGGCGTCCGGGGCTGCGCCAGGCTAAGCGCCGCCCGCTGAAAAAGGACCCGTATTCTACACCATCAACCGACCGCGGCAGCCCGCCGGGCGCGAAATGCCATGGCCAGCCACACGGCGGTGACACCGGCGAACTTCGAGGCCATGGCCGTGCCGATCACGGCAGGGGTCAGCGCGCCGATCATGCCGAAGAAAATGAAGGTATCGACCGGAATGCTCAACGCCGAGCTCAGCCACAGGCGGTCACGCAGGGGCCGACGGGTGATGCTGAACACCAGCCAGTCGATCAGCTCGGAAACGAAAAACGCCGTGGCGCTGGCCAGGGCGATGGCAGGCTCCGAGGTGATGTAGGACAGCACCAGGGCCACCAGCATGGCGACCAGGGCGCCATGCCCGAAGCGGGTCTGCACCATGTCGCGCAGGATGAACACCAGGCCACCCCAGGCGGACCAGATGATGTCCAGGTGCGGGGCGCTGGAGAAGGCGTAGTTGATCAGCACTACGCTGCTGATATAGGCGATGAGATAGAACATGGCGGGTAATCTGTGGGCAAGCCGTACAGATTACCGCTGGCTGCTTCGCGGGTAAACCTGCGAGGCAGCCAGCGCCGAATCATTGCCCCATGATCAACCCAGCGGCCACCGCCCGCTCATGGCACAGCTTCAGTACGGCGCGACGCTCGGTGTTGTCCATCCGCCCCCAGCGGCCGATTTCGGCCACCGTACGCTGGCAGCCGGTGCAGATATCCTGCTCGTCCAGCGCGCAGATGCTGACGCAAGGCGAAGCGACCGGGCGCTCGACGGCAATGACCTCACTCATCGTCAGCTACCAGCTCGCGCGCATAGCGTTGGGCATTGTGCACATAGTGCGCGGCACCGGCCTCGATCATGCGCATCTGCTGCTCGCTCAGTTCACGCACCACCTTGCCCGGCGAGCCCATCACCAGCGAACCGTCAGGGATCTCCTTGCCCTCGGGGATGAGCGCATTGGCGCCGATGATGCAGTGCTTGCCGATGCGGGCTCCGTTGAGGATCACCGCATTGATGCCGACCAAGCTGTAATCGCCGACCGTGCAGCCATGCAGCATGGCGTTATGGCCAACCGTCACGCCCTTGCCCAGGGTCAGCGGCGAACCCATGTCGGTATGCATCACGGTGCCGTCCTGGACATTGCTGTCCTCGCCGATGTCGATCAGCTCGTTGTCACCGCGCAATACAGCGCCAAACCACACGCTGGCACGGGCCTGCAGGCGCACATTGCCGATCACGGTGGCGTTGGGCGCGATCCAGCTGGTGGGGTGGCTGTCGACCCGCAGGTCGCCCAGGCGATATTTCATGCTCGCTCCTCAGGATAAACGGCGGCGGTTTGTAGCAGACGGCGGGGTGGGCCCCGCTCAGATCTCGATGTAACGCTCCGGGGGTTGATGCAGGCTGATGCCGGCGTCATACAGCAGGTTGACCAGCTCGACGATCATGATCGCCGACAACCCCCAGATTTTGTATTCACCGTAGCGGTAACTGGGCACATACCAACTGCGGCCCTGGTAATCGATACGGTGGGTATGGTCTCGCGGGTCCTGGCGGAAGAATTCCAGCGGTACGGTGAATACTGCCGCGATCTCGGCATCGTTGGCGCGATACTCGACGAAATCGGGAATAAGCCCGACGAATGGCGTCACTTTCAGGCCGTGCAGCGAGATCAGCGGGCTGAGCGGACCAATCACTTCCACCAGCCCAGGGGGCAGGCCGATTTCTTCTTCGGCTTCGCGCAGGGCGGTAAACACCAGGTCCGGGTCTTCAGGGTCGCGCCGGCCACCCGGGAAGGCGACTTCGCCACCGTGGGTCGACAAGCCCTTGGCGCGCAGGGTCAAGACCAGTTCGGGCGCTTCGCTGCGGGTAATGGGCAAGAGTACCGCCGCTTCGGGAAACCGTCGGTCGGTTTCCAGTGATGCGGGTTCATGGTTGCTCATTCGGCGAAGTAGCTCGTCCAGCATTGCGCACTCTCGTATCCAAGGCCTGTCTTGCATGATGCACCAAAGCCGAGAAGCACCCAAGCCCTGTGCGCTTGCGGCCGCCCGGCTGCCACGCCAAGATAGCCCTGTCATAAGGGAAGATAAGCATGAAATTCTGCAGCGCGTGCGGCCAGCCGGTCATTCAGCGGATACCCGAGGGCGATAGCCGCCTGCGGTATGTCTGCGAGTATTGCCAGACCATTCACTACCAGAACCCCAACATCGTGGCGGGGGTCCTGCCCACTTGGGGTAGCCAGGTGCTGCTGTGCCGGCGCGCCATCGAGCCACGCCGTGGCTACTGGACCTTACCGGCCGGGTTCATGGAGAACGGCGAGACCCTCGACCAGGCCGCCCGTCGTGAAACCGTCGAGGAAGCCTGCGCCCAGGTCGGGCCCATGAACCTGTACCAGTTGTTCGACCTGCCGCACATCAACCAGGTGCATGTGTTTTTCCGCGCCGAACTGGCCGACCTACGCTTCGATGTGGGTATCGAGAGCCTGGAAGTGCGGCTGTTCGAGGAACATGAGATACCGTGGGACGCGCTGGCTTTCCGCACCGTCACACGCACACTAGAATGCTACTATCGCGACCGCATCGGGCAGCACTACCCCATAGGCCATGAGTACCTGCCACCGATGAATGTCACGTCTACCACCTAACGTCATCAGGGATACCGTTTCATGCGCTGGTTGCTCGCCCTTTTCTGCCTTTGCGTTACCTCGGTGTCCCAGGCGGCCTTCACCGAGACCATCGTGCGCAAGCCCCTGCCGGCAGCGCAAACATCGTCACCCTCGCAGCAGGCCATGCAACCGCTGATCGACAAGGTGCTGGTGATCAAGTCCGAGCGCCGCCTGCAACTGATCAGCCGCGGCGAACCGCTCAAGACCTACCGCATTTCCCTGGGCAAGCAGCCCAAGGGCGCGAAGGAACGCGAAGGTGACCGCAAGACTCCCGAGGGCCTCTATTGGCTGGACTGGCGCAAGCAGAGCGACCGCTTCAACCTGGCCATGCACATCTCCTACCCCAACATCAAAGATGCCGCACGCGCCACCCGCGAAGGCGTGAGTGCCGGCAGCATGATCATGATCCACGGCACACCGGTCAATGATGACTACCCCGAGTGGTACTTCCACACACTGGACTGGACCGAAGGTTGCATCGCCATGCGCAACCACGACATGCAGGAAGTCTGGGAGCTGGTCAAGGACGGTACATTGATCGAGATTCGTCCCTGACACGTCCTGCATGCCGACTTATCCTGTAGGAGCTTTCGCACCCTAAACGAGAACCCGCCTGACAGCCGCTTAGGCAGGGTACTGCATCCAAGCCAATCACTTAATTCTTAGCATCCACGCAGACGAATACGACATCCGTACGTCCTCTGCGGGGTGCTTGAATGCCGTACCGAATTCTCATCATTGCCTGCAGGCTGCTGGTCTGCTGCCTGACCGGGGTGATGACCTGCGCCCAGGCATTGGCCGACGACCTGGCCAGCCAACAGTTGCGCGATCAGCAGCAAACGCTGCGGCAACTGGAACAGCAACAACGCCTTGAGCGCTGGCAACGGGAGCCTGCTGCGCAAGGTAATCAGCGCAGCCAGAGTGCACAGACTGCCGACAGCCACTGCTGGGCGGTGAGCGGCGTGCGCCTGGCCGGCCATCGACACGTGTCGGGGACAGCACTGGAGGCGACCGTGGTGCCGCTGATGCAACCTTGCATGGGCATCGCCGATATCAACCGCGTGCTCAAGGCCATTACCCAGCGCTATGTCCAAGCCGGCTACCCGACCAGCCGCCCCTACTTGCGCCAGCCCCCCGAAGATGACGCCCCGCTGGATATCGTCATCAGCGAAGGTTTTGTCGAGTCGATCGAGCTGGGCGCCGACCTGCCCCTTTCCTTGCGCGGTGCTTTTCCTGGCGTACTGGGGCAGCCGCTGTACCTCCCGGACCTGGAGCAAGGGCTCGACCAGCTGAACCGCCTGCGTGCCTACGACTTGAGTGCCGACTTGCTCCCCGGCGAACTGCAAGGTGGCACCCGCGTGCGCGTTCAGCCCCACAAAGTCGCCTCGCGCTGGCATCTGGACGGCCGCCTGGACAACCGCGGCAGTGAACTGACCGGCCGCCATCGCCTGAACCTCGGGGTCGGCCTGGACAGCCCGCTGGGCCTAAACGACGACCTGCGCCTGTGGCTGGCCAGCACCGTCTTCGATGCGCCGGGCACCAGCACGGGCATCACGCTGTACTACAGCATCCCCTACGGTCCGTGGACATTCGCCTTCAACGCCAGCCAACTGCGTTACAACGCCCCCATCCCGCACGGGCAACAGACCAGCAGTGGCCGCAGCCGCTTCCAGGGCGTGAGCGCCGAGCGTGTGCTGTGGCGCAATCAACAGGGCATGCTCAGCGCCAGTGCCCGGGTGGACCGCAAGCAGATGGTCAACCGCACCGGCGGCGTTGTCGTCGACTTGCAGAGCCCTACCCTCACCAGCGTCGAGGCCGGCCTGCAGTGGCTCTGGCTCGAGAATGGGCTGTGGAACGGGTATGTGGGGGTCGCCCACGGCCTTGAGGGGCTGTCCAAGGACAACCCGGCCATGCGCAGCAACGGGCTGCGCAGCGATTTCGTCAAATACCGCGCCACCCTCCTGCACCTTCGCCAAGGCGCAGCGCCTCAGCCCTGGCGCTGGCAAAGCGAACTCGGGCTGCAGTACAGCCCCGACCCACTGCCCGCCGTCGAACAACTGCTGGCCACCGACGACTCGGCGGTACGCGGCTTCCGCCTGCACACCTACGCCGGCGCCACTGGCGCGGCCTGGCGCAACACCTTGAGCCGCCCGCTGAGCCCCGCCTGGGCGGCACCGTTGCAAGTGCGCCCCTACGTCGGCCTCGACCTTGGCTGGACCCAGCTCGCCAGCGACAGCCCCGTCCTGCGCCTGGCCGGTGCTGCGGCCGGCATCGAAGTGAGCCTGCCCGACAGTCGCCTGCGCCTCGATTATCAACGCGCCCTGTACACCAGCGACCGGCCCCGCACGCTTCTGGAGCCGGGCTTCTGGGTACTGGAGTGGCACCTGAACATCTGATTCACCCACAACAAAGAGAACGAGAACATGCAAACACTCTCGCAGCTGACGTCTACCCACCCCAATACCTTGCGTTGGGCCATTTTTCTCGCCCTGCTCGGCTCCAGCACCGCGCAAGCCTCGGGCGGCCTGGAAGCTGCCAGCGGCCCTGCAGGCACCCCACTCATCAACAACGGCCATGGCGTCCCGGTCATCGACATCGTTGCACCCAACGCTGGCGGCCTGTCGCACAACCAGTTCCTCGATTACAACGTCGGCAACCCCGGCGTAGTGCTGAACAACGCCACGCAGGCGGGCCAGTCGCAACTGGCCGGCGCCCTTGCGGCCAACCCGCAGTTCCAGGGCCAGGCCGCCTCGACCATCCTCAATGAGGTGATCAGCCGCAACGCTTCGCTGATCGAGGGGCCGCAGGAAATCTTCGGCCGCCCGGCCGACTACATCCTGGCCAACCCCAATGGCATCACCCTCAACGGCGGCAGCTTCATCAACACCACCCGCGCAGGCTTCGTGGTCGGCACCCCGGAATTCGAGGACCAGCAACTCAAATACCTCGACACCCTCAACGCCAGTGGCTCCCTGCAGGTACTCGACGACGGCCAGAGCAACAGCACCGGTGCCCTTGACCTGATCGCGCCGCGAATAGACAGCAAAGGCTTGCTCATGGCTGCCAATGAATTGAACGTCACGGTTGGCCGCAACCGCATCGATCACACCAGCGGGCAGGTGGTCGAACACCTGCCCGGCGAACAGGGCAGTGTCGATGCCACGCTGTTCGGTGCCATGCGTGCCGGGCGTATCCGTGTGCTGAGCACCGCTGAAGGCGCTGGGGTGCGCATGGGGCCGGCAAAGGTGCATGCCGGCGACGGTATCGACATCCATTCGGCCGGCGACCTGCACGTCAGCGGCAAGGCGGACAACCCCAGCGAACTGCACAGCGAACGGGGCGCATTGAATCTCAGCGCCGCGCATGACCTGACCCTGCGGGCTGTCGAAGGGCAGGCGCAACAGGTGGTGGTCAAGGCCGGCCAGAAACTCACCCTGGATGCCGACAGCCTGGCAAACACCGAACACGACCGCGAAAACTGGAAGAAGAAGTTTCTCTTCGTCACCCGCGAAACCTACAACCGCGAGCGCACCACCACCCAAAACCAGCAGCACGGCACGCAGTTGCACGGCCAAGACAGCGTAACGCTGCAATCGGGCGCTGACATGCGCCTGGTAGCCGCCGACGTGAAGGCGGGCGGCGAATTGAACGTCGACAGTGCCGGCAAACTGGACATCGTGGCAGGCATCGACAGCCAGCACATCAAAGAACAGGTACGTCACCGCAAAGACTTGTGGCGCGGTGACCGCGACACCGAGCAAACCCGGGAAACAGCCCAGGGCAGCACGTTGAATGCCGAGCGCATGGCCCTCACTGCGGCCGATACCCTCACGGTTCAAGGCAGCACGCTGCACAGCAACAGCGACATGCAGATCAAGGCGCGGCAAGTCGAGATCGGCACCACTGCATTGCAGAACAGCGGCACACAGCGCAACTACCGCGGCGACCTGGTCTCCGGGACTTTCTTCGGTGATCGCAAGGGTAATGACACGCAAGGGCAGACGGTGGTTGGCAGCAGTGTGACGGCAGACGGCAAGCTGAACATGACGGCTGACCAGGTCACCATCAAAGGTAGCAAGGTGCACGGCAAGGAAGATTCGGTGCTGTACAGCGAAAAGGGCCTGCTGGCGATCGAGGCCGACCACGGCAGCAGCACGTCGACTGACCATCAGAGCAACAGCAAACTGTTCGGCCTGATCGGCAGCGATCGCAAGGACACCACACGCAAGGACCAGGTACTGCTCAGCGACGTTTCGTCCAGCAGCAACCTGCGCCTGGCCAGCGCCGAGGAACTGCGCATCCACGGGGCAAAAATCGAAGCCGGCAAGCACCTGCAGGTGCAGGCCAAGGGCGACCTGACGATCGACAGCGCGCAGTCGCGCAGCGAAACACAAACCGATCAACAGCAACGCGGCTTCAGTGCCGGCGCCCGGCAGACCCAGGAGGCACAGGACGGCAAACCGCAATCACGCCAGTACGAAGCCAGCGTGGGCTACCAGGTCGCCAACACGACGGGCAAGGTGCAGGAAACAACGCAGGTCGCCAGCGAACTGAAAGGCGCTTCGGTCGATCTGCAAAGCGATGCCCACCTGCAGGTCAATGGCTCCAAGGTCGTGGCAAGCGCGGGCGACCTCACTGTGGCCGCCAAACAGGTCAGCCTTGGCGCAACCCGCAATGAACGCGAGTCCGTCAGCAACGACAGCCAGAGTGGAGGCAGCTTGAACGTGACAGGGGGTATCGATCGACTGGGCAGCGCTTTCGCAGGCCATCACAACACCCAAAGCCAGCTCGAACGCGACAGCACCGTCCAACGCAGCGAGTTGCAGGCCAGTGGGGACGTGAAGCTGGACGCCGAGCGTTTGCTTACCGAAGCCGCGCGCCTCGAAGCCGGCCAGCAACTGAACGTAACCGCCAAGCACATCGAGAACCGTGCCGTGCAAAATACCCTAGCGCGTGAAAGCGTCACCAATAACGGGGCAGGCAGCCTGGGCGCCAGCGTCGAATACCGTGACCTGACCCGCCCCATCGAACGGCTGGTGCTGGGCGAAGAGGCGGCGCGCTTCCAGCAGGGCTCGCCTGAAGACGCGATGGTGGCGCCAAGCGCCGGTGCCGACATGACCATAGACCACCTCAAGCGCCTGGAAAACCAACGCCGCGGCTTTGCCCAGGTGAGTGAGCTGTCGGGGGCTGCAGTCGAGGTCAAGGCCGATATCATCGATGACCAGGGCACCGCGTGGAAGGCCAACGCCGGCAAGCTCTTGATCGATGCCACGCAGCACCACCTGAGCGCCGCCGAAAACACCCAGGCCGATACCGTGCAGCGCCTGGCCTATGGCGGCGATGCCCGCGTAGACACCAGCACCGGTAACGATCTCAATGTACGCATTGCCGGTAAAGGCGGCTCGCTGGATAAACACGACCTGGCCAGTACCGCCGTGCCCGGCAGCCTCTATGGCCAACAGGGTATCCAGGTGCAGTTGGGCAGCGATGGCAAGTACGAGGGCACGCGCATCGAAGGTGGCGACGGCGATGTGGTGATGCGTAGCGGCGGCACGCTGTCGTTACCGCAGGCCACTGACCGTAACAGCCAGGCCTCAAAGCAGCTTGACGGTAATGCCTGGGCCAAGGTCGGCAACCGCCCCGGCAGCACCGGCGTCGACACCCGTGGCTACCTGGATCACAACCAGCAGAACAGCGCGCAGACCAAGGCGCAGGTGGCGCAGATCGATGCCAAGGGCGCTGTGCATCTGAGCAGTGAGGCAGACCTTGTATTGGAAGGCACGCGTATCGGCAGCCGTGAAGCCAAGGTCGGCGATACCTTGCTGGAAAGTGGTGGCCGTTTGCAGGTCACTGCGGCCAGCAATACCCAGCAGGCCAAGGGCGGCAGCCTGGGTGGCGGCCTGGAACTGGCAGTCAAGATTGGCGCGACCAAGGGTGGCGCTGTCGGCGGTCACTTCAACCATGGCAAGCAGAACGAAGACGCCAGCCAGGCCGTCAATGCCAGCTTCGAAAGCGCGAGCAAGCTCACCCTCAGCAGCCGTGCCCGGGAGGACATTGCCTTGCACCTTGAGGGCCTGCAAGCCTCGGCCGAACAAATCGAGCTCAACGCCGCAGGCGGCGGCATGCTGATCGAAGCTTCGAGCGACCGCGAGCAACGCGACAACCTCGACATCACGGCCGGGGCCGGCTTCAACATGGCCAAGGGCGCTACCGATACCCTCGGCCTGCATGGCCGCGCCCAGGTAGCGCTGGACAAGCGTGACAACCACACGTGGAACGCCAGCCAACTGCGCGCCGAAAAAATCCAGTGGCAAAGCCGTGGCGACACGCGCATCGAAGGTGCCAGCCTGGAAGCCGGGCGCATTACCGGTGATGTTGGCGGCGACCTGCGTGTTGCCAGCCGCAAGGACCGCGTCGACAGCTTGAGCGTGAAAGGCGACCTGCGCCTGAGCCAGGAGAAGAACCCGCAGGGCTACACCAACGCCGCCAACGCGCTGGCTGGGCCGCTGAGTGACAAAATCGGCAAAAAAGCCGGCGCTGCCTTGAGCAAAGCCGATCCTGGTTTTTCCCCGACTTTGCGCCTGGAGGTCTCACACCAACAGCGCGACACCGTGACCAGGCAGGCCACGCTCAAGGGCAGTGAAGGGCTTGACCTCAAGGTCGGTGGCGATGCCCGCCTGGTGGGCGCCAGGCTGCAATCGGGCAAAGGCGCTGTCGAGCTGAACGCCAATGCCGTTACCCGTGAAACCCTGAATGGCAGCGACTACCGCCGCGATGTGTCGATCGATGCGTCCAACTCGCCGGTGGACCTGGGCACTGCGGTGGCCGAATTCACCAAGGGCAAGGGCGCTGCAGACGGGGAGAATGCGCTTGACCTGGGGCTATTGCGCACCAGCGGGCACAACCGCAGCGAGCAGTGGGTATCGAGCGTGCAAGGCAAGGCGCAGTAACCGTTGCCCGTCGACGCTTTCATGAACCCACCCATGACGTGGTGACTTGGCCGTTCCCACAGATCAACCTTACAAATCAATAAGTTAGCGATCTATCAATGGCCGCAACCTCACTCAAGTGATTACCACCTGATCAGCCGCTGCCCCGCTGTCGCCTCTGGCCCCAGCCATTGCGCACCGCGCAGCAGCGGCGTCAGGGCGGCATCGGGCTGCAGCGCGAGGGTGACCTGGGCCTGTCGCCCCAGCAGGTCCGCATCCACCTGCAACTGATGCTGCCCCTGCTGCGCCAACTGCCCCAGCACATGCCAACCACCTCGGCACTGCACCTCGAGCCATCCCTGCCCTAAGCCCAACGACCAGGGCTCACTCAGCGCCAGGTCCGTGACACTGATACGCCCCTCGGCAGCCTGGCATCGCCGCCCCGCACCATGCACCCGCAGCGTACCCTGCCATTGCCCAACCAGGCGATAGGCCGCAGGCACAGTCACCTGCGCCGCTGTGGGCTGAACGTCAAGGCGCCAACGCCAAGGCCAGCCTTCAACCCGCACCTGCCAGGCCTGCCCCTGAAAGCCCAATGCCCCTTGGCCCTGCAAACGCCAAGGCTGCACGGCCCACTGCAATGGCCCGAACGGCCCAAGCTGTGTCGCCTGCCCCTGCCACAAGCTGCCGCTCACTCCCGTTGCCGGCAGGCCGAACCCACGCACCAGCCAACTGGCCGGCAGCTCTACCAGCAAGGTCAGGACAAACACCCACAGCAGCCACGCCACGCCGCCCCGGCTCATGGCCGCAGCACCAGGTCAAAACGCAGGCCGTTGGGGGCTTGCTCCAACCCCCACTGCAACGGTTGCGCGCCCTCGCTCTGCAGCGAAACGACCCAGCCCAGCAGGGCCTGCTCATCGGCCACCTGCCCCTGCATGTGCCAGGTCTCACCCTGTGCGACCACCTCCTGCAACTCGATGCGCCGCGCTTGCGCCGACTGGTGCAGACGCTCCAAGCTCAGCGGCGCGCCCCCCTGCAAACCTGCCGCCGTCTGCGCCAACCCCCGCCATTGGCCAAGCGCGTGCCATTGCGCCAGTCCTTCGCGTACAACCAGCACGCTCGACAGCAGCGCAATCAGCCCCCCGGCCAGTGCCAGGCGATGGCGCTGTACCCAGTCCCGGTTCATGTCGCCACCTCCAGGTCGAAAACCACACGGGTCGACGATGCATCCCCGTTCACTTGCACCTGTGCCCCAACAGCACTGGCCATCTCGCCCCAGGGCGGTGCGGCCCCCTCCCCCTCCACGCGCACATGCCAGCGCTGGCCGTCGAAGCGCACTGCTTGCAGGCGCCAGCCGGGATGCGCTTGCAACCAGGCCTGCAAGCGCCCCTGCAAGTCTGCCAACTGACGCACACGCAATTGCTGTTGCAGTTCGGCTTCGCGCAGGCGCTTGAGCGCCTGCGCCGCCTGCCGCGGCCCTGCCTGCTCGCCGGTCACGGCAAGCACCTGGGCTTGCCAGAGCTGCACCTGGCGCCATTGCTGGGCCAACCACAGGCCGCCCCAGGTGCAGGCCAGCAGCAGGCAGGCGGCAAGCAGCTGACGCTGCGCTCGCGAGGGGCCAACAAAGGTGCGAGGTCGTCGCTGCTCGAACAGGCCTGGCAGGCTGTCGAGCGGCGCCAACTCGTCGGGCCAGCGCCCCTCGAGCGGCACCCTGCGCAGTTGCGGCCAGGGTTCGACCCGCACATCGCCCAGCACATCAGGCCAGGCCAACCAGCGTTCGCCCGCGCCTTCGCTCAGCCCCTTCATCAAGCTGAACCCGCCCGGCTTCTGCCAGCACCAGGCCACACCCGGTTCAGGAGCAGGCAGCAACTGAAATTCAGCCCAGCAACACTCGACCGACACCCCCCATTTCACACACTGCCCGCGCCAGCCCTCCAGATGCTGACGTGCCACGGTCAGTAGCCGCACCTGCCCGGCTTCACGGCCCAAACATCCACACACCACCTCATCCGCGCTCTGCAGCAAGCGGTCTTCAAGCAACAATGGCCATTCTTCACGCCTGAGCCCCGGCGGTGCGGGCAACTGGAAGTGGCTGCAGTGCTCGGCAGGCACGATCAACGCCACCCGCGCCTGCAGGTTCGCCGGGGGCTCGCCCTGCCCCTGGCGCTGCGCGATACCGCCCTCGACCAACAGCCAGTCCCAAGGGCTGCCTGGGCGCAACAACAGCCAAGGCCGGGCCGGCGAACGTCGACGCCAATCAACCTTCATGAACGCCCCCAGGGAATAACGAAAGTGCAGACATACGGTGCTCCATCACGCTGCAGCTCCAGGCGCACACCACGGCCGGGGTGCGCCGGTTGATCGGAAGGCCAGGGTTGCCAGCGGCCGCCCTGGTGATACAAAACGTTCACCTTGCTCACCCCTTCAAGTTGCTCGCGCAACACCCAGCGCGCAGCAGTCGCGGCATACAGGTCGGCCGAACTCTCCAGCAACACACGCTGCTCGCGCGCCTCGAAGCGCAAGCGCTGGCGCTGTAGGCGCGACCCGCCTTCAACTTCAGGCAGGCCGGTGGCAGCCACCCACAGCAGTTGGCCGTTCGCGGGTTGCCAATCGAACCAGCGGCTGGCCAAGGGCAGACGCTGTTCGTACACCCGGCGCAGCACCGGGCTGTCGAGGCGCCGCTCCAGCGCCAGGCAAAAATCCAGCACCGAGGTTTGCTGGCTGCTCACCTGCAACCGCTCACGCACCTTCAGCCAGCCGTTGACCAATGCCGCCAGCATGATGCCGAGCAGCGCGGTCAGGGCCAGCGCGACCATCAGTTCGATCAGGGTAAGGCCTGCCTGATGCCGCTTCATGGGCGCTCCAGAAAAACACTGAATTGGCCAAGCGGCAGCCGCTGGTCGCGGTCGCCGAACACCTGCAGTTCGCCCCGGCGCAGGTCACGCACGCCGGTGCGGCGCAATTGCATCTGCCAATGGCACAGCTGGCCGCCCTGGCTCAGTTGGCCGCCCACCTGGTTGCTGGTCGGCCAGTACTGTTCGACGACGAAACGGGCTTGCAGCTCGCGCGCGCACAGCAGGCCAAGGCGGTGCTGCTGCAGGTTGTCCTGCACCGCCAGGCGCTGGCGCAGGACCTGGCTGGTGATCACCGCCAGCACGGCGGCAATCGCCAGGGCCACGGTCACTTCCAGCAGAGTGAAACCGCGCTGCTGGCGCTTCATGGCAGTGGCGCCAGCTGTAGCTTGCCATCGCTGCGCCAGGCCCATTGCTGGCTGCCTTTGGCCCAGTGCCAGCGCACCGAGCCCGGCTGAGCCCAGCCTTGCGGCGTGAACAGAAGATGCGGCTGCGCGCTGGCGGACCAGTCCGGGCGCAGGCCCTTGGGCCAGTCGCCGAGCGCGACGGTCTCGACCACCCAGGCGTCGCCCTCGCGGCGGACAAACTCCGGCCGCTGGCCAGTCCAGCGCAACCCGCGCAACTGCCCGGCATGGCGGGCCAGGGCCGCCTGGGTCCGGGTTTCGGCCGCCAGGCGTTGCAGGGCTTGGTCGACATTCGTCTTGCCGCTGTCGAGCCAGGCCACGGCCAGGCTGGACATCAACCCGGCGATGGCCAGCACCACCAGCAACTCGATCAGGCTGAAGCCTTGTTCACGGCGCACCCTTACAGCGCCCAGTTACCCAGGTCGGCATCCTGCCCTTCGCCGCCAGGCACACCATCGGCACCCAGCGAATAGACATCAACGCGCCCATGCTCGCCAGGCATGCGGTACTGGTACGGCGTCCCCCATGGGTCTTGCGGCAGGCGGCGCACATAGCCATCGCTGCGCCAGGCACGCGGCAGCGGCGCCTGCTCGGGCTTTTTCACCAGCGCAGCCAAGCCTTGCTCGTTACTGGGAAAACGCAGGTTATCCAGCCGGTACATGTCCAGCGCCTGTTCGAGTGTGGCCAGGTCTGCCATGACCTTCTGCCGCATGGCCTTGTCCTGGTTGCCCAGCACACTGGGTGCGACCACGGCGATCAACAGGCCGATGATGAAGATCACCACCATGATCTCCATGAGGGTGAAGCCACGCTGATGGTTACGACGATGCTGCATGGAAGTACTCCTTGTGTTCACAATTGCAGGCCCTGGTTGAGTTGCATGATCGGCAGCAGCACCGCCAGCACGATGAACAGCACCACGGCGCCCATCACCAGAATCATCAGCGGTTCGAAAAGCGCCATGGCGGTGTCCACCTGGCGGGCGAAGCCGCGCTCCTGGTCGTCTGCCACCCGTTCCAGCATGTCGGCCAGGGTGCCGCTGGCCTCGCCGCTGCCGACCATGTTCACCAGCAACGGCGGAAACTGTTGGCAGGCATCCAGCGCGCGGTGCAGGCTGGTGCCGCCCTGCACCTGCTGGCGCACCTGCTCCATGGCCAGGCGGATGCGCCGGTTGGAAACTGTCTCGGTGGCCACCTGCAGGGCTTCGAGCAGGGCCACGCCGCTGCTGCTGAGAATCGCCAGGCTACGTGCCAGCCGCGCGCTTTCCAGCACCTGCAACAGGCCGCCCACACGCGGCAGGCGCAACAGCAACTCATCACGGCGCAGGCACCAGTGCGGCTTGCGCAGCAGCCAGCCACCGAGCAGCGTCAGCAGCATCGCCAGGCCCAACAACCAGGGCCCGGCGTGCACCAGCCCCTGGCTCAAGCCGATCAGCAAGGCGGTTATCAACGGCAGGCTCTGCCCCGCGTGGGCAAACTGCTCGGTGAGCTTGGGCACCACGAAGGTCATCAGGCCGATCACCACGGCAAGCGACACCCCCATCAGCACACAGGGGTAGATCAATGCAGTACGCGCCTTGTGCTGCTGGCGTTGCACCTGCTCCAGGTGATCGGCCAGGCGCGTGAGCACCTGGGCCAGGCGCCCGGAGCGCTCACCGGCCTCGACCAGCGCACAGTACAGGCCGCTGAACGGCGCCCCCTGGCGGGCCAGGCTGCGCGCCAGCCCCAGGCCTTCAGCGAGCGAACCGCGCAAGGCCACCAGCACGCTGTGCAAGGCAGGCTGGCGCAATTGCCGCTCGAGGGTGGCCAGGGCGTCGACCAAGGGGATGCCCGCGCCCGTCAAGGTCGCCAGCTGGCGGGTCAGTTCGCACAGTTGCGCACGGCTCAGGCGCTGGTGGCGGGGTTGGCGCACGCCTGCCTCGTGGCGCTGCAACTGGCGGGCGAACAGGCCCTGGTCACGCAACAGCTGGCGCGCATGGCGCTCGCTGTCGGCCTGCAGGCTGGCCTTGTGGGTCTTGCCGGCCAGGTCGACGGCTTGATAACGATAGGTCGGCATGGCTCAGCCCTGCACCACGCGCAGCACTTCGGCCAGGCTGGTCTCGCCACGCGCCAGGCAATCGCTGGCCATGGCTACCAGGCTGCGCCGACGGTCGGCCAGGTAATCCTGCATGGCTTGCTCACTGGCGCCGTCGTACAGCAGCGCGATCAGGCCGGCGTCCAGCTCGATGAACTCGTACAGGCCCAGGCGCCCGACATAGCCACTGCCCTGGCACTGCTCGCAACCGACGGCGTGGTAACTGCTGCCCAGCGCACACAGCTCGGGCCACAAGTCACGTTCGGCGGTTTGCAGCGGCTGCGCCACCGCACACTGGCACAGCCGCCGCACCAGGCGCTGCGCCAGCACACCGCGCAGGCACGACGCGATCAGAAAGGGTTCGATGCCCATGTCACGCAGGCGGGTCACCGCCCCCACCGCACTGTTGGTGTGCAGGGTCGAGAGCACCAGGTGGCCGGTGAGGCTGGCTTGCACGGCAATCTGCGCGGTTTCCTGGTCACGGATTTCGCCGAGCATGATCACATCCGGGTCCTGGCGCAGGATGGCGCGCAGGCCACTGGCAAAGGTCAGCCCGGCGCGTGGGTTGATGGCCGTCTGGCCGATGCCGGCGATGGCGTACTCCACCGGGTCTTCGACGGTGAGGATGTTGCGGCTGCCATCGTTGAGGCTGTTGAGGCTGGCGTACAGCGTGGTGGTCTTGCCCGAACCGGTGGGGCCGGTGGACAGCACGATGCCATTGGGCCGCGCCAGGCAACTGCGCAGGCCGTGCAGCACGGCGGCCGGCATGCCCAGGTTGTCCAGCGCCAGCAGGCTGGCCTGCTTGTCGAGCACACGCATCACCACCCGTTCACCGTGAATGCCCGGCAGCGTCGAGACCCGCACATCGACCTCGCGCCCTGCCGCCCGCAAGGTGATGCGGCCATCCTGGGGTTGGCGTTTCTCGGCGATGTCCAGCCGCGCCATGACCTTGATGCGTGACACCAGCATCGCCGACAGCGCCCGCGGCGGGCGCAGCACCTCGCGCAGGTGGCCGTCGACCCGCAGGCGCACCACCAGGCTCTGTTCGAAGGTCTCGATATGGATATCCGAGGCACGCAGGCGCAAGGCCTGGCCG
Organism: Pseudomonas sp. Irchel s3f19; assembly: GCF_900187555.1. NCBI lineage: Bacteria > Pseudomonadati > Pseudomonadota > Gammaproteobacteria > Pseudomonadales > Pseudomonadaceae > Pseudomonas > Pseudomonas sp. Irchel s3f19. Next base: position 457,626 of record NZ_FYDW01000003.1, on the reverse strand, counting down.
AACAGCCCGTTTATCAGGCGGATCACCGGCGCCTCGTCATCGCTTTCGAGCAAGTCCTCGATACGCGGCATCTCGCTCATCAGGCTGTCCAGGTCGACCTGGTCGCCGATACCTTCGATCAGCGCTGCGGTGGCCGCATCGCCGCCCTGATACAGCTGTGCCAGTTGTTCGTCGAATGCTGCGGGCTCCAGGTAGGCCAGCGCACTGGGCTGGCCATGCACCCGCAGCAGCTCCTGCAACACCTCGCTGTCGGCGTCGCGGCGCAGCCACAATTGCCAGCCGCCTTGCGCGGGGGTCATGGCCAGGCCTGCCTGGCGTGCCAGCCGATAGGGCAGCATCACCAGTTACCGCCGTCCAGGCGCGCCCGGCTGGCGGGGAACACCTGCAGCAGCGGCGTGGCGCCTTCAGCACCGGCAAGGTCCGGCAGCTGCAGCGGGGTGGTCTGCTGCAGGGTGCGGTACTTGCCTTCGCTGAGCCCGGCCAGGCTCGGCCCATCGCGCAGGATGCGCGGGCGAATGAAGACCATCAGGTTCTGTTTGGTGTTCTTGCTGGCGTCGGAGCGGAACAGGCGGCCCAGGTAGGGGATGTCACCCAGCAGCGGTACGCGCTGGTTGCTGGTACTCAGCTCGTCGCTGATCAGGCCGCCCAGAATCACCAGGCCGTTGTCTTCGACCATGACCTTGGTCTTGATCTCACGCTTGTTGGTGATCACATCACTGGCAGCGCTGGAGTCAGCAATCGACGAGACCTCCTGGACGATGTCCAGGCGCACGCTGTTGTCGATGTTGATCTGCGGTTTGATCCGCAGCTTGACCCCGACCTCCTTGCGCTCGATGGTCTGGTAAGGGTTGGCGTTGTTCTGCGTCACCGAGCCGGTGACGAAGGGCACTTCCTGGCCAACCAGGATCGACGCCTCGGCGTTGTCCAGGGTCAGCAAGGTTGGCGTGGACAGCAAGTTGAAGCCGCTCTTGCCCTTGAGCGCATTGACCAGCATGGCGAAGTTGAAACCGCCGCCGAAGTGGCCGATGCCGGCAGTGGCCCCGGCGGTGGCAGACAACAGCTTGCCCAGTGCCTCGGTGTCTTCGCCGGTGGCAGCACCGGCGATGTTGGCGATGTTCACCCCGTTGCTGCCGAAGTTGACGATACCGGCACCGAACTTCTCGTCGGCGAACAGCCACTGCACACCCAGCTCCTGGGCACTGCTGTCGGACACCTCGGCGATGATCGCCTCGACCACCACCTGGGCACGGCGGATATCCAGCTGCTCGACGATGGCACGGTAGGCGGCCAGCTCGCTGTCGGGGCCGACCATGACTACAGCGTTGGTGCCCTCTTCGTATTCCAGGCGAATGCCCGAGCCACCGGGGGCGGCCATCACCGGCCGGTCCTTGGCTTCGCCCTCGGCCACGCCTTCTGCCGGCGCCATGCCTTCCTGGCTGAGCCCGCGCAGCACCTTGACCACTTCACTGGCCGTGGCGTGCCGCAGGTAGATGACTTGGGTACTGCTGCTGCCCGCCGTCTCGCTGGGGCGGTCGAGCTGACGCAGCAGGCTGGCGATGCGTTCGAGGTTGCTGCGCCAGTCGGTGACGACCAACTGGTGCGCCGCCGGGTACGGGGTGATCACCCCAACCCGTGGGTCGATCAATGGCTTGAGTATGCCAAGCACCTGCTCGGTAGCGGCGTTGCGCACATTGAATACCCGGGTAGCCACGCTGTCGCTGCCTTCGCCCTGCTGCCCGGCAGGCTCCACCGGCACCGGTTCCAGGCGCGCCGCCTGGTCGGGGACGATCTTCACGCTGCCATTGGGCAGGTCGACGGTGGCGTAGCCCTGGGCGCGCAGTTGGGCGAGGAAGATGTCATAGATGGCATCGGCGTCGTGCAGGTCGACGGTGCGCACGGTGACCTTGCCCTTGACCCGCGGGTCGACGATGAACGTGGTACCGGTGATGCGCGACACGCTGTCGATGAATTCACCCAGCTCGGTGTCGACGAAGTTCACCTCGTACATCGGCGTGCCGTCGTCATCGAACACCGGCTCCTCGGCGCTCGCAACCGGCAGGCCCACGGACAAGGCCAGGCTCAGTGCAGCCGCCATGCAGTATTTAACAGGCATCGTTCATCCTTGCCGCTTGAGGCCGGTCACGGCGGGGCGTGGCGGCCAGGGCAGGCGTTCACGCCGCCCCTGGTTATTGAAAATCAGGCCATCGCTGTCGATGTCCTGCAGCACGATCCCCGGTGCCAGGCGCTGGCCGCGGGCCAGGGTGCGCACCTGTTGTTCGTAGCGCAGCACCACCACGCTGGCCGACAACGGCTGGGCCTTGAGGCCACCGAGGTAGTGCAAGGGCAAACGGGTGATGACGATCGCGCCGTCGTCGACGGGTGCCTGCCAGTGGCCGACCATCAACCCCGGCAGTTGCGTCTCGGTGGCCGGCGAGCGGCTGGCCGGTTGTGGCTGGCGGCCCAGTTGCAACACGCACTGTGCAGCGAGCCAGCCGGCCAGGGTCAGGCAGCCACCAGTGATCAGCCGCGAAGCGAAGCTCACGAAGCCATCTGCCGGGGGTGCCAGCCTGGGTGGCCCTGCACATAGCGCACTTCGGGCCATTGCAGCGCTGTCAGTTGCCAGTCAGGCGCCTGCCGTGCCAGCCAGGCCTCTACCCGCTGCCAGAGCGGCTCGCCGGCCTGCGACGCGAACTGCAGGCCAAACGTGCGGCACAACCCCTCGCTCGGCTGCAGGCCGCTGATGCGTTTGCCCTGGGGGCTGTAGCTGACTTGCCAGGCCTGGCCCTGCCAGCGCGGCAGGTCCTGGCTGTTGTCCAGCAGCAACGGGTCGCCAAACAGCTGTTCCGCGGCATTTTCCAGAACTTGCTCGACCTGCCGGGCCGGAGCCTCGACCACCGGGGCCGGGTAACCGCCGGTCAGGCTGATCAGGTGCTCACGGGTAATCGCTGTACCTGCCGCCAACGGGCAGTCGTAACGCAGGCCCGGCAGCAACACCGGCAGGCTGCCGTCATCGGCCAAAGCCTGATGCAGCAGGCGGTCCCAGCTGCCGCCACGGGTGTCGCGCCGCCACAGCGCCTGGGGCGCGCGGGCCAGCGGTTGATCGAGCCACGCCGCGTGGCCGGCGCGCTGTTGGTTCAACTGCGCCTGCAATTGCCCGGCACGCACCTGCGCTGCCGGTGAAAGCGTCTGTTCGAACGTCGGGAAGAAGCGCCCCTCGAACTGCCATTGCCCCGCCACCTGCTGGCAGCGCAAGCGAAACGCACCGCTGCCCCGGCAGCCGGCGAACAGCACCGGCACGCGGCGACCGCTGGCCTGGGTGGCCTGCACCGGTGTTGGCCACAGGTCCTGGCCACGCGCGCACAGCAACAGGTCGATGGCCGGCAGCCGTTCAGCCAGCCACAGCCCCGGCCCGGTACCGACATCGGCCAGGGCCACCACCAGGTCGGCCTCGCGCCGGGCCTGTTGGAAAACCGGCAGCAAGGCCTGATACCACTGTTTGAGGGAGGCTTTCTGGTCTTGCGCGTAAGGGTCGGTGACACCGACCACGGCAATGCGCGCGCCGCCCCGTTCGAACAGCTGCAGGGGTTCGAGCCCAAGGGCCTGGCGTTGTTCGTCAGCGAGCCCGGCGCCAAGCGTAGTGGCAGACGCCTGGCGGTAGAGTGCTGCGCTGCGTTGTGGCCAGAGCACGCGCTCGTCACTGCTGACCCGCGCTTCGCTGCCCAGCAGTTGGCTGCCTTGCACGCCACTTTCACCCTGGGTCAGGTAGGCCAGGCCGCTGCCATTCCAGCCTTGGCCGTTCTCCAGGGTCAGGCTGTTGCCTGCACCGGCCTCGCCACGCAGTTGCTCCAGCAATGCGCCGAGTACGGCATAGCCACCCAGGTTGGCCTCGTCGGCCCGGCCGGCATCGAGCAGTGGCGCCAGCTGCGGAAACGCGATGCTGGCGCTGGCACCGGTCATCCACGGCGCACGCCCGAGGTGGCTGACCGGCCCCAGGCGCGTCGCCGGGACCACAGCCCGGCCGGGTTGGCGGGCATCGAGGGTGTCGGCGACATAGAGCAAGTCCAGGCGGGCATTGCCACCGCGCGGCCCCGGCAAGGCGGAACAGGCGCCGAGCAACGGTGCCAAGGCACCGACACCCATCCAACTGATCACTTCGCGCCTGTTAACACTGCTTGCCATCGAACCCGCCATCCTTATCCACGTTCACGTTGGGCCCGGATGTTGCGGCGTTCGCATGACAGTTTGATGGCAGAAATCCGACAGCAATTCCAAATTGATCTGTCGGACACATATCTAAGAACCGACAGTTTTAAGCAGTCGTTAACATTTCTGCCAAGGAATCATCACACTTGCGCTCTAAAGTCGCGGTTTCCTTCAACTCAGCCAAACATAAGGACACCCTGATGAGTCGAGATACCGGCGACAACCTGGACCGGAACCACAGCGGCAATATGCCGATGGCCAACGTCATGGACGCCTACCTCAGCCGCCGCAGCATCATGCGTGGCAGCCTGGGCGCCGCCATCGCCATGATCGCCGGTACCGGCCTGACAGGCTGCTTCGACGGTGGTGGTTCCGATCACGATGATCCTGTCACCGAGCCACCGGTGACGGAGCCACCTGTTACCGAACCGGAAGTCCCGAAATTGGCACTGGGCTTCCAGTCCATCCCAGGTTCGCGCACCGATGCCTGTGTCGTCGCCGCAGGCTACAGCGCCTACGTGCTGGCGCCCTGGGGCACTCCGCTGAACAGCAATGCCAGCCCGTGGAAGTCCGATGGCAGCAACACCTCGGCCGACCAGGCCAATGCCATGGGCATGCACCACGACGGCATGCACTTCTTCCCGATCAATGGCAGTTCCGAAGACGGCCTGCTGGCGATCAACTTCGAGTACATCGATGCTGCCGCCTTGCACCCGGCTGGCCCCACCCTCGATGCCAACGGCAAGCGCCCGGCCGAAGAGATCCGCAAAGAGATCAACGCCCACGGCGCTGGCGTGGTGCGCCTGCAGAAGGTCAGCGGGCGCTGGCAGGTGGTCGACAACGACCCGCTGAACCGCCGCTTCACCACCGCCTCGCGCATGGAAATCACTGGCCCGCTGCGCGGCACCGACCACGTCAAGACCAAGTACTCCAGCGCCGGCACCCACTGCCGCGGCACCAACAACAACTGCGGCAACGGCTACACCCCATGGGGCACCTACCTGACCTGTGAAGAGAACTGGCCGGGCATCTTCGTCAACAAGGGCACCCGCCCCGAAGACCAGCGCCGCATCGGCGTGGGCACCTCCAGCGGCCAGTACAAATGGGAAAGCGCTGCCGGTGACAGCACCGAAGTGGCCGACGAGTTCACCCGTTTCGACGTCACCGTCAAAGGCGCCAGCGCCACCGACGACTACCGCAACGAAGCCAGCACCTACGGCTACATCGTCGAAATCGACCCGTACAACAGCGCCACCCTGGCGACTAAGCGGACGGCGCTGGGGCGCTTCCGTCACGAAGGCTGCTGCCCGGGCCTGCCGGTGGCCGGCAAGCCGCTGGTGTGGTACATGGGCGACGACTCGAACAACGAGTACCTGTACAAGTTCGTCTCCACCGCCGTGTGGGACGCCGCCGACGCAAGCCCAGCCGACCGCCTGGCCACCGGGGCCAAGTACATGGACCAGGGCAAGCTCTACGTGGCCCGCTTCAATGCCGACGGCACAGGCGTGTGGCTGCTGCTCGACGTGGCCACTGCCACCACCGGCGGCAGCACCCTTGGCGCGCTGTACGGTGACCTGCCGGGTATCATCCTCAACACTCGCGGTGCGGGCGATGCCGTGGGCGCGACCCCGATGGACCGCCCGGAATGGACCACAGTCAACCCGCTCAATGGCGATGTCTACCTGACCCTGACCAACAACAGCGCGCGCACCCCGGAAAAAGTCGACGCCGCCAACCCGCGTGGCCCGAACCGTCACGGCCACATCATCCGCTGGCACGACAGCGACGATCAGCTGAGCTTCACCTGGGACATTTTCGTGTTTGGCGCCAACGCTGCCGGCACCGCCGACATCAACCGCTCCGGGCTGACCGAGCTGAACCAGTTCGCCAGCCCCGATGGCATGAGTTTCGATAGCCGTGGCGTGTTGTGGTTCGAGACCGACAACGGTGAGAGCACCCTGACCGATTACACCAACGACCAGTTGCTGGCGGTGATCCCGACGGACCTGGTGGATGCCACGGGCAAACAGGTGCCAGTCAACGCGCAGAACCAGGTGGACCTGCGGCGTTTCTTCGTTGGGCCGAACGGCTGCGAGGTGACGGGGATTGCCTTCAGCCCGGACAACAAATCGATGTTTGTGAACATCCAGCATCCGGAGAACTGGCCGTATACCGACAAGGCTACCGATGCTACCCCGGCAGGCGCTACGGTAAGGCCGCGGGCTTCGACGGTGGTGATTCAGCGTGATGATGGCGGGGAGATCGGCACCGTCTGACCGGGAGCTGGTCAGTCAGCCTTGTGCCGGCTGTACCGGCCCTTTCGCGGGCAAGCCCGCTCCTACAAGTACCCCACTGCTCTTGAAACCAGTGGGGTACCTGTAGGAGCGGGCTTGCCCGCGAAGAGGCCGCCAAGGTTCACCAGAGCATCGGCTCCCGGCTACGCACCCGCACCTGCTGCGCCGGCACGCGTGCGTGCCACTGCACCACCCCCAGCGCCTCGACCTGAAACGCGCTGCGCATCACCCGCCCCTCTTCCTCGAACGACAGCTGCAACACAAAGTGCCCACTGTTGAGCAGCAACCCTTCGCTCAACCGTTCGAACGTCTCGTCATCCACCGCCCCCAACGCCTGGCGCAGCGCCGCCGCATCCACATAGCCTGACGCCGGCCGGCCACTGACGATGCGGCTGAGCAGCGAACGCGGATACCGCCCCTCATACAGGGCATCGAGCAACGGCAGATGCTCCAACCCCAGGGCATTGGCGTTCAAGCGCCAGCCCGTGGTCTGCGGCAGGGCGCACAGCATCGGGTAGCGGCGCTGGCGCGTGGCGTCCGGCTCCAGCAGCAGGTTCAGCTCGCTGGTGTCGAGCATCGCTTGATTGGCCGCCAGGCGTGGGGGTTGCTGGCGCAGGTACTGGGCACTCTCGGCCCCCTGCAAACGCGCATCGCTGTCACTGTCGAGCCAGTCGGCCAGGCCGTCGACCAGGCGCTCGGCCGCCATGTCATCGCCCAGCAGGCGGCGCAACTGGCGCTCGGCACGTTCACCGTCGGCACCGAGCAAAGCGTTGACGTTGAAGCAGGCGTGCTGGTCGCGTACCCGTAATTGCGCCTGGCCTGCGCCAAAGTCGTAGTTCAGCGGCTGCCCACGCAACGCCTGCCAGAACAACGGGCTAAGCCGCCAGGCCGGGTCGCGCAGCGCCTGCTCGGCATAGGCCAGGCCGGCCTGTTCCATCGCCCGCACCTGCACCCGCTGGTGCAACAGGCGCACTTCATCGACCTGGCGCCGGCCATCCTCCACCAGCCAGGCCATACCTGCCGCGAGCATCGCCAACACCACCATTACCATCAGCAGGGCCGCGCCCTGCTGTCGTCTGCCGCCCATCCGCGTGCGCCTCTCATGGCCCGTAAAAGCGCCAGTCAACACGCCAGTTGTTGCAGGTAGATGGCAATCGCCCTTCCGTCATGTTCGCGTCATCTACGCGAGGCAGGATTACCCTTCCTTTTCATGGCCTTACAGGAGTGGTCGCAATGGGTGGCATTGGCATCTGGCAACTGGTGATCGTACTGATGATCGTATTCCTGCTGTTTGGTACCAAGCGCCTCAAGGGCTTGGGCAGCGATGTTGGCGAGGCCATACAAGGGTTTCGCAAGTCCATGGGCGGTGACAACGAAGCCAACCCATCCGGCCCGGCTCAGGTGCAGCAGCAGGCACCGCTGGCCGGCCAGGCTACGGCGCAGTCGCAAACGGACCGTCAGGCCTGATGTTCGAGGTAGGCTTCAGCGAGTTGCTGCTGGTTGGCATCGTCGCACTGCTGGTGCTCGGGCCCGAGCGGCTGCCGGTTGCGGCACGTACGCTCGGGCGCGGCCTGGGCCAGGCACGCAGGGCCATGCAGGGCCTGCGCGCACAGATGGAACGGGAGATCGAGTTGCCCAACTTCGACAGCGAGCCCCTGCAGCGCCTTGAACAGGAAATGCGCCAGGGCATCAGCCTTGCCGCACAACCGGCCAATGACCCGGCAACCGTCCCTGTGCCCAGGGAGAATGCCTCATGAGCCTCGCCGTGGACCCTGCGGCAGCGATGCCGCTGACCGAACACCTGCGCGAGCTGCGCAAGCGCCTGGTGCGCTGCCTGGCAGTGGTCGCGCTGGTGTTCGCCGCGCTGTTCCCCTTCGCCCAGCCCCTCTACACGCTGATCTCCGAACCGCTGCGTCGCTTCCTGCCGGAGGGCGCCAGCATGATCGCGACCAGTGTCACCTCACCCTTTCTGACCCCTTTCAAGCTAGCCGCAATGTGCGCGCTGTTCGTCGCCATGCCGCTGTTGCTGCACCAGGCGTGGGGGTTTCTGGCGCCGGGCCTGTACCGCCGCGAACGGCGCATTGCCCTGCCGCTGCTGGTGTCGAGCATTTTGCTGTTCTATGCCGGCATGGCGTTTGCGTTCTTTCTGGTGTTCCCGATGATGTTCGGCTTTTTCGCCAGCGTGACGCCCGATGGCGTGGCGATGATGACCGACATCAGCCAGTACCTGGACTTCATCATGGCGCTGTTCCTGGCGTTCGGGCTGGCCTTCGAGATCCCGGTGGCAACCTTCATCGTGGTCTGGGTGGGGCTGGCGGATGTGGCAACGCTCAGGCGCAGCAGGCCCTACGTGATTGTCGGCTGTTTTGTGGTGGGGATGATTCTGACGCCGCCGGACGTGTTTTCGCAGACGATGCTGGCGGTGCCGATGTGGGTGCTGTTCGAGGTGGGGTTGTTGGCGTGCGGGGCATTGCACAAGCCCGCTGCCCACCCCTGAGCGAGGCGCTGATGCCCCGCGGCCCCGGAGTCACTTCCCGCTGCTCGCCTGAATAACAGCGATGCACCATGGCCATTTCCGACAACAACGAGAATGGCCATGAGCACAAACGACACCCACTTCACGCCGAGCTTCCAGAGCACTTACGCGCTGGAGCAATTGAAAAGATTTGCCCGCGCTTCGAATGAGTTGCTGTTCTCCCAGGTACTGTTACCGGTATTCGACGCGAACATCCCCGTTGCACGCCTGGAAGCATTGAGGGCTGCGCTGGCCGACGACACCGTGACCAACCCAGCGTTTAACATGGTCGACCAGGGCGAGTCGGTGGCGGTCTACGACTACCAGCGCCGGGTGATCGATGTGGACACGGGGGCGATCGAAAAAGCCCTCGCGCAACCGGAAACAACACCCACCCTGCTGATCGCGCTGATCGAAGCATTCGCCTTGCACATCGATAATCTGTTGCGCAATGACCTGGCCGATAGCACTCAAGCTGACACCGCTGCCGTGCTGCTGGAGGCGCCCGAAGGGTTGGCGACTCACTACGCCGCCATGCTGACGTACTTCGACCAGATCCCCGGCGACGGCGTGAGTTTTGCCCATTACACCAGCGCCGCCTACGACGGCCCGATCCAGTTGACCTTGCCGGCCCTTGAAGCAGCACCCGACGAACCGGAAAGGGGCACCCGACACAAGCGCTTCGCTGCCGAAATAGAAGACCATGGCGACGCAACGCATGCGCACGAGACCATCGAAAAGGTGGCCCTGACCCGCGTGGGCTTTACTGCTGAGCAGTGCCAGGCAATCTACTTTGGCAACTGGCTGCGTGATCATTCACAACTGATCGACCCCAAGATCGTCCGCGCGCCGGGTGCAGAAGCGAAATTCCCGGCCATGTTCACCCGACAGACACTGACCAAGCTGGTGGATTTTCTCGCGTTGAAAAAATTCCACGCCTTGCAGAACACCCCGCAAGGCCGCGAGGCCTATACCGTCACGCCTGCCTTGCTTGGGGTGTACCGGCCCTCGGAGCACATCGACAACCCCATTAACCTCGACGAAGCGCCGATCGACCCTCGCACCATTGACCCCGAGTTCGAAGCACTGGTGCGGCGCGATAATCCGCTCAATGTGCCGCACCCCAAGTATTCGGTAATGATGTATTTCAAGACTTCACTGCGCTATATGAGCAAAAAGCTCGACGCTGCAAAAGCCGAAGGGAAGACAGCCACCGGCATGCGCAACCTCGGTGAAGCACTGCATGTGCTCGAAGACTTGTTCGCCCACTCCAACTACGTCGAACTGTGCTTGCGCAAGATTGGCCATGCCGATGTTGCCGCGTGGTCCACCGACCTTATCGGGGCAAAACACCCGTGCCCCGTGGTAACCGGTCGGTTCAGCGGCTTGGACGTCATCGGCAGTGTGGCCGAGCCGTTGGCCAGGATCCTCTTCCCGACCAATTCCCTTGCCTTCAGGCCGATCGAGGCGGGGGAGCGCAGCGACAATGAACAAGCGTTGTCGATCTTGCTTGAGGGTAGCGATTATCCCGAGATGAAAGAGGCCTATGAATTGACCCTGCGCCAACGTGACATCGCCGCGCGCAACCCGCTGTTGCGCCTAGTACAAGGTGTCCGGTGGGCCCGGGACCTGCCACTGAATTCGGTCAACTTTGCAAAGAACTGGCTCATGCAGAAGCTGGCGACATGGGCAGGCGACAGCATCGGCCCCCTGCAGACCGCCTTCAACAGCGACCCGAATACCGACAGTGAGGCCATCGTTTCGCACTCGCAGCTGGCCAAGGACCACGCTACCCACCCCCTTCACGAGCTGGCAGCGTTGCTGGCGCAAGATGCCGTCGAGCGGGTAGCAAGAGCGATGAAAGAGGCATGGGAGGGTAATGCCCAGCGCCAACCCGCCTATCTGGCCAGCAGCTACTTCAGCCACCCGGGTGACAATACCTGGTACGAGAAAATGGCCAGAGACTGGGCCGCCGCCAACCCCGAAAAAATCGAAGAAGCCTGTAACCCTACCCGCCTGATACAGCGTCGCCAGCAAGAAATGCAAGCGTCACTCGATCGCTTGAAAAAGCTCGGTAACGACGACAACTATGCCCTGCAGCATTACTACGAAACGCTCAGTATTGCGTTCCCCCTCTAACGCAATCCCAATGAAAAGGCCCGGCAGTTGCCTGCCGGGCCTTTTCATTGCAGCACATCCTGCCACGTGACTGCTCAGAAGGCAGCCAATGGCCAGACTTCGTAGGCAGGCGTCTGATAAGGGTGACTTTGCTTGAGCGCGGCGACGACCTGGGTAATCAGGTCGTCGGCTACCACCAGCTCCACCTTCCACTCTTCCACCACCTCGACCTGCCCGGCTTGCCCGAGAAATGGCTGGCTGCCATCCAACGGGCGAAACTGGCCTTGGCCCAGGGTTTGCCAGGCGCAGTGGTCATAGTCACCGATGCGGCCGCCGCCAGCGGCAAACACAGCGGCCTTGACCACCTCGACATGGCTGGCCGGGACGAAGAAGGCGAGCTTGTACACGCCTTAGTTCACCCACACCCGCGCGTTGCGGAACATACGCATCAGCGCGGCATCTTCCTGCCACTCATCCGGGCGCCAGGAGTTCTGCACGGCGCGGAACATACGCTCCGGGTGCGGCATCATGATGGTCACGCGGCCGTCGCGGCTGGTCAGGCCGGTGATGCCACGCGGCGAACCGTTCGGGTTAGCCGGGTAGGTTTCGGTGACCTTGCCGTGGTTGTCGACGTAGCGCAGGGCCACGCAACCGGACACGTCGGCTTCCAGCAGCGCCGCTTCGTTGGCGAACTCGGCATGGCCTTCGCCGTGGGCGATGGCGATCGGCATGCGCGAACCGGCCATGCCCTGCAAGAAGATCGAGTTGGACTTCTGCACCTCGACCATGGCCACACGGGCTTCGAACTGCTCCGAGCGGTTACGCACGAAGTGCGGCCAGAACTCGGTGCCAGGGATCAGCTCGTGCAGGTTGGACATCATCTGGCAACCGTTGCACACGCCCAGGGCGAAGCTGTCGGTACGCTCGAAGAAGGCCTGGAAGGCATCGCGGGCACGGGCGTTGAACAGCGCCGACTTGGCCCAGCCTTCACCGGCACCCAGCACGTCGCCGTACGAGAAACCACCGCAGGCAACCAAGCCCTTGAAGGCTTCGAAGTCGACACGGCCAGCCAGGATGTCGCTCATGTGCACGTCGATGGCGGCGAAGCCGGCGCGGTCGAAAGCGGCAGCCATCTCGACCTGGCCGTTGACGCCCTGCTCACGCAGGATCGCCACTTGCGGGCGCACGCCCTTCTTGATGTACGGCGCAGCGATGTCATCGTTGACGTCAAAGCCCAGCTTGACCGACAGGCCCGGGTTGTCTTCTTCGAGCAGCGCGTCGAATTCCTGGTCGGCGCATTCGGCGTTGTCACGCAGGCGCTGAACCTGGTAGCTGGTCTCGGCCCACTGGCGTTGCAGCAGGCGACGGTCACCCTTGAACAGCGCCTCGCCGTTCAGACGCACGACGACTTCGCTGTTGTTGATCGGCTGGCCGATCACCGCAACGCAGTCTTCACCCAGGCCAGCGGCGCTGAACTGAGCCAGTACGTCTGGCGTGGCATCCTGGCGAACCTGGATTACCGCACCCAGCTCTTCGTTGAAGAGGATGGCGGCGGCTTTTTCCGGCTTGCTGGTCAGCGTGTCCAGCTCCAGGTCGAGGCCGCAATGGCCGGCGAAGGCCATTTCCAGCACGGTGGTCATCAGGCCACCGTCGGAACGGTCGTGGTAGGCCAACAGGTGGCCATCGGCGTTGAGGCCCTGGATCACGGCGAAGAAGGCCTTGAGGTCTTCGGCATCGTCGACGTCCGGTGCGGCACTGGCCAACTTGCCGTGGGTCTGCGCCAGGATCGAGGCGCCCATGCGGTTCTGGCCGCGGCCCAGGTCGATCAGGACCAGGTCGGTTTCGCCCTTGTCCATGCGCAGTTGCGGGGTCAGGGTTTTACGGATGTCGGTGACCGGGGCGAAGCCAGTGATGATCAGCGACATCGGCGAGGTCACGCTCTTCTCGACACCGTCTTCGCTCCACTTGGTCTTCATCGACATCGAGTCTTTACCGACCGGGATGGTGATACCCAGCTCAGGGCACAGCTCCATGCCCACGGCCTTGACCGTGTCGTACAGACGGGCATCTTCACCGGGGTGGCCGGCGGCGGACATCCAGTTGGCCGACAGTTTGATGTCGGACAGTTTTTCGATCTGCGAGGCCGCCAGGTTGGTCAGGGTTTCGCCGATGGCCATGCGGCCGGACGCCGGGGCGTCAAGCAGGGCCAGCGGGGTGCGCTCACCCATGGCCATGGCTTCACCGGTGTAGACGTCGAAGCTGGTCGCGGTAACGGCGCAGTCGGCCACCGGCACCTGCCATGGGCCAACCATCTGGTCACGGGCTACCAGGCCAGTGATGGTGCGGTCGCCGATGGTGATCAGGAAGCTCTTGCTGGCCACCGCTGGGTGGTGCAGCACGCGCTCGACGGAATCGGCCAGCGACAGGGTGCTTGGGTCGAACTCATCGCCAAGCTCGGCTTCGCGGGTGACCGAGCGGTGCATGCGCGGCGGCTTGCCCAGCAACACGTCCAGCGGCATGTCTACCGGGGTGTTGGCGAAGTGGCTGTCGGTCACGGTCAGGTGCGGCTCTTCAGTCGCCTCGCCGACCACGGCGAACGGGCAACGCTCGCGCTCACAGATGGCCTGGAAGCGGTCGAAGTCGACGGCGCTCACGGCCAGCACGTAACGCTCCTGCGATTCGTTGCTCCAGATTTCGTGCGGGGCCATGCCCGGCTCGTCGTTGGGCACGTTGCGCAGTTCGAAGCGGCCACCACGGCCACCGTCGTTGACCAGCTCAGGGAAGGCGTTGGAAATACCACCCGCGCCGACGTCGTGGATGAAGGCGATCGGGTTCTTGTCACCCAGCTGCCAGCAGCGGTCGATGACCTCTTGGCAACGGCGCTCCATTTCCGGGTTTTCGCGCTGTACCGAGGCGAAGTCCAGGTCGGCGGAGCTGGCGCCGGTGGCGACCGACGAAGCCGCACCGCCACCCAGACCAATCAGCATGGCCGGGCCGCCGAGCACGATCAGCTTGGCGCCGACGGTGATCTCGGCCTTCTGCACGTGCTCTTCACGGATGTTGCCCATGCCGCCGGCGAGCATGATCGGCTTGTGGTAGCCGCGCACTTCTTCGCCGTGGGGGGTGTTGATCGCCTGCTCGAAGGTACGGAAGTAACCGGTCAGGGCCGGGCGACCGAATTCGTTGTTGAACGCAGCGCCACCCAGTGGGCCTTCGACCATGATGTCGAGGGCGTCGACGATGCGCTCAGGCTTGCCGTACGCCTGCTCCCATGGCTGCTCGAAGCCCGGGATGCGCAGGTTGGACACGGTGAAGCCGGTCAGGCCAGCCTTGGGCTTGGCGCCACGGCCGGTGGCGCCTTCGTCGCGGATTTCGCCGCCGGAGCCGGTGGAGGCACCGGAGAACGGCGCGATGGCGGTCGGGTGGTTGTGCGTCTCGACCTTCATCAGGATGTGCACCGGCTCCTGCACCGCGCCGTACTGGCGGGTTTCAGGGTTCGGGAAGAAACGGCCGGCAACGTTGCCGACGATCACCGAGGCGTTGTCCTTGTACGCAGACAGCACGCCTTCGCTGTGCATCTGGTAGGTGTTCTTGATCATGCCAAACAGGCTTTTTTCCTGCGCCTGGCCGTCGATGTCCCAACTGGCGTTGAAGATCTTGTGGCGGCAGTGCTCGGAGTTGGCCTGGGCGAACATCATCAGTTCGATGTCGTTCGGGTTGCGCTTGAGCCCCTGGAAGGCGTTGACCAGGTAGTCGATCTCGTCTTCGGCCAGGGCCAGGCCCAAGTCGACGTTGGCCTTGGCCAGCGCATCGCGGCCACCGGCGAGGATATCGACCGAGGTCATCGGCTTGGGCTGGGCGTGGCTGAACAGGTCGGAAGCCTGCTCCAGCTGGGCCAGCACGCGCTGGGTCATGCGGTCGTGCAGCTCGGCGGCGACGGCCTGTGCGTCGGCCTCGCTCAGGTTGCCGGCTACGTAGTAGGCGATGCCGCGCTCGAGGCGCTGGATCGACTGCAGGCCGCAGTTGTGGGCGATGTCGCTGGCCTTGCTGGCCCAGGGCGAAATGGTGCCCAGGCGCGGCACGACCAGGAACAGGCGGCCGGTCGGCTCCTGTACCGGCACGCTCGGGCCGTACTTGAGCAGACGGCCCAGCACCTGCTGCTGGTCGGCGGTCAGCTCGCCATCGACATCGGCGAAGTGGGCGAATTCGGCATACAAACCAGTAACAGCGGGGACTTTCTGGCTCAGTTGCTCGAGTAATTTACCGTGGCGAAAGGCAGAAAGGGCAGGAGCGCCGCGCAGGATCAACATCGTCGGGACAGCCTCAGGAAGGGGTGTGCTTAGAGGCCGTGCATTCTAGCCTAATTCCGCGGCTTTCGGCACCCGCCAGAGGGCAATGCTGCCGGGCGGCGGAACCGGACTTCGGGGTCAAAAAAAATCACGTGTTTGCTGAGGGTTTGGCGCCACAATCCTCAGCCAAGCCCGCCGAAGCACACAACGCGTTACCAGACAAGCTAACCGTTGTCGAGATATGGCGGCCCTCGTCCTTTGCGTATACTGCAAGCTATGTTCGCCCATACTGCTCTGCGCCAGCGTTGCGCCAAATGGCTTCTCGCAACCGGACTCTTTCTGATGCTCGGTGCCTGTGTTGAAAAACCCAGCACCCTAGAGCGCGTGAAGGAGGATGGCGTGCTGCGCGTCATCACCCGCAACAGCCCGGCCACCTATTTCCAGGACCGCAACGGCGAAACCGGCTTCGAATACGAGCTGGTCAAGCATTTCGCCGACGATCTCGGCGTAAAGCTGCAGATCGAGACCGCCGACAACCTTGATCAAGTGTTCGACGAACTGGGCAAGCCCTCCGGCCCGGTGCTGGCCGCCGCCGGCCTGGTCAGCAGCGAGCGGCGCAAGGCCCAGGCAAAATTCTCTCATCCCTACCTGGAAGTCACTCCACAGGTCATCTATCGCAACGGCCGCTCCCGCCCCACAGAGGCCAAGGGCCTGGTCGGCAAGAAGATCATGGTGCTCAAAGGCAGCAGCCATGCCGACCAGCTGGCCGAGCTGAAAAAACAGTACCCAGGCCTGGAATACGAAGAATCCGACGCCGTCGAGGTGGTCGACCTGCTGCGCATGGTCGATGAAGGCCAGATCGACCTGACCCTGGTCGACTCCAACGAACTGGCGATGAACCAGGTGTATTTCCCCAACGTACGGGTCGCCTTCGACCTGGGCGATACCCGCGATCAGCGCTGGGCCGTGGCGGCCGGTGAAGACAACAGCCTGCTCAACGAGGTCAACGAGTTCCTCGACAAGGCCCAGAAGAACGGCACCCTGCAGCGCCTCAAAGACCGCTACTACGGCCATGTCGATGTACTCGGCTATGTCGGCGCCTACACCTTCGCCCAGCACCTGCAGCAGCGCCTGCCCAAGTACGAGAAGCACTTCAAGAGCTACGCCAAGGTCGAGCAGGTCGACTGGCGCCTGCTGGCGGCCATCGGCTACCAGGAATCCATGTGGCAGCCGGAAGTCACGTCCAAGACCGGCGTGCGCGGCCTGATGATGCTCACCCAGCGCACGGCGCAGGCCATGGGCGTATCCAACCGCCTGGACCCGAAGCAGAGCATCCAGGGCGGTGCCAAGTACTTCATGCTGATCAAGCAGCAGCTCGACGACAGCATTCAGGAACCCGACCGCACCTGGTTCGCGCTGGCCGCCTACAACGTCGGCAGCGGCCACCTGGAAGACGCCCGCACCCTGGCCAAGCGTGAGAAGCTCAACCCGAACAAGTGGCTGGATGTGAAGAAGATGCTGCCGCGTCTGGCGCAGAAGCAGTGGTACAGCAAGACCAAGTACGGTTATGCCCGTGGCGGCGAGCCGGTGCACTTCGTGGCCAACATCCGCCGCTACTACGACATCCTCACCTGGGTGACCCAGCCGCAGCTCGAGGGCCAGATGGCCGAAGGCAACTTGCATGTGCCCGGGGTCAACAAGGACAAGCCGGCGGAGCAGTCGCCGCCGATGTGACCGTTGCCGGCCTGGCCACTGTCGATCTCCTGCACCGGCCTCTTAGCGGGGCAAGCCCGCTCCCACAGGCACCCCACAGTCCTTGAGAAATGTGGGAATCTGTGGGAGCGGGCTTGCCCCGCGAAGAGGCCCGCACTGACTAGCGCAAGGCCCGCCGAGCCTTGAAAAACTCGCTCAAGATCGCCCCGCACTCCTCGGCCAGCACCCCACCCTCTACCATCACCCGATGATTGAGGAAGCCCTGGCCAAAGAACTGCCCCTGGCTCTGCACGATCCCCGCCTTGGGCTCCAGCGCCCCGTACACCACCCGCGCTACCCGCGAATGCACGATCAACCCCGCGCACATGCTGCAGGGCTCCAAGGTCACATACAGCGTGCTGCCCGGCAGCCGATAATTGCTCGCTGACTTGGCGGCTGCCCGAATGGCGACCATTTCGGCATGGGCGCTGGGGTCACTGTCGACGATCGGCCGGTTGAAGCCCTGCCCGATCACCTGGCCATGCTGCACCAGCACCGCCCCCACCGGCACCTCACCCATCGCCGCCCCTTCGGCGGCCAGTGTCAGGGCCAGGCGCATGAATTCCTGATCGCGGCTGCGATCGATGATTTGCGGGCGCATCAGACCACCGTGATCGCGGCCATCAGGCCGGTTTCCATGTGGTCGATGACGTGGCAGTGGAACATCCAGGTGCCTGGGTTATCCGCCACCAGCGCGACCTGGGCGCGCTCGTTCTTGCCCAGCAGGTAGGTATCGGTGAACCACGGTTCGACGATCTCACGGCGGTTGGAAGCGATCACCTTGAAGCTCATGCCGTGCAGGTGGATCGGGTGCTGGTACTGGGTCATGTTCTTCAGCTCGAAGATGTAGCTCTTGCCCTTCTGCAGCGTCGCGATTGGCCGGTCGGCGCAGGTCTTGTCGGTGATGTCCCAGGCCTGGCCGTTGATCTGCCACAGGCTCGGCGGCCTGCCGTTCTCGGTGTTGACCGAGACCTTGCCGACCCATTCGAAATTGAAGTTGAGCTTTTCGGCATTCTCCAGGTCCGGCTCGGCCACCGGGTTCGGCGGCAAGGCTGGCGGCCAGTCGCTGGGGGCGTCGTTGCTGGCCACCGAACGCAAGGTGCCCAGGCGCACGAAACCGTCGCGCAGGGAGATTTCCTCACCCGCCTCAGGAATGCGAATCGCCAGGCAGATACGCATGCCTGGCCCCAGCCAGTAATCGTCGTCCAGTGGCCGCGGGGTGACCGGGTTGCCGTCGAGCGCGTAGATCCTGGCCTCGCAGTTGCCCTTGAGGTTCAGGCGGTAGGTCCAGGTGTTGTCCAGGTTGAGCAGGCGCAAGCGCACCACTTGGCCGGCGGGCAACTCGGTCACCGAATCGGGCTGGCCGTTGATGGTGATCAGCCGCCCGGCAGTGCCGTTGCGCGCGGCCTCGCGGGGGATGCTGAACGGCAGCCAGGCGCCTTGCTCGTCCACGTGCCAGTTTTTCAGGCTCAGGGTGCGCTCGTGCAGAAACCCGGTAGGCTCGCGCTCCTCGACGATCAGCGGCCCGACCAGCCCGCGGCCAAGCTCTTCGGAGCTGCTGACGTGCGGGTGGTACCAGTAGCTGCCGGCATCCGGCACGCGGAACTTGTAGTCGAAGTACTCGCCAGGCTTGACCGGCAGTTGCGACACATAGGGCACGCCGTCCATTTCCAGCGGCAGGCGGATGCCGTGCCAGTGGATGGTGGTTTCGACCGGCAGGTGGTTGATGAAACGCACCCGCAGCCAGGTACCCTGGCGTACCCGCAATTCGGTGCCCGGCGCCGACGGGCCAAAGGCCCAGGCCTCGGTCTTGAAGCCCGGCACCAGCTCCACTTCCAGGGGCGCGGCGATCAGTTCGTAGTCGTGCCCGGCATTCTCGTCCTCGACCTTGCCCAGCCAGTACCGCGCCGCGCCTCCGGCGCCCAGGCCTACCACAACCAGGCCGGTGAGGCCCTTGAGCATTTGTCGACGGGTGAAGGACATCGGTGCGGGTACCTCGTTTATTGCGCAAGCCAGCTGCCAGCAGGGCTGGCAATGAAGGGCGAATACGATACACCTGCATTTGCGAAATATTAAGTGAAGTCTTGTCGCAGCGGGTGTTCAGCAGGCATATGCATCGCCATGGACCTGCCCCTTGAGAATGTCTTCACAAGCCTCGTAGCCCAGTGCTGGCGCCAGTATCACGCCCGGGTGAGCGACCATGACGTACAGCCCTTCGCACCCGTCAAGGAACGTACGCAGTGGCAGGCCGCTGTCGGTTTTGGGCCGGTACACCGCCCGTATCGATTGCAGCGACAGTTCGCACTCCGGCTGGAACAGGCTGGCAACCGCCTGCAGGCTTTCGCGACCCAGTTCGGCCATACCCTCTTCACCAGGGAAATCGTCTGCCGACAGCAAACCGCCGCCCAGCCCTGGCCGCACTTCCAGCCCCTGCCCATAAAGCAGATGGCGCAGCGGCACCTGCGCGGCACCGAAGCGCAGCAACACCGCGGGGGCTTCATGGATAGGCAGTTCCTGCCCCAGTTGACGGGCCAGGCGCTGAGCCCCCATGGCATTGGCCAGCACGACGACATCCGCATGCACGATGCCCAGACCGGTACGTACACCGGTAATGCGCGCACCCTGCACTTGCAGCGCCAGTACCTCGCGCGCCTCAAGTACCCGAGCGCCTTCAGCCTGCGCTGCCGTCAACAAGTGCTGGGCCAGCACATCAGGTTCGACCGCGAAATCGTCCGGAGCCCAGATAGCCATGCCGGGTGGCTGCACCAGGCCAGGCTCAAGCTGGCGGATGCGCTCACGCCCCACTGCGGCCATCGAAACCCCGGCCGCCTGCTGCTCGGCGAGCATGGCAAGGGTCTGCTCCTCGCTGTCGAGCCATATCAAGCCACCTTGCGCCGCCACCGGCAGTGGGCCGAGTGCCTGCGTCAGGCGGGGGAACTGTGCCAGCGCACGCTGTTCCAGGGCAAAGCATGCCGGGTCTGCAGACGGCAGGCGGCTGCCCGTGCCCACCCAACCATAGGAGTGCCCGGTGACACCCCGCGCAACGCCCCGCTCGCGCTCGAGCACAGTGACCGCAGCACCACGCCGCGCCAGGTGCCAGGCGACGGACGCGCCGAGGATACCGCCGCCCACCACCACTACATGAGGAATGTTGCCTGCCATTGCGATTGTCCTTGCGCAAAGCCGAAGAAGCGCAGTGTGCGCAATTACAGCCTGAGCGTCTGTGAACAATCGTACCCAGAGCCGCTCAGGGCCTGGCCAGCAACCCGCGCAGCAACAGCTCAAGTGCGGCAAGGCTTTGCGTCAGGCGTGCGTCGCCCTCCTCGCTTTGGGCAATCCAGCACGCGGCTTCGGCCAGGCCGCCATAAATCAGTGAGGCCAGCGCCCGCGGCTCGGCCGGAGCCAGCACGCCTTGCTCGATCAGGTTCTGAACCAGCCGTTGCATCGTTGCCAGGCAGTGCAGATGCGATTCCTGCGAGGCGCCCCCCAGCACTGCCCGGGCATCACGCAGCACAATGCGCTGGATATCGGGTTCCAGTGCCATTTCGAGGTAGGCACGGCAACGCTGTCGCAAGCCCTCCCAGGCATCGCCGGCATTCTCGGAGATGCTGTTCAGTCGCGCGTCGACCTCACCATCGATCTGCTCCACCACTGCCGCCAACAGGCCCTTCTTGTCGCCGAAGTGGTGATAGAGCGCACCCCGCGTCAGGCCCGCCCTGGCGGTCAGCTCATCCATCGAGGTACCCACATAGCCATGCTCGCTGAACACCTGGCGCGCAGTGGACAACAACGTGGCTCGGGTTTCTTCCATTTCGGCGCGCGTGCGACGGACCATCACTCTCTCCTTTACATACAAACTGCATGTATTTTCGCCAACGCGCCAGGCGCTGACAACCTGCCCGTCAATAACGAAAAAGCCCGCAGCAATGCGGGCTTTTTGGCTAACAGGTTCCGGCCACAGCCGGACGCCCGATCACTCCCACTCGATGGTGGCAGGCGGCTTGCTCGAGACGTCGTATGTGACGCGCGAAATGCCTTCGATTTCGTTGATGATACGGCCGCTGACGGTTTCCAGCAGCTCGTACGGCAGGTGTGCCCAACGCGCGGTCATGAAGTCCACGGTTTCGACGGCACGCAGGGCCACGACCCAGGCGTAGCGACGGCCGTCACCCACGACACCCACCGACTTGACCGGCTGGAACACCACGAAGGCCTGGCTGGTCTTGTGGTACCAGTCAGCCTTGCGCAGTTCTTCGATGAAGATGTGGTCGGCGCGACGCAGGATGTCGGCGTATTCCTTCTTCACTTCACCCAGGATGCGAACGCCCAGGCCCGGGCCTGGGAACGGGTGGCGGTAGACCATGTCGTACGGCAGGCCCAGCTCCAGGCCGATCTTGCGCACTTCGTCCTTGAACAACTCGCGCAGCGGCTCGACCAGCTTGAGGTTCATTTCCTCAGGCAGGCCACCGACGTTGTGGTGCGACTTGATCACGTGGGCCTTGCCGCTTTTGGCGCCAGCCGACTCGATCACGTCCGGGTAGATGGTGCCCTGGGCCAGGAACTGGATGTTGTCCAGTTTGCTGGCTTCGGCATCGAAGATGTCGATGAAGGTGCGGCCGATGATCTTGCGCTTCTTCTCCGGGTCCGCTTCGCCTTCCAGGTTGCCCAGGAACTGCGCCTCGGCGTCGGCACGGATCACCTTGACGCCCATGTTCTCCTTGAACATGGCCATCACCTGGTCACCTTCGTGCAGGCGCAGCAGGCCGTTGTCGACGAACACGCAGGTCAGCTGGTCGCCGATGGCGCGGTGCAGCAGCGCGGCAACCACGGACGAGTCGACGCCGCCAGACAGGCCCAGCAGGACGTTGGCCGAACCGACTTGCTCACGCACTTGGGCGATGGCGTCTTCGACGATGTTGGACGGGGTCCACAGGGCTTCGCAACCGCAGATGTCCTGGACGAAGCGCGAGAGGATGCGACCACCTTGCTTGGTGTGGGTCACTTCCGGGTGGAACTGCACGCCGTAGTAGCCGCGCGCGTCGTCGAACATGCCGGCGATCGGGCAGCTCGGGGTGCTGGCCAGCACGTGGAAGTCGCCTGGCATCTGGGTGACCTTGTCACCGTGGCTCATCCAGACGTCCAGGCCCAGTACGCCGTCAGCGTCCACGTGGTCTTCGATGCCGTCGAGCAGACGGCTCTTGCCGACCACGTCAACGCGGGCGTAACCGAATTCGCGCAGGTCCGACCCGGTAACCTTGCCGCCCAGTTGCTCGGCCATGGTCTGCATGCCGTAGCAGATGCCCAGCAGCGGTACGTTCAGGTCGAACACGGCCTGCGGCGCGCGCGGGCTGTTGGCTTCGTGTACCGACTCGGGGCCGCCGGCGAGGATGATGCCGCGCGGGTTGAATTCGCGGATCGCTTCATCGTCCATGTCGAACGGATGCAGTTCGCAGTACACGCCGATTTCGCGCACACGGCGGGCGATCAGCTGGGTGTACTGGGAACCGAAATCGAGGATCAGGATGCGGTGAGCGTGAATGTCGAGGGCCATGACTCAATCTCTGGTGCAACTGCAAGCGTCTAGCTGCGAGCTGCAAGTTGATCGGGGAAAACGCGGTAGCTGCTGCAACGCAACTACCGCTTGAAGCTTGCTACTTACCGCTGGAGGCCTCAGCCGACCCGGTAGTTAGGGGCTTCTTTGGTGATCTGCACGTCATGCACGTGGGACTCGGCCATGCCGGCACCGGTGATGCGCACGAACTCCGGCTTGGTACGCATCTCTTCGATGGTCGCGCTGCCGGTATAGCCCATGGACGAACGCAGGCCGCCCATCAGTTGGTGGATGATCGCAGCCAGGGCGCCCTTGTACGGCACACGGCCTTCGATACCTTCCGGTACCAGCTTCTCGGCACCGGCCGAGGAGTCCTGGAAGTAACGGTCGGATGAGCCCTGCGCCTGTGCCATGGCACCCAGCGAGCCCATGCCGCGGTAAGCCTTGTAGGAACGGCCCTGGAACAGTTCGACTTCACCCGGGGCCTCTTCGGTACCGGCGAACATCGAACCCATCATCACGCAGGAAGCACCGGCAACGATGGCCTTGGACAGGTCACCGGAGAAGCGGATGCCACCGTCGGCGATCAGCGGCACGCCAGTGCCTTCCAGTGCGGCAGCGACGTTGGCGATGGCGCTGATCTGCGGTACGCCGACACCGGCGACGATGCGGGTGGTGCAGATCGAACCTGGGCCGATGCCGACCTTGACGGCGTCAGCGCCAGCTTCAGCCAGGGCTTTGGCCGCGGCACCGGTGGCGATGTTGCCGCCGATCACCTGAACCTGCGGGTAGGTTTCCTTGACCCAACGCACGCGGTCGATCACGCCTTTGGAGTGACCGTGGGCGGTGTCGACCACCACCACGTCAACGCCGGCGGCAACCAGGGCGGCTACGCGCTCGCCGGTGTCCTTGCCGGTACCGACCGCGGCGCCGACGCGCAGGCGACCTTGGTCGTCCTTGCTGGCCAGCGGGTAGGCCTTGGCTTTTTCGATGTCCTTGACGGTCATCATGCCCTTGAGGCTGAACTTGTCGTCGACGATCAGGACTTTTTCAAGGCGGTGCTTGTGCAGCAGCTCGCGGACTTCGTTCTTGTTGGCGCCTTCGCGCACGGTGACCAGACGCTCTTTCGGCGTCATCACATCGCGGACCTTGGCATCCAGACGGGTTTCGAAGCGCACGTCACGGGAAGTGACGATGCCGACCAGGTCGCCGTTTTCCAGCACCGGAACACCCGAAATGTTGTTCAGGCGGGTCAGGTCGAACAGGTCGCGCACGGTGGCGTCTGCTTCGATGGTGATCGGGTCCTTGACCACGCCAGCCTCGAACTTCTTGACCTTGCGGACTTCGCCGGCCTGCTGTTCGATGGTCATGTTCTTGTGGATGATGCCGATGCCGCCTTCCTGAGCCATGGCAATGGCCAGACGCGCTTCGGTCACGGTATCCATGGCAGCGGAAACCAGCGGAATGTTCAGCTCGATGCCACGAGTCAAACGGGTCTTGAGACTGACTTCATTGGGCAGTACCTCGGAATAGCCAGGTACAAGGAGGATATCGTCGAAGGTCAGGGCTTCTTGGCTGATACGCAGCATCGCGGGGGCTCCCGGGCGGGAAAAATGGAAGCGCGCCATTATACTCATCCACGGCGCGCCGCTCAATGCAAAATAAGGGCCTTCGGTCAGCCTTGTGGCAGTTTTACCTGCACCACGGCCACTGGCTGGTCCAGCCAGTCGGCGAAGCTGTCGAGAAAGGCCTGGGTGAACCCGGCCTCGCCCCAGTTGTTGAAGATGAACCCCAGGTTGGAAAAGGCACATGGCTGCAGGTAAAGAAAGCCGTTGATGTCGTCTTCGAAGCCGCACAGCGGGCAGGTGAAGTTGTCACTGACCCCTGGCATCCACTCTTCCAGGCTCTCGAACAGCGGCTCGCCGACCTCGCGCCGGCACTCCGGGCAGCCGGCTTCTTCGAGAAAACCGTTGGTCGGGGTATAGATGCAGCGCTTGAGCATGATCTCCAGGCCGTTGGCTTGTTCGCCGAACGGCAGTTTTTCCGGGTGCAGGGCCACCTTGCGCGCACCGTCGGCCAGGGCATGGCCCATGCGGTTGCCGGTGCGACCGCAGGTGGTGAGTTGTTCCTCGATGACTTTCTCGCGCACCAGCCAGCGCACGATCGCCCGGGCGCGGGCCTCGTGAGCCGGGACGGTGGAAAGCTTGGGGACGATGATGCTCTGGGTGTTCATTAAAGAGGCAAGCCTGCGAACTGCGGTAATGCAGCAATTCTACCGCTCACAGGCTCAGGTAGCGACCGATCATGGCCAGGCCGCTGGCCAGCACCAGCCAGGTGACCAGGCGCACAAAAGCCTCGCGGGACAGCTTCAGGGTCAGCCGGCGCCCGACCCACAGGCCGACGAACATCACCGGCAACAGGTAGGCAGCGAGCAACAGCAGGCTGCTGTCGGCGTAAACCCCGGCGATCAGAAACAGCGACAGGCGCACCACGGTGCTGCAACTGATCAACGCGCTCTGGGTAGCGCGCACCTGCTCTTTCGCCTCCAGGCGCGCGCTCAGATAGAGGGCATAGAGAAACCCGCCACTGCCGAACAACGCACCGAACAAGCCCCCCACCGTGCCCATGGGCACCGCCCAGAAGCCTGAAAGGTTCGCCGGGCGCACCCTCACCGCCAAGCCATAGACCGCATAGGCGCTGACGAACAACCCCATCAGCAACAGCAACACGTCAGCCTTGAGCCGCAGCAGAAACACCACGCCCAGCGTGCAGCCTATCGCCATGAAGGGCAGTAGACGCAGCAGTTCGCCACGCACCACATCCCGGCGCGACGGCAGCAGGTTGCCAAAGGCCGCCACGAAGTCCAGCAGCACCAACAGCGGAATGACGCGCGACAGCGGCATGAAGTGGATCAGCACCGGGCCGGCCACCAGCGCGGTGCCGAAACCGGCAATGCCGAAGACGATGTAAGCCAGGCCGACACCGAGCAGGATGGGCAGCCAATCGAGGCCGGAGAATGACAATTGGGTGAGCATGGCGTGTGTTCCTGAAAAGTCATGCAAAGGTTAGCCAGCCATGAGCCATGCCGACTAATATGCCTTTGCGCCATTACCTATCTCGAAAAGGCATGACATGACGTCGATCCGCCAGTTGCGTTACTTCGTGGAGATCGCTGAAAGCGGTAGCTTCAGCGTTGCCGCCGAGCGGCTGTATATCGCCCAATCGGCGCTGAGCCGGCAGATCAAGGAGCTGGAGCAGCACCTGGGAACGCCGTTGTTCGAACGTACCGCCCGGCGGCCACGGCTGACGCTTGCCGGGGACGCCTTTTTGCAGCGTGCCCGCCGCTTGCTGGCCGACCTGGCGCACGCTGAGCGCATCACCCGTGACGTGGGGGATGGCTTGCAAGGCAGCTTGCGCCTGAACCATTCCAGTACCGTGCCGCTGACCGGGCCGCTGCTGGTTCGCCTGGGCTGTTACTTGCAGGGCCACCCAGGGATCTCGCTGGAAATCGCGCAGCAGTCGTCGGAGGCGCAGCTGGAGGATATTGCCGCTGGGCGGCTGGATATCGGCCTGCTGCGGCTGCCGGTGCTGCGCCAGCATGAGGGGGTGGTGCTGCATGAGCTGTTCAGCGAGCCGTTGTTGCTGGCCGTTGCGGCGGGGCACTCCTTGGCTGAAGAGGCGGTCGTGCGACTGGAGCAGTTGCGTGGGGAGCGGTTCATTTCCATCCCGCACCGTGATCGTGGCGGTTTGAGCTACCTGTCGGCGTCGTTGTGCATGGAGGCTGGGTTCTTCCCGCAGGCGGCCCAGGTGGTTTCACGCAAGACCACGCAATTACAGCTGATTCAGGCGGGGTTCGGGGTGGCGCTATTGCCTGAATGCATGCGTGATATTGCGCCGGCATCGGTCAGGTTCGTGGGGTTGGGGGAGCCTTGTGAGAGTACCGTGGCATTGGCCTGCAGGCGCGATGCGGGGGTGATGGTGCGGCAGTTTCTGGCGGCGATGTTGGGGGTTTGATGGGGGCCCGTAGTGCATGACGGTGGTTATTCTGCGCCCATGAGATCGAGCGCCGCGCGGGCGGCGCTCGATCTCATGGGCGCCGAAAATCCATCGCCCTGCACCTGGCAGCCCCACGTCCCCCAATCCTCTCACCCCCCAGCCCCAACACAGACAACCGCCCCCGATGTCCTTTATGATGCCCGCCATGATCAGAGACCCCTTCGAACGACTCGGCCTGGACCGCGAGGTCCTCACCGTCAGCCAGCTCAACGGCCGCGCCCGGGTGCTGCTGGAAGACGTGTTCCGCAGCGTCTGGGTGGAAGGCGAGATTTCCAACCTCGCCCGCCCGGCCTCCGGCCACATGTACTTCACCCTCAAGGACAGCGGCGCCCAGGTGCGCTGCGCGCTGTTCCGCCAGAACGCCACGCGGGTCCGCCAGGCCCTGCGTGACGGCCTGGCGGTGCGGGTGCGCGGCAAAGTCTCGCTGTTCGAAGGGCGTGGCGATTACCAACTGATCCTCGACACCGTCGAAGCGGCCGGTGACGGTGCGCTGCGCCTGGCGTTCGAAGCACTGAAAGAGAAACTCGGCGCCGAGGGCCTGTTCAGCGCCGAACGCAAGAAACCGCTGCCGGCGCATCCGCAACGCATCGGCATCATCACCTCGCCCACGGGCGCGGTGATCCGCGACATCATCAGCGTATTCGGCCGCCGCGCCCCGCAAGTCGAGCTGAACCTGATACCCACCGCCGTGCAGGGCCGCGAATCCATCGCGCAGATCGTGCGCGCCGTGCAACTGGCCGACAGCCTTGGTTTCGATGCGCTGATCCTGGCACGCGGCGGCGGCTCGCTGGAAGACCTGTGGAGCTTCAACGAAGAAGCCGTGGCCCGCGCCGTGGCCGCCTGTGTCACGCCTATCGTCAGTGCCGTCGGCCATGAGACCGACGTGTCGATCTGCGATTTCGTCGCCGACGTCCGCGCGCCCACCCCGTCCGCCGCCGCCGAACTGCTGGCCCCCGACAACAGTGGCTTGCAGCACCGCCTCGACAGCCTGCAACGGCGCCTGCTGCTGCGCATGCAGAACCGCCTGAGCCACGACCGCCTGCGCGTGGAGTCGCTGGCCCGGCGCCTGCGCCACCCAGGCGAGCGCCTGCGCCAGCAGGCCCAGCGCCTGGACGATCTGGACATGCGCCTGCGTCGCGCTTTCCTCGGCAACCTCAACCAGCGCCGCGAGCGCCTGGGGCGCCTTGATACCCGCCTGGCAGCGCAGCACCCGGGGCGCACCCTGAAGCTGCTGAACCAGCGCCTGGACAGCCTTGCCGAACGCCTGCCCCGGGCCATGCGCGAGGTGCTCAAGGACCGTCGCCAGCGCTTCCAGGCCCAACTGCAGACGCTGCAAGTGGTCAGCCCGCTGGCCACCCTCGCCCGCGGCTACAGCATCCTGCTCGATGAGCGCGGCCAGGCCATCCGCAGCGCCGAGCAGACCCACAACGGCCAGCGCCTGACCGCTCGCCTGAATGAAGGCGAACTGCAGGTGCGGGTCGAAGACAACCACCTGACGCCCGTTACCCTCTCACTACTGGACTGACCCATGCCCCGCCTGTTCGCGCCCCTGCTCGCCCTTTCCCTGCTGTTGCTGGCCTGCGGCGCTCAGGCCAGCTACATCACCCGTACCTTGAACAAGCCGGTGCCCGGCGGCGTGGCAGTGGTCGACCTGGGGCCTGCCAGCACGGCGCCGAATGCACGCTTTGACGGCAAGCCGGTGCTGGTGGTCAAGGAACAGGACAACTGGCTGGCGATCGTCGGCATTCCGCTGACCCAGAAGCCCGGCACCGCCGTGCTGAGCCAGGGCGGCCGCAGCCTGCCCTTCACGGTCGGGAGCAAGAAGTACCCCGAGCAGCGCATCACCCTGAAGAACACGCGGCAGGTCAACCCGAACCCGGCGGACCTTAAGCGCATCGAGGGCGAACTGGCCGAACAGATCAAGGCCTACCGCAGCTTCAGCCCGGCCCTGCCGAGCAACCTGATTCTCGACAAGCCGGTCAACGGCCCGCTGTCGAGCAAGTTCGGCGTGCGCCGCTTCTTCAATGGCGAAGAGCGCAACCCGCATGCCGGCCTGGACTTCGCCGTGCCCGCCGGTACGCCCATCAAGACCCCGGCCAATGGCAAAGTGATCTTGGTGGGTGATTATTTCTTCAACGGCCGTACCGTGTTCGTCGACCATGGCCAGGGCTTCATCAGCATGTTCTGCCACATGTCGAAAATCGATGTGGCCGTGGGGCAGGCGCTGCGCCGCGGTGAGGTGGTTGGCCGGGTTGGCTCGACCGGGCGGGCTACCGGGCCGCACATGCACTGGAATGTCAGCCTGAATGATGCGCGGGTGGACCCGGCCATCTTCATTGGTGCATTCCAGCCCTGATAGGGCGGGCTTCTTCGCGGGGTTACCCGCGAGAAGCCGGCACTGACACCCCACTTCCCGTGTCTTGCGCCATCAAAACCTACAGCGCAAAAACCCGAAAGCCTCTCCGCAATAAGCGCTACAAAATCTCGCCATCCAGCTTTTTTTAAGCATTCCTCTCAATTTTTCGCGAACACTTGCCATCCCTCACCCCGCTGGCTTAGGGTTGAAGCATGAAAACCTCCAGCACCCTCATTCTGCTCCGACAACATCGCAGCCTCTGCCTGGTCAGCGCACGACTACCAGGTTGAATCGCGTCGCCTCGCCTCTTCATCTCGTTATTGCTCGGCAGGCCCGATCTCGGCCGCATACAAAAGGATTGCTTCCATGACCATGCTCAAAGACCCTTCGAAGAAATACCGCGCCTTCCCGACCATCGACCTGCCTGATCGCACCTGGCCATCGAAAACCATCACCGCAGCGCCGATCTGGTGCAGCTCCGACCTGCGTGATGGCAACCAGTCGCTGATCGAGCCGATGGATGCGGAGAAGAAGCTGCGTTTCTGGAAGACCTTGGTGCAGGTTGGCGTGAAGGAGATCGAAGCCTCGTTCCCGTCCGCTTCGCAGACCGACTTCGACTTCGTGCGTACCCTGATCGAAGATGGCCACATCCCGGACGACACCACCATCCAGGTGCTGACCCAGGCCCGTGAAGACCTGATCGCCCGTACCTTCGAATCGCTGCGTGGGGCCAAGAAGGCCATCGTCCACCTGTACAACGCGACCAGCCCGTCGTTCCGCCGCATCGTCTTCAACCAAGACAAGCAAGGCGTGAAGGACATCGCAGTGAACGCGGCCAAACTGTTCGTCAAGTACGCTGCCCAGCAGCCGGACACCCAGTGGACTTTCCAGTACTCGCCCGAGACCTTCAGCGCCACCGAGCTGGAGTTCGCCAAGGAAGTCTGCGACGCGGTCATTGAAGTGTGGAACCCAACGCCTGAGCACAAGCTCATCCTCAACCTGCCAGCCACCGTGGAAGTCGCCACGCCGAACATCTACGCCGACCAGATCGAGTGGTTCTGCCGCAACATCAGCCGCCGTGACAGCGTGATCATCAGCCTGCACTGCCACAACGACCGTGGCACCGGCATCGCCGCCACCGAGCTGGGCCTGATGGCCGGCGCCGACCGCGCCGAAGGCTGCCTGTTCGGCAACGGCGAGCGTACCGGCAACGTCGACCTGGTGACCTTGGCACTGAACCTCTATACCCAAGGCATCGACCCACAACTGGACTTCTCCGACATCGACGGCGTGCGCAAGGTAGTTGAAGAGTGCAACCAATTGCCGGTGCACCCGCGTCATCCGTATGTCGGCGACTTGGTTCACACTGCGTTCTCCGGCTCGCACCAGGACGCCATCCGCAAAGGCTTCGCCAAGCAACAGGAAGGCGAGCTGTGGGAAGTGCCGTACCTGCCGATCGACCCGGCCGACATCGGCCGCAGCTACGAGGCGGTGATCCGCGTCAACAGCCAGTCGGGCAAAGGCGGCATCACCTACCTGCTCGAACAGGAATACGGCATCAGCCTGCCACGCCGCATGCAGATCGAGTTCAGCCAGGTGGTCCAGGGTGAAACCGACCGCCTGGGCCTGGAAATGACTGCCAAGCAGATCTACAGCCTGCTGCAGAAAGAGTACCTCCAGGCCAACGCCCCGTATGCACTGGTCAGCCACCGCCTGCAGGAAGAAAACGGCCACAGCGCCGTGGAAGTGGAAGTCGCTGGTGAAGGCGAAACCACCCTGCACTGGCGCGGCAAGGGCAATGGCGCCCTGGAAGCCCTGGTGGCCGGCCTGCCGATTGCCGTGGAGATCATGGACTACAACGAGCACGCCATCGGTGCCGGTACCAACGCCAAGGCGGCGGCCTACATCGAGCTGCGCGTGGCCGGTGGCCGCCCGGTGCATGGTGTGGGCATCGACGAGAACATCACCACCGCCAGCTTCAAGGCGCTGTTCAGTGCGCTGAACCGCTCGCTGAGCCAGCAAGAGGCCAAGGCGGCGTAAGCTGCGGTTTGATGGCCAAGAGCCTGCATCCTTGATGCGGGCTTTTTTATTGCCCGAACTGGCCCTTTCGCGGGGCAAGCCCGCTCCCACAGAACCTGTGGCACTGGGAATTACCTGTTGGGCTGTGAATTATCTGTGGGAGCGGGCTTGCCCCGCGAAGAGACCAGCACCGGCAACACCAAACCTGCAGGCAAAAAAAAAGGGGCGCCGACCAAGCGCCCCATAAGCCGTAAAGCCCACAACAAATTCAGTTTCAGTCCAGCAGCGCAATCGCCTCGGCACTGCACGCTTCGATCCGCGCCCAGTCGCCATTCTTGATCCAGCTGCTGTCGAGCATCCAGGTCCCCCCCACACACATCACATTGGGCAACGCCATGTAGTTGCGCACATTGGCCGGGTTCACCCCGCCAGTCGGGCAGAAGCGGATGTCGCCGAACGGGCCGCCAAACGCCTTGATCGCTGCCACGCCACCGCTTATTTCCGCCGGGAACAATTTGAACCGACGGTAACCCAGGGCGTAGCCCATCATGATTTCGGACGGCGTACTGATACCCGGCAGCAGCGGGATGTCGCTGTCGACACCCGCCTGGAGAATGTCCTGGGTGATGCCTGGGGTGACCACGAACTGCGCACCAGCCGCTTCGACCGCCGCGAACATGCTGCGGTCAAGTACCGTACCCGCACCAATGCACAGCTCTGGCCGCTGTTCGCGCAGCACCTGGATGGCCTTCAGGCCGTGCTGGGAGCGCAGGGTCACCTCAAGGGTACGAATGCCACCTGCGGCCAGCGCGTCGGCCAGCGGCAGGATGTCTTGCTCACGGGCGATGGTGATCACCGGCAGGATGCGCGCCTTGTCGCAGATCGCGTCGATCCGGGCGGCTTTGTCGGCCATCGAGAGCAGAGTCTGTGGGCGTTCAAGGGTGGTCATGACTGTGGATCCTTGGCTCATGGGCACCAGTAGATGTCCAGGGGGTCGTGGAGAAAGGCGCGTATCGGCATTTCGGTAAGGTCATTGCCCGCCAGCGCGGCGCGCAGGGTAGCGAGTTTGTTCGGGCCTTGCACGGCCAGCGCGATGAAGCCAGCGCTGGTCAGCAACGTACGGGTCATCGACAAGCGCTGGTGCGGCACACTGGGCGCCAGCATCGGCAGGCAGCGGTGCGGGCTGCTGGCGGCCAGTCCGTCGTCCAGGTTGGGGCTGTTGGGGAACAGCGAGGCGGTATGGCCATCGTCGCCCATGCCCAGCACCAGCACGTCGATGGCCGGCAGGTCTGCCAGTGCCTGATCGGCGTTGGCCGCCGCGAGTTCCAGGTTCTCGGCCTGCTGGTACAGGCCAATGAAGCGGGCCTTGGCCGCCGCGCCCTTGAGCAGGTGACGGGCCAGCAGGCCGGCGTTGCTGTCGGCATGCTCCACCGGCACCCAGCGCTCATCCGCCAGGCTCACGGTCACTTTCGACCAGTCCAGCGCCTCGGCGGCCAAGCGCTCGAGAAACGGCACCGGGCTGCGCCCGCCGGACAACACCACGCAAGCCTGGCCTTTGGCGGCAATCGCCGCCCGCAACCGCTCGGCCACATCGCGGGCCAGCGTTGCCGCCAGGGTCTTGCCATCAGCCAGTTCATGCGCCTTCACCGCCGCCGGCAATTGCAGTTCAGATATCGCCATACCACGCCCTCCCGTCTCGTGTGATCAGTGCGATCGAGCTCA
Source organism: Pseudomonas sp. Irchel s3f19 (assembly GCF_900187555.1). Taxonomy (NCBI): domain Bacteria; kingdom Pseudomonadati; phylum Pseudomonadota; class Gammaproteobacteria; order Pseudomonadales; family Pseudomonadaceae; genus Pseudomonas; species Pseudomonas sp. Irchel s3f19. The sequence continues at coordinate 424,751 of NZ_FYDW01000003.1, read as the reverse complement.
TCGGCCCCCAGGACCCCGCCGCGTACGGCTTGGGCGCATCACCTGCGCTTTGCCAGCCAGCGATCAACTGGTCGCACCATTTCCAGGCATATTCGATTTCATCCTTGCGCACGAACAGGTTCTGGTTGCCGCGCATCACCTCGAGCAACAGGCGTTCGTAGGCATCCGGAATCCGCGCGCTGCGCCAGGCGTCGGAAAAATTCAGCTGCAGCGGGCCACTGCGCAGTTGCATGCCCTTGTCCAGGCCTTGCTCCTTGGTCATCACCCGTAAAGAAATGCCTTCGTCCGGTTGCAGACGGATGATCAGCTTGTTACCGACCTGCAAACGTTGTTCCGGGGCGAAGATGTAGTGCGGCGTTTCCTTGAAGTGGATGACGATCTGCGACAGCTTCTGCGGCATGCGCTTGCCGGTACGCAGGTAGAACGGCACGCCCGACCAGCGCCAGTTGCGGATATCGGCACGCAGGGCAACGAAGGTCTCGGTGTCGCTCTGGGCGTTGGCGTTGTCTTCTTCCAGGTAGCCGGGCACCGGCTTGCCGTCGCTGTAACCGGCGATGTACTGGCCGCGCACCACACGGGTGCTCAAGCCATCGCCAGTGATCGGCGCCAGGGCCTTGAGTACCTTTACCTTCTCGTCACGAATACTGTCGGCCGAAAGCTCGCTGGGCGGGTCCATGGCAATCAGGCACAGCAGCTGCAGCAAGTGGTTCTGGATCATGTCGCGCAGCTGGCCGGCCTTGTCGAAATAGCCCCAGCGGCCTTCGATGCCGACTTTTTCGGCCACGGTGATCTCCACATGGGAGATGGAATTCTGGTTCCACTGGGTTTCGAACAGGCTGTTGGCAAAGCGCAGCGCGATCAGGTTCTGCACCGTCTCCTTGCCCAGGTAGTGGTCGATGCGATAGACCCGGCTCTCGGGGAAGAACCGCGCCACGGCATCGTTGACCCGGCGCGACGACTCCAGGTCATGCCCGATCGGCTTTTCCAGCACCACACGGGTGCGCGCTGCCAGGCCGGCCCTGTCGAGGTTTTCGCAGATGGCGCCGTAGACTGCCGCCGCCGTTGCGAAGTAGGCAATCAAGGGCAACTCGCCTGGCAACTGCTCGGCCAGCGCCTGGTAGCCCTCAGGCTGGAGGAAGTCCAGATGCTGGTAGCTCAGCCGGCCCAGGAAGCGCCCCAGCGCGGCTGGTTCGATGTCGGCATCGGCGACGTGCCGACGCAGGTGCGCTTCGATGGTGTGCAGGTGCTCCTGCGCACTGCCGCTCTCGCGTGCCAGCGCCAGCAGGCGGGTGTCCGGGTGCAGCAGGTTGGCACGGTCGAGCTGATAGAGCGCTGGAAACAGCTTGCGCAATGCCAGGTCGCCCAGGGCGCCAAACAGGGCAAAGGTGCAAGGTTCGACACTGATCGCAGCCATGATGTTGGTTCTTTCCTAAAGTTGGTCTAGGAATACCGCTTTCACATACGGTTTTCAAGGGGTAATGTAGTAAAACTAACAACATTACCGACGAATACTACAGACAAGTGGTGCGGCACACGCACCGACAGTACGATAGACGACCGTGCAAAAGGCCCGCTGCTCCGTCAGCCGGCTGTCTTCCCGACCCAAGGACACACCCATGGACCGCGTGCGAAACCTCCTGGAACAGATCCAGGGACGCCTCGACGAGCTGAACAAGGCCGAACGCAAAGTCGCCGAAGTCATCCTGCTCAATCCGCAACAAGCCACCCGTTTCAGCATTGCTGCACTGGCCCAGGCGGCCAAGGTCAGCGAACCGACCGTCAACCGCTTCTGCCGGTCGTTCGGCGTCAGCGGCTACCCCGAGCTCAAGCTGCAGCTGGCGCAGAGCCTGGCCAGTGGCGCTGCCTATGTGAGCCGCGCCGTCGAGGCCGACGACGACCCTGCCGCCTACACCCAGAAGATTTTCGGCAGCGCCATCGCCTCGCTCGACAGCGCCTGCCAGCAACTCGACCCGCAGCAGGTCAGCCGCGCCGTGGACATGATGATCCAGGCCCGGCAGATCCACTTCTTCGGCCTTGGCGCCTCGGCGCCGGTGGCCCTGGATGCCCAGCACAAGTTCTTCCGCTTCAACCTGGCGGTGTCGGCCCACGCCGACGTGCTGATGCAACGCATGCTGGCCTCGGTGGCCCACACCGGCGACCTGTTCGTGATCATCTCCTACACCGGGCGCACCCGCGAACTGGTCGAGGTGGCGCGCGTGGCCCGTGAAAACGGCGCCTCGGTACTGGGCCTGACCGCTGCCGGCTCGCCGCTGGCCCAGGCCTGCAGCCTGAGCCTGCACATTCCACTGCCGGAAGACACCGACATCTACATGCCGATGACCTCGCGAATCATCCAGCTGACCGTGCTCGACGTGCTGGCCACCGGCATGACCCTGCGCCGCGGCGTGGACTTCCAGCCGCACCTGCGCAAGATCAAGGAAAGCCTCAACGCCAGCCGTTACCCGATCGAGGACGACGAACTCAACTGAGCCGATGCGCTTGCAAACGCAAGTGCGCGCGTTGCCCCGGGGCCAGGCTTAGGCCCTCGCCACTGCCACTGGCGGCTTCGACACAGACGAAGCCCTGGCATTCGCGACCCGTCACGCCCATCAGCGGGCGGTTGCCCGGGTGCCAGACCACGGTGTCATCGCTGTCACCGGTGTCGATGCACAGTTCGCGCTGCCAGGCCGGGTCCTGTAGTTGCACCCGCGGGGTGCCTGGGTAGACCTTCTGGCAGCCGCCCTTGAGCTTCAGCGCACCTTCCTCGCGGCAGGCCTGCCGGCTCAGGCGGTCGTAGCCTTCGATATCCTCAAGCCCAGACAGCGCTATCTCGGACACGTCACTGATACGCCAGTAAGCCAGCAGCGCATGGCTCAACTGGCACGGTTCGCTGTCCTGGTGCTCGGTACTCAGGCGCAGTTCCATGCGGCTGCCAAGCCGTGCATGCAGGTCGACCTGCCAGTCGCAGAGGTCCAGGCGCCACTTCAATGTCACGCCCTCCTCGTCCTCGCGGCTGTCCACCAGCTTCCAGTCCAGCAGCCGTGCCCAGCCATGGGCCGGCCACAGGTCCTCGCTGGGGTGGCGGCCGTACCACGGCCAGCACACCGGCACACCCCCCCGAATCGCCCCCACCTGCGGCCACTGCTCGGCGCACCACAACCAGGGCTTTTCGCCAGCGGGTTGAAAGTGCAGCAGCTGCGCGCCCTGCCGGCTGAACACAGCCTGGCAGAGGGGGTGGTCGATGATCAGGACATCGCGCTGCTGGTAACGCTCCCACTCGAATGTCGGCCTTGGCCGCTGTGCGGAAAAGAAGCGATGTAGCGGATGTTCGGGCATGGTTCCAAGCTCTTGTTGTTTGAGATAGCGCTGTCTCGGCCTATCCCCGACAACCACTGCAAGCCAGTGGATGCCGGGAGCCGAAATTGGATTGGCGTAAATTTACAACAAATGTGCTCAGAATGACGACTGAATCTTCAAACCAGCGACCAGCGCGTTGTCTACTTCATCCACCCCGCCCGGGCTCTTGATGTATTGCAGGTTGGGGCGCACGGTCAGCCAGTTGGTGACGTGGAAGCCGTAATACAGCTCGGCGTTGTACTCGGTGCGCTGTAGCGGCACGAAGCCCGGGTTGTCGTAATCATTGATGCCGCTCTGGGCATTGAGCTGCTCAGCACGCTTCTTCACATCGTCGTTGACGTGAATGCGGGCGATCCCAAACCCGATATCGTCCTTGGGCCGGGCATCGAAGGCGCCTTTGTACACCAGCCCGACCTGCTGGTAGTTGTCGACCACGTTGGTGGCCTTGTCGTGCACGGTGAAGTTGGCAAACAGGCTGAGACCACGGCTGGCATCACCGCCCTGGGCAGTGACCTGCTGCTGCGCAACCACCCACCAGCCATGTTTGCTGGAGTGCGACTTGAAGCCCGCGCCGCTGATGCCTTGCGGGTTGCCATTGACGTCTTCGTAGATGTCTTCGGCATCCGCCGTGCTGTAGTAGTAGCCGAGGCGGTACTCGCCCGGCAGGCCGTTGACCTGGGGTGACCAGACCGCCTCCACCGGCAGGATCGCGCCCTTGGTGCCGCTGCCGCTGAGCTTGAAGCCGTTGCCGGTTTCCAGGTTCGAGGGGTTCTGCTCGAACGCGCCGACCTGCACGAAGAACTCAGGCGTGATGTTGTACTTGACCCGCAGCGCCCATTGGCTGACCGGCCAGTTGTACCAGATGCCGCCCACCCAGTTGCCCACCTGCGAGCCGCAGAAGGCCAGGTTCTGGAAGTCGCAGGGGAAGCTGTTGAAGTCTTCGCCCTCCCCGAAGCGGCCGAATTTCACATCCAGGGCACCTTCAAAGTACTTCTGCTTGATCCACATCTGGGTCAGCCGCCAGGTCTGGCCGCGGCCCCACACTTCCTGTACCGAACTGAACTGGCCGGCACGCGGGTCGCTGATGCGGTCGTTGGACAGGTTGCGGCCGCTGCGCTCGGTGATCGCCAGCTTGAACTCGGTGTCATGCCAGCCAAAGATCTTTTCCAGGTCCAGGTGCGCCCCCAGGGCAAATTGGTCGCTGTAGCGTGCGGTCTTGTCGTCGTTGTAGCCGCCGTTGAGGTTGCCCGCCACCTCGCCCACGTAGTCGAGGGTGAAGTCATAGCCTTTTTCCAGCAGCTCGGTGCGAGTACCGCCCCAGTCGCCGGTCATCCATTTCGACTCGCTGGAGAAGGCCTCGGCGGCCTGCGCCCCGCTGCTGCCAACCATGGCAAGCAAGGCCAGTGAGCCCAAGGTCCTGATGCGATTGCGCTGTTCCATCCCTTTGCGTCCTCTTTTTTCTTATTGATGGTGTAGACGATTCAACGGCTCTTGAAGTGAGTCACGTTGTCCTTCACTGAAGCGTTGGCGGTGTCCAGGCTCAGGCGTTCACCGCTGGCGGCGTCAAACAGCAGTACCCGTGCCGGGTCGAACTGCAGGTTCAGGCTGTCGCCGACCTTGCACGCCACATCCGGCGCCAGGCGGCAGCAGACCTTGGTCTGGTTGAGGGTGACGAACACCAGCAGGTCCGGCCCGGTGGGCTCGGTAACCTGCACGTCGGCGCGGATGCCGGGCAGGCCATTGCCCTCCCCCGTGCCCAGGGCAATCTGCTCGGGGCGGATGCCGAGGATGATCTCGCGCCCGTCCAGTTCAGCGCCGGCCACACCCAACGGCAGCTCGCAACGCGCCTGGCCGCTGTCGAGCAGGGCCAATAGGCGCCCGTCCTGCCGAGCCAGGCGCACCGGAATGAAGTTCATCGGTGGCGAACCGATGAAACTGGCGACGAACTGGTTGGCCGGGTCGTTGTAGATCTGCTGCGGGGTACCGAACTGCTGGATGATGCCGTCCTTCATCACCGCCACTTTGTCGCCCAGGGTCATGGCCTCGATCTGGTCATGGGTGACGTACACCGTGGTGGTCTTCAGGCGCTGGTGCATCAGTTTCATTTCGGTGCGCATCTCGACCCGCAGCTTGGCGTCGAGGTTGGACAACGGTTCGTCGAACAAGTAGATCTTCGGCCGCCGCGCCAGCGCCCGGCCCATGGCCACGCGCTGCTGCTGGCCGCCGGAGAGCTGGGCAGGCTTGCGTGAAAGCAGGTGCTCGATCTGCAGCAGCTTGGCCACCCGCGCCACCTCCTCGTCGATGGCGGCCTGGGGCATCTTGCGGATCTTCAGGCCGAACTCGATGTTCTCACGCACGCTCATGGTCGGGTACAGCGCGTAGGACTGGAACACCATGGCGATGTCACGGTCCTTGGGGCTCATGCCGCTGACGTCCTGCTCGTCGATCAGGATGGCGCCGCCGGTGATCTGCTCAAGGCCGGCGATGCAGTTCATCAAGGTCGACTTGCCACAGCCCGAGGGGCCGACCAGGATCAGGAACTCGCCGTCCTTGATCGACAGCTGGATGTCCTTGAGGGTGTCCGGCAAGCCGCTGCCGTAGGTCTTGTTCACATTGCGAAGTTCAAGCGTTGCCATGACTTACCCCTTGACGGCGCCGGCCGTGAGGCCGCGGACGAAATACTTGCCTGCCACCACGTAGACCAGCAGGGTTGGCAGGCCGGCGATCATTGCCGCCGCCATATCGACGTTGTATTCCTTGGCCCCGGTGCTGGTGTTGACCAGGTTGTTCAGGGCCACGGTGATCGGTTGCGAGTCACCACTGGCGAACACCACACCGAACAGGAAGTCGTTCCAGATCTGGGTGAATTGCCAGATCAGGCAGACCATGATGATCGGTGTCGACATCGGCAGGATGATGCAACGGAAGATGGTGAAGAACCCGGCACCGTCCAGGCGCGCAGCCTTGACCAGCGCATCGGGGATGCTCACGTAGAAGTTGCGAAAGAACAGCGTGGTAAAGGCCAGGCCGTAGACCACATGCACTAGCACCAGGCCGCTGGTGGTGCTGGCCAGGCCCAGTTTGCCAAGGGTGAACGAGGCCGGCAGCAGCACCGTCTGGAACGGCAGGAAGCAGCCAAACAGCAGCAGGCCGAAGAACAGTTGCGAGCCCCGGAAGCGCCACATCGACAGCACATAGCCGTTGAGCGCACCGATGGCCGTGGAGATCAGCACGGCGGGCACGGTGATCATGATCGAGTTCCAGAAGTACCCGTTGACCGTGCCCCACGCCTTGACCCAGCCGACGCCACTGACCACAGTCGGCCAGCTCAACAGGTTGCCGCTGCTGATGTCTTCGGGGGTCTTGAAGCTGGTCAGCAGCATGACTACCAGCGGCACCAGGTACAGCAGCACGGCAATCAGCAGTACAGCGTGGATGGCGATGCGGCTGATGCTCAACGCCGGTTTTTCGGCAGGGCTATGCATGGCGTTTGCTCCGCAGCTCCGAATACAGGTAAGGCACGAGGATCGCCAGGATCGCCCCGAGCATGAGGATGGCGCTGGCCGAGCCCATGCCCATCTGGCCGCGGCTGAAGGTGAACGAGTACATGAACATCGCCGGCAGGTCGGACGAGTACCCTGGGCCACCGGCGGTCATCGCGGCCACCAGGTCGAAGCTCTTGATGGCGATGTGCGAGAGGATCATCACGGCGCTGAAGAACACCGGTCGCAGGCTTGGCAATACCACGGTCCAGTAGATGCGCGGCAGGCTGGCGCCGTCCATCTGTGCGGCGCGGATGATCGACTGGTCGACGCCGCGCAGGCCGGCGAGGAACATTGCCATGATGAAGCCCGAGGCTTGCCACACGGCGGCGATCACCAGGCAGTACACCACCCGGTCGGGGTCGATCAGCCAGTCCAGGCGAAAACCTTCCCAGCCCCAGTCGCGCAGCAGTTTGTCCAGGCCCATGCCGGGGTTGAGCAGCCACTTCCAGGCGGTGCCGGTGACAATCATCGACAGCGCCATGGGGTAGAGATAGATCGTGCGGATGAAGCCCTCGCGGCGGATGCGCTGGTCGAGCAACACCGCCAGCAGTACACCGATGGCCAGGCTGATGCCAATGAACAGCCCCCCGAACACCAACAGGTTCTTGCTGGCCACCCACCAGCGGTCGTTGTCGAACAACCGGGCGTATTGCGCCAGGCCCGCCCATTTGTAGGTTGGCAGAAAGGTCGAGGTGGTGAAGGACAGCACGAAGGTCCACAGGATGTAGCCATAGAAGCCCACCAGGACGATGAACATGCTCGGCGCCAGCACCAGCTTGGGTAGCCAGCGCTGCAGAGCGTCCAGGGGTGAGGCCCGCAGTTGGGCGGTAGTTGTGGTCATGATCTGCTTCCCAAACGATTGAGAGCTCCGCCCCCCATGGGGGCGGGCCTGGTTTACACCTTTGGGATCGGTTACCGGGCCGACTTGATCGCCGCCGCCAGCTTCTTCGCCGCATCGGCCGGGTCGGCCTTGGGGTCGTTGATGTAGTTGGTCACCACATCGAAGAAGGCGCCCTGCACCGCCAGCGTGGTGGCCATGTTGTGCGCCATGCTTGGTTGCAGGCCACCGCTTTTGGCGTCGGCCAGGAAGTCCTTGGCAGACGTCTGCGCGCAGGCGTCGAAGCCATACTTGCCCATATCGGCAAGCATGTCGTTACGCACCGGGATCGACCCTTTGTTGGTACTGAAGACCTTCTGGAAGTCCTCGCCCAACACGTTGCGGGCGATGTCCTGCTGGCCGGCAGCCGTGCCTGCGTCCTTCTGCTTGAACACCACCAGCGAATCGATGTTGTACAGGAACGCATTGTCGGTACCGGGGAACGCGACGCACTGGTAATCCTTGCCGGCGGTCTTGTGCGCCAGGGTCCACTCGCTCTTGGCCCAGTCGCCCATGATCTGCATGCCGGCCTTGCCATTGATGACCTTGGCCGCTTCCAGGTTCCAGTCCTGGCCCTTGCCGTCAGGGTCCATGTAGGTGGCGACCTTCTTCAGCTCGGTCAGCGACTTGACCATTTGCGGCCCGGTCAGCGTCGCTTCGTCGAGGTCGACCAGGGCTTTCTTGTAGCCGTCCGCGCCCATTACCGACAGCACCACGCTTTCGAACACCGTGCTGTCCTGCCAGGGCTGGCCACCATGGGCGAGCGCAATGAAGCCGGCGGCCTTGAGCTTGTCGGCGGCGGCGTAGAATTCGTCGAGGGTGGTCGGCGCCTTGTCGATGCCGGCTTTCTTGAAGACGTCGGGGTTGATCCATAGCCAGTTGATGCGGTGGATGTTCACCGGTACGGCCACGTAGTCACCGTCGTACTTCACGGTGTCGGCGACTTTCTTGTCGAGCAGCGAGTCCCACTTCTCTTCTTTGGCGACATCCTTGAGCACATCCGTGTCGAGCAGGCCGGTGGCGGCCCACTCCTGAATGTCGGGGCCCTTGATCTGGGCAACGCCGGGCGGGTTGCCGGCCACGGCGCGGCTCTTGAGCACGGTCATGGCGGTGGCGCCGCCACCGCCGGCGACTGCACCATCCTTCCAGGTGAAGCCATCCTTCTCGACCTGGGCCTTGAGCACATCGACAGCCGCTTTTTCACCCCCCGAGGTCCACCAGTGCACCACTTCGACACTGCCTTTGGCGTCGGCGGCGAGGGCACTGAGCGGGAACAACGAGGCGAGGGAGATCGCGGCAGCGAGGCGGAGAGTCGAATTCATCGGAATACCTTTCTTGTTGTTATGCCGGGCAAGTCGATCGCTTGCATTGCATGGAGTCTAATCAGAGCGGTCGCTGCGCCAGGTAACGAAGCGATGCGTGAATGTCATCGTTTGGTTACATTGCGCGCCAGTGCGCTCGCCAGGCTCGGCGCCAACGGCAAGGTGGGCAACAGCACAGCCTGATAGGCGTGATAGAGGTCTGGCTTGCCTGCCCAGATAGCCGCTGCAGGTTGGTTGCCAGGGTCGAGTTCGTGGTGCCAGCTTCCACCGACGCGGTCGATGAAGCGGCTGTCGATGAATGCCCAGAAACAGCCATACCAATCCGCGTACTGCTGCTCACCGGTGCGCCGCAGCAAGGCTGCCGCACTGGCGCACGCTTCGGCATGCACCCAGTGCAGGCGCTCGCGCACCCTGGGCTGGTTGTCCCAGCCCAGGGTGTAGACGATGCCCTCGGCGCCATCGACGTTCCAGGCATGCCGGCAGGCGTTGGCGAACAGCGCTCGCGCACTGGCCAGCAGCCACGCCGGCGTAGACAACCCGGCCAAGTGCCGTGCGGCCTCCAGGTGCAGAAGCAGGCGTGACCATTCGAACGCGTGGCCAGGCGTCGTGCCATAAGGCCGGAAGTGATCGGTGGGGTTGGCCCGATTGTATTCAGGCAGCGGTTGCCAGTGCGCATCGAAATGTTCGACCACGCGGTAGTCGCTGGCAGCCGCATGGCCTTGAATGATGCGCTCGACGATGCGCAGGGCGCGCTGCAGCCAGAGCGCATCGCCGGTCACATCCGCCAGGGCGAGAAAGGCCTCGGTGGCGTGCATGTTGCTGTTGGCACCACGGTAGGCTTCCGGCTGCTGCCAGTCGCTGGCAAAGGACTCGCACAACGCCCCCTCTTCCTCGCTCCAGAAGCGTTCCTCGATGACCCGGATCGCCTCCTCCAGCACACCCTGCGCACCGCTGGCACCGGCTACCACTGCCGAGCTTGCGGCCAGCGCGACGAAGGCATGCAGGTAGGCCGCCTTGCCGTTGCCACCCTGCCCTTGCGGGCGATCGAACCAACCGCCGTGCGTGGCGTCATGCAGCGGCCCGCGCAAGGCCTGTACGCCATGCTCCACCAATGCCAGGCAGCCTGGTACACCCTGGAGGTGCGCCAGGGCGAAGCTGTGGGTCATGCGCGCAGTTGTCAGGGTTTCGGCAAGGGCCGAAGGCGGCAACTGGCCACGGGCGTCGAGATTGGCGAAGCCTTCAGGCACTTGCGAGGCCATCGCGAACGCCAGCAGCCGCCACCCTTCGTGGGTGAGCCAGGCGGTATGTTCCAGCGAATCGATAGAGTCCATGCAGCCACGTCTTCCATGCCAGAGGTGTGCAGAGTCTAGCCAGCCGTCCTGGCTGGAATGTCACGAAGGCCTGCCGTTGTGTCACCGGTCAGTGACATGGCCATCAGTCCAGGCTGCGGGGTAGATGAAGGGTCACGCGCAACCCGCCCTCGCGCAAGTTCAGCAGGCTGACCTCCCCGCCATGGCTATGGGCGATGTTGCGCGCAATCCCCAACCCCAACCCGTACCCCTGCTGCTGCCCGGCCAGCCTGAAGTGCGGCACGAACACCTGCTCCTGCTGTTGCTGCGGCACCCCCGGCCCCTGGTCATCCACCTGCAGGACAAAGCCCTCGTTGCTGTCGATGATGCGCAGGCGTGCCCGCTCGCCATACTTGATGGCATTGTCGATCAGGTTGCCGATGCAGCGGCGCAAGGCCAGCGGCTTGCCCGGGTACGGCGCCAGCGCCTGGCCTTCGACGGTGATGCGGCCATCGCCCAGGTAGGGCTCGGCGAGAATCTCCAGTATCTGGTTGAGGTCGACCGGCTCGATGTTCTCGTGAATGTCGGTGTCTTTTACGCACTGCAAGGCGCCTTTGACCAACAACTCCAGTTCATCCAGGTCTTGGCTGAACTTGGTTTGCAGGCGCTCATCTTCCAGCAGTTCGACACGCAGCCGCAGGCGGGTGATCGGCGTGCGCAGGTCGTGGGAAATGGCGCTGAACAACTGGCTGCGCTCGGTCAGGTAGCGGCTGATGCGCTCACGCATGCTGTTGAACGCCCGCCCCACCTCGACCACCTCGCTACCACCGCCCTCGGGCACTGGCGCCACATCGGCACCCAGCGACAGGTCCCGCGCGGCGCGCGCCAAGCGCTTGAGCGGCCAGCTTTGCCAGTGCACCAGCAGGCCGATGAACAGCAGCAGCAAGGCCGTCGTCATAACGATGAAGCCGATTTGCTGACGCGGCAGGCGTTCGGCTTCGAGGCTGGTATACGGCTCGGGCAGCAGCGAGGCGATGTACAGCCACTCGCCTTCGCCCAGGCGAATCTGCGTGACCAGCACCGGGGGGTTGAGTGGCTCCAGGGTCAGCGAATAATGGGCCCAGGAGCGCGGCAGCTCATCGAGCTTAAGGCCGCTGTTGAAGATGCGCAGGTCATCGGGGGCGACGAACTCCACGGAAATCTCCATCTGCGCGCCCAGCCGCTCGTGCAGCACCTGCTGGAACACATCGATGACCGCCTGCTTGCGCGGTGTTATGGGCAATACCGGCATGTCCAGCGGCTTGTCGTTGAGCGACACGAAAAAACGCGTACCGCCCATGCTGCGCAACTGGTCCAGCACCATCGGCCGATAGGCCACTGGCAAAGAACGGAAATAACTGACGCTGGCACTCATCGAATGGGCCAGGCTGCCGGCACTGGCGCGCAAGCCTTGCAACTGGCTGGCACGTAGCTGGGCGACCCAGATGACGCTGGACAAGCCCTGCGCCAGCAGTACCACCAGCAAGGTCAGCAGCAGCATGCGCCCCAGCAGCGAGCGTGGCAGCAGGCGCCAACGCCGCTCAGCAAGCACAGCAGACATGGGCAGCCAGCAGGTAACCACTGCCACGCACAGTGCGGATCAGCCGCGGCGGCTTGTCGGTGTCGCGCAAGCGCTGGCGTAGGCGGCTGACCGCCATGTCGACGATACGGTCCAGCGGCATCGGCTCACGGCCACGGGTGGCATTGCCGATGGTGTCACGGTCGAGGATCTGCTGGGGGTGATCGAGAAAAAGCTTGAGCAAAGCGAAGTCGGCGCCAGACAAGATCACCTCTTCGCCATCGCGGTGGAACAGGCGGTGGCTGACCGTGTCCAGGCGCCAGTCGTCGAAGGCCAGCACGGCACTGTTCGGCGCCGCCTGGCCGAACTCGGCACGGCGCAACAAGGCCTTGATCCGTGCCTGCAGCTCACGCGGGCTGAAGGGTTTACCCAGGTAGTCGTCGGCGCCCAGTTCCAGGCCGATGACCCGGTCGGCTTCGTCGGAGCTGGCGGTGAGCATGATGATGGGCACCCGCGCCTGGCGCGGGTGCTGGCGCACCCAGCGGCACAGGCTGAAGCCGTCTTCATCGGGCAGCATCACATCGAGGATGACCAGGTCGCAGGCGGTGCTTTCCAGGGCCTGACGAAAGCCCTGCCCGTCGGCCTCGGCGTGAACCTGGAAGCCGGAACGGCTCAGGTAGGTTTGCAACAGCTCACGGATTTCCTGATCGTCGTCGACCATCAGGATGGATTTACCGGCAGTGCTCAAGGTGTCCCGCCCTCTTGTTGTCACAGGTCTTTCGCCTGCTGTTTCGATATTGGGCTGCTTCGCTCTATTGATCCAGCACCTGCTGCAAAGCCACCCCCGCCCCCAGCAACCCGGAAAACTCCGCCGTCACCAGCCACACTGGCACCCCGGCAAAATACCCGCTCATGCAGCCCTTGTCGGCAAAGCTCGCGGCAAACCCGCTACGCAAAAACAGCTCGGCAAACCGCGGGATCACACCGCCGACAATGTAAACCCCACCCCGGGCGCCCAGGGTCAGAACATTGTTGCCCACCACCCGCCCCAGGAAGCGGCAGAACTGCTCGACCACCGCCAACGCCCGCGGTTCGCCACCCAGGGCGGCATCGGTAATATCGGCTGGAGTCTTGTGTCGCGGTATGTCGCCGTCCAGCGCGCAGATGGCTTGATACAAGCGCACCAGGCCACCGCCACTGAGCACCGTCTCGGCACTGACATGGCCAATCTGGCCATGAATCTGCTGGTGGATCGCCGCCTCACGGGCATTGCCCACCGGCAGGTCGACATGCCCACCCTCACCCGGCAATGCCTGCCAATGCTGTTCACCCAGGCGCAGCAGGCTGCCGACACCAAGGCCGGTACCCGGCCCGATCACCAAAGCAGGCCGCAGCGGGTCCGCCTGGCCAGGGCAGACTTCGCGGAATTCGCCCGCTTGCAGGCGCGTCATGCCCAAGGCCATGGCCGTGAAATCGTTGATCAGCAACAGCTGCTCGACCTGCAGCGTCTTGCAGAACGCACGCCGGCTGAGCCGCCAATGGTTGTTGGTGAAGCGAAATTCATCGCCATCGACCGGCCCGGCGACGGCCAGGCACACCGCCGAAAGGCCGCCACGGACAATGCCCTGATCGTGCAGGTAGGCTTCAATCGCCTGCTCGGGGCTTGTGTAGTCAGCGGTGGCGAAAACCTGCACCTGGTACAGCTGGTTGTCACGCCACAACGCAAAGCGGGCATTGGTGCCACCGATGTCGCCAACCAGCAGGTCCTTCATTTGAGGTTCTCCAGGGCCGAGGTAAAGGCGCTGGCGCCTTGCTCGGCCGAGCTGAACGCCATGCGCATGAAGCCGAACAGCTCGCGCCCGCAGCCCAGGTCGTTGCCCTGAGGTGCTGGCGGCAGGTCGCGGCTGGCCAGTTCCTGGGCCGAAACCCTGAGCTGCAGCGTGCCTTCGACACCATCGACCCGCACGATATCACCATCGCGTACCCGTGCCAGCGGCCCACCGTCAAAGGCTTCGGGGCAAACGTGGATGGCAGCCGGGATCTTGCCCGACGCGCCCGACATGCGCCCATCGGTGACCAGCGCAACCTTGTAGCCGCGGTCTTGCAGCACACCGAGGAACGGCGTCAGCTTGTGCAGCTCCGGCATGCCGTTGCAACGCGGCCCCTGGAAGCGCACCACGGCTACGAAATCGCGCTCCAGCTCGCCGGCCTTGAAGGCGTCGGCCAGCGACTGCTGGTCGTGGAATACCCGCGCCGGGGCTTCAACCACCTGATGCTCGCGGGCGACTGCGGAAACCTTCATCACCCCACGCCCAAGGTTGCCTTCCATCACCCGCAGGCCGCCTTCGGCCGAGAATGGCCGCGCCACCGGGCGCAGGATGGTCTCGTCCAGGCTGTGCAGCGGGCCTTCGCGCCAGACCAGCTTGCCGTTGTCGAGGAACGGCTCCTGGGTGTAGCGGCGCAAGCCGTGGCCCGCAACAGTGTTGACGTCTTCGTGCAGCAACCCTGCATCGAGCAGCTCGCGGATCAGGAAGGCCATGCCGCCAGCGGCCTGGAAGTGGTTGATGTCGGCTTTGCCATTGGGGTAGACATGGGACAGCGTCGGCACCACCTCGGACAGGTCGGCCATGTCCTGCCAGGTGAGCTGAATGCCCGCCGCCTGGGCGATCGCCGGCATGTGCAGGGTGTGGTTGGTCGAGCCGCCGGTGGCATGCAGGGCGACGATCGAGTTGACCAGCGACTTCTCGTCGACGACCTCGCCCAGTGGCATGAAGCTGCCGCTGGCCTTGGTCAGGCGCGTGACCTGCTGCGCGGCCTCGGCAGTGAGCGCATCGCGCAACGGCGTATAGGGGTTCACGAACGAGGCGCCTGGCAGGTGCAACCCCATCACTTCCATCACCAGCTGGTTGGTGTTGGCGGTGCCGTAGAAGGTGCAGGTGCCGGGGCTGTGGTAGGAGTTCATCTCCGACTCCAGCAGCTCCTCGCGGCTGGCCTTGCCCTCGGCATAGCGCTGGCGCACGTCGGCCTTCTGCTTGTTGGAGATGCCCGAGAGCATCGGGCCACCTGGCACGAAAATGGTCGGCAAGTGCCCGAAACGCAGCGCGCCCATCATCAGGCCGGGGACGATCTTGTCGCAGATGCCGAGCATCAGCGCGGCGTCGAACATGTTGTGCGACAGGGCCACGGCGGTGGACATGGCGATCACTTCACGGCTGGCGATGGCCAGCTCCATGCCCGGCTCGCCCTGGGTCACGCCATCGCACATGGCCGGCACGCCGCCGGCGAACTGGCCGACCGAGCCGACTTCACGCAGGGCCTGTTTGATCTGCTCTGGGAAGTGCTGGTACGGCTGGTGCGCCGAGAGCATGTCGTTGTAGGCCGAGACGATGGCGACGTTGGCCGCATTCATCAGCCGCAGGCTCTGCTTGTCTTGGGCGCCGCAACCGGCCACGCCGTGGGCGAAGTTGGCGCACTGCAGGCTGGCACGCATGGGTCCGTCACCGGCCGCGCCGCGAATCAGCTGCAGGTAGCGTTCACGGGTGGCACGGCTGCGTTCGACCAGCCGTTGGGTGACCTCAAGGATGCGCGGGTGCATGTACTGGACTCCAGGCTAACTGTATGGGCGGCTTACCGGGCATTTCCCCTCCAAACGATTGCGACCTAGGCTCTAGAACAGGGCCTTTGAGGCATCGCTGAGAGGCCTGCCCGACCACTCGTTGTATGTTTAAACAAAATACTGCCACTAAAAAGGCTTGTTTTCTATCTGATAGTGAATAATCTTGTAATTCCAACAACAAAACCGTTTCAGTGAAGCCCCTTTGTGCCACAGGCCTCACTCGGACCGCCAGAGGTAACGCCATGACCCTTCGCATCGCCATCAATGGATTCGGCCGCATAGGGCGCAATGTCCTTCGCGCACTGTATACCCAAGGCTACCGCCAGGACCTGCAGGTCGTCGCCATCAACGACCTGGGTGACAGCGCCATGAACGCCCACCTGCTCAAGTACGACAGCGTGCACGGCACCTTCGACGCCAGCGTAGAAGCCGATCATGAAAGCCTCACGGTCAATGGTGACCGTATCGCGGTCAGTGCCATCCGCAACCCGGCCGAGCTGCCCTGGAAGGCCGAAGCGATCGACGTGGTATTCGAATGCACCGGGCTGTTCACCGACCGGGCCAAGGCTGCCGCGCACCTGGCTGCGGGGGCTGGCAAAGTGATCGTCTCGGCACCGGCCAAGGGGGCTGACGCCACCGTGGTGTACGGGGTCAACCATGACGTGCTGCGCGCGTCGCACCAGATCATTTCCAATGCCTCCTGTACCACCAACTGCCTGGCGCCGATCGCCCAGGTACTGCACCGCGAGTTCGGCATCGAACAAGGCCTGATGACCACCATCCATGCCTACACCAACGACCAGGTGCTGACCGACGTCTACCACAGCGACCCCTACCGTGCGCGCTCGGCCACCCAGTCGATGATCCCGAGCAAGACCGGCGCCGCCGAAGCCGTGGGCCTGGTGCTGCCGGAACTGGCCGGCAAGCTGACCGGCATGGCGGTAAGGGTGCCGGTGATCAACGTGTCGCTGGTGGACCTCACCGTCAACCTCAAGCGTGACGCCAGCGCCGACGAGGTCAACCAGCTGTTCCAGGAGGCCAGCCGGCACTCCAAGGTATTGGGCTACAACGCCTTGCCATTGGTTTCGTGCGATTTCAACCACAACCCGCTGTCGGCGATCTTCGATGCCAACCATACCCGGGCCAACGGGCGCATGCTGAAGGTGCTGGCCTGGTATGACAACGAATGGGGGTTCAGCAACCGCATGCTGGATAACTGCCTGGCGTTGTGCCAGGCCCGTTGAGCATGCCACGGGATTTGCAGCGCCTGTGAGATCGAGCGCCGCCCGCGCGGCGCTTCGCGGGGCAAGCCCGCTCCCACATTTGTTTCGGGCCAATCAATCCTGATCCATTCGCGCGCGGTCCCTTGTTTGTCCCCTTCGATATCGCGTCGTGCACCAAGGGGGACGCGCGCCGATTACACAGGCATGACTGGCCCGAAACAAATGTGGGAGCGGGCTTGCCCCGCGAAGCGCCGCGCGGGCGGCGCTCGATCTCAAAAGCACAGGATGTCCACCGCCATACACACTCCACTCACAATCTTTACCTTTTTCTAACATTTCCACACTTGACCAACGGCACGGATGATAAGCATTATCATTAACCTTTCGTCGGCCAGGTCCCCCTGTGAGTCAGTCCCGGTTCAACTCCGTTTTCCTCGTCCAGCGCCTCAGCCTGCTGCGTACCCTGCAACGCATGGTGGGCAACCCCAGCACGGCCGAGGACCTGCTGCAGGAAACCTACCTGCGGGTTTCCCGTGCGCTGAGCGAACGGCCCATCGAACATATCGAACCGTTCGTGTTCCAGACCGCGCGCAACCTGGCCCTCGACCATTTGCGCGCACGCCGGGTGCAGTCCCGCATGCTGGTCGACGACGTGCCCGACGAGGTGCTGCACAGTGTCGCTGCGCCCGCCAGCAGCAGCGAGGACGCCGCCCACGCCGAGCAGTTGCTCAAGCACCTGAGCGTCAGCCTCAATCAACTGAGCGAGCGCCAGCAGCGCATCTTCATCCTCAGCCGCCTACATGGCGCCACCTACCTGGAAATTGCCGAGCAACTGAACGTCTCGGCCAGCACGGTGCAGAAGGAGTTGAAACTGATCATGGCCATCTGCATGGGCGTCGCCGACCGCCTCAAGTGATGCGACCGTCGGCCAGCCGGGCAACGCAAAGCACTTGCCACACCCGACCTTAGCCTTGATGATTCGTGAACAACCCTTGCAAGGATTCACCGTGACCGACCGCCCTGTCCCTCGCCCGACACCTGCCGGGCCCAACGCCCGTGCCCGTGCCATGGACGAGGCACTGGACTGGCTGGTACGCCTGCAATGCGCCGATGCGCACGACGCCCAGGCCTTCGAAGCCTGGCTCAGCGCCGCACCGGAAAACGCCGAAGCCTATGTTGAAGCAGAAGCGCTGTGGAATGGCACGCCATTGCACCAGGCGGCCGCGCAGCTGCATCAGGGCCAACGTCGATCCCTGCGCGGGCGCCTGCGCAGCCACTGGAAGCCCTTGGCCACCGCCGCGGTGTTGTTGATCGGCCTGTTCACCCTCGGCAACCTGCCCATGCGCCTGCAGGCCGATCACCTGACCGTGGTGGGCGAACGGCAGCGCCTGCAACTGGACGACGGCGCCAAAGTGTTGCTCAACACCAACTCGGCGTTCGCCAGTGACCTGCGAGAAGGGCGCCAGGTCGCGCGCCTGCTGCAGGGCGAGGCCTACTTCCAGGTGCCCGAGGGCGCGCAAGGGCCGCTCGAAGTCCAGGCCGGCCCGCTACGGGCCCAGGTGCGTGACACCGACTTCGCCGTGCGTTACCTCGACGGCGAAGCCCAGGTGCGGGTGCAGCGCGGTGATGTCGACTTGCAGGCCGCCAGCGACCAGCGCATCCGCCTCAGCGCCGGCGACAGCATCAGCGTCGGCCCCCAGGGCTTTGGCCAGCGCCAGCGCGCGGACATGCAAAAGGACCTGGCCTGGATCGACGGCCGCCTGGTGTTCGAGAACTGCCCGTTGAGCCAGGTGCTGGCCGAGGTCAGGCGCTACTACCCGGGCTGGATCATCAACCGCAATGCCGGCCTGGAAGACGTCGCGGTCACGGGCAACTATCGCCTCGACCAACCGCTGGAAACCCTGCGCGCCCTGGCCCACATCACCTCTGCCCAGTTGCACGAATACCCCGCTGTGGTGATTCTCAACTGAGTTGCCACTGCAGGTGCTGCGACTGCGATAAATTATTTTTACGCGATCGCGCTACCCCGCCCGTCTCGTTATAGCCAATGCAACTGATTCTTGTTTGATAACAAGAACGGTCATCACCTATAACAGTTCGCGCGTCTGGGAGCGCTTTCGATGTCCACAGGTCCAACTCGCCCGTCCACACTTTCCCGCCGCACAGGGCAATTGTCCCTGCTGAGCCTGGCCCTGCTCGCCTGCGGCGCCTGCAGCCTGCCGGCCCTGGCCGCCGAACCTGCCCAGGCCAGCAGCCCGCGCATGGGTGACTATCGCTTCAGCATCGGCCAGCAGCCACTGGTTTCGGCCATCAACGCCTTCAGCCAGGTCACCGGCTGGCAGGTCGGCTTCAGTGCCGAACTGGCCGATGGCGTCGCCTCGCAAGGGGTGCAGGGCTCGCTGCCACCGGAGGCCGCGCTCAAGCGCCTGCTCAAGGGCACCGGCCTTGGCTATCGCAAGATCGGTAACGGCAACGTGGTGCTCGAGCGCCAGACCACGGGCAATGTCATCGCCCTGCAGCAGGTGACCGTCAGCGCCACCCGCAGCGCCCAGGACGTCAGCCAGGTGCCGAGCACCGTCAGCGTGCAGACCCGCGAGCA
The DNA here is from genome assembly GCF_900187555.1 of Pseudomonas sp. Irchel s3f19. Classification (NCBI taxonomy): domain Bacteria; kingdom Pseudomonadati; phylum Pseudomonadota; class Gammaproteobacteria; order Pseudomonadales; family Pseudomonadaceae; genus Pseudomonas; species Pseudomonas sp. Irchel s3f19. Next base: position 405,365 of record NZ_FYDW01000003.1, on the reverse strand, counting down.
ACTGGACCGGCAGAACGTCAACAACATCCAGGACCTGGTGCGCTACGAGCCAGGTGTTTCGGTGGCCGGTACCGGCCAGCGCAGCGGCCTGAACGGCTACAACATCCGCGGCATCGACGGCGAGCGGATCCTCACCCAGATCGACGGTGTGTCGATCCCCGACAGCTTCTTCTACGGCCCTTACGCCCAGACCCAGCGCAACTACGTCGACCCCGAGATCGTCAAGCGCGTGGAAATACTGCGCGGCCCCGCGTCGGTGCTATATGGCAGCAATGCCATCGGCGGCGCGGTCAGCTATTTCACCCTCGACCCGGACGACATCATCAAGCCCGGCGAGGACGTGGGTGCGCGCCTCAAGACCGGTTACAGCTCGGCCGACGAAAGCTGGCTGACCTCCGCCACCGTCGCCGGCCGCCAGGGCAACTTCGACGGCTTGCTGCACCTGAGCCAGCGTAATGGCCACGAGACCGAGTCCTACGGTGGCCACAGCGGTGACGGCCTGGCCCGCACCGAGGCCAACCCGCAGGACGTGCGCACCACCAACGTGCTGGCCAAACTGGGCTGGAACTACGCTGACGATGCGCGCCTGGGGTTCACCTACGAGCGCTACAAGGACGACCGCGACCAGAATATCCTCAGTGCGGTGGGTGGGCCGTTCATTCCAGGCTTTGGTGCCATGAATTCCTATCGTATGCGCCAGGGCAACGATACGGTGACCCGCGAACGCTTCGGCATCAACCATGAGTTCGGTCTCGATAGCTTGGTCGCCGACCATATCAAATGGAGCCTCAACTACCAGATTGCCAAAACCGATCAAACCACCGATGAGCTGTATGTCGCCTCGGGTCGGCAGGTACTTCGTGAACGTCAGACCACCTACAAGGATCGCCAATGGGTCTTTGATGCCCAGCTGGACAAAGCCTTCAGCATCGGTGCAACCGATCATTTGCTGACCTACGGCACCACGCTCAAGCATGAAAAGGTCACCGGCTCCCGTAGCGGTTCGGGCACTTGCCTGAACGTTGGCGGCACTTGCACCGCCATCGGGCAGGACAGCGCTCGCGACGGCCAGGTGCTGGTCAGCGACTTCCCGGACCCGACCATCAACACCTACAGCCTGTTCGTCCAGGACGAGATCCGCTGGAACAACTGGACCTTCATGCCAGGCGCACGCTATGACTACACGCACATGGAGCCCAAGTTTACCGATGCCTTCTTGCGTGGCCTGGAGTCCACCGGCACGGCACCCACCTCGCAGGACGACTCGGACAAGAAGTGGCACCGCGTCTCGCCCAAGTTTGGCCTGACCTACGCGTTCAACGACAACTACACCTGGTACGGCCAGTATGCCGAAGGGTTCCGCACGCCCACGGCCAAGTCCATGTATGGCCGCTTCCAGAACCTGGAGCAAGGCTACCGCGTAGAGGGCAACCCGGGTCTCGAACCTGAAAAGAGCAAAAGCTACGAAACCGGCCTGCGTGGCAACTTCGACGCGGGTAACTTCGATGTGGCGGTGTTCTACAACAAGTACCGCGACTTCATCGATGAAGATGCCGTGCAAAGCGCCAACCTGGAGCAAACCTTCCAGGCCAACAACATCAAGCACGCCACCATCAAAGGCGCCGAGGTCAAGGGCCGCCTGAACCTGGATCACTTCGGCGCGCCGCAAGGCCTGTACACCCAGGGCTCGATTGCCTACGCCTACGGTCGCAACGATGACACCGGCCAGCCGTTGAACACCGTCAACCCGCTCAAGGGTGTGTTCGGCCTGGGTTACGAGCAGCAAAACTACGGTGGCCTGCTGAGCTGGACGCTGGTCAAGCGCAAGACCCGCGTGGACGACACCCACTTCTACGCACCCGATGGCGCCAGCGCCAAGTTCCGCACCCCGGGCTATGGCGTGCTGGACCTGACCGGTTTCTACAAGGTGACCGACGACGTCACCATCAACGCCGGCCTGTACAACCTCACCGACAAGAAGTACTGGCAGTGGGACTCGGTACGCAGCTACGACGGCCAGGGTGAGGCTGCGGTAACCCAGCCAGCCAACATGGACCGCCTGACCATGCCGGGGCGCAACTTTGGCATCAATGTGGTGTGGGATATCTGATCCCTTGGGTAGGCCTTGAGCGTTGCAGCGTCTACAAGATCGAGCGCCGCAACCCTCAAGGCCACCACCAAAAAAACCCAGTTTTTTTACTGTCCCGCCCCCGCTATTTCGTCTTGTATCTAGACGCCCCTTTTTCCAAGGACTGCCCCCATGACCGAACGCCCAGCCCTGCGCTCCCAGCGCCTCAACCAGATCACCCACGCCCCGCACACCGAGCTGGATGCCCTGGTCAAGGCCCACGCCCCCTTCGACAGCCGTGAAAACTTCGCCCGCTTCGTGGTTGCCCAGTACCTGTTCCAGTCCGAACTCAAGGCCTTGTACAACGACCCGCAACTGATCGCCATCGTCCCCGACCTGGCCGAGCGTTGCCGCGCCGAACAGGCCCGCCTGGACCTCGCCGACCTCGACACCGAAGTGCCCGGCGCAGTCCCTGGCGCGGTACAAAATCCGAGCCTGGGCGAGGCCATGGGCTGGATCTTCGTCTCCGAAGGCTCCAAACTGGGCGCTGCGTTTCTGATCAAGCGTGCCGTGGCCCTTGAGCTGTCCGACAGCTTCGGTGCCCGCCACTTGGGCGAACCGGCCGGCGGCCGTGCCGAAGGCTGGAAACAGTTCACCCGCATCCTCGATGGCCTGGCGCTGTCGGCCGAAGAAGAGGCCGCCGCCGAACGGGGCGCTGTCGCAGCCTTCGAGCGCTTCACCGAGCTGCTCAAGCACGCCTATGCGGCGGATGCCGCGCTGGTTTGACACGCTGTACCCGGCCACCCCACCGGTGGCCGAACCGTTTTTCGCAGTGAGACCATGACCCAACCTGCCCGCTCGAAACTCGCTCGCCTGCTGTATGGAATCCTGGCTTACGTAAGCCTGGGGGTTGGCCTGGTCGCGATCGTCATTCCCGGCCTGCCGACCACCGAGTTCATCCTGCTGGCCGCCTGGGCAGCCACCCGCAGTTCACCGCGCCTTTCTGCCTGGCTGGAGAATCACCGGTTGTTCGGGCCGATTCTGTTCAACTGGCGCAATGGCAAGGTGATCCAGCGCCGGGCCAAGGTCAGCGCCACCATCAGCATGCTGCTGTGCGCAGGCCTGATGCTGACCTTCCTCGATCACCACTGGCCGGTGTTTCTGGCGATCGGCGGCATGACCCTGGGCAACCTGTGGATCTGGTCGCGCCCAGAACAAGCTTGCGTAGCCGGGTCACAAGCTCAGCAACCCTGAATACAGGGCATACGCCGCCAGCGCAGCGCCCGCCAGCACCGCAGCGAAAATCAGCTTCTCCCACGTGGTGAACAGGGTCTGCCCCTGCTCGTGCTTGGCCCTGGCGAACAGAATCACACCGGGGGCATACAGCAGCGCCGACAGCAGCAGGTACTTGAGCCCACCGGCGTACAGCAACCACACCGCATACAGCAGGGCAACCATCGCCACCAGCAGGTCCTTGCGCCGCAGGCCCGCTTGCCCGGCGTAGGAGTCTCCACGCAGCGCCAGCAACACCGCATACGCCGCCGACCACAGGTAAGGCACCAGAATCATCGACGAAGCCAGGTAGATGAGGCTGGTGTAGGTCCCGGCCGAAACCAGGGTGATCAGCAAGAAGCCCTGGATCATGCAGTTGGTCAGCCACAGGGCATTGGCCGGCACATGGTTGGCGTTTTCCTTGGCCAGAAAGCGCGGCATGGTCTTGTCACGCGCGGTGGCGTACAGGATCTCGGCGCACAGCAATGCCCATGAAAGCAAGGCGCCGAGCAGTGAAACGGCCAGGCCGATACTGATCAACAATGCGCCCCACGGGCCAACGATGTGTTCGAGCACCGATGCCAATGACGGGTTCTGCAGCCCGGCCAGCTCCGGTTGGGTCATCACCCCCAGCGACAGCACGTTAACCAGCACCAGCAGCGCCAGCACGCCCAGAAAGCCGATCACCGTGGCCTTGCCCACATCCGACCGGCGCTGTGCACGCCCGGAATACACGCTGGCGCCTTCGATGCCGATGAACACGAACACGGTGACCAGCATCATGTTGCGCACCTGGTCCAGCACATTGCCGAACTGCGGGTTGCTCAAGCCCCAGATATCACGGGTGAAGATGTCGGCGCGAAAGGCAAACGCCGCGATGACGATGAAAATCAGCAACGGCACCACCTTGGCCACGGTGGTCACCTGGTTGATGAACGCCGCTTCCTTGATGCCGCGCAACACCAGAAAGTGCACAGCCCACAGCAGCAGCGAGGCGCAGCCGATGGCGATAGGCGTGTTGCCCTCGCCAAACACCGGAAAATAGAACCCCAGCGTACTGAACAGCAGCACGAAATAGCCGACGTTGCCGAGCCAGGCGCTGATCCAGTAGCCCCAGGCCGAAGAGAAGCCCATGTAGTCGCCAAAGCCCGCCTTGGCGTAGGCATACACGCCCGAGTCCAGTTCAGGCTTGCGGTTGGCCAGGGTCTGGAACACGAACGCCAGGGCCAGCATGCCAACCGCCGTGATGCCCCAACCGATCAGTACCGCGCCGACATCGGCACGCGCCGCCATGTTCTGCGGCAGCGAGAAGATCCCACCACCGATCATCGAACCCACCACCAGTGCGATCAGCGCGCCCAGGCGCAGCTTCTGTCCCGGTTCGCTCATGTGCCTCCCTTTTTTCACCCGCTGTCATTCGTTTGAAACAGCCATGCCGGCCATATTAAGCGCGGTGGCTTATATGGGTTAACGCCATAAAAGCTATAGCACTCATAACTGCTTTGTCTATGCCGACCCTCTGTAAAAATTAGCAGCTGCCCAGCAACTAGGGAAGGCGCTGTTAAAACTCGAAATTCTTGTGAAAAATTTGCGAAAGCCTCAAAAACGACTAGCTTCAAGCAGCGCAGGCCGAACAGAGCGTTTGCTCTAGTAGGACATGGAGGTGCCAGCCCACAAGGCCTGCGGCAAAGCTGTCGGCACTCTCCAGGAGCCATGTGAAGGATTTTTCCTACTTCACATGACCATGAACTGACCCACGTCAGCGAATGGCCCCGGCGTCGGATTTATTCTGTCGTCAACTTTCTCCTGGCAGGAGTTGTTAAATGTCTGATTCATCCGGAAAATTAAAACTCGGTGCGCTAGTTGCACTTGTAGTGGGTTCAATGATCGGTGGCGGGATCTTCTCGCTGCCCCAAAACATGGCGGCCAGCGCGGGGGTTGGCGCGGTGCTTATCGGTTGGGCCATCACCGCGGTCGGCATGCTGACCCTGGCGTTCGTGTTCCAGACCCTGGCCAACCGCAAACCTGACCTGGACGGCGGGGTTTACGCCTACGCCAAGGCCGGTTTTGGTGACTACATGGGCTTCTCTTCAGCCTGGGGTTACTGGATCAGTGCCTGGTTGGGCAACGTCGGTTACTTCGTGCTGCTGTTCAGCACCCTCGGTTACTTCTTCCCGATCTTCGGTGAGGGCAACACGCCCGCCGCGATCATCGGCGCTTCGATCCTGCTCTGGGCCGTGCACTTCCTGGTGCTGCGCGGCATCAAGGAAGCGGCGTTCATCAACCTGGTAACCACCGTGGCCAAGATCGTGCCGCTGGTGCTGTTCACCCTGATCTGCCTGTTCGCCTTCAAACTCGACGTATTCACCGCCGACATCTGGGGCCTGGGCACACCGGAGCTGGGCAGCGTGATGAACCAGGTGCGCAACATGATGCTGGTCACCGTCTGGGTGTTCATCGGCATCGAGGGCGCGAGCATCTTCTCGTCACGGGCGGAAAAACGCGCTGACGTGGGCAAGGCCACCGTCATCGGCTTCGTCACCGTGCTGCTGTTCCTGGTGCTGGTCAACGTGCTGTCGCTGGGCATCATGACCCAACCGGAACTGGCCAAACTGCAGAACCCGTCGATGGCCGCCGTGCTTGAACATGTGGTCGGCCACTGGGGTGCGGTGCTGATCAGCGTCGGCTTGATCATCTCGCTGCTCGGGGCCCTGCTGTCGTGGGTGCTGCTGTGCGCCGAAATCATGTTCGCCGCCGCCAAAGACCACACCATGCCGGAGTTCCTGCGCCGCGAAAACGCCAATCAGGTGCCAGCCAACGCCCTGTGGCTGACCAACGCCATGGTGCAGATCTTCCTGGTCATCACGCTGTTCTCCAGCAGTACCTACCTGTCGCTGATCTACCTCGCCACCTCGATGATCCTGGTGCCTTACCTATGGTCGGCGGCGTATGCATTCCTGTTGGCACTGCGCAATGAAACCTACGAGCAAGCCTTGGCCGAACGCAAGAAGGACCTGTTCATCGGCGCCATCGCTCTGCTGTACGCCATCTGGCTGCTGTACGCCGGCGGCGTGAAATACCTGCTGCTCTCGGCCCTGCTGTATGCCCCGGGGGCCATCCTGTTCGCCAAGGCCAAGCGCGAGGTTGGCCAACCTGTCTTCACCAACGTGGAAAAACTGATCTTCGCGGCCGTGGTCGTCGGCGCCCTGGTGGCTGCCTATGGCCTGTACGACGGCTTCCTGACCCTTTGACCCACGTCTTCGCACACATGGAGGAATGAACAATGTCCGCTGAAAAACAGAAGTACGGTGTCCACTCCGAAGCCGGCAAACTGCGCAAAGTGATGGTCTGCTCCCCAGGCCTGGCACACAAGCGCCTGACCCCGAGCAACTGCGATGAACTGCTCTTCGACGATGTAATCTGGGTCGACCAGGCCAAGCGCGACCATTTCGACTTCGTCACCAAGATGCGCGAGCGCGGCGTCGATGTACTGGAAATGCACAACCTGCTGACCGACATCGTGCAAGACAAAGAGGCCCTGAAGTGGATCCTCGACCGCAAAATCACCCCTGACACTGTCGGCGTAGGCCTGACCAACGAAGTGCGCAGCTGGCTCGAAGGCCTTGAGCCACGCCATCTGGCCGAGTTCCTGATCGGCGGCGTGGCAGGCCAGGACCTGCCGCAGAGCGAAGGCGCCGATGTGGTCAAGATGTACAACGACTACCTGGGCCACTCCAGCTTCATCCTGCCACCGCTGCCCAACACCCAGTTCACCCGTGACACCACCTGCTGGATCTACGGCGGCGTTACGCTCAACCCGATGTACTGGCCGGCGCGACGCCAGGAAACCCTGCTGACCACCGCCATCTACAAGTTCCACAAGGAGTTCACCGGTGCCGACTTCCAGGTCTGGTACGGCGACCCGGACAAACAGCACGGCAACGCCACCCTCGAAGGCGGTGACGTGATGCCGATCGGCAAGGGCATCGTGCTGATCGGTATGGGCGAGCGCACCTCGCGCCAGGCCATCGGCCAATTGGCGCAGAACCTGTTCGCCAAAGGCGCGGTGGAAAAAGTCATCGTCGCCGGCCTGCCGAAATCGCGCGCCGCGATGCACCTGGACACCGTGTTCAGCTTCTGCGACCGCGACCTGGTCACGGTCTTCCCGGAAGTGGTGAAAGAGATCGTGCCGTTCATCATCCGCCCCGACGAAAGCAAGCCTTATGGCATGGACGTGCGCCGCGAGAACAAGTCGTTCCTCGACGTGGTCGGCGAACAACTGGGCGTCAAGCTGCGCGTGGTCGAAACCGGTGGCAACAGCTTCGCCGCCGAACGCGAGCAGTGGGATGACGGCAACAACGTGGTGGCGGTAGAGCCCGGCGTGGTCATCGGCTACGACCGCAACACCTATACCAACACCCTGCTGCGCAAGGCCGGTATCGAGGTCATCACCATCAGCGCCGGCGAACTTGGCCGGGGCCGTGGCGGCGGCCATTGCATGACCTGCCCGATCGTGCGCGACCCGCTCGACTACTAACGACCATCACTCCCGGCCGCCTCCACAAGACTGCGGCCGGGCACCTCACCGAATTCAAGGAGAAACCGTCATGGCGTTCAATATTCACAACCGCAACCTGCTCAGCCTCGAACATCACACCACGCGCGAGCTGCGCTACCTGCTGGACCTGTCCCGCGACCTCAAGCGCGCCAAGTACACCGGTACCGAACAGCAGCACCTGAAGGGCAACAACATTGCCCTGATCTTCGAGAAGACCTCGACCCGCACCCGCTGCGCCTTCGAAGTCGCGGCCTATGACCAGGGCGCCAACGTCACCTACATCGACCCCAACTCCTCGCAGATCGGCCACAAGGAAAGCATGAAGGACACCGCCCGCGTGCTCGGGCGCATGTACGATGCCATCGAGTACCGTGGCTTCAAGCAGGAAATCGTCGAAGAACTGGCGAAGTTCGCCGGCGTGCCGGTGTTCAACGGGTTGACCGACGAATACCACCCGACCCAGATGATCGCCGACGTGCTGACCATGCGTGAGCACAGCGACAAGCCACTTCACGACATCAGCTACGCCTACCTGGGCGATGCCCGCAACAACATGGGCAACTCGCTGCTGCTGATCGGTGCCAAGCTTGGCATGGACGTGCGCATTGCCGCGCCAAAGGCGCTGTGGCCGCATGACGACCTGGTCGAACGCTGCAAAAAGTACGCTGAAGAAAGCGGCGCCCGCATCACCCTGACCGAAGACCCGAAAGCTGCGGTCAAGGGCGTGGACTTCGTGCACACCGACGTGTGGGTATCGATGGGCGAGCCCATCGAAGCCTGGGGCGAACGCATCAAGCAGCTCAAGCCTTACCAGGTGAATGCCGAGCTGATGAAGTCTACCGGCAACCCGCGCACCAAGTTCATGCACTGCCTGCCGGCCTTCCACAACTCCGACACCAAGGTCGGCAAGCAGATTGCCGAACAGTACCCGGACCTGGCCAACGGTATCGAAGTGACCGATGACGTGTTCGAGTCACCGGCCTGCATCGCCTTCGAGCAAGCGGAAAACCGTATGCACACGATCAAGGCGATCCTGGTGTCGACCCTGGCTGACCTGTAAAGGCCACACCGGCCCCGATGGCGCGCGGGCTTGCCCGTGCCCCATCGGGGCTGCGTCGACCGTCAAAATTCCCGATAAAGGACATTCCCCATGCGTATCGTTGTTGCATTGGGCGGCAACGCCCTGCTGCGTCGCGGCGAGCCCATGACCGCTGACAACCAGCGCGCCAATATCCGCACCGCTACCGAGCAGATCGCCAAGATCCACCCCGGCAACGAGCTGGTCATCGCCCACGGCAACGGCCCGCAGGTAGGCCTGCTGTCGCTGCAGGCGCTGTCTTACAAACCCGACGAAGCCTACCCGCTGGACGTGCTCGGTGCCGAGACAGAAGGCATGATCGGCTACATGATCGAACAGGAGCTGGGCAACCTGCTGGCGTTCGAAGTACCGTTCGCCACGCTGCTCACCCAGGTTGAAGTGGACGCCAACGACCCCGCTTTCAAAGACCCGACCAAGTTCATCGGCCCGGTCTACAGCAAGGAAGAAGCCGAGCGCCTGGCCAAGGAAAAAGGCTGGGTGGTCAAGCCCGACGGCGACAAGTACCGCCGCGTGGTGGCCAGCCCCAAACCCAAGCGCATCTTCGAGATCCGCCCGATCAAGTGGCTGCTGGAAAAGAGCAGCATCGTGATTTGCGCCGGCGGCGGTGGCATCCCCACCATGTACGATGAAAACCGCAAGCTCAAAGGCATCGAAGCGGTCATCGACAAGGACCTGTGCTCTGCCCTGCTGGCCGAGCAATTGGAAGCCGACCTTCTGATCATCGCCACCGACGTCGATGCGGCCTACATTGACTGGGGCAAGCCCACGCAAAAAGCCATTGCCCAGGCCCACCCCGACGAACTCGAACGCCTGGGCTTCGCCGCCGGCTCCATGGGGCCAAAGGTGCAAGCGGCCAGTGACTTTGCCCGTAACACCGGCAAAGTGGCGGTGATCAGCTCGCTGGAAAACATCGAGGACATCGTCAAAGGCACCGCGGGCACCCGGGTTTCCACCGCCACGCCTGGGATCAGCTACCGTTGAATGCAGTGGGCGGGCGCCTGGCGTCCGCCATTTTCGACCTTCCAAAGGAGCTTGCCATGGCCCAGTACCACCCTGGTCATGTACACATCGAGCGCAGCGCGCTGAACACCAATGACCACAGCTATGACCTGAACATCGAATACGAGGCAGCGTCGGATCCCAAGGAAGGCAGAGGCATTCAGTTCCACATGCATGGCAGCATCGAAGGCAAGACGGTGGACGAAAAGTTCTTCCTGGCCAAGGACCAAGTGCTGCCCAGTTTCCTCATGCTGTTGACCCGCAAGGCCCAGTCCTACCTGGCCCCGCCGAAGAAATTCGAGAACCTGGGGTCACCGCACAAGATCTATGACTTCATGTTCAGCGATATTCGCGAAAAACTCGAAGTGAAGTCGGGCGACCCGATCAAGCCTGAACATCTGGAGTAACAATGAACTGGGGCTGCTGTGCAGCCCCGGCAGTGTTGGGCCAAGCCCACCTATCAAGGCATACTACGGCCCTCCCCGGCCATGACCAACCGCCTCCCCATGCGCATCCACGTCAGCTTCATCGACCGCGTCGGCATCACCCAGGAAGTCCTCGCCCTGCTCGGTGCCCGCCACCTCAACCTGGACGCCGTGGAGATGGTCCCGCCGAACGTCTACATCGACGCCCCAACCCTCAGCCCCGCCGTGCTCGAAGAGCTGCACGACGCTTTGTTCGACGTGCAAGGCGTGCAGTCGGTGGATGTGGTCGACATCCTCCCGGGCCAACGCCGCCACCTGCAGCTCGATGCTCTGCTCGCGGCGATGAGCGACCCGGTACTGGCCGTGGACAGCGCAGGCCTGGTGTTGCTGGCCAACCCGGCGCTGATTGCCCTGTGCGGGCGCGAATCGGCCGGGCGCTCGGTGGGCGAACTGTTCGGCGACAACGGCCTGCTGCAGGCCCTGCAGGACAACAATTTCCACCTGCCGATGCGCGAAATGCAGCTCAACGGCCAGAGCCTGTTGCTCGACGCCACGCCCATCACCAACGCCGGCGGCCTGCTGACCCTGTACCCACCTACGCGCATGGGGGAACGCCTTTCGGCGTTGCACCATGACCATGCTGAAGGGTTCGACGCGCTGCTCGGCGAATCACCGGCCATCCGTACCCTCAAGGCCCGCGCATTGCGTGTGGCCGCCCTGGATGCGCCCTTGCTGGTACACGGCGAGACCGGCACCGGCAAAGAGCTGGTGGCCCGTGCCTGCCATGCCATCAGCAGCCGCCACACTGCGCCGTTCCTGGCCCTGAACTGCGCCGCGCTGCCCGAGAGCCTGGCCGAAAGCGAGCTGTTCGGCTATGCCCCAGGCGCCTTTACCGGCGCGCAACGGGGTGGTAAACCCGGGTTGATGGAGCTGGCCAACCAAGGCACGGTGTTTCTCGACGAAATCGGCGAAATGTCGCCGTACCTGCAGGCCAAATTGCTGCGTTTTCTCAGCGACGGCAGCTTCCGCCGCGTGGGTGGTGACCGTGAGGTGAAGGTGGATGTGCGCATCATCAGCGCTACCCACCGCGACCTGGAGCACATGGTGGCCGAAGGCACCTTCCGTGAAGATTTGTTCTACCGCCTCAACGTGCTCAACCTGCAAGTGCCGCCCTTGCGTGACCGTGGCCAGGACATCCTGATGCTGGCGCATTTCTTCATGCAGCAGGCCTGCACACAGATTCAGCGCCCAGCTTGCCGCCTGACCCCGGCCACCCATTCGGCGCTGCTGGCCAACCCTTGGCCAGGCAACGTGCGGCAATTGCAGAACGTGATTTTCCGCGCGGCGGCCATTTGCGAGAGCAACCTGGTGGACATTGGCGACCTGGACATCGCCGGCACCTCGGTGGCCCGTGGCCAGGATGGCGAAGTGGCGAGCCTGGAGCAGGCCGTGGCGGACTTCGAACGGGAGCTGTTGCAGCGTTTGTATGCCAGCTATCCGTCGACACGGCAGTTGGCCGGCAGGCTGCAAACTTCACACACCGCCATTGCACAGCGGCTGCGCAAGTACGGCATATCGGGAAAATCATAAGATTTGTTGAAAAATCAGCGGCATGCGTGCGGCCGAACTGGCACGCACGCTCGGTAACCGGAATAGGCGCGTCAGCCTTGCCGATTCAAGCCTGACGAACCATGGCTTCTTTGTGCCGCAACGGCGGACGCAACAGTGTGCTCAACCCCAGCAGCACGAAGGCGCCGATCATCATCACCGCCCAAGCCCAGTGCAATGAGCTGAGCTGGTCACGCACGATACCGGCGAGCAGTGGCATGCTGGCGGCAATCAGGTACCCACCACCTTGCACGAACGCCAACAGCGCGCCAGCCTTGGCCGGTGAATCCGCGTGGTCCATGGCAACGATCAACGAGAGTGGGAAAAGCGCCCCAATGCCCAGGCCCAGACACACTGTGGCCAAGGCCGCCAACGCTACCGGCGCGACCATCAGGCAGGCCAACCCTGCTATCAATAGCAAAATGACCCACACCAAGAGGTATCTGCGATCCGCAAAGCGCTGGATCAAGGATGACACGAGCAAGCCGGCGAGCACTTCGGTGACAGTCAATGCCCCCAGCAGGTAACCCGCCTCGGCTGCTGTCCACCCCAACTCGATGTAGAACGGCGGCAACCAGGCCAGCACCAAGGTGTAGGCACCTGTGCCAATGCCGAAGAACAGCAACAGCAACCAGGCCCGCGCGCTACGGTAGGGCAATGTGGCCGACACCTGTCTGCCAGGGGTACCACGCGCTAGCAGCAGCCAGACGATCAGGGCAACCAATGCCGGGACGGCAGCGTAGCCCAACGACAGTTGCCAGCCGAACAGGCCGGCGCCAGGTGCTGCCGTGGCGGCGGCCAACGCGGCGCCCGCCATGATACCGGTGGTGAACAAGCCCATCAGCATGCCAGCACTTTGCGGATGGCTGCCCTTGAGGAACGCCGGCATCAGCGCCTGAATGATCGCAATGCCGATACCACCCAGTGCCGCTGTGGCGATGAGCGCTTCGGCAGTGCTGACGTAGGCGCGTGCAGCGCAGCTCAGCGCAATCAGCACAATGCCTGCAGCCACGCCCTTGGTCTCACCGACCAGACGCAGCAGCCAGGGGCCGGACAACGCGAACACGCCCATCATCATCACCGGCAAGGTCGTCAGCAGGCCGGCTTGGGTGTTGCTCAGCCCCAGGTCGTGCTGCAGCAATTGCAGCAGCGGGCCGATGGCAGCCATGACCGGGCGCAGGTTCAAGCCGATCAGTATCGCCAGCAACCCGACGCAGGCTTTGTTGGGGGTATCAGTCATGATGGAGGGGCTCCTGCAGGAACGCACCGGTTGCCTGGTTGAATGCCTGTGCGAGCGGTATGTTGAATACGTGCCCCTCGCCCGCGAGGGTGGCCAGGCGAGCGTGACCGATATTGTTGCAGATGGCTTCGGCTTCGGCGCTCGGGCTGATCGGGTCAAATTCTGCGGCGAGTACCAGTGTGGCGGCCTGAATGCGTTGCAAATCGCCAGTCAGGTCGTACTGCTTCATGCCCTCGCACCAGCGGATCTGGTTGTGCGCCCGTAACTGCGCGGCCTGGGCGTGCCACGCCTGGTAAAGCCGCTGACCACGGGGCGAGGCGGCGAAGTCCGCACCGACCAATGCGGGCCAGCTCGACTTGAAGTGTTTAAGGCAACCATCCTGCTTGCCCAAGGCGGCCGCCCACTCGCTGAGCAGTCCCTTGCGATGTGCAGTGTTCATGCTGGCGAACGTGCCGGCAACGATCAGTTTCTCTACTGCGTGCGGGGCATGACAGGCCATCTCAAGGGCCACCATGCCCCCCAGGGACAAGCCGATCAGCTGGACGCTGTCGAGCCCGAGGTGGTCCAGCAGCGCCAGTATTTCCAAAGCTTGGGCATGGGCGGTGATGCCTTCGGGGGCATCACTGGATGCACCGTGCCCTAGCAGGTCGGGTACGATGACACGGTGCCCGAGGCCAAGCAGCGCGCTGAGCTGCGGCATCCACGCCCTGCCGCTGTTGGCAAAGCCATGCAGCAGGAGCACAGGGCTGCCAGAGCCGGTGTCATGATAATAGTGACGGTGCTGTCCATGTATGAAAAAAGCCATGCTGCCTCCTGATCCTTGAGCTTCATCGCGCCAAGATAACTTAACGTTAAGATTGTTAAAAGGCGCGGGGGTTCAGAAGGTGCGTTGGTTAAACATTTCCAGGTTCAACGATGAGTGCAGCAATGAACGATCATGTCGATTTCGTCGTCGCGCAGTGGGCGCAGGCGATGCCTTCCGTGGATGTTTCCTCCATGGAAATCTTTGGCCGAATGGCGCGTATCAGCAAGCACCTGGAGCGCATGCGTGCAGAAGCCCTGGCGCAGTATGGCTTCAAAGAGGGCGAATTCGACGTCCTGGCAACCTTGCGCCGTGCAGGGGCCCCCTACCGCCTGACGCCAACCGAGCTGTATCGCTCGTTGCTGATAACGTCCGGCGCGATGACCAACCGCTTGACGAGACTGGAAAGCGCCGGGATGGTCGAGCGCATTGCCGACAATCAAGACAAGCGCAGCTCCCAAGTGGCCCTCACAGCACAGGGCAAGGCATTGATTGATAAGGCAGTCCTTACCCATACTGAGATCCAGGAGCTGGTACTGGCCCCCCTGAGCGCCGAGCAGCGTGAACTATTCGCGCAGTTGTTGAAGCAAATGCTCGCTCATCTGCCAGGTGAGGGTGCGCCCAGGCAATGAACTGGAAAATTCAGGAGGAATTTTCATGCTTCACAGCAATTACCTGAAGCAATTGGATCTGCAGGACATCGTGGTGTTCATCAACCTGCTCGAACTGCGCAGCGCCAAGCGGACTGCCGAATTGATGAATATCAGCCAGCCCACCGTCAGTTATTGCCTGAAGCGCCTGCGCGGGTGCTTCGACGACACCCTGTTCTCGTCTTCGCAAGGGGTGTTGAAACCCACCACCAAAGCGGAAAAGATTGCGCCGTACCTTCGCGTGGTGGTCGAGTCCGTAAACCGCTGCGCCGAGGACGACAGCAGCGCCTCGCCACAAGCACAGCGCAAGATCTGGCGCATCTGCGCGCCCGAGTATTTCGAACTTTCCTTCTTGCCGCAGGCGCTGGCGGTACTGTCACGTACACACGGCAATACCTCGCTGCACCTCGATCGCTTAAGCCGTGACCTGCCGGTGGACCGGCTGATTTCAGGCGACATCGACATTGCCATCGGCTTCGGCCCGGGCTATCACCAGATGCACCCCGAGCTGCAATGGCAACCGGTGCTCAGTGATGATTTCGTGTGCGTGACCAGCCAAGGCATGCTGGCCAGTGAAGAGGCCATGAGCCTGGACGAGTTCTGTGCTTCGCCCCATGTGTTCCCGACACCGTGGATATCGGAAAAGAACATGGTCGACAGCTGGCTGGACAAGGTTGGCCGATCACGCAACGTGCTGGTGCGCGCCAATGGTTATCAGGCCTGCGTGAATATTGTGGCCGCCGTGCCAGCCACGGTGGCACTGCCCGCACGCCTGTTGCCGCACCTGCGCATCGCACCTGGGCTGAAGGTCTGCACACCGCCGCTGGGCTTCCCCAGTTTCACCCTCGACATGATCTGGTCGCGCGATCGCAGCGACAGCAAGGATATTTCCAGCCTGCGCGCACTGGTCGAAGCGGTGGCGCAAACGCTGTTGACGGAACGATGACCCCGCTTTATTAAATTTTCCCAGGGCGTTTAAATTTCTTAAAACCAGCAGCTTGTTCTTTTCACTTACTGTGAGGTTATCGGGTAGCGATGTTCTACCTGACCCACAGTTCAAGGAGGAATAAGTCATGCTGGCGCACGTACAATCCACGGTGTTTCCGTTCTATCGACAACCGACACCGTGCTACGGTTTCGAATGTATCTATGCCGTCGACCGCGCCCTGCGGGTAGGCGATTCGATCAACAGTGCGACACTCTATGAAGACCTCGCCCACAGTGGCGCCATTATCTACCGCGACTTTGCCGATACACTGCCGGACTTCAACGATTTCGTCAGCGCGCATTCCGCTCGCGTGACATTCGACCCTGCCCGCAAAGCCGCTACGGCCAACACGGCAGAAATCGAGGCCGGTGTGAATGAAATGGGGCTGCACCGTGAGAACGGTAACTTGCCATTCAACCCCGACCTGCAGTGGTTCTACTGCCTGGAGCCTGCAGCAGTGGGCTCTGAAACGACCTTGTGCGACGGCCAACGCGTACTGTTCGACTTGTCTGCGAAAACCCGAAAGTGTTTTGAGAACCGCGAGATTCGTTACAGCCGGCGCATCCCCTGGAACAATGTAAAACGTTTTCTGAGCATTGAACTGCAACTGCCCATCGATGACATCACCGACGAGCACTTGCACCAAGTCAATCAACAGGTCAGTGGCCAAACCTATCGCCGCATCGATCAGAACCTGATTGCGTCCGAACTGATTATCTCGGCGGTTGAAACCAGTTGCTTCAGCGGCAAGCAAGCGTTTTGCAATTCAATGCTCGGCCCCAGCGTCAACTATGAACCGCCGCTTATCACCTGGGCCGATGGCGAGGATATCGCCCTGGATATATGGGACGAGGTCAAAGAAGTGACCGCCCGCAATACGTATAGCCACTTCTGGCAGAAGGGCGACCTGGTGGTAATCGACAACACGCGCGTGATGCACGGGCGCCGGCGCCTGGATGACCCCTCTCGGCGCATATTCGGCGCGCAAAGCTATCGCATTGGAGGTATCGGCCAATGATCAGCCAAAAAATGCAGGACTACCTGGCCGCCACCCCAGACCGCGTAGTGATCAAGGAAATGAACGGTCGCGCCTACACCTTGCACGAGTTACGCCGTGACGTGATGCGACTGGCCAGTGCACTGGAAGGGCGGGTTGGCCGCTGCGAACGCAAAGTGTTTGGCATCGCCATGCGCTCTTGCTACGAGTGGGTGTACACCTTGTTGGCGATCCAAAAAGTAGGCGGTGTGTTGCTGCCGGTGCCCATCGAATTTTCCGACGACCAGATCGGCAGCCTACTGGGCAAAGCGGCGGCAGTGTTCGTCAGCGATGAGCAAACCGCCGGCCGCCTGCACGCTATTCTGCCGGACAAGGCGTGCTTCATCCCCGCGCAACTCATGCACGACACCATCGGTGACGAGTGGCGCCAGGAGGACGAGCTCATCCCGGACGGGATTGTTTCGATCATCCACACGTCGGGCACCACCTCCAAACCCAAAGGGGTGATGATCCGCGACGAGGCAGTCGGGCTGCTGGTCGATAACGTGATGAAGCGTCTGCCACAACAGCCGCTGCACTACTTCTCGATCGTCCCCATGAGTTTGCTGATCGAGCAGGTGCTGGGGGTGTTCATCCCGATTCTTTCGGGCGGCACGTTGACCCTCATGCCCGAAGGCATGACCGAATACGGCGCAGCCAGCGGCAACGCACGGCAGTACCTGCAGCTGATTGCGCCCAACCAGCCGAACTTCCTGTACCTGCCGCCCAAGCTACTGGAAGAGGCCAACCTGCTGCTCGAGCACTGCTCGGTCGAGGAACTGTTCGGGCCACAACGCCCGCACATCATCACCGGCGGCGCGAAAATTCCGGTGACGGTCCTGGAAGCCCTGGAGGCGCACGGCGTACAGGTGTTCGAAGCCTATGGCCTGAGCGAGAACTCTTCGATCATTTCGCTCAACTCACCGGCGCAACGGCGTATCGGGTCGGCAGGCACCTTGCTCGATGGTATCGAACCCAAGCTGGTCGACGGTGAACTGCTGGTCCGCACGCCGACCCTCTGTGCCGGTTACTACAACGCCGACGATACAGCCTGCGACCTGTCCGACGGTTATCTGCATACCGGCGATATCGCCGAATTTCGCGACGGCTTTCTGTACATCACCGGCCGCAAGAAGCACGTGATCATCCTGTCTACCGCACGCAACATCTCGCCCGAGTGGGTCGAGAACGTCTACAAGGAGAGCGCCCTGGTAGACGACATGATCGTCATGGGTGAAGGCAAGGACGAGCCCTGCGCCATCGTCTTGAGCAGCGCCTGCGCAGACTCGGTCCGCCAGGAAATGGCGCGCCTGGAGCACCGGCTCGCCGACTTTGCCAGGGTCAGGCAGATTCGCGTCATCGCTGACATCGCCACCTTCCGTGATCAGTTCTACACGGTCACGGGGCGGCCACGCAGGGCCGAGATCGAAGCCCGGTTCATCGACCAGATGTACGCCTGAGGAAGCCACCATGTACATCGTGCGTAATTTCTACAAAGGCCGACCTGGCTACCGATGCCTGCAGGAAGCGGTACGTGCCCACTACCTCAAGCACTATGGCGCGACGCCAGAGCCACAGCCCGATCTGTTCGTCTGCCTGACCGGCGCCAACGGTGGGGCCCCAGGTTATGCCTGTGCGGGGATCAGCTACGGCGATTCCGGCAAGCTGTTCAGCGAGTACTACCTGGACCAGAGCCTGGATGAGCGCTACCACATCGATCGGGCACGCATTGCCGAAGTTGGCGCGTTCGCCTCGTTTCATAGCGGTAGCGGGGCCGGGAAGTACCTGCTCAACAACGTGATCAAGACACTGGCCCTGCGAAATTTCGGCTTGGTGGTGCTGACCGCCACCGAGCAGGTGCGGCAGTTGCTGATCCCCCTCGTAGACACCCTCGAGGACCTGGGCGGTGCCGACCGCAACAGGCTCAGGGACCCTGGCGTCAATTGGGGCAACTACTACGACCACGGACCACGGGTGGTGGCTTCGCGCCTGTCTGCGCCGAGTACCTGGGGCAATGCCCCCGCCCTGGCGCTGAGCCAGCCGCATTTCACCTGCCAGGCATCCGCCTGACCACATCTGGCTCCGGGCATGGCCGTGCCCGGAGCACTGGAGGTAACCATGAACACAAGCAAGCGTTACGAGAATTTCATCGTGTTCCTTGCTCCCCTGATCAATAGCGTCGGGGGGATCGCCATCGACCTGTATGCGCCCAGCATGCCGTCAATCGGCCATGAGCTGGGCGCCAGCCCGTCGCTCATGCAGAACACCATCACCATCACCTTGCTGTTCTACGCCATTGGCCAGCTGTTTTTCGGCATCATGACCGATGCGCGCGGGCGCCGGCCGGCGGTAATCCTGGGCCTGGCGCTGTTCCTCAGCGGCAGCCTGCTGGCCACCTTCTCGACCTCCATCGAAATGCTCTTGGTGGCGCGCGCACTGCAAGGTTTTGCGATTGGTGCATGCCAAGTGGTTGCCCGTGCCTTGCTGGTCGATATCGTCAAGGGCCCGCGCTTCTATGTGGCCATTATCTATCTGAGCCTGGCGTTCGGCCTCGGGCCCGTCATCGCACCGTATGTGGGCGGCATGATCGAGGTCTACCTGGGCTGGCGCTACAATTTCGTCCTGTATGCGGTCTATGCCGTGATCGTGATGGCGTTCGTTTTGGCCGGGCTCAAGGAATCGCTGCCCGCCACTGCCCGTCGCAGTGCCATGCAAACCCTGGTTGGCTACCGGTGCATCCTGGCTGACGGGCGCTTTCGCTCGTCGGTAATTGTACTGGGCGCGAGTTTCTCGGCGTTTTTGCTGTGGAACGTGATCGGCCCGCATATCGTCCAGGAGCGGCTGGGCCACGACGCACAATACTTCGGCACTACGGCACTGGCGGTGGGCAGTTGCTATCTGGTTGGGACGCTGGTCAATCGCGCGTTGATCCGCAGGGTCCAGGCGGCCACGTTGATGTGGACGGGCATGCTGCTGTTCCTGCTCGGCGTGTTGAGCATCGCCGCCATGCCTGCTGGGTTGAACCTGGTCAGCATCCTGGGTGGCATCATGCTTGTCGCGTTCGGCCAGGGCTTTATCTTCTCCAACGCCATGGCCCGCTCCATGTCCCTCTTCCCCGACCGCGCAGGGGTGGCGGCCAGCCTGCAGGGCTGCCTGATGCTGGTATTCGGGTCGCTGGCTTCGGGTATCGTCAGTGCGCTGCCCTTGGCGTCGAACCTGGCGATCGCGGGCGTGTTCGCGGTGCTCTGGCTGATCTCGCTGTCGGGGATGCTGACGGTGCGCCTGCAACAGCGTCAAGCGTCGCCAGCCTGAGCCAGGTGTAGCCCGACAGGCTTGGATGATGTAACCGTATTGATTTCAATACATCGTATTGAAATCAATACACCCCTACTCCGTTGTGTATCTGCAAGGGTTTGCCACGACTAGCGATTTGGGCCGTGGATGTTCTGTATCGATTTCATTCCATCCCTATTTTCAACAGGCTTTAGAATATTTATCAAGCCATTGATTTATAAGCGTTTTATTTTATTGGCCACATTTTTGCTACAGGAAATCCAACAAGTGCGTGGCTAACCACGCCTACCGCCCTGCTTTCGAGGATTTCCCATGAGCGAGTTGCGTTTCACCGAAGATCACGAATGGCTGCGCGTTGAAGCCGACGGCAGCGTCACCGTGGGCATCACCGCCTTCGCCCAGAACGCCCTCGGCGATGTGGTTTTCGTGCAACTGCCGGAGCTGCAGCATTACGAAAAAGCTACCGAAGCCTCCACCGTCGAATCGGTCAAGGCCGCCAGCGGCGTGTACATGCCACTGACCGGTGAAGTAGTCGCCGTCAACCAAGGGCTCGAGGACAGCCCTGAGCTGGTCAACGAAGACCCGATGGGCGAAGGCTGGTTCTTCCGCTTCATCCCGGCCGACATGAGCGAAGTGACCGCCCTGCTCGACCAGGACGCCTACGACCGCCTGATCAAAGCCAACGACGACGCCTGAGGAACCACACCATGACCATCAACCTCGGCACCGCCAACGAATTCATCGCCCGCCACATCGGCCCACGCGCCGCTGACGAACAGGCCATGCTCGCCAGCCTGGGCTTCGACTCGCTGGACGCCATGACCGCTGCGGTCATCCCCGACAGCATCAAGGGCACCAGCGTGCTCGGCGCTGAAGATGGCCAGAGCGAAGCCGACGCCCTCGCGGCGCTGAAAGCCATCGCCGGCACCAACCAGCTGTTCAAGAGCTACATCGGCCAGGGTTACTACAACACCCACACCCCGGCACCGATCCTGCGCAACCTGCTGGAAAACCCCGCCTGGTACACCGCCTACACCCCTTACCAGCCCGAGATTTCCCAAGGCCGCCTGGAAGCGCTGCTGAACTTCCAGACCCTGATCAGCGACCTGACCGGCCTGCCGATCGCCAACGCCTCGCTGCTCGACGAAGCCACCGCCGCTGCCGAGGCCATGACCTTCTGCAAACGCCTGTCGAAGAACAAGGGCAGCCATGCCTTCTTTGCGTCGGTGCACTGCCACCCGCAAACCCTTGACGTGCTGCGCACCCGTGCCGAGCCGCTGGGCATCGACGTGGTGGTCGGCGACGAACGCGAGCTGACCGATGTCAGCGCCTTCTTCGGCGCACTGCTGCAGTACCCGGCCAGCAACGGTGAAGTGTTCGACTACCGCGAACTGGTCCAGCGCCTGCACGCGGCCAACGCCCTGGTGGCCGTGGCGGCCGACCTGCTGGCCCTGACCCTGCTGACCCCGCCGGGCGAGTTCGAGGCCGACGTGGCCATCGGCAGCGCCCAGCGCTTCGGCGTGCCCCTGGGCTTCGGTGGCCCGCACGCGGCCTACTTCGCCACCCGTGATGCCTTCAAGCGCGACATGCCGGGCCGCCTGGTAGGCGTGTCGATCGACCGCTTCGGCAAGACCGCCCTGCGCCTGGCCATGCAAACCCGCGAGCAGCACATCCGCCGCGAAAAGGCCACCAGCAACATCTGCACCGCCCAGGTGCTGCTGGCCAACATCGCCAGCATGTTCGCCGTGTACCACGGCCCCGACGGCCTCAAGCGCATCGCCCAACGCACCCACGCACTGACCGCCATCCTCGCCGCCGGCCTCAAGGCCATGGGCATCCAGGTCGTCGGCCAGAGCGCGTTCGATACCCTGACCCTGGCAACCGGCGAAGCCACCGCCAGCCTGCACGCGAAGGCCCGTACCCAGCGCATCAACCTGCGCCAGGTCGATGCGGGCCATGTCGGCCTGTCGCTCGACGAAACCACCGCCCAGGCGGACGTTGAAGCGCTGTGGCAACTGCTGGCCGGCGACCAGCCGCAACCCGATTTCGCCACCCTCGCCGCCAGCACCGGCTCGCTGCTGCCTGCCGGCCTGCTGCGCCAGTCGGCGATCCTCGAACACCCGGTGTTCAACCGCTACCACAGCGAAACCGAGCTGATGCGTTACCTGCGCCGCCTGGCCGACAAGGACCTGGCGCTGGACCGCAGCATGATCCCGCTGGGCTCGTGCACCATGAAGCTCAACGCTGCCAGTGAAATGATCCCGGTCACCTGGGCCGAGTTCGGCAACCTGCACCCGTTCGCCCCGGCCGAACAGAGCCAGGGTTACCTGCAGATGACCACCGAGCTGGAAGCCATGCTGTGCGCCGCCACCGGCTACGACGCGGTGTCGCTGCAACCCAACGCCGGCTCCCAGGGCGAGTACGCTGGCCTGCTGGCCATCCGCGCCTACCACCGCAGCCGCGGCGAAGCCCATCGCGACATCTGCCTGATCCCGTCCTCGGCCCACGGCACCAACCCGGCGACCGCCAACATGGCGGGCATGCGTGTGGTGGTCACCGCCTGTGATGCCCGTGGCAACGTCGATGTCGAGGACCTGCGGGCCAAGGCCATCGAACACCGCGAGCGCCTGGCCGCTATCATGATCACCTACCCGTCGACCCACGGCGTGTTCGAGGAAGCGATTGGCGAAATCTGCGCGATCATCCACGACAACGGCGGCCAGGTTTACATCGACGGCGCCAACATGAACGCCATGGTCGGCCTGTGCGCCCCGGGCAAGTTCGGTGGCGACGTTTCGCACCTGAACCTGCACAAGACCTTCTGCATCCCCCACGGCGGTGGCGGCCCGGGCGTCGGCCCGATCGGCGTCAAGTCGCACCTGGCGCCCTTCCTGCCGGGCCATGCGCAGCTGGAGAACCCGCAGGGCGCGGTGTGCGCCGCGCCGTTCGGCAGCGCCAGCATCCTGCCGATCACCTGGATGTACATCCGCATGATGGGCGGTGCCGGCCTCAAGCGCGCCTCGCAAATGGCGATCCTCAACGCCAATTACATCGCCCGCCGCCTGGAAGAGCACTATCCTGTTCTGTACACCGGTGGTAATGGCCTGGTCGCCCACGAGTGCATCCTCGACCTGCGCCCGCTCAAGGACACCAGCGGCATCAGCGTCGACGACGTGGCCAAGCGCCTGATCGACTTTGGCTTCCACGCCCCGACCATGTCCTTCCCGGTGGCCGGCACGCTGATGATCGAGCCGACCGAAAGCGAGGCCAAGGAAGAGCTGGACCGCTTCTGCGACGCGATGATCCAGATCCGCGAAGAAATTCGCGCCGTGGAAAACGGCAGCCTGGACAAGGACGACAACCCGCTGAAAAACGCCCCGCACACCGCAGCGGAACTGGTTGGCGATTGGGCCCATGGCTACAGCCGCGAGCAGGCTGTGTACCCGCTGCCGAGCCTGGTGCAAAGCAAGTACTGGCCACCGGTCGGCCGGGTCGACAACGTGTTCGGCGACCGTAACCTGGTCTGCGCCTGCCCGTCGATCGAGAGCTATCAGGACGCCTGAGGCGGTCTGTAGAACTTTGGGGCCGCCGCGCGGCCCCAAAAAGTTCAAAAGGAGGCACCACCATGTCACTGAGCGTCTTCGACCTGTTCAAGATCGGCATCGGCCCCTCCAGCTCCCACACGGTCGGCCCCATGCGCGCCGCTGCACGCTTCGCCGAAGGCCTGCGCCGCGACGGCCTGCTGGCCGACACGGTCAGCGTCAAGGCCGAGCTGTATGGCTCACTCGGCGCCACCGGCAAGGGCCACGGCAGCGACAAGGCGGTATTGCTTGGCCTGGAAGGCGAGCACCCCGATACCGTCGACACCGAATCCATCCCCGCCCGCCTGCAGGCGATCCGTGACAGCGGCCGCCTGCGCCTGCTCGGCGAGCACGAAATCGACTTCATCGAAAAACAGCACCTGGCGATGATCCGCAAGCCACTGGCCTATCACCCCAACGGCATGATCTTCCGCGCCTTGGACAGTGCCGGTTTGCAAATTCGCAGCCGCGAGTACTACTCGGTGGGCGGCGGTTTCGTGGTCGACGAAGAGGCTGCGGGGCACGACCGCATCGTCGAGGACAGCACGGTACTCACCTACCCGTTCACAACCGCCAAGCAATTGCTCGGGCACTGCACTGCACACCATCTGTCGGTGAGCCAGGTGATGCTGGCCAATGAGGCGGCCTGGCGCCCCGAGGCCGAAACCCGCGCCGGCCTGCTGCGGATCTGGCAGGTGATGCAGGATTGCGTCGAGGCCGGTTACCGGCATGAGGGCATTCTGCCAGGCGGGCTCAAGGTCAAGCGCCGGGCCCCGGCGTTGTACCGCCAGCTCAGCCAACACCCGGAAGCCAGCCTGCGCGATGCCCTGTCGGTGCTGGACTGGGTGAACCTCTATGCCCTGGCGGTCAACGAGGAAAATGCCTACGGCGGGCGCGTGGTCACTGCGCCGACCAACGGTGCAGCGGGCATCGTCCCGGCGGTACTGCACTACTACATGCGCTTCGTCCCAGGCGCCAGCGAAGACGGCGTGGTGCGCTTTCTGCTCACGGCGGCGGCAATCGGCATCCTCTACAAGGAAAACGCCTCCATCTCGGGTGCCGAAGTCGGCTGCCAGGGCGAGGTCGGCGTGGCCTGCTCGATGGCTGCCGGGGCCCTGTGCGAAGTCATGGGCGGTACCGTGCAACAGGTGGAGAACGCCGCCGAGATCGGCATGGAACACAACCTGGGCCTGACCTGCGACCCAATCGGCGGGCTGGTCCAGGTGCCCTGCATCGAGCGCAACGCGATGGGCTCGGTGAAGGCGATCAACGCCGTGCGCATGGCCTTGCGCGGCGACGGGCAGCACTTCGTGTCGCTCGACAAGGTTATCCGCACCATGCGCCAGACCGGCGCCGACATGAAAAGCAAATACAAGGAGACCGCCCGCGGCGGTCTGGCCGTCAACATCATCGAATGTTGACCCGATAACAACACCAAGGAGTCACCGATGTCCGAAACACTGCTCAAGACCCCGCTGCACGCCCTGCACCTGGAGCTGGGTGCGCGCATGGTGCCGTTTGCCGGCTATGACATGCCGGTGCAGTACCCGCTGGGCGTGCTCAAAGAGCACCTGCACACCCGTGAGCAGGCCGGCCTGTTCGACGTCTCGCACATGGGCCAGATCATCCTGCGTGGCAGCGATGCGGCCCAGGCACTGGAAAGCCTGGTGCCGGTGGATATCGTCGACCTGCCAGTGGGCACGCAGCGCTATGCCATGTTCACCAACGAGCAAGGCGGCATCCTCGACGACCTGATGGTCGCCAACCTCGGTGACGACGTGCTGTTCCTGGTGGTCAACGCCGCCTGCAAGGACCAGGACCTGGCCCACCTGCAAAAACACATCGGCAGCCGCTGCGAGATTGAGCCGCTGTTCGAGGCCCGCGCCCTGCTGGCCCTGCAAGGGCCGGCTGCGGTCAAGGTGCTGGAGCGCCTGGCCCCGGAAGTGGCCGGCATGACTTTCATGCAGTTCCGCCCGGTGACCTTGCTGGGTGAAGCCTGCTACGTCAGCCGCTCGGGCTATACCGGTGAGGACGGTTACGAGATCTCGGTGCCGGCCAATGCCGCCGATGCGCTGGCCAGACGCCTGCTGGCCGAGCCAGAGGTGCAACCGATCGGCCTGGGGGCGCGTGACTCGCTGCGCCTGGAAGCCGGCCTGTGCCTGTACGGCCACGACATGAACACCGCAACCACGCCGATCGAGGCCAGCCTGCTGTGGGCCATCTCGAAAGTGCGCCGCGCCGACGGTGCCCGCGCCGGTGGTTTCCCGGGTGCCGAGGCGATCTTCGCGCAACAGCAACAGGGCGTAGCACGCAAGCGCGTCGGCCTGCTGCCGCAGGAACGCACGCCGGTACGTGAAGGTGCACCGATCGTCGATGCAGCCGACCAGCCAGTGGGCGAAGTATGCAGCGGTGGCTTTGGCCCAACACTCGGCGCCCCTGTCGCAATGGGCTATATCGACAGCGAACATACCGCACTAGACACACCACTGTTTGCACTTGTACGCGGCAAGAAGGTGGCCTTGAAAGTCAGCAAAATGCCTTTCGTGGCACAACGTTACTACCGCGGCTGAAAGCAAGACGTGAAGTGTTTGAACAGGTTTGTCATATTCGATTTCGAACCTGTTCAATAACGAATGAACATGGCGCCAGCCCAGGCGCCATGCCGTTTCCGACAAATCGTTCGGCTATCGGCGAAAGCCCGTTTTTGCAGACGAGCAAGGGCTTGTTTTTTTCTCGGGAGTTGGCGTAGAGTCACTGCACTGTGTTTGCATGGGTCGCAACAGTTCGTGACCTGGGCCAGTAGCCGCGATCTGCTACAACCCGTTCGACGTCTCTTACTTTCCAGCAACCCAGCCCAGTAAGCTTTCATGCCAATTCGACATGAAAGTCACTGTTATCAAATTAATAGATTCATAGGAAATAAGAAAATGGCACAGCGTCAGAACGGTACCGTCAAGTGGTTCAATGACGAGAAAGGTTACGGTTTCATCACCCCAGAGAGCGGTCCGGATCTGTTCGTGCACTTCCGTGCCATTCAGGGCAACGGCTTCAAAAGCCTGAAAGAAGGCCAGAAGGTTACCTTCGTAGCCGTTCAGGGCCAAAAAGGCATGCAGGCTGACGAAGTCCAGCCAGAAGCCTGATAATCCATAAAAAAGAGCCCTTGCGTTGACGCGCAGGGGCTTTTTTTTGCCTGCAGTTCCCTAGAATGAGCCTTTGCCATCTGGAGCTGCTGCGCAATGTCCAAGCCCCCCCTCATGCCTCAGGGTAACTTTCCACCTGCCGGGCTAGGCCGCCGCCTGGCGGCGATGTTCTATGACTTCCTGCTGTGCACTGCCCTGGTGATCGTGACGGCGGGCGCGTACAAGATGATCCAGATGGCAATCATCGGTGAGGCCCGCATGCGTGCGCTGACCGACGCTGGTGCGCTGGATGGCGACCCGCTGTTGTCGACGATCCTGCTGTTCGCGCTATTCGGTTTCTTTGCCAAGTTCTGGACCCATGGCGGGCAGACACTGGGCATGCAGGTATGGGGCGTGCGCGTGCAGAACGCCGATGGCAGTGCCATCAGCCTGTGGCAGGCGCTGTTGCGCTTCGTGGTCTCGATCGCTTCGTGGCTGTGCCTGGGCCTGGGGTTTTTCTGGGCGTTGATCGACAAGCGCAAACGCGGCTGGCATGACATCTATTCCGAGACCCAGCTGGTGCGGGTACCCAAGCAGAAGAAATGAAAAAGCCGACCCTGAGGTCGGCTTGTGTGCATCGTTCAGGTCATCAACCTGCTCGGCGTAGTAACCACACCCCTGCCAGTGCACACACCGCGGCCGGTATCACCACTGCCAGCAGCGGCGGGAAGCCGAACACCTGGCTTGAAGGGCCAAGCAAGTCCTGGGCGATGCGGAACACGAAGCCCACCAGCACGCCGGTGAACACCCGCTGGCCCAAGGTTACAGAACGCAGCGGGCCGAAGATGAAGGAAATAGCCATCAACACCAGCGCTGCGGTTACCGCAGGCTGCAGCACCTTGGTCCAGAACGCCAGCCAGTAGCGGGCGTTGTTCAAGCCCTGGTCCGACAGGTAGTGGATGTAATCCCAAAGCCCGGTGATCGACAGCGACTCCGGGGCCAGGATCACGGTATTGAGCAGTTGCGGCGTGACCGAAACGTCCCAGCGCTCTTGCGGCGTCGTCACCACTTCGGTGTGGTCGCCACGGAAATACGTGGTGCGCACATCGCTTAGCAGCCAGTGGTCGTCGTTGTACTGCGCCCGACGGGCAAAGCTGGAAGTGACGATCTTGCGCTCGTCGTCGAAGCGGTAGCGGGTCACGCCCAGCAACAGGCCATTGGGCTGCACGGCGTTGATGTGCACGAACTCCTCGCCCTGGCGGTGCCACATACCCCGCTTGGAGCTCTGCGCTTCACCACCGCCCTGAGCCAGCGAACGGTCTGCCTGGGCCTTGTTTTCGGTAACCGGCGCCACGTACTCGCCAATCAGCACACCCACCAGCATCAGCACCAGCATCGGCTTCATCACCGCCCAGACGATGCGGCCGATGGAAACCCCCGCCGCACGCATGATGGTCAGTTCGCTGCTGCTGGCCAGGCTGCCCAGGCCGATCAGGCAACCGATCAGCGCCGCCATCGGCAGCATTTCATACAAGCGCCGGGGTGCGGTCAGCAGCACGAAGTTGCCCGCTTCCATGACCGTGTAGGTGTCGCTCAGGTCGCTCATCTCATCGATGAAGGCGAACAGCGAGGCCAGGCCGAGGATGATCCCCAGCACGGCCAGAATGGCCATCAGCACGCTTTGGCCGATGTAACGATCCAGCTTACCCATGGGCCACCTCCGCACGACGTGCGGCGCGCTTCAGGCGCAGCGGCTCCCAGTACATCAGCCCAAGGCCGATCAGCAGGAACAGCCCGTGCACCCACCACATGCCCAGGGCGATCGGCAGTTTGCCCTTCTCGAGGGCGCCGCGTACGGAAATCAGCATTGTCAGGTAGGCCATGTACAGAAGAATCGCCGGCAGCAATTTGAGGAAGCGGCCCTGGCGCGGGTTGACCCGCGACAGCGGCACCGCCAGCAGGGTCACGACGAAGACCAGAATCGGCAACGACAGCCGCCATTGCAGCTCGGCACGTTCGCGCAAGCCCTTCTGGCCGATCAGCTGCGAGGTGGGGATGGCCTCACGCTCGGTCACTTCTTCGCTGACTTCAGGCTTGGGCAGCAGTACACCGTAGGTGTCGTACTTGATCGCACGGTAATCGGCCTGGCCCGGGTTGCCGTCGTAGCGGTAGCCGTTTTCGAGAATCAGGTAGCGGTTGCCGTCGGCCTGGATTTCCTGGTGGCCTTTTTCGGAAACCAGCACGGACGGCGCCCGGTCCTTGGTCTTGTCCTGGTTGAAGCGCTTTTCGGAGATGAACACCCCGGCCAGGTTGACGCGATCGTCCGACAGCTCTTCGGTGTAGGTCACCCGCGAGCCATCGCGCAGGGTCTGGAAGCGCCCCGGCACCAGGGTATCGAACTCGGTCAGGGCATCCTGCTGGCTGATGATCTGCTGCACCTGGGCAACGCCCAGCGGCGCCAGGCTCAGGCTCAGCCAGGCGACCAGCAAGGCGACCAGGGCAGCCGGCGCCATGGTCATGCCAAGCAGGCGCTGCTGGCTCATGCCCGTGGCCGAAAGCACGGTCATCTCGCTTTCCAGGTACAAGCGGCCATACGCCAGGAGGATGCCGAGAAACAGCCCCAACGGCAGGATCAGCTGCAAGAAGCCCGGCAGGCGGAAGCCCATGATCAGGAACAGCACGCTCGGGTCGAGCACGCCCTGGGCGGCCTGGGCCAGGTACTTGATGAAGCGCCCGCTCATGATGATCACCAGCAGCACTGCGCTGACGGCGCTCAAGGTCACCAGGACCTCGCGGGAGAGATAACGAAAGACGATCAAACCAGACACTCCTGGGTTGTCAGGGCGGACTGCCAAACAATGGCGCCAAACAATGACTTAGTACAGCCAAGACCAATGCCGGTTCGCCATAGGCGAACCTCCATGTAAAGTGCGCGCATTATCCTGTGATTGACCGCCCCTGTCACTTGGCCGCGCATGAAGCCGCAAAACAGGGTTGTCAGCAGCCTTGCCGCAGGCTCAAACTGGCAGCTTTTCCACGGGTACGCGACCACGCGGCCTGGCCCGCCCAGAGCGCTGGAACACAAAGCGCCAACTGTATCGATCATTCGGGGACCCTGACATGGAACTGGTTGTAAAAAGCGTAGCTGCTGCATCGGTAAAAACCGCCACTCTGGTCGTACCAGTTGGTGAAGGCCGCAAGCTCGGCGCTGTTGCCAAGGCCGTCGACCAAGCCTGCGAAGGTGCCATCAGCGCCGTGCTCAAGCGTGGCGACCTGGCCGGCAAGCCGGGCCAGACCCTGCTGCTGCAGAGCCTGCCGGGCCTGAAGGCCGAGCGTGTGCTGCTGGTTGGCAGCGGCAAGGACGAAGCCCTGGGCGATCGCGCCTGGCGCAAGCTGGTCGGCAGTGTCGCCGGCGTGCTCAAAGGCCTGAACGGTGGTGACGCCGTACTTGCCCTGGACGATGTCGCCGTCAGCAACCGCGACGCCCACTACGGCAAATACCGCCTGCTGGCCGAGACCCTGCTCGACGGCGAGTACGTGTTCGACCGTTTCAAAAGCCAGAAGGCCGAGCCACGTGCCCTGAAAAAGGTCACCCTGCTAGCCGACAAGGCGGGCCTGGCCGAGGTCGAGCGCGCCGTCAAGCACGCCACTGCCATCGCCACCGGCATGGCCTTCACCCGCGACCTGGGCAACCTGCCGCCCAACTTGTGCCACCCAAGCTTCCTCGCCGAGCAGGCCAAGGAACTGGGCAAGGCACACAAAGGCCTCAAGGTCGAAGTGCTCGACGAGAAGAAGATCAAGGACCTGGGCATGGGCGCGTTCTACGCCGTGGGCCAGGGCAGCGACCAGCCGCCACGCCTGATCGTGCTCAACTACCAGGGCGCCAAGAAGGCTGACAAGCCGTTCGTGCTGGTGGGCAAGGGCATCACCTTCGACACCGGCGGCATCAGCCTCAAGCCAGGCGCCGGCATGGACGAAATGAAGTACGACATGTGCGGCGCCGCCAGTGTGTTCGGCACCCTGCGTGCGGTACTCGAACTGCAACTGCCGATCAACCTGGTGTGCCTGCTGGCCTGCGCCGAAAACATGCCGAGCGGCGGTGCTACCCGCCCAGGTGACATCGTCACCACCATGAGCGGCCAGACCGTCGAAATCCTCAACACCGATGCCGAAGGCCGTCTGGTGCTGTGCGATACCCTGACCTACGCCGAACGCTTCAAGCCCCAGGCGGTGATCGACATCGCCACCCTGACCGGTGCTTGCATCGTTGCCCTGGGCAGCCACACCTCGGGCCTGATGGGCAACAACGACGACCTGGTCGGCCAGTTGCTCGATGCCGGCAAGCGCGCCGACGACCGCGCCTGGCAGTTGCCGCTGTTCGACGAGTACCAGGAGCAACTGGACAGCCCGTTCGCCGACATGGGCAACATCGGTGGGCCGAAGGCCGGCACCATCACGGCGGGCTGCTTCCTGTCGCGCTTCGCCAAGGCCTACAACTGGGCGCACATGGACATCGCGGGCACCGCCTGGATCAGCGGTGGCAAGGACAAGGGCGCCACTGGCCGCCCGGTCCCGCTGCTGACCCAGTATCTGCTCGATCGCGCTGGCGCCTGATGCCGTGAGACCGGTGGCGCCATGCGCGCCACCGGCCGGCAGACCCCACCATGAGCAAAGTCGATTTCTACATCCTGCCCACCGATTCCTTGTCGGCGCGGCTCGATTTCGCCTGCAAGTTGTGCGACAAAGCCTGGCGCCTCGGCCACCGGGTCTACTTGCATTGCCAGGACGCCGAGCAGCGCAGCGAACTGGACCAACGTCTATGGCACTTCAAAGGCGAGGCTTTCGTGCCCCACGACCTGGCGGAGCTGCACGCTGATGCCACCGTGGCCTTAGGGCTTGGCGAGGATGCCGGGCAACACCGCGACCTGCTGATCAACCTGGGTGCTGGCGTACCCGCGTTCGTAGGGCAGTTCGAACGGGTTGCCGAAATCGTCGTCGAGGAACCGAGCATCCGCCAATCGGCCCGTGAGCGGTTCCGTTTCTACCGTGAACAGGGCTATGCTCTGCAAGACCACCGCTTACAGCGACTTTGACGACGATGGACAAGCCCTCCCCTTTGCCCGACTCCGCCCACCTGCTCGATGACCTCGAGTCGATCCGCCAACTGCTGGGCGACGCTGACCTGCAACCGCCGCTGCTGACCGAGACGGTGGAACAGATCCCGTTGTTGCTAGACGAGCCTGGCGGCAATGCCGCACCTGCCGTCGCGCCTGCCGTCGCTGAACCTGAGGAAGATTCGCAAACCCGCCGCCAGGACACCCTGTTGCACCTGGAAAGCGAGTTGCGCGCGGCAGCGCAGGCGATCATGCAAGACGTGATCAATGACTTCACCCCGCACATCGAGAACGAGATCAAGCGTCGGCTGGATGCGCGCATCGAACGATTGATCAAGCGCTCCGAGTAAACCGGCCCCGCGCAGGCCCCTCTTCGCGGTTTTACCCGCGAAGTAACCACCGCCCGCCTGCAGATGACAGCCGCGTGTCGCCTGCGGCCCCCACCTTGGTTATACTTCCCGGCTTTCCCGAATAAATGCACAGGGTCCCGCCGCGCATGGATAAGACCTACCAGCCGCACGCCATCGAAACTTCCTGGTACAACACCTGGGAGTCCGAGAACTATTTCGCTCCACAAGGTGCAGGCGAGTCCTACACCATCATGATCCCACCGCCGAACGTCACCGGCAGCCTGCACATGGGCCATGGGTTCAACAACGCGATCATGGACGCCCTGATCCGCTTCCGCCGCATGCAGGGTCGCGACACCCTGTGGCAGCCGGGTACCGACCACGCCGGTATCGCCACGCAGATGCTGGTCGAGCGTCAGCTCGAAGCCAAAGGCCAGAGCCGTCATGACCTGGGCCGCGAACAGTTCCTGGAAAAAGTCTGGGAGTGGAAGGATCAGTCCGGCGGCAACATCAGCCGTCAGATCCGCCGCCTGGGCTCGTCGGTCGATTGGAGCCGTGAACGCTTCACCATGGACGATGGCCTGTCCGAAGCGGTCAAGGAAGCCTTCGTGCGCCTGCACGAAGACGGCCTGATCTACCGCGGCAAGCGCCTGGTCAACTGGGACACCAAGCTGCACACGGCAATCTCCGACCTCGAAGTGGAAAACCACGACGAGAAGGGCCACCTGTGGAACCTGCGCTACCCGCTGGCCGACGGCGCCAAGACCGCCGAGGGCAAGGACTACCTGGTGGTTGCCACCACGCGTCCGGAAACCCTGCTGGGTGATGCGGCTGTCGCGGTCAACCCGACCGACGAACGCTACCAGGCCCTGATCGGCAAGTTCGTCGAGCTGCCGCTGGTCGGCCGCCGCATCCCGATCATCGCCGACGATTATTGCGACCCTGAATTCGGCACCGGCTGTGTGAAAATCACCCCGGCTCACGACTTCAACGACTACGAAGTCGGCAAGCGCCACAACCTGCCGCTGCTGAACATCTTCGACAAGAATGCGATGGTCCTGGCCAGTGCCCAGGCCTTCAACCTCGACGGCAGCGTCAACGAGCAGGTCGACACCACCCTGCCCGCCCAGTACGCCACCCTCGACCGCTTTGTCGCGCGCAAGCAGATCGTCGCCGACCTGGACGCCCAGGGCCTGCTGGTCAGCATCGACGACCACGCCCTGAAAGTGCCGAAAGGCGACCGTTCGGGCACCGTCATCGAACCGTGGCTGACCGACCAGTGGTACGTCTCCACCAAGCCGCTGGCAGAGCCTGCCATCGCTGCCGTGGAAGATGGCCGCATCCAGTTCGTGCCCAAACAGTACGAAAACATGTACTTCTCCTGGATGCGCGACATCCAGGACTGGTGCATCAGCCGCCAGCTGTGGTGGGGCCACCGCATCCCTGCCTGGTACGACGAGGCCGGCCAGGTCTATGTCGGCCGCGACGAGGCTGAAGTACGTGCCAAGCACAACCTGGGCGCCGACGTTGCCCTGCGTCAGGACGATGACGTGCTGGACACCTGGTTCAGCTCGGGCCTGTGGACCTTCTCCACGCTGGGCTGGCCGGAACAGACCGAGTTCCTCAAGAAGTTCCACTCCACCGATGTGCTGGTGACCGGCTTCGACATCATCTTCTTCTGGGTTGCGCGCATGATCATGCTGACCATGCACCTGATCAAGAACGAGGACGGCACCCCGCAGGTTCCGTTCAAGACCGTGTACGTACACGGCCTGGTGCGGGACGGCCAGGGCCAGAAGATGTCCAAGTCCAAGGGCAACGTCCTTGACCCGCTGGACATCGTCGACGGCATCACCCTCGACGCCCTGCTGGAAAAACGCACCAGCGGCATGATGCAGCCCAAGCTTGCCGAGAAGATCGCCAAGCAGACCAAGGCCGAGTTCCCTGAAGGCATCGCCAGCTACGGTACCGATGCCCTGCGCTTCACCTTCTGCTCGCTGGCCTCCACCGGCCGTGACATCAAGTTCGACATGGGCCGCGTCGAAGGCTACCGCAACTTCTGCAACAAGATCTGGAACGCCGCCCGCTACGTGCTGGACAAGGGCGAGGACTGCGGCCAGAACGGCGAAGCCTGCGAGCTTTCGCTGGCCGACCGCTGGATCATCTCGCAGTTGCAGCGTACCGAAGCCGAAGTGACCCGCCAGCTCGAGCAGTTCCGCTTCGACCTGGCCAGCCAGGCCCTGTACGAATTCATCTGGAACCAGTACTGCGACTGGTACCTGGAGCTGTCCAAGCCGGTGCTGTGGGACGAGAACGCCCCCGTCGAGCGCGCCCGCGGCACCCGTCGCACCCTGGTGCGTGTGCTGGAAGTGGCACTGCGCCTGGCACACCCGTTCATGCCGTTCATCACCGAAGAAATCTGGCAGCGCATCGCGCCGCTGGCCGGCGTCAAGGGCAAGACCATCATGCTGCAGCCGTGGCCGGTGGCCAACGAAAGCCGCATCGATGCTGCCGCCGAAGGCGACATCGAGTGGCTCAAGGAACTGATGGTCGGCCTGCGCAACATCCGCGCCGAAATGAACATCGGCCCGGGCAAGCCGCTGCCACTGTTCCTGAAGAACGCCAATGCCGATGACCAGCGTCGCCTGCAGGAAAACGAAGCCCTGCTGAAGAAACTGGCCAAGGTCGAGTCGTTCACCGTGCTCGGCGATGCCGACGAAGCGCCACTGTCGGCCACCGCGCTGGTGGGCGATCTGCAGGTGCTGGTGCCCATGGCCGGCCTGATCGACAAGGACGCCGAACTGGCTCGCCTGAACAAGGAGATCCAGCGTCTGCAGGGTGAAGTCCAGCGCGTCGGCGGCAAGCTGTCCAACGCGGCGTTCGTCGACAAGGCACCGCCTGCGGTGATCGAAAAGGAACGCGCCAAGCTGGCCGAGTCCGAACAGGCCCTGGCCAACTTCACCGAGCAGCATGCGCGTATTGCTGCGCTGTAACAATCTGATAGACCGCTGGGGCCGCTTTGCGGCCCTTTCGCGACACAAGGCCGCTCCTACAGGGACGGCGCCGGTTTGAAGGGCGCCGCTATCCTGTAGGAGCGGCCTTGTGTCGCGAAAGGGCTGTAAAGCAGCCCCACGGCCTGCAACACCGGATCCGACCATGACCGAAAAACCCACCCTGCACCCGCGCAACCGCCACCAGGGTCGCTACGACTTCCCCAGCCTGATCAAGGCCCACCCCGACCTGGCCCGCTTCACCATCACCAACCCGCACGGCAAGCCCAGCATCGACTTTGCCAACCCCGAAGCGGTACGGGTGTTCAACCGCGCTCTGCTCAAGGCCCAATACGGCATCCAGCACTGGGACATCCCCGCCGACTACCTGTGCCCCCCCATCCCCGGGCGCGCCGACTACATCCACGTGCTCGCCGACCTGCTGGGCGATGACAACGCCGGCGAGATCCCCAAAGGCGCCCAGATACGCGTACTGGATATCGGCGTGGGGGCCAACTGCATCTACCCGCTGATCGGCCACAGCGACTACCGCTGGCGCTTCCTGGGCTCGGACATCGACCCCGTGGCATTGGCTTCGGCCAAGGCCATCGTCCAGGCCAACGGCCTGAACAAAGCCATCAGCTTGCGCCAACAGGCCAACCGCACGCACATCCTCAGCGGCTTGCTGCAGGACGACGAGCGCTTCGACCTGACCCTGTGCAACCCGCCCTTCCATGCTTCACGCGAGGAGGCCACCCGCGGCAGCCAGCGCAAGTGGAAGAACCTGGGCAAGCAGGACCCCAAGCGCAAACTGCCCGTGCTCAATTTCGGTGGCCAGAACAACGAACTGTGGTGCGAGGGCGGCGAGATCCGCTTCGTGACCCAATTGGTCGGGGAAAGCGCGCAGTACGGCGCAAGCGTGCTGTGGTTCACCAGCCTGGTGTCCAAGGCCAGCAACCTGCCAGGCATCGAAGCGGCGCTGAAAAAGGCCGGCGCCAAGGCTGTGCGCATTGTCGAAATGGGCCAAGGGCAAAAGCAGAGCCGCATGGTCGCCTGGAGCTTCCAGGACGACAACGCTCGCCAGGCCTGGCACGCGCGACGCAAAACGCAAGGATGAAAAAAAACCGCGTTCGGGCAAGCCGGACGCGGTTTGGTCAACGCTTCAACAATTACTTGTTGATGGCATCGGTCAGCACTTTGGCTGGGACGAACTTGACGACTTTCTTGGCAGCGATTTCGATGGCAGCGCCAGTCGAAGGGTTGCGGCCGGTACGGGCAGGACGCTCGGAGACTTTCAGCTTGCCGATGCCTGGCAGGGTGATTTCAGCGCCGTTTTCCAGTTGGTCAGCAACGATCTGGCCCAGTTGCTCCAGTGCGTTCTTGGCGGTGGCTTTTGGCGCGGCGATCGACTCGGCGATGTCGGCAATCAGTTGGTCTTTGGTCAATGCCATGGTGATGTTCCTTCCCTATCAAATTCAGTAGTTATGCAGCGAGCTACGACGTGATCGGGCCAGCCCCTGAATTCTGGAGGGCCGCGCCAATTCGGGTATGTAGATACGTAAATCGGCGTTTGGTTCGACACGACGCTAGCGTGCTGCCAGCAATGCGCCACACGAGGGGCGCAAGACCGCGCAAAGCTACCACAGGAATAGATAAATATCCGCTGCGCACATCGATTTAATGCAGGTTTTTCAGGGGTTTTGGCTTAAAACGCAAAAAACTGAACAAAAAACGAACAACCGGCATTTCTGCCAACATCCGGCCACTGCATCGCCTTGTCTCTGGGGTAAACTGCACGACTTTTGCAGCGCGGCCGTGCACCGCCCCAGACTCGCCGAGGACTTCATGCCAATTCGTCATTGCATCGTTCACCTGATCGACAAGAAGCCCGATGGCAGCCCCGCCGTGCTGCATGCACGCGACACCGAGCTTGGCGCCTCCGATGCCATCGAAAACCTGCTGGCCGACCTCAACGACAGTTACAACGCCAAGCAAGGCAAAGCGTGGGGCTTCTTCCACAGTGAGTCGGGCGCCTACCCACTCAGTGGCTGGCTGAAGCAGTACCTGGATGCGGAAAAAGACTTCGCCGCGTTCAGCCGTGTAGCCGTCGAACACCTGCAAAAGCTGATGGAAGAGTCCAACCTCTCCACCGGCGGGCACATTCTGTTTGCCCATTACCAGCAAGGCATGACCGACTACCTGGCCATCGCCCTGCTGCATCACAGCGAAGGCGTGGCAGTGAACGCCGAACTCGACGTGACGCCATCGCGCCACCTGGACCTCGGCCAGTTGCACCTGGCAGCGCGCATCAACCTGTCCGAGTGGAAGAACAACCAGAACTCCAAGCAGTACATCTCGTTCATCAAGGGCAAGAACGGCAAGAAAGTCTCCGACTACTTCCGTGACTTCATCGGCTGCCAGGAAGGCGTCGACGGCCCCGGCGAAACCCGCACCCTGCTCAAGGCCTTCAGCGACTTTGTCGAGAGCGAGGACCTGCCCGAAGCGTCGGCCCGCGAGAAGACCCAGACCCTGGTCGACTACGCCACCAGCCAGACCAAGCTGGGCGAGCCGGTTGCCCTGGACGAGCTGTCCAGCCTGATCGATGAGGACCGCCCCAAGGCGTTCTACGATCACATTCGCAACAAGGACTACGGCCTGTCGCCGGAAATCCCTGCGGATAAACGCACCCTTAACCAGTTCCGCCGCTTCACCGGGCGTGCCGAAGGCCTGTCGATCAGCTTCGAGGCGCATTTGCTGGGGGACAAGGTGGAGTATGACGAAGTGGCGGGCACCTTGATCATCAAGGGGCTGCCGACGCAGTTGGTGGACCAGTTGAAGCGGCGTAAGGACTGATATCGCCGGGGGCGCACTCTAAACCTGATAAGACGCCACCAGCGCCTCCTTGGCCGACTTGCGCAGCCGCTTCACCAGGCGCTCCTGGCGCAACGCTTCGCCTTTGTCCGGCCACTGCTCGACATACACCAGCGCCTGCGCCGGGCTGGTCTTGAAGTAACGCGCGCCCTGCCCCTTCTGATGCGCCAGAAAGCGCCGCTGCGGGTCGTCACTGATCCCGCAGTACAGCGACCCATTGGCCGCACGCACCAGGTAGACATACCAGGGTTTGACGGCCTGATTCGGTACTTCTTCGCTCACGACAGCTGCTCTTTGCGTCACGGAGTGGGTACGTTGCCCTGCTGGTGCTGGTAAGCCCGCAGCCCCTTGAACGCCTGCTGGCGTACCTTGTTCTGCAACAGCGGCGTCCAGCCGAGCAGCACACCTGGCGAGCCCAGTGCCTGACGCGACCAGCGCCAGAGGTCGAAACTGTCGTCATGCTGACAGATCAACCCGTCACGGATGACAAACCGCGCCTGGATATCGTTGACCACGGTACGGCCGGTCTGGCTGAACAGGTAGCTCGCGACCCAGTGCGCGCTACCACTGTGCGCATCCGCGCGAACGTTGTCGAACTTCAGGGTGAAGCCCTTGGCGCGCGTGGTCAGCATCCGCCACATATCGCAGGCATCCTGACCGCGCAGGGTGCCAAAGACCGGGTCGCTGAACACGATGTCGTCGCTGTAGCAGGCCACCATAGCCTCGGCGTCCAGGCGCTGGAAGGCCTGGTAGAAGCGGGTGATCAGCTCGCGGTTGGCATCGCTCATGAGGGCAGGTCCGTCCTGGGAATAGAAGGATGCAAGATAATCTGCCCGCTGCGCTTGCGCCAGTGCTGGCCCTTTCGCGGGGCAAGCCCGCTCCCACAAGTACTTCACAAACTTCAATTGTGGGAGCGGGCTTGCCCCGCGAAAGGGCCAGCATGGACAGAATCAGCATCAGACTTTTTCGCTGGTCACCTGCACATGCAACGCGCGCCCTGCGCCAAGCCCGAAACCAATAGCACCTATGCCCAGCACGGCAAAAATCCACCCCACTGCCGCCCAGCCACCGGTCATATCGTGCACCAGGCCCACTGCAAACGGCCCCATCGACGCCAGGGTGTACCCTACCCCCTGTGCCATGCTCGACAGGTTCGCCGCCACATGCGCATCCTTCGAACGCAGCACGATCAACGTCAGCGCCAGGGCAAAGGTGCCGCCCTGCCCCAGGCCCAGCAGTACAGCCCAGCCCCACAGCCCTGAAATCGGCGCATACAGGCAACCGAACAGGCCGGCCAAGGTAACCAGCATGACGATCACGATAGCCAGGCGCTGATCCTTGCCGCGTGTTGCCAGCCAAGGCGCACTGAGCGAGCTGACCAATTGCACGATCACCGACCCCGACAACACCAGCCCCGCCTCGGTCGGGGTCAGGCCGCGGCCAATCAGAATCGACGGCAACCAGCCGAAGACGATATAGGCCAGCGATGACTGAAGGCCCATGTACAAGGTCACCTGCCAGGCCAAGGGGTCGCGCCAAAGGCCACGCACCCGATAAGCAACCTTGTGCAGGCCGTGCCCCTGGCGCGCCTGCGGTATCCAGACGAGCATGGCCAGCAGTGCCGGCACCGCCCAGAAGCCTAGCCCCAGCGCCCAACTGCCCTCGTAGCGTTGAGCCAGGGGCACCGTGGCGCCGGCTGCCATGGCTGCGCCCAGGCACAGGGCCATGGTGTACACGCCGGTCAACGTCCCGGCGTGCTGCGGAAAATCGCGCTTGACGATGCCCGGCAACAGCACGCCGATGATGCCAATACTGGCGCCGGCCATGAGGCTGCCCAAGAATACCCCGGCCGTCCCAAACGCGCTGCGCACCACAATGCCCAAGGCCAAGGTGAGGAGAATGCCGAAAATCACCCGCTCACTGCCAAAACGCCGCGCCAGGACCGGCGCCAGCGGCGCAAACAAGCCCAGACACAGCACCGGCAAGGTGGTCAGCAGGCCCGCCTGCGACGCGCTCAGGCCCAAGCCCTCGGAAACCAGGCCGAGTACCGGGGCCATGCTCGACAACGCCGGGCGCAGGTTCAGCGCCACCAGCACCAGGCCCAGCAGCAACAGCCAGGGCCTGCGCAGCAGCACAGGCTGCTGCTGAACCTGCTCGTCATCGGCTTCGGCGTCGATCAACAGTTCGTCGAGTTCCCGCTCGCCGGTGGGGGTGCTACGGGTGATGGATTCAGCCATGGCCTTCTCTGGGTCAGGATTCGATGAGGGTGCGGCTCAGGCGCTTGGCCCGCTCCGCATCACGTTGTTCGATGGCATCGAGGATTTCCCCGTGCAGATCGAACGTGGACTGGCAGCGTGGGACGGTGGTCATGTTGTGTTGCAGCGCTGCCGCTACCACACCGGAGAAATACCGGTACAACTCACTCAATGCAGGGTTGTGGGCGGCATCGACCAGGCGCTGGTGGAACACCAGGTCGCAGGTCACGTAGGCATCGATGTCGCCGTGAAAGTGCCCGGCACTGCCTTCAAGGGCTTCACGCAGCGCCTTCAGGTCTGCGTCGGTGCGGCGCAACGCCGCCAGGCCGATGGCCTCGGTCTCGAGGATATGGCGGGTTTCCCGCGCCTGTTCAGGCGTGCAACGCGACATCGCCTGCACAGCCAACAGCGGGTCCTGCACAGCACGCAGATAACTGCCATCGCCCTGCCTGATCTCAACCAGGCCACTGAACGCCAGCACACGCATGGCCTCACGCACGGTGTTGCGGCTGATGCCCAGCGCCTGGGCCAGCTCAGGCTCGGTCGGCAGTCGCTGCCCTACCTGCCAGTCGCCCTGAAGGATGCGCTCACGCATGCGCTCCACGGCGAGTTCGACCAGGGAACGCTTGGTCAACGCTACGCTCATCACATTCAACCAATCATCCGATGAATTACCGAAGCTTAATGGATGGCGCTCTGGACGGCAAACCACCTGGTATTTCTGCCAGTTGTGAGCAGCGCACTTTATTGCAACGCTCGCTGTACCTTCCAAGGATGCCTCTCCATGCGACCATCAGCCTTGCTTCTGCTGACGTTGGCCTTGCTGGCAGGTTGCGGCCCCGCGCAAAAAGGGCCTGAACCGAAAACCCTGATCGTCGGCATCCAAGGTGTGCAATTCGAACAGTACGAGGCATTGGGCGATGCCACCCACCTGAAGCAACGTCTGTATTACGCGTACACCTATACCGGCGGCATCACCGGCAAGGCCAGCGAGCAGCCCACCCTCAGCGGCCCAGGCTGGGTCACCTTGCTCACTGGGGTCTGGAGCAACAAGCATGGCGTTGACTCCAATGCCGAGTCGCTGCGGGTCGACCCGGCATTTCCCAGCTTGTTCAAGCGGCTGCGTGAGGCACTGCCGACGGCCTACCTCGCCAGTGTGGTGCACAGGTCGCCCATCAACACCGCATTTTTGCTCGAAGATGCCCATGGCAACGATGTGCGCGAAAGCGGCTTGTCCGATGAACAGGTCACCCTGCGAGCACTGCAGATTCTCGGCAGCACGCCTGCCGACTTCACCTTCATTGAGCTGGGCGAACCTGATGAAGCCGGCCACGCTGCAGGCTTCGGCGAGCGCTACCAACAGGCACTGCGCAATGCCGATAACCGGCTGGGGAGACTGCTGGACAAGGTCGACGAACGGCGCCTCAATCACCCGCAAGAAGACTGGCTGGTGATTGTCAGTACCGACCATGGCCGCGACTATCGGGGCAAGGGCCATGGTGGCGTCACCGAGCAGGAAAAGACCACCTTCATCGCCAGCAAC
The DNA here is from genome assembly GCF_900187555.1 of Pseudomonas sp. Irchel s3f19. Classification (NCBI taxonomy): domain Bacteria; kingdom Pseudomonadati; phylum Pseudomonadota; class Gammaproteobacteria; order Pseudomonadales; family Pseudomonadaceae; genus Pseudomonas; species Pseudomonas sp. Irchel s3f19. The sequence continues at coordinate 363,503 of NZ_FYDW01000003.1, read as the reverse complement.
AAACCGATGAACGAAGAGCTGACCGAGCCCATCCTCCCAGAAGAAAACCCCGGGCCAAACAACCTTTATTGCCTTGCCGCGCAGACCTCGGTGGCGCCCACCGTCCTGCGCCACATGGGCCAGGCGCTGCAAGCCCAGTGGCTACTGGACGGCCCCCCCCTGCTGGGTAAGGCAGGTGCGCGCAAGGCCAGGGCCGATGAAGCCAATGCGCGTCTACGCTGGCACAGCAGCGCCAAGGGCTACCTGACCATCCTCAAGAACGGGCATGTGGTTGCACAAGTACCGGCCGCGGCCGGGCAATGGACCGACCCGGACGGCATGGATACCGTCAACGACTACGTGCTGGTACTTGATGCCACCCCGGTGGCGGTGCGCAACAGGCCTGCCGGCCAACCCTACAACATCGAGGAAGTGGCCTACTGAACGTTGCGCCCTGAATGAAAAACCCCGCCTGGCAGCCAGTGCCAGGCGGGGTTCGATCAAAGCGGACGGCTGCTTGAGCCTGCCTGATCAGTTCAGCGCATCGAGCAATGCCTGGTTCATTTCCGGGGTACCGATGGTAATGCGCAGGAACTGGGCAATCCGCGCCTGCTTGAAGTGCCGCACGATCACCCCCTGCTCACGCAGGCGCGCCGCCAATTCGGCCGCATCCTGTTGCGGGTGACGGGCGAAGATGAAGTTGGCCGCCGACGGCAGCACCTCGAAGCCCTTGGCAGTCAGTTGCTCGACCAGCACTTCCCGGCTGTCGATCACCTTGCGGCAGGTTTCTTCGAAGTAGGCACGGTCTTCGAACGCCACGGCCGCACCGACGATCGCGGCACGGTCCAGCGGGTAGGAGTTGAAGCTGTTCTTGATCCGCTCCAGCGCCTCGATCAGGTCCGGGTGGCCGACCGCCAGGCCAACGCGCAAACCCGCCAGCGAGCGCGACTTGGACAGGGTCTGGGTGACCAGCAGGTTGTCATAGCGGTCCACCAGGCTGATGGCCGTCTCGCCACCAAAGTCGATGTAGGCTTCATCCACCACCACTACCGAATCACGGTTGGCTTGCAGCAGTTGCTCGACCGCCTGCAATGGCATCAGGCAGCCGGTGGGCGCGTTCGGGTTGGGGAAGATAATGCCAGCGTTAGGCTTGTTGTAGTCCTCGACACGGATCTGGAACTGCTCGTCCAGCGCCACCTGCTCGAAGGCGATGCCATACAGGCCGCAGTAGACCGGGTAGAAGCTGTAGCTGATGTCCGGGAACAACAGCGGCGCGTCGTGCTGGAACAGACCGTGGAAGATGTGCGCCAGCACTTCGTCCGAACCGTTGCCGACGAACACCTGGCCAGGGGTTACCTCGTAGTACTCGGCCACCGCCTGCTTGAGCCGGTCACCGTTCGGGTCCGGGTACAGGCGCAGGTTGTCGTTCAGCTCGCCACGCATGGCTTCCAGCGCCTTGGGCGACGGGCCATAAGGGTTTTCATTGGTGTTGAGCTTGACCAGGCGGGCCAGCTTGGGTTGCTCGCCCGGCACGTAAGGCACCAGGTCCTTGACGAAGGGGCTCCAGAATCGACTCATGCTCAGTTCCCCTTGGCTTGGGTCAGGATACGGTATTCGGCGCTGCGGGCGTGGGCCGTCAGCGACTCGCCACGGGCCAGGACCGAGGCGGTGTGGCCCAGCTCGGACGCGCCCTGCTCGGAGCAGAAGATGATCGACGAACGTTTCTGGAAGTCATACACCCCCAGTGGCGAAGAAAAGCGCGCAGTGCCGGACGTCGGCAGCACATGGTTGGGGCCTGCGCAGTAGTCACCCAGCGCTTCGCTGGTGTGGCGGCCCATGAAGATCGCGCCGGCGTGGCGGATCTGCGGCAGCCAGGCTTGCGGGTCTGCGACCGACAGCTCCAGGTGCTCGGGGGCGATCCGGTTGGCCACTTCGATGGCCTGCTGCATGTCACGCACCTGGATCAGCGCGCCGCGGCCATTGACCGACTTCTCGATGATCTCGGCGCGCTCCATGGTCGGCAGCAGCTTGTCGATGCTGGCGGCGACGCGGTCGAGGAACTCGGCATCCGGGCTGACCAGGATGGCCTGGGCGTCTTCATCGTGCTCGGCCTGGGAGAACAGGTCCATGGCGATCCAGTCCGGGTCGGTCTGGCCGTCACACACCACGAGAATTTCCGAAGGGCCGGCGATCATGTCGATACCGACCTGGCCGAACACGTGGCGCTTGGCAGTCGCCACATAAATGTTGCCGGGGCCGACGATCTTGTCCACCTGCGGCACGCTCTCGGTGCCATACGCCAGGGCGGCGACGGCCTGGGCACCGCCGACGGTGAACACGCGGTCGACACCGGCAATGCAGGCTGCTGCCAGGACCAGTTCATTGACCTCGCCACGCGGGGTCGGTACCACCATCACCACTTCGGTCACACCTGCGACCTTGGCCGGGATGGCGTTCATCAGCACCGAGGACGGGTACGACGCCTTGCCGCCGGGCACATACAGGCCGGCGCGGTCCAGCGGCGTGACCTTCTGGCCCAGCACGGTGCCGTCGGCTTCGGTGTACTGCCACGAGTCCTGCTTCTGCCGCTCGTGGTAGATACGCACACGGTTGGCGGCCTTTTCCAGGGCCTCACGCTGCGCCGGGGTGATGCGGGTCAGCGCCAGCTCAAGGCGCTCACGGCCCAGGATCAGGTCTTCGATGCGGGTGGCCTGAACACCATCGAAACGCTGGGTGAACTCCACCAGCGCCGCATCGCCACGCTCGCGCACGGCCTTGATGATGTCGAGCACGCGCTGGTTGACCGCGTCATCAGACACACTTTCCCAGCTCAGCAGATGATCCAGATGTCGGGCGAAATCCGGATCAGCGGCGTTGAGACGGGCAATTGCAGTGGACACGGTCATGGCGAGGGCCTCGATTATTAGCGAATGCTCAGGCGCCCTAGGCTACCAGTCCATCCGCGCGGGCACCTGAGAAAAGTGGCTATGACGCGGATAGACGGGCGCGACAGCGGAGGTCGCGCGCAGGAGGTAGAGAGTCTTAGCCGCGGTGTCGCGATTCGACAGCTTTGCGCAGGGTGTCGATCAGGCTCTGGATCCGGGCATGCTGCATCTTCATGGAGGCTTTGTTGACCACCAGGCGCGAACTGATCGTGGCGATCATTTCCTGTGGCTCCAGGCCATTGGCGCGCAGGGTGTTGCCGGTGTCGACCACGTCGATGATCTTGTCGGCGAGGTTGATCAGCGGGGCCAGCTCCATCGAGCCATACAGCTTGATGATATCGACCTGACGGCCTTGCTCGGCGTAGTAACGCTTGGCAACGTTGACGAACTTGGTGGCTACGCGCAGGCGGCCCTTGGGCTCGGGTGCACCAACCACGCCAGCGGTCATCAACTTGCAGCAGGCGATCTGCAGGTCCAGCGGCTCGTACAGGCCCTGGCCGCCGTACTCCATCAGCACGTCCTTGCCAGCCACACCCAAGTCGGCGGCACCATGCTCGACATAGGTCGGCACGTCGGTGGCACGCACGATCAGCAGGCGCACGTCGTCCTGCGTAGTGGGGATGATCAGTTTACGGCTCTTGTCCGGGTTCTCGGTCGGCACGATACCGGCCTCGGCCAGCAATGGCAGGGTATCGTCGAGAATTCGGCCTTTGGATAGCGCGATGGTCAACATGGGAAACGTCGGTCCTTAAGCGGCTACTGCCGACCGGGCGTCAAGCCCGGTCGCATACAATTCGTGTGTGGGAGCGGGCTCGCCCCGCGAACACCGGCAAAGCCGGTGCCATAACCGCGGTGGCTGCTTCGCGGGGCAAGCCCGCTCCCACACCCTGCCCCTGCAGACTCTTAACCCGGTACGCGACGGATCTTCGCGCCCAGCATCTGCAGTTTTTCTTCGATGCACTCGTAACCACGGTCGATGTGGTAGATGCGATCGATCAGGGTATCGCCATCGGCAACCAGTGCCGACAGCACCAAGCTGGCCGAAGCACGGAGGTCGGTGGCCATTACCGGTGCACCTTTGAGCGCCTTGACGCCCGTGACGATGGCCGTGTTGCCTTCGACCTGGATCTGCGCGCCCATGCGGTGCATTTCGTAGACGTGCATGAAGCGGTTTTCGAAGATCGTCTCGATCACCGCGCCAGTGCCTTCGGCGATGGCGTTGAGCGAGATGAACTGCGCCTGCATGTCGGTCGGGAACGCCGGGTAAGGCGCGGTACGCAGGTTCACAGCCTTGGGCCGCTTGCCGTGCATGTCCAGCTCGATCCAGTCTTCGCCGGTGTTGATGTCGGCGCCCGCTTCCTTGAGTTTTTCCAGTACTGCTTCAAGGATGGTCGGGTCGGTGTCCTTGACCTTGACGCGGCCACCGGTGACGGCAGCGGCGACCAGGTAGGTACCGGTCTCGATACGGTCTGGCATGACCCGGTAGGTGGCCGAGTGAAGGCGCTCGACGCCATCGATGGTGATGGTGTCGGTGCCGGCGCCCTGAATCTTGCCGCCCATGGCGTTGATGAAGTTGGCCAGGTCGACCACTTCAGGCTCGCGCGCGGCGTTTTGCAGTACGCTGCGACCCTTGGCCAGGGCTGCGGCCATCATGATGTTCTCGGTACCGGTCACACTGACGGTATCGAAGAAGAAGTGCGCACCGCGCAAGCCACCTTCAGGGGCCTTGGCCTTGATGTAGCCGGCTTCGACTTCGATCTTCGCACCCATGGCTTCCAGGCCACGGATGTGCAGGTCGACAGGGCGCGAGCCGATGGCGCAACCGCCAGGCAGAGCCACTTCGGCCTCGCCGAAGCGCGCGACCATAGGGCCCAGCACCAGGATCGAGGCGCGCATGGTCTTGACCAGCTCGTACGGCGCGACCAGCGTCTTGATGGTACGCGGGTCGATTTCCACCGACAGCTTCTCGTCGATCACAGGCTCGATGCCCATGCGCCCGAACAGCTCGATCATAGTGGTGATGTCGTGCAGGTGCGGCAGGTTGCCCACGGTGACCGGGCCGTCAGCCAGCAGGGTCGCCGCCAGAATCGGCAGGGCCGCGTTCTTCGCGCCCGAAATGCGGATCTCGCCGTCAAGGCGAGCACCGCCAGTAATAATCAGTTTGTCCATTGGAGTCTCGCCGCCAAGTTGGCTCAGGTGCGCTCAGCCCAGGCTGCGCTGCTGAAAAATTTCATGGTTACCGCATGGATGCTGCCATTGGCGATCCAGGGATTAAGGTGAGCATAGATCGCCTGTTGACGCTTGACCGGGCTCAGGCCAGCCAACTCGTCGCTGATCACGTTCAACTGGAAGTTGCAGCCTTCGCCTTCAACTTCGACCCGGGATCCCGGCAATTTTTCTTCAAGGAAGCTTTTAACTTCTACGGCCTGCATGCTCAACCTCAATCGGCGCCCGATGCGCACGGGTCGGCCATCATACAAAAAAGCCCCTCGCCTGCGAAGCCCACTGAAGGTTTGCGCTGACCGAGGGGCCATCCATCCGTGTCAGGCCATCAGCTGGCCAGCACTTCATCGAGGTCGTAGACCTCGGCAATCTCCCGCATGTCTTCGGGCATTCCACGCACTTCGCAGACCTTGCCAGTGGCCTGGCCATCGCGGATGAACGCCAGCAGCAGCGACAGGCCGACGCTCGACGACTTGTCCACCGCCGAGCAATCGAGGATCAGGCGCGGCTCTTTGGAAGCCTCGACCAGCGCCTTGCCTTGCTTGCGCAAGGCCGGGCCACTGCGATAGTCCAGCACGCCTGCCAGGCGCAGTACGCCCGGCTCGGCCATGCTTACGCCGGTTTCACTCATTTCACGACCTTATCGGACGATTGATCGGCTTCCTGCTTGGCCTTGGCCACTTCGCCTGCCCAGCCGTCGATGGTTTTATCCAGGTCGTTGCCGTTGCGCTGCATGGCGTCGGAGAACTGGTCACGGAACAGCTTGCCGATGTTGATGCCGTTGACGATGACGTTACGCACCTTCCACTCGCCGGCGATGTTCTCCAGGGTGTACTGCACCGGATACACGGCACCGTTGTTGCCCGTCACCTTCATGCCGACGCTGGCACGCTTGCCGTCATCGACCTTGGCAGGATCGACGACGATGCCCTGGTTGTTGTATTCCAGCAGGGCGTTGCCATAGAACTGCATCAGGCTGCGCTTGAAGTTTTCCTGGAAGCGCTGCATCTGCTCAGGCGTGGCCTTGCGCGAGTACTTGACGGTCATGATGCTGCGCGAAATACCGTCAGCGTCCACCACCGGGCCGAGGATGCGGTTGAGCGCATCGTAGAAGGCGCTGGGGTTGGACTTGTACTGCTCCTTGTTGGCCTTGAGGTCACCCAGCAGTTCGTTGGTCGTGCCTTGAACCACCTCGTGGGGCGTCTGTGCCGCCAGGGTCAGCAGGGGGAAGGCCGCCAGCAGGACCAGCAGGCCACGTCGCAGGATCGAAATCATGGAAACTCCTTAATTAGCCGGTTGCGCTTCTTTCGGTTCCTTGCCAACGGAGTTGAGCAGGAACTTGCCAATCAGATCTTCCAGCACCAGGGCCGACTGGGTGTCGTGGATGGTCGCGCCATCCTTGAGCACCTGATCTTCGCCGCCCACGCTGATGCCGATGTACTTCTCGCCCAGCAACCCGGCGGTCAGGATCGAGGCAGTGGAGTCGGTCGGCAGGTTGTCGACGGTCTTGTCCAGCTGCAGCGTCACCCGACCGGTGTAGGAATCACGGTCCAGATCGATGGCGGTGACCTTGCCGATCGTCACACCGGCCATGGTCACTTTAGCTCTGACCGTCAAACCGGCGATATTGTCGAAGTACGCATAAACTTTGTAGGTATCACTGCTCGGGCTGGCCGACAGCCCGCTGACACGCAGGGCCAGCAGCAGCAGCGCCAGGATCCCGGCCAGGAGGAACAGGCCGACACCGATTTCCAGGGTGCGGTTTTGCATCAGAAATCTCCAAACATCAAGGCGGTCAGAATAAAGTCCAGACCCAGGACTGCCAACGAGGCATAGACCACGGTCTTGGTGGTGGCGCGGCTGATCCCTTCTGAGGTGGGCTCACAGTCGTACCCCTGGAACACGGCAATCCAGGTGGTGACGAAGGCGAACACCAGGCTCTTGATCAAGCCGTTCAACACGTCGTCGGTAAAGGAAACACTGTTCTGCATGTTGGCCCAGAACGAGCCCTCGTACACGCCCAGCCAGTCGACTGCGACCCACGAACCACCCCAGATGCCGACCACGCTGAAGATCAGCGCCAACAGCGGCAGCGAGATGAAACCGGCCCACAATCGCGGCGCGATGATGTACTTGAGCGGGTCGACGCCAATCATCTCGAGGCTAGACAACTGCTCGGTGGACTTCATGTTGCCGATCTCGGCGGTCAGCGCGGAGCCCGCACGGCCAGCGAACAGCAAGGCGGTCACCACCGGCCCGAGCTCACGCAGCAGGGTCAAGGCAACCATCTGCCCGACCGCCTGCTCCGAACCGTACTTGGTCAGGATGCTGTAACCCTGCAGCGCCAGCACCATGCCGATGAACACACCGGACACGGCAACGATCGCCAGCGACAGCACGCCCACCGAATACAGCTGCTTGGTCAGCAGCTGGAAACCACCGCCAATGCCGCCACGCCCGACCAGCGCGTGAAACAGGAACAGGCAGGAACGCCCGAGCACCGCCACCACGTCGATCGCCGAGCGACCGAACAGGCGAACACGTTCGAGTAAGGATTTTCTGCGCATCAACGCGCCCCCAGCAGGTCGGCGCGGTAATCAGGCGCGGGAAAGTGGAAGGGTACCGGACCGTCCGGATCGCCCTTCATGAACTGGCGAATACGCGGGTTGTCCGAGCCCATCAGTTCGTCGGGCGTGCCCTGCCCCAGCACCTGACCATCACCGACCACGTAGATATAGTCGGCAATGCTGGCGGTTTCGGCCAGGTCGTGGGAAACGACAATGCTGGTGATGCCCAGTGCATCGTTGAGCAGGCGGATCAGGCGCACCAATACGCCCATGGCGATCGGGTCCTGGCCGACGAACGGCTCGTCATACATGAGGATCTGCGGGTCCAGGGCAATCGCACGGGCCAACGCCACCCGGCGCTTCATGCCACCGGACAGCTCGTCGGGCATCAGGTCGATGGCTCCGCGCAGGCCCACGGCCTGCAGCTTCATCAGCACGATGTCACGGATCATTTCTTCCGACAGCTGGGTATGCACGCGCAGCGGGAAGGCGACGTTCTCGAACACATCGAGGTCAGTGAACAGCGCGCCACTCTGAAACAGCACGCCCATCTGCTTGCGCGCGTCGAACAGGTCGCTGCGCGACAGCGTCGGCAGATTCTGCCCCGCTACCCACACCTCACCACCGGACGGGCGCAACTGCGCGCCCATCAGGCGTAGCAACGTGGTCTTGCCGCAACCCGATGGCCCCATGATGCCGGTGACCTTGCCGCGCGGGATGCGGATGTCGACATTGCTGAAAATGCTGCGCGAACCGCGCTTGAAGGATACCCCCTTCAACTCGACCGCGTAGGCGCTATCCACACTCATCTAGACTCCTTGCTAGTGCAGCCTCGTCCTAATGGACGCCGGCCCTCTTCTTGAAGGCACACGCGCCCGTGGCAGGCCGAATAGCGGCGAACTATAGCACCGCTGACAGCGCCGCCCCAAGGCCGGGGAGCGAGTCGTTCAGCCCTGAGACAGGCTTTGATGACATTCGTCACAGCAATCGAAAGGGTGAGGGTTTCTTTCATTGCGGCTATAATCGCCGCCTTTTCATCAGGCATTGCTTTTTCGACATGAGCCAATCCAGCGAGCTGATCCAATCCGCCCAACGCACCTTGCGCCTGGAACTCGAGGCCGTAGAGGCCCTGTTGGCGCGCATCGACGACAATTTCGTCAAGGCCTGCGAACTGATCCTGGCAAGCACGGGCCGGGTCGTCGTGGTCGGCATGGGCAAGTCCGGGCACATCGGCAACAAGATCGCCGCCACCCTGGCCAGCACTGGCACGCCTGCGTTTTTCGTGCATCCGGCCGAAGCCAGCCATGGCGACATGGGCATGATCACTCGCGACGATGTCATCCTGGCCCTGTCGAACTCCGGCAGCACCGCCGAAATCGTCACACTGCTGCCCTTGATCAAGCGCCTGGGCATCAAGCTGATCAGCCTCACCGGCAACCCTGATTCGCCCCTGGCCCAGGCCGCCGAGGTCAACCTCGACGCCCGTGTTGCCCAGGAGGCCTGCCCGCTGAACCTGGCGCCGACCTCCTCCACCACGGCATCGCTGGTACTGGGCGATGCCCTGGCGATCGCCCTGCTCGAAGCCCGCGGCTTCACTGCCGAGGACTTCGCCTTCTCGCACCCCGGTGGCGCGCTGGGCCGTCGCCTGCTGCTCAAGGTCGAGAATGTCATGCACACCGGCGACGAACTGCCCCAGGTGGCACGCGGCACCCTGCTCAAGGACGCACTCCTTGAAATGTCCCGCAAAGGCCTGGGCATGACCGTGATCGTCGAAGCCAATGGCACCCTGGCCGGGGTGTTCACCGACGGCGACCTGCGCCGCAGCCTCGATCGCAATATCGACGTGCACACCACGCTGATCGACGACGTGATGACCGTGCACGGCAAGACTGCCCGCGCCGAGATGCTCGCTGCCGAAGCCCTGAAGATCATGGAAGACCACAAGATCGGCGCCCTGGTGGTCGTGGACCGCGACGACCGGCCGACCGGTGCCCTCAACATGCACGATCTGCTGCGCGCCGGAGTGATGTAAATGAACCAGAACCTCATGCAACGGGGCAAGGCCATCAAGCTGGCGGTGTTCGACGTCGACGGCGTGCTCACCGACGGTCGCCTTTATTTCCTCGAAGATGGCAGCGAATTCAAGACCTTCAACACCCTCGATGGCCAGGGCATCAAGATGCTCATGGCCTCGGGCGTAACCACCGCAATCATCAGCGGGCGCAAGACCCCGGTGGTCGAGCGCCGCGCGAAGAACCTCGGTATTCCTCACCTTTTCCAGGGCCGCGAGGACAAATTGGTGGTTCTTGACGGCCTGCTCGCCGAACTGGGCCTAAGCTATGATCAGGTCGCCTATCTGGGCGACGACCTGCCAGACTTGCCGGTGATTCGCCGCGTGGGCCTGGGCATGGCGGTAGCCAACGCCGCGCCGTTCGTTCGCCAGCACGCCCAGGGCGTGACCCAGGCGCGCGGCGGCGAAGGGGCCGCCCGTGAATTCTGCGAACTGATCATGCAGGCCCAGGGCACCCTGGACGCTGCCAACGCCAACTACCTGTAAGGCTGCCCATGTTCAGCAAGAAAGTCCGCAACTTTGCGCTGCTCGGGGTCATCGCCGCCCTGCTGGTGGCGATCGGCTACTGGAACGTCAGCCCGGAAAGCTTCCTCGACAAGCCGGTGAGCCAGGTCGACGATAGCGCTATCGACTACTACGCGACCAACGCCCACAGCCTGCAATTCTTGCCCGACGGCAAACTGCAGTATGAAATGACCGCCGACAAGGTCGAGCACCTCAAGGCCAGCGAAATCACCCTGCTGACCACGCCCGACCTGCATATGTACCGCGGCACCGAGTACCCATGGCACGTGCAGAGCGCCCGCGCCGAGGTCAACCCGGACGGTACCGAGGTCGAGCTGATCGACCAGGTACGCGTTGCCCGCACCGACGAAAAGCAGCGTGAGACCATCATTACCAGCTCACGCATGACCGTGTTCCCGCAGAAGCAATATGCGCAGACCGAGCAAGCCGTTAGAATCGACGGCGCCGGTGGCACAACTACGGGCAAAGGAATGAAAGCGTATTTGAAAGAAGGCAGGATGGACCTGCTCTCTAACGTAAGAGGACAGTATGAGGCTCGTTAAAACCCTCCCCCTTTTGCTCAGCCTGAGCGCAGCACTGGGAAGCGCGAGCGCCTTCGCACTGCCGAACGACCGTGATCAGCCGATCCGTATCCAGGCCGACAATGCCCATCTGGACGACAAGCAGGGTGTGGCCACCTACACCGGCGATGTGATCATCACCCAGGGCTCGATGAAAATCACTGGCAACACCGTGACCATCACCCGCTCCGCCACCGGCGATATCGACGTGGTGACCTCGGTAGGCAACCTGGCCTACTTCGAGCAGCAACAGAGCGCCGCCAAGCCGGACAAGATGAAGGGCTGGGGTGTGACTATCCAGTACCAGTCGCAGAAGGACCTGGTGATCCTCACCGACCGCGCCAAGGTCGAAAACGAAGGCAACACCACCGAAGGCGAGAAAATCGTCTACAACACCCAGACCCAGGTGGCGACCGCCGGTCGCGGTGGCAACGTGACTACACCGCGTCAGCGTATCGACATGGTGATCCAGCCCAAGAAGAAGGCCGAGTAAATGGCAACCCTTAAAGCCCAGCACCTGGCCAAGAGCTACAAGGGTCGGCAGGTCGTGCGCGATGTCAGCCTGTCGATCGACAGTGGCCAGATCGTCGGCCTGCTCGGCCCCAACGGCGCCGGCAAGACCACCTGCTTCTACATGATCGTCGGCCTGGTCCAGGCTGAGCAAGGGCGCGTGCTGATCGACAACCTCGATGTCAGCCACCAGCCCATGCACGGTCGCGCCCGCGCCGGTATCGGCTACCTGCCGCAGGAAGCTTCGATCTTCCGCAAGCTGTCGGTGGCCGACAACATCATGGCGATCCTCGAGACCCGCAAGGAACTCGACCGCGACGGCCGCCGCAAGGAGCTGGAAAGCCTGCTGCAGGAGTTCCATATCAGCCACATCCGCGACAACCTCGGCATGAGCCTCTCGGGTGGCGAACGCCGCCGCGTCGAGATCGCCCGGGCCTTGGCAACCGCACCGAAGTTCATCCTGCTGGACGAACCCTTCGCGGGTGTCGACCCGATTTCGGTCGGCGACATCAAGCAGATCATCCACCATCTCAAGGCCAAGGGCATCGGTGTACTGATCACCGACCACAACGTGCGCGAGACCTTGGATATCTGCGAAACCGCTTATATCGTCAATGATGGCCGACTGATCGCCGAAGGCGATGCCGAGACCATCCTGGCCAACGACCTGGTCAAAGAGGTTTACCTGGGTCACGAGTTCCGACTCTGACCCCGGGACGCACCTGGAGCACCGGCAAATAACCCTTGACGGGGTTTAAGTTGTTACGGTGCTCTAGGCAAACGCTACAATTTAAGGCATAAAACTTGCTTGAATTTGGCGCTCCGGCGCCCTCGTGTAGTGGATGGCGCATGCGCGCCGGCGAACAAGGTATTAAGCCCCTGCCATGAAACCATCGCTCGTCCTAAAAATGGGCCAGCAACTGACGATGACTCCTCAGTTGCAACAGGCCATCCGCCTCCTCCAGCTGTCCACCCTGGACCTCCAACAGGAAATCCAGGAAGCGCTGGAGTCGAACCCGATGCTCGAACGTCAGGAAGACGGCGAGGACTTCGACAATAGCGACCCGATGGCCGATAACGCCGAGAGCAAACCGGCCGCCGAAGCCCAGGACAACAGCTTCCAGGAAAGCACCGCCAGTGCCGAAAACCTGGAAGACGGTGAGTGGAGCGAGCGCATCCCCAACGAGCTGCCGGTCGACACCGCCTGGGAAGACATCTACCAGACCAGCGCCAGCAGCCTGCCAAGCAACGATGACGACGAGTGGGACTTCACCACCCGCACATCGGCCGGCGAGAGCCTGCAAAGCCACCTGCTGTGGCAGCTGAACCTGGCGCCGATGTCCGATACCGATCGCCTGATCGCCGTCACTCTGATCGACAGCATCAATGGCCAGGGCTACCTGGAAGACACCCTGGAGGAGATCTGCGCCGGTTTCGACCCTGAACTGGATATCGAGCTGGACGAGGTCGAAGCGGTCTTGCACCGCATCCAGCAGTTCGAGCCTGCCGGCGTCGGTGCACGCAACCTCGGCGAATGCCTGCTGTTGCAACTGCGTCAGCTGCCGGCCAGCACCCCCTGGATGGCCGAGGCCAAGCGCCTGGTCACCGACTTCATCGACCTGCTGGGTGGCCGCGACTACAGCCAGCTGATGCGGCGCATGAAGATCAAGGAAGACGAACTGCGCCAGGTCATCGAACTGGTGCAAAGCCTCAACCCGCGCCCCGGTTCACAGATCGAATCGAGCGAGCCCGAGTACGTCGTGCCCGACGTCATCGTGCGCAAGGACAGTGAGCGCTGGCTGGTCGAGCTGAACCAGGAGGCGATCCCGCGGCTGCGCGTCAACCCGCAGTACGCAGGCTTTGTCAGACGCGCCGACACCAGCGCCGACAACACCTTCATGCGCAACCAGCTGCAGGAAGCGCGCTGGTTCATCAAGAGCCTGCAGAGCCGCAACGAAACGCTGATGAAGGTCGCCACGCAGATCGTCGAGCATCAGCGCGGTTTTCTCGACCATGGCGACGAAGCGATGAAGCCCTTGGTGCTGCATGACATTGCCGAAGCGGTGGGCATGCACGAGTCGACCATTTCGCGGGTCACCACGCAGAAATACATGCACACGCCCCGCGGTATCTACGAACTGAAATACTTTTTCTCAAGCCATGTGAGCACCGCCGAAGGCGGAGAATGCTCGTCCACGGCGATCCGCGCGATCATCAAGAAACTGGTTGCGGCGGAAAATCAGAAAAAGCCATTGAGTGACAGCAAGATCGCTGGTTTACTGGAGGCACAAGGCATCCAGGTAGCCCGTCGCACCGTCGCCAAGTACCGCGAGTCTCTCGGCATCGCACCGTCGAGCGAGCGCAAGCGACTGATGTAGCCCCTGGTATGTGCCACAGCATTTGCGGGGCAGGTGCAAGACCTGCCTCTTTATGATGCACGGGCAACAAAGGAGAAGCTGTATGCAAGTCAACATCAGTGGACACCATGTAGAAGTCACCCCGCCGCTGCGCGACTATATCGAGCAGAAACTCAAGCGCCTGGAGGGTCACTTCGACAAGATTACCAACGTGCAGGTCATCATGAAGGTCGAGAAGCTGCAGCAGAAGGTCGAAGCGACCCTGCAGATTCCTGGCGGTGAAGTGGTCGCCAACGCGGAACACGAAGACATGTATGCAGCGATCGACGCCTTGGCCGACAAGCTCGACCGCCAACTGAAAAAACACAAGGAAAAACAGCAAAGCCTGCTGCAAGGCACGGCTGCCCGCTGATCCCCCTCATCCATGATCCGACTTGAAACCATCCTGACCCCCGGCCGTTCCCTCGTGAACGTGCCGGGCGGCAGTAAGAAGCGCGCCCTCGAAAAGGTCGCCACTGTCATCGCCGACCAAGTGCCAGAACTGGAGATGCAAGACGTCTTCGAAAAACTGGTCGCCCGTGAAAAACTCGGCTCGACCGGGTTCGGCAACGGCATCGCCATCCCCCACTGCCGGCTCGAAGGATGCACCGCCCCCGTCAGCGCCTTGCTGCACCTGGAGGCACCGATCGACTACGACGCCATCGATGGCGCACCCGTGGACCTGCTGTTCGTCCTGCTGGTGCCCGAAGCTGCCACCGATGCGCACCTGGAACTGCTGCGCCAGATTGCCAGCATGCTCGATCGCAAAGAGGTTCGTGATCGTCTGCGTGCAGCCAGCAGTAACGAGGCCCTGTACCAGGTTGTCCTGGACGTCCAGAGCGAGCCCTGAACATGCGTCTGATCATCGTTAGCGGCCGGTCCGGCTCCGGCAAGAGCACCGCCCTCGATGTGCTGGAAGACAACGGTTTCTATTGCATCGACAACCTGCCCGCCGGCCTGCTACCGCAGCTGGCGGAAAACGCGTTGATCAATACCGAGTTGCTGCAACCCAAGGTCGCTGTGTCGATTGACGCGCGCAACCTGCCCAGCCACCTGTCGCGTTTCCCCGAACTGCTCGAAGAGGCCCGAGCGCGGCACATCCAATGCGACGTGCTGTACCTGGACGCCGACGAAGATACGCTGCTCAAACGCTTCTCCGAGACGCGCCGGCGCCACCCACTGACCAATGCCAACCGTTCCCTGGCAGAGGCAATACGGGTCGAGAGCGACATGCTGGGGCCGATCTCCGATCTGGCTGACCTGAAAATCGACACTACCAGCCTAAACCTTTACCAACTGCGCGACTCGATCAAGCTGCGCCTGCTCAACCAGCCAGAGCCTGGCACTGCGTTTCTGGTCGAATCGTTCGGCTTCAAGCGCGGCATGCCGGTCGATGCCGACCTGGTGTTCGATGTGCGCTGCCTGCCCAACCCCTATTGGAAGCCCGAGCTGCGTGAGCACTCCGGCCTCGATCAGCCGGTGATCGACTACCTCGCCGCCCAGCCGGATGTCGAAGAGATGTTCAACGACATTTCCAGCTACCTGCTCAAATGGCTGCCCCGCTTCGCCGCCAGCAACCGCGCCTACGTCACCATCGCCATCGGCTGCACCGGCGGCCATCACCGCTCGGTGTACCTGACCGAACGCCTCGGCGAGTTGCTGCAGCAATCACTGAAAAACGTCCAGGTCCGCCACCGCGACCTCTAGCCCACAGGATCCACCCCACGATGCCCGCCTGCGAAATCACCATCATCAACAAGCTGGGCCTGCATGCCCGGGCGGCAGCCAAGTTCGTCGGCGTGGCCGGGCGCTTCCCCTGCCAGGTGCGCGTGGGCCGCGCGCCCGACAAGCTGGTGGACGGCAAAAGCATCATGGCAGTGATGATGCTCGCGGCAGGCAAAGGCACCCAGGTGCACCTGCTGACCGAAGGCGAACAGGACAACGAAGCGCTGGAAGCTTTGATCGAGCTGATCAACAACTACTTCGACGAAGGCGAGTAAACCGCTCAGGACATCGCGGTGTCCATCACCATCATCAGGCAGAAACCGATACACAGCCCCAGGCTGGCCAAGCGGTGATGCCCATTGCTGCGCGACTCAGGGATGATTTCCTGGGTCACCACCAACAGCATCGCTCCCGCCGCACACGCCAACCCCAACGGCAGCAGCAGTTCGGCTACGTTGACCAGCCAGGCACAGATCACCGCAGCCACGGGTTCGACCAGGCCTGAAGCGGCTCCGATCAGAAACGCCTTGAACCGCGGCATGCCCGCCCCCGCCAGCACCAGCGCTATCACCAGGCCCTCAGGCACATCCTGCAAGGCGATGCCCATGGCCAGGCTGTCGGCATCCGCCATACCGCCACCCGCCGACACGCCGATGGCCATGCCTTCAGGAATGTTGTGGGCAATGATGGCAATCACGAACAGCCAGATTCGCGCGGCGATCACTGGCTGGTTATCCGTGCCGACCAAGGCTTCCGGCGAGGCGCCGGAAACCTTGAGGTCGACCAGAAACAAGCACAAGGCGCCGAACATCAAGCCAAAGCTGATCAGGCCGCCCGCGCCCCAGGGGCTGAAGCCGATACCTTGAGCCGCTTCCAGCCCCGGAATGATCAGGGAAAACGCGGTGGCCGCCAGCATCACGCCGGCGCCGAAGCCCAGCAGTGTGTCGGCCAGGGCCACCGGCATATTACGTATCACCAACACCGGTACCGCGCCCAGCGCCGTCCCCAACGCGCACAGTGCGCCCCCCTCGAGGGCGCGCAACATGCGCGGTTCCAGGCCCAGCCAGGCAATGCCCTGCGCCATCAACAGCGCAGTGCCGACCAGCAACAGCAAGGTTCCTATCGCCAGGCGAAACAGACGCACGCTGCTGACGGACAACACCTGTGAACGCATACCGGATCGACTCACTTCAAGGCTTCGAGATAACGACGTTCTACTTCCGCCCAGTCGACGACGTTGTAGAAGGCACCGATGTATTCAGGGCGACGGTTCTGGTACTTGAGGTAGTAAGCGTGTTCCCACACGTCCAACCCCAGGATCGGCGTATTACCGTGCATCAGCGGGCTGTCCTGGTTGCCGCTGCTTTCAACCACCAGCTTGTTTTCCGGGGTGACGCTGAGCCAGGCCCAACCACTACCGAAGCGGCTCAGTGCCGCTTTGGTGAACGCGTCCTTGAAGGCGTCGAAACCACCTAGCTCGGCTTCGATTGCCTTGGCCACCTGACCGTGCGGCTGGCCGCCACCCTGTGGCGCCATCACGGTCCAGAACAGCGTGTGGTTGGCGTGGCCACCCCCTTGGTTGATCACCGCAGCCTGCAGCTTCTCTGGCAACTGCTTGACCGCGCCGACCAACTGCTCCACCGGCCACTCGGCCCATTCGGTGCCTTCGATAGCGGTGTTGAGGTTGTTGATATAGGTCTGGTGATGCTTGCTGTGGTGAATCTCCATGGTCTGGGCATCGATGTGCGGTTCCAGCGCATCGTAGGCATAGGGCAACGCAGGCAAGGTGTGTGGCATGTCAGTGGATTCCGTAAGCGTGGGGTCTGGGTGTCACGTCTGCCTTCGCGGCCAGCGCGCTGGCCTCGGGTGCGTGACGGTTGAGCAGGCGCTCGGTGCGCGGGTACTGGCCGTACTCGGCGATGAAATTCAGCAACTCGGTGTAGGTGCGCCCACTGTGGCGCAGCGCGGCATCGCGCAGCGCCTGGGGCAAGCGGGCCTCCTGGCTGGCCTGCAGCAGGCGCTGATGCGCAGAGCACAGGTAGTCGGCGCTCTCGTGCGGCTGGTTCAGGCGCAGGTGCAGGTCGGCCAGGTTGTGGTGAGCGATGACGAACACCGCCACCGCTTCGTCGACGTCATGCCAGCGCTCGAACAGCACCTGGGCCAGCGCCAGGGCTTGCAGGTAGTGTTCCCGTGCATCGACCCACTCACCTTGCTCGAACAGGTGGTTGGCCATTTCGGTGGTGCGTTTCCAGTGCTGCATGGCGTGTCTCCTGCGCCGGGGTCAGATCCCGCCGGCGGTGAGTTTTTCCGGGTCGAGCAGCGCTTCCAGTTGGTCGCGCGACAAGTCGGTATGCTCCAGCGCCACATCGATGATCGGGCGGCCCTGCTTGTAGGCGGTCTTGGCGATTTCGGCGGCCTTGAGATAGCCGATGATCGGGTTCAGCGCCGTGACCAGGATCGGGTTGCGCGCCAGCGCCTCCTTGAGCTTGCCTTCATTGACCTTGAACGTGGCGATGGCCTTGTCGGCCAGCAAGCGGCTGACGTTGGCCATCAGTTCGATGCTTTCCAGCAGGTTGCGGGCGATCACCGGCAGCATCACGTTCAGCTCGAAGTTGCCCGACTGTCCAGCAATGGCGATGGTCGCGTCATTGCCGATGACCTGCGCAGCCACCATGGCAGTGGCTTCCGGGATCACTGGGTTGACCTTGCCCGGCATGATCGAAGAGCCAGGCTGCAGGCCTTGCAGTTCAATCTCGCCAAGGCCGGCCAACGGGCCGGAGTTCATCCAGCGCAGGTCGTTGGCGATTTTCATCAGCGCCACCGCAGCAGTCTTGAGCTGGCCGGAAAGGGCTACGGCGGTGTCCTGCGAGCCGATCAGGGCAAACAGGTTCTGCCCAGGGGTGAACTCGACCTGGGTCAGGGCACTGAGCTGGCGCGCGAAGCCGGCAGCGAACTGTGGGTGGGCGTTGATGCCCGTCCCCACCGCCGTACCACCCTGGGCCAGCGCCTGCAGGCTCGGCAGGGTCGCCTCGATGTGCGCCTGCGCACCTTTGATTTGTGCTGCCCAGCCGTCGAGCACCTGGCTCATGCGCACGGGCATGGCGTCCATCAGGTGGGTACGGCCGGTTTTGACGAATGGGTGTACCTGCTGCGATTTGGCCTCGATCACCTGTACCAGGTGACGCAACGCTGGCAGCAGTTGCTCGTGCAGCGCCAGGGCGGCACTGACATGGATGGTGGTCGGGATGATGTCGTTGCTGCTCTGGCCGCAGTTCACATGGTCGTTGGCATTGACCGCATTACCCAGCACGCGGGTCGCCAGGGTGGCGATCACCTCGTTGGCGTTCATATTCGAACTGGTGCCGGAACCGGTCTGGAACACATCCACCGGGAAATGCTGGATGAAATCTTCCGCCAGCAGTTGTTCGACTGCCTTGACGATGGCCTGACCTTGCTCCGCGCTCACCTGCTCCAGCTCGATGTTGGCCTTGGCCGCTGCGGCCTTGGCCAGCAGCAATGCGCGAATGAACTGGGCCGGCATGCGCTGGCCGCTGACCGGGAAGTTGTCGACCGCGCGCTGGGTCTGGGCGCCATACAGGGCCTCGGCAGGCACCTGCAGCTCACCCATGCTGTCACGCTCGATACGGGTATTACTCATCGTCTAATCCTTGCATCAGTTCATCGGGAGAAATCGAAGGCAGCAGCACGCAATTGGCCAATTGCAGGGCGTAGGGCTGCCAGCGCTGGTTCTGTTCGCGGCGGTCGAGGTTGCGCAGGTCGAGCAAGGGTCGCCAGGCCTGGTCCAGGCACAGGCAGCGCCAATGCCAGGGCAGCATGCGGTCGCAAGCGGTATCCAGGAGCAGGCGAAAGGAGGTCAGGGCCACCGTCCATGGCAAGGTTTCGGTGCAGCACACCAGGTAGCGGCCTTCGGCCAGGTAGTGCTCGATCAGGCGCGGCTCATCGGGCTCGAGCGCGCAGCGAATGCGCCGGCTGAGCCAGCGCCAGTTTTCCAGGTAGGGCAACTCGTGGAGGACGGATTTCATGAACACCATCGCCAAGCAACTGGGTAATGATATTCATTATTAAGTGATAAATAGAATCACTTCAAGAGGGCATCGACCAAAGCAGGAAGTAAGCAGGTATAAAAAAACCCGGCGCGCAGGCCGGGTTTTGTAGATCAGGCGGCCACTCAGCTGCCGGCAACGGTCATCCGTTCGATCAGCACCGAGCCCGTGTGAATATTGCTGCGGGTCTCAAGATCGCTACCGATCGCCACGATTTGCTGGAACATGTCCTTCATGTTCCCGGCGATGGTCACTTCCTGGACCGCATGCTGGATCTCGCCGTTCTCGACCCAAAAGCCTGCAGCCCCACGCGAATAGTCGCCCGTGACCATGTTCAGGCCATGCCCCATCAACTCGGTCACCAACAAGCCACGCCCCATCCGGCGGATCAGGGCCGCCTGGTCCTCGACGCCGTGGGTCACATACAGGTTGTGCACACCACCGGAGTTGGCCGTGCTGGGCAGGCCGAGCTTGCGCCCGGAATAGGTCCCCAGCAGGTACGACACCAGCTCACCCTTGTCGACGAACGGTTTGGCGTAGGTCGCCAGGCCGTCACCGTCGAACGCAGCACTGCCCAAGGCCCGGGGAATATGCGGGCGCTCATCGAGGGTCAGCCAGCTTGGGAACAGCCGCTGCCCGATAGTGCCTTCAAGGAACGACGACTTGCGGTACAGGTTGCCGCCGGAAATGGCCGACAGGAAGCTGCCAAACAGGCCGCCGGCGAGCTCTGCCGAGAACAGCACCGGCACTTCG
Source organism: Pseudomonas sp. Irchel s3f19 (assembly GCF_900187555.1). Classification (NCBI taxonomy): domain Bacteria; kingdom Pseudomonadati; phylum Pseudomonadota; class Gammaproteobacteria; order Pseudomonadales; family Pseudomonadaceae; genus Pseudomonas; species Pseudomonas sp. Irchel s3f19. The sequence continues at coordinate 343,185 of NZ_FYDW01000003.1, read as the reverse complement.
CACGTCGGCACCGGGCGCGCGCCGAGGCGGCTGGCCGCACGCTGGGCCGCACGCTGGCCGATGCTGCGCGGGTCGGCCAACAAATTGCCCTGGCGGTTTACGTCATACCAGTAGTCACGCTGCATCTGGCCATCACCCTCGGCGATCATCACGCAGCTCAGGCTGTGTCGGGTCGAGGCGTAGCTGCCGATGAAGCCGTGGCTGTTGCCATACACTCGGCACCCTTGGTGAGTGTTGAGCGTGGTGCCATCGGCATTGAGAATGCGTGAATCGGCGTCGAACGCCGCGGCCTCGCAAGCCAGGGCCATCTCGATCGCCTTCTCGGGTTCGATGTCCCAGTCGTGGTAAAGGTCCAGGTCCGGGATATCGCGGGCCATCAGGGCGGCGTCGGCCAAGCCGGAGCATTCGTCTTCGGACGTATGCTTGGCGATCGCCAGCGCGGCGGCTACGGTTTCGCGGATCGCCTCGGGGCCACTTGCCGAGGTACTGGCGGAGCCTTTGCGCTGGCCGACATAGAGGGTGATGCCAAAGCCCTGGTCACGGTTGAACTCGACCGTTTCGACCTCGCGCTGACGCACCGTGGTGGACAGGCCTTGCTCCAGCGAGACCGCCACTTCGCAGGCACTGGCGCCCTGGCGACGCGCTTCGGCGATGATCGCTTCGACCTGCTCCTGCAAGGCTGGCAGGTCTTTCGGACCTACGCTCTGGACTGCACTCATGGTTCTCTCCACTCAAATTCTGCGTTCGGCGAGGGTCATTCTACGACCGGGCCGGACAAGCGGCCCCCGACTGGTTATCATGGCGGCGATTTCTAGCGGACTGCCACCATGGTTGATTCAAACGACGACGCCTTCGACGGCGAAAAAAGCAAAACCCAGATCAAGCGCGAACTGCATGCACTGGTCGAACTCGGCGAGCGCCTCACTACGCTCAAGGCCGACACCCTGGCACGCCTGCCGTTGACCGACGAGCTGCGCAAGGCGCTGGCCGAGGCCAGCAAGCACACCGCTCACGGTGCCCGCAAACGCCACATGTCGTTTGTCGGCAAGCTGATGCGTGTGCAGGACCTGGATGCCATCCATGCCTTGCTCGAACAGATGGACAGCTCGACCCGCCAGTACAACGAGCGTTTCCACGGCCTGGAGCGCTGGCGCGACCGGTTGATCGACGGCAATGACGAAGACCTCGAACGCTTCGTCAACGAGTACCCCGATACCGATCGCCAGCAAATGCGCTCGCTGATCCGCCATGCCCAGCACGAGAAGGCGCGTAACAAACCGCCTGCCGCCGCGCGCAAGGTGTTCAAGTACATCCGCGACCTCGACGAGCTGCAGCGCGGATTGCGCTGATTGCCCAGGGGCTGCTGCGCAGCCCCCACACCTGTCACGCCCCGGTCCCGCCGACGGTAATCGCATCGAGTTTCAACGTCGGCTGCCCAACCCCTACCGGCACCGACTGCCCATCCTTGCCGCACGTGCCGACGCCACTGTCCAGCGCCAGGTCATTGCCGACCATCGACACCCGGCTCATCGCCTCCGGCCCGTTGCCAATCAGCGTTGCACCCTTGACCGGCGCGGTGATCTTGCCGTCTTCGATCAGGTAAGCCTCACTGGTGGAGAAGACGAACTTGCCGCTGGTGATATCCACCTGGCCACCGCCCAGGTTGGCGCAATAGATGCCCCTCTTCACCGAAGCGATGATTTCCTGCGGGTCGCTTTCGCCCGCGCGCATGTAGGTGTTGGTCATGCGCGGCATCGGCAGATGGGCGTAGGATTCGCGGCGGCCATTGCCGGTCACGGCCATGCCCATCAGGCGGGCGTTCAGTTTGTCCTGCATGTAGCCTTTGAGCACACCGTTCTCGATCAGCGTGGTGCACTCGGTCGGGGTGCCTTCGTCATCCACGCTCAACGAACCGCGGCGGCCTTCAAGGGTGCCGTCGTCGACGATGGTGCACAGTTTCGACGCCACCTGCTCACCGATCCGGCCGCTGAACGCCGAGCTGCCCTTGCGGTTGAAGTCGCCTTCCAGGCCATGGCCCACCGCTTCATGCAACAGTACGCCCGACCAGCCCGGCCCCAGCACCACGGGCAAGGTGCCCGCCGGGGCAGGAATCGCCTCCAGGTTCACCAGGGCCTGACGCAACGCCTCACGGGCATAACCCATGACCTTCTCTTCGGTGAAGAAGCGGTAGTCGGTACGCCCGCCGCCACCCTGGCCACCGCGCTCGCGGCGGCCATTGTGTTCGACGATGACGCTGACGTTGAAGCGCACCAGCGGGCGCACGTCGGCGGCCAGGCTGCCATCGGCCGCCGCGATGAGAATGCGCTCCCAGACCCCGGCCATGCTCACGCTGACCTGCTGGATACGCGGGTCCAGCGCGCGGGTGGCGGCATCGACACGCTTGAGCAGGTCGACCTTTTCGGCCCGACTGAGCACATCCAGGGGGTTGTCCGGCGCATACAGGGCCGTCACATCCTGGCTGCGGAAAGCCTGGACCGTACCATTCTGCCCGGCACGGGAGATCGAACGCGCGGCACGGGCCGCCGAGGTCAGTGCCTCCAGGTTGATGGCGTTGCTGTAGGCGAAGCCGGTCTTTTCACCGGACTGGGCACGCACGCCCACGCCTTGGTCGAGGTTGAAGCTGCCCTCTTTGACGATGCCGTCCTCCAGCGCCCAGGTTTCCGAGATCTGGCCCTGGAAATACAAGTCGGCGGCATCGATGCCCGGGCCGGCCAACTCACCCAGCACAGCCTGCAGGCTGTCCAGGGTCAACCCGCCTGGGGCCAGGAGCTGCTCGCTGACGGTGGATAACATCTGGCTCATAGTCACTCCGAGGTGTGCGCAGGCCGCAAGGCGTCCTGCGAGAAAAAGCGCCGGTGCGAAACCACCGGCATGCGCGCCCGAATGGACGCTTGTTCATCAGTGTCGCGCTCGGCGAGCAATACCGCTTCGCCCTGCGCCTGCTGCGCAACGATCCGCCCCCAAGGGTCGACGATCGCTGCATGCCCATGGGTTTCCCGTGGGCCTGGATGGGTGCCGCCCTGCGCTGCGGCCAACAGGTAGCATTGGGTCTCGATGGCACGCGCGCGAATCAGCACGTCCCAGTGCGCCGCGCCCGTCACCGCAGTGAAGGCGGCTGGCGCGGAGATCAGCTCGGCCCCGGCAGCGCGCAAGGCACTGTACAACTCGGGGAAGCGCAGGTCATAGCATACGCTCAGGCCCAAGCGCCCCACCGGGGTATCGGCCACCACCACCTGCGCGCCATGGGCATAGTCGTCGGACTCACGGTAACGGCCTCGGTTGTCGGCGACGTCCACGTCGAACAGGTGCAACTTGTCGTAGCGTGCCGCCACTTCACCGTGCTCGTCGATCAGCAGTGAGCAGGCATGGGCCTTGGCATCAGGCTGGCCGACCGGTGGCAACGGCAAGGTGCCGGCAACAATCCATAACTTGAGGTCGCGCGCGGTGCGTTTCAACCATGGCAGGATCGGCCCTTCGCCCAAGGCTTCGGCGCGGCCGATCGCTGCAGCATCCTTGCGCCCCATGGCGGCGAAGTTTTCTGGCAGCACGGCCAGGCGTGCGCCACCGAGCGCGGCCTGTTCAAGCAGGGCGCCGGCACGCTGCAGGTTGGCCAGCACGTCGTCCTGACTGACCATCTGGATCACCGCTGCCTTCATGAAGACTCCTAGCGCGATTTCTCGAAAGGTTTCACAAATGTGATTCTAGGCTCTTTCCACGGCCCCTCGACGCGGTAATGCACGCTAGCAAAGCGTGATACCCGGTCGCCGATCAAGCGATCGACCAGGAACAGCGCGCCCCCCACCGCAGGTGCGCCGATGATCAGGGCGGCCAGCGGCAGGTTGTTGGTCACCGGCAGGCTCACCTGCAGGTTGGCATCCACCCGGTCACGGACCAGGTCGAGGGTACCGTCGAGCTCGAAGTTGCTCGACGGGCCAGTAACGGTAATCGGCTCGCGGGTCACGTAGACGCCATTGCTGGCCACCAGCAGGCCCTTGACCCGATCATAGGCCAGGCCTTTGTCGAACAGGTCGGAGAAGTCCAGGCGCAGGCGGCGGCCGATGGAGTTGAAATTGAGCAGGCCGAACACGCGCAGGGCCTGGGCACTGCCTTCGACTTCGACGAACTGGCCGGTGCGCAGGGCGGCATCCATGCTCCCGGAGAAGCGGTTCAAGCCCACCCAGGCAGGTGAGCCCGGCCAGCGGCCGTCGACATCCAGGCGGAAATCGCGGCTGGTCACGGTGGGGGCAAACCCCCACGCCTTGAGCACATCGGCCAGGTTCTTGCCGTCCAGGCGCCCTTTGTACCAGCTACTGCTGCTGCCCGGCGGGCCTTCCCAGCCACCGCCGCCATCGATGCGCAGGCCCTTGAAGTCAAGGTCGATATCGTCTGCCGATACGCCACGCGCGGTCGGGCGCAACTTGATCGATGCGCTGCCGTAGAGGTCGTCGCCACGGTAGAGCTTGTCGATGCGCAGGTCCAGGGCAGGTACCTTGCGCGGGTCGAATGATGCCAACGGGTCGGGCCCCTCCTCGGCCTGCGCCTGGGCCGGGTCCGCCGCTGGCAGGCGCAAGGTCTGCAGGCGCACCGACATGGGCGCGGCCTTGGCGTCGGGTACGCGCGCGTTGCCGATGACTTCCTTGCTGTCCAGGCGCAGGTCCCACGCCGGGCCACCACGGGCCAGACGCACCACCGCCTGATTCAGGTCCATGCCGAAGGCTTTGAGCTGGCCGATGCTCAGGTCGACGCTTTGCAGGCTCTGCCGGGCACTGCCACCAGGGTCGTCACCGCCCAGGCTGGCCATCTGCGCTTGCCAGGGCGCCAGGTCCAGTGTTTCCAGGTGCCCGCGTACCCGCAGCCCCTGGCCGCTTGGCACTTGCGCCTGGCCTGTGCCCAGCAGCAGCTCACCGCGGCCCTGGGCCAGTTTGTCGCCGGGCGCGGCATAGGCAAAGCGTGCAAGGTCGGCATAGCTGGCGTCGAAGCGCCGCTCCTGGCCCTGCAGGTTCATGCTGAAGCGGCTGTCGCGGGTATCCGCCGCAGCCTTGCCGAAGGGTGCCGGCAAATCGATCGCCAACCCCTTGAGCGACGAGTTGACGTTCAGGCTGTTGTCCCGGCTACCCAGGTTGACCTGCAACTGATAGGGCAGCTCGCCCGAGGCAGGCAACGCCTGGTTGAACTGCAGCCATTCGGTCAGCGCTTTCAGCGAAACCTGGCCGTTGGCGTTGATGCGGGTCTGCATCTGCCCTGGCTCGCCCTCGGCGACGATCTGCGCGGTCACCGGTTTGCCGAACGCCTGCAGGCTGATGTCCTTGCCGCTCAGGCCCTTGTCGAAGTCAAAACTGAAGTCGCCCTTCAGGCGGTTCAGCTCCAGGCTTGGCGGGGCCACCTTGAGGCGGGCGTCAGCGGTGGCGAAGTCCACCTTGACCTTGGGCCGCTGCCCATGTGCCAGGGGGATATCGAGCTTGACCTTGCCCTTGAGCGGGCCCTCGCCTTCCCAACCGGCGAAGATCTCACCCGTCCCGATCGGGGCTTCCTTGAGAATTTTCAGGCCGTCACCCAGGCTGCCGTCAAAATCGCCATCCAGGTACAGATGGCTGTGCTGGTCGCCTTCGACGTGGGGGATGTCGACACTGACGTCACTGACTTTGGTATCGAGCAGCAGGCCATGGTGGGCCTTGATGCGCACACCACTGTCTTCGATCAGCACGTCACCATCGACCTGCTGCACTTGAGGCCAGCCGGGCTGGAAGTCCAGCGCCGCGTCACGCACCTTGAAGAACAGGCTGATACTGCGAGCCTCCGGGGCGGCGCCGTGGTTCAGCGAACCCTGGTACTGGAAGTAGCCCTCATCCACGGTGCCCTTGACGATCGCACTGCGCAGCCATTCGTCGAGGGCCGGGCTGAGCACTTCCGGCAAGTATTTGGCGGTGTATCGGCCATCGCCTTCGGTCAACCCGACGCGCAGGTCCATGTAGTCCTCGCGGCCCTCTTCGAACAGCAGGCGGATCAGGAAGTCACCGGCGATCTTGCCCTCCTCGCCCAGCACCTTGAGGTACGGCGCGACGAGGGTGAAGCCTTGCTTGTCGAGGGCCCAGGTCAGGCGGGCATTGGCCTGCTGGTAATGCCAAGGTTTGGCGAAGATCGGGTACAAGTGCAGCATGAAGGCCTCAGTGTCGAGCCGCAGCTCGCCATGGCCCAGGTCGCCGCTGATGCTGCCACTGACGTTGCCGGCCGCCGGGGCACCGTGGTAGGCGTTGAAACCGACCTGCTCCAGGTTGGCGGCAAATTGCAGCCGCTGGTCGCCCTCAGCCTTGGGCCGCGCCTCCAGGCGCAAGTTGCGCAGCGCGCCGGTGACCTTCAGGCCGTCGACCACGGCCATGAGGTTATCCGGCAGCGGTGCCAAGGCATCGATCAATGGGGTCAGCGGAGTGAGGTCAAGGCGGTCGGCCTGCACTTCCCAGCGCTCGTCGGCGGGTGCCTGCCCAGGGCGCTGGCGTAACTGCAGATGGGTTTCCCAACGGGTCTTGCCGATGCTCATGGCCAGGGAATCGACACTCACATCGAAGCCTTGCGGGCTGCGCTGGAACCAAGCGGCCAGCGCCAGGTTGTCCAAGGTTGCGGCCTTGCGCCCGGCATACGCACCTTGCAGCGTTGGCGCATTGACACGGACCACCGCGTGTTGCAACTGGCCTTGGCGCCAGTCGACCCAGAACTCGCCCCCGGCGCGCAATGCGTCAGCCTGCCACTGGCCCAGCAGACGCGGCGGCAACCAGCGCGCCCAATCGCTCTGCGGCAGGCTCAGGTATGCCGCAACCTCAGCGTCTTGCCAGGCTTTGGCCGACGCGCGGCTGCGCAGGTTCAGCGCCAGGGGCTGGCCGTCCGGCAGGGTTGCGCGCACGTCGAGGGCCTGGCGCGAGGCACCGGCCTGCAGGCCGGCACTCACATACGTCAAGGTCAGGGGGTCGCGCTGCCAGGGCTGCAAGGTAACCTGGCTGTCGAATACATCGATACGCCCCAGTTGGCGCAAGCGCTGCAGCAACTCGGCGGGGTCGAGGGGGGCATCGTCTTTTTTCGGCAGCCCTTCGAGGTTCCAGGCGCCTTGCTCATCTTCGCGCAGGATCAGTTGCAAGCCGCCTAACTGAATACGCGCCAGGCGTACCTCGCGGGAGGTCAGGCTGGCCCACAAGTCCGGCACCAGCTTGACGTCGTCCAGGCGCAACGCGGTGGCGCCTTCGCCCAATTGCAGGTCGCGAACGCGCAGCACAGGCGCCAGCCCGCTCCAGCGCCCCTCAAGGGCACCGACATGCACTGGCAGGCCCAACGCCTGTTCGGCCTTGCTCTCGACATCGGCTCGGTACTCGGCCACCAACGGCACCAATTGCCGGCCGAGGCTGACATACAACGCCACCAGCACCGCCAGCAGCGCACACAAGCCCAGCCCCCAGCGAGTCAAGGCGACAAGAACGCGGTTCAGACGTCCCATGGCCATGGCCCTCCAGGTCGTTTATCCATGATGGCCCCAAGTACCGGTTTTGCCAGCCCGGCCATCCTGTGCTGCGTTTTGGTAAGCCTCAGAGCAGCACCACATCGTATTGTTCCTGCGAGTACATCGACTCGACCTGGAAGCGGATAGTTCTGCCGATGAAGGTTTCAAGCTCCGCCACGTTGCCCGACTCTTCGTCCAGCAGGCGGTCGACCACCTTCTGGTTGGCCAGTACGCGGTAGCCCTCGGCCTGGTAGGCACGGGCTTCGCGAAGGATCTCACGGAAGATCTCGTAACAAATGGTCTCGGGGGTTTTCAGCTTGCCACGGCCCTGACACGCCAGGCAGGGTTCGCAGAGCACCTGCTCGAGGCTCTCACGCGTGCGCTTGCGGGTCATCTGCACCAGGCCCAGCTCGGTGATGCCGATGATGTTGGTCTTGGCGTGATCACGCTCGAGCTGCTTTTCCAGGGTGCGCAGCACCTGGCGCTGATGCTCTTCATCTTCCATGTCGATGAAGTCGATGATGATGATGCCGCCGATGTTGCGCAGGCGCAGTTGCCGGGCAATGGCGGTAGCGGCTTCAAGGTTGGTCTTGAAGATAGTTTCTTCAAGGTTGCGATGGCCGACGAAGGCACCGGTGTTGACGTCGATGGTGGTCATTGCCTCAGCGGGGTCGACCACCAGATAGCCACCGGACTTGAGCGGCACCTTGCGCTCCAGGGCACGCTGAATCTCGTCTTCGACACCGTACAGGTCAAAGATCGGCCGCTCGCCAGGGTAGTGCTCGAGCCGATCGGCAATCTCCGGCATCAATTCGCCGACGAACTGCGTGGTTTTCTGGAACGTTTCCCGCGAGTCGATGCGGATTTTCTCGATCTTCGGGTTGACCAGGTCGCGCAGGGTACGCAGGGCCAGGCCGAGGTCTTCGTAGATTACCGTGGGCGCGCCGCAGGTCTGGATCTGGCTGCCGATCTGTTCCCACAGGCGGCGCAGGTAGCGAATGTCCTGCAGGATCTCTTCGGCGCGGGCGCCTTCGGCGGCAGTGCGCAGGATGAAGCCGCCGGCGTCCTTGATGTTCTCGCTGTCCATGCAGCTGCTGACCACCTGCTTGAGGCGATCACGCTCGGCTTCGTCTTCGATCTTGAGGGAAATACCGACATGGCTGCTGCGCGGCATGTACACCAGGTAGCGCGAAGGGATCGACAACTGCGTGGTCAGGCGGGCGCCCTTGGTGCCGATCGGGTCCTTGGTCACCTGTACCACCAGCGCCTGGCCTTCATGCACCAGCGCGGTGATGTTTTCTACCGCCGAGCCTTCGCGCTGGGAAATTTCCGAGGCATGGATGAAGGCAGCCCGCTCCAGGCCGATGTCGACGAACGCCGCCTGCATGCCGGGCAGCACGCGTACCACTTTGCCCTTGTAGATATTGCCGACGATGCCGCGGCGCTGGGTGCGCTCGACGTGCACTTCCTGCAGCACCCCGTTTTCCACCACCGCCACACGTGACTCCATCGGGGTGATGTTGATCAGGATCTCTTCACTCATGGCAGGCTCTCGTCAAAGGTCTTGGATAATGATGGATCGCGCAGGCAGCGCTGGCTACTGCGGCTTTGTTACCTCTGGAGAAAGCGCAGGCAGTTGCCAGCAGGCGATGCCGAACCCGGCGAGCAGATCGGCGGTCTCGCTCAGCGGCAAACCCACCACCGCAGAGTAACTGCCTGCAAGGCCGGTGACGAACACTGCGCCCAGCCCCTGGATGGCATAACCGCCGGCTTTGTCGGCAGGCTCACCGCTGGCCCAGTAGCGCGCTGCTTCATCGGCGCTGATGGCACGAAAGCGCACACTGCTGGTGACGCACAGGCTCAGGGTGCGCGCCCCATCGCTCAGGGCGACAGCGGTCAATACCTGATGTTCGCGGCCAGACAAGTCGGCCAGCATGGCCAGGGCATGTTCACGGTTTTCAGGTTTGCCGAGAATACGGCCATCGAGGACCACTGCGGTGTCTGCGCCCAGCACCACCGCCGGGCCCTTCAGGCTGGCAAGGCCAGCTTCGGCCTTGGCCCGGGCGAGGCGCTCGACATAGGCCTGGGCACCTTCATTGGCCAGCGGGGTTTCATCGATGGGGGCGCTTACTGTAGTGAACGGTACGCCGATCTGAGTCAGCAGTTCACGACGACGGGGCGAGCCAGAGGCCAGGTAAAACGGGTTCATGTAGACATCTCCCTGTCAGTCGCGGCAACGCCGTCAATTTATGTGCAAGCGTCGGCGCAGGTCGCGCAGGGCAAAGCTGATCCATGGCCAGAGCAAGGCGCTGATGACCGCCGACCACACCAGCGCCAGGGTCGGCAGGCGGTTGCCGGTCAGCGCGCTGAGCCATAGCTGTATCAGCTGGGCGATGCCGAAGATCACCAGGATCACCAGGCTCTGCTGCCACATGGGGAACATGCGCAGGCGCTGCTGCAGCGACAGCACCAGGAAGGTGATCAGGGTCAGGATCAGCGCGTTCTGCCCAAGCAACGTGCCATACAGCACATCCTCGGCCAGGCCCAGCACGAAGGCCGTGGTCATGCCGACCTTGCTCGGCACGGCAAGGGTCCAGAACGATACCAGCAGCGCCAGCCACATGGGCCGGAACACTTCCATGAACTGAGGCATGGGCGAGACGCTGAGCAGCAAGCCAATGGCGAATGTCAGCCAGATGACCCAGCCGTTGTTGCGGCGTGATGCAGCCATCATTGCCTCCGGGGTTGAGCGGGCGCTGCCGCTGGCACGGCGGGTGCCGCAGGCGCTACAGGCGCAGCAGCGGGCTGCGTGGCAGGGGCTGCCGGAGTTGCGGGCGCGACGGGCGCGGTTGCGGTACCGGCAGGTGCGGCCTGCTCGCCATTGGCGCCAGGCTGAACACTCACCGCGGTGCCCTTGCGGTCGGCCTCTTCCTGCGCAATCGCCGCGTCGGTGGCGCGCTGTTCCGGGGTACGCCGGTCACTGAACACCAGCAGCATGTAGCGGCTGCGGTTGAGTGCGGCGGTAGGGATGGCGCGGACAATGGCAAACGGCTGGCCGGAGTCGTGAATCACTTCGTTGACCGTGGCCACCGGGTAGCCGGCCGGGAAGCGCTGGCCCATACCGGAGCTGACCAACAGGTCGCCTTCCTTGATGTCGGCGGTATCGGCCACATGGCGCAGCTCCAGCCGCTCCGGGTTGCCGGTACCGCTGGCGATGGCGCGCAGGCCATTGCGGTTGACCTGCACCGGAATGCTATGGGTGGTATCGGTCAGCAACAGCACCCGCGAGGTGTAAGGCATCAATTCGACCACCTGGCCCATCAGGCCGCGGGCATCGAGCACCGGCTGGCCGAGGAACACACCATCGCGCTCACCCTTGTTGATCAGGATGCGGTGGGTGAACGGGTTGGGGTCGACGCCGATCAGTTCGGCCACTTCGACCTTTTCGTTGACCAGGGCCGAAGAGTTGAGCAACTCACGCAAGCGCACGTTCTGCTCGGTCAGGGCCGCCAGCTTCTGCAGGCGCCCCTGCAACAGCAGGGCCTCGGTCTTGAGCTTTTCGTTTTCCGCGATCAGTTCGGTACGGCTGCCGAACTGGCCCGCCACGCCTTGCCACAAGCGCTGCGGCAAATCGGTGATCCAGTACGATTCCATCAACACCATGCCCATCTGGCTGCGCACAGGCTTGAGCACGGCAAAGCGCGCATCGACCACCATCAACGCGATCGACAGCACCACCAATACGAGTAGACGAACGCCCAGCGAAGGGCCCTTGGAGAAAAGCGGTTTAATGGGCCGTTCCTCGTGGACGACTCAGGAGGTCATTGGACATGGGACAACGCACCAGCCTGGTTGCGGGTTGACGGAAACGACGCCCAAACGGACGCCAGCCCAGCGCATACAGGTAGCACTGTGCGTGCTACCTGTAAACCGGGCGCTCATGAGCCGCGAGCAGGATCACTCGCTGGAGAGCAGGTCCATCGCGTGCTTGTCCATCATCTCCAGGGCGCGACCGCCGCCACGGGCGACACAGGTCAGCGGGTCCTCGGCGACGATCACCGGCAGGCCGGTTTCCTGGGCCAGCAGCTTGTCGAGGTCGCGCAGCAGTGCGCCACCACCGGTCAACACCAGGCCGCGCTCGGCGATGTCGGAGGCCAGCTCCGGCGGCGACTGCTCCAGGGCGCTCTTGACCGCCTGAACGATGGTCGCCAGCGATTCCTGCAGCGCTTCGAGCACTTCGTTGGAGTTCAGGGTGAAGGCACGCGGTACGCCCTCGGCCAGGTTACGGCCACGGACATCGACTTCGCGCACTTCGCCGCCCGGGTAGGCGGTGCCGATTTCCTGTTTGATACGCTCGGCGGTGGACTCGCCAATCAGGCTGCCGTAGTTGCGGCGCACGTAGGTGACGATGGCTTCGTCGAAGCGATCGCCGCCAACCCGCACGGATTCGGCATAGACCACACCGTTGAGGGAGATCAGCGCGATTTCGGTGGTACCACCGCCGATATCGACGACCATCGAGCCACGGGCCTCTTCAACCGGCAGGCCGGCACCGATGGCGGCGGCCATTGGCTCTTCGATCAGGAAGACTTCGCGGGCACCGGCACCCAGGGCCGACTCGCGAATCGCGCGGCGCTCTACCTGGGTCGACTTGCACGGCACGCAGATCAGCACGCGAGGGCTGGGCTGCAGGAAGCTGTTCTCGTGAACCTTGTTGATGAAATACTGCAACATTTTTTCACAAACGCTGAAGTCGGCGATGACGCCGTCCTTCATCGGACGAATGGCAGCAATGTTGCCGGGCGTACGGCCCAGCATGCGTTTGGCTTCGGTACCGACGGCGACGACGCTTTTCTGATTGCCATGGGTACGGATGGCAACAACCGAGGGCTCATTCAGGACGATACCGCGCTCACGCACGTAAATAAGGGTGTTGGCAGTACCCAGGTCGATGGAAAGATCGCTGGAAAACATGCCACGCAGTTTCTTGAACATGGGAAAGTGACCCTGGGGAAAGCGTGGGTAAAAAAGTGCGGCAAACTCTAACAATGGCAGGGATTTTGGGCAAGGAGCCAATATGTTAAATTGGTCGTTTTTCCGAGCACGCCAGCAGATGATCGCGGCCGTATGACCGCCAGAATGCCGACATGTTCCTCATCACGGACCTTATTCCGTTCTTTGTTCCCCCTGGAGATCCCCATGGCGCTTGAACGCTGCGACGTGGAAAAGATCGCCCATCTGGCCCGTCTGGGGCTGAATGATGGCGAACTGCCACGCATTACCGATGCACTGAACAGCATTCTCGGGCTGGTCGACCAGATGCAAGCGGTCGACACCACGGGCATCGAGCCCCTGGCCCACCCCCTGGAGGCCAGCCAGCGACTGCGTCCCGACCAGGTCACCGAAAGCAACCAGCGCGAGGCCTACCAGGCCATCGCACCCTCGACCGAAAGCGGTCTGTACCTGGTTCCCAAAGTCATCGAGTAAGGGATAGAGCCTGCCATGCATCAATTGACCCTGGCCGAGATCGCCCGCGGACTCGCCGACAAGTCGTTTTCCTCCGAAGAGCTGACGGGCGCCCTGCTGGCGCGCATCAAGCAACTCGACCCGCAAATCAACAGCTTCATCAGCGTCACCGAAGAGCTGGCCCTGGGCCAGGCCCGTGCCGCCGACGCCCGCCGCGCCGCTGGCGAGGCCGGTGCACTGCTGGGCGCGCCGATCGCCCACAAGGACCTGTTCTGCACCAACGGTGTACGCACCAGCTGCGGCTCGAAGATGCTCGACAACTTCAAGGCGCCGTACGATGCCACCGTGGTCGCCAAGCTGGCCGAAGCCGGCATGGTCACCCTGGGCAAGACCAACATGGACGAATTCGCCATGGGTTCGGCCAACGAATCCAGCCACTATGGCCCGGTGAAAAACCCGTGGAACCTCGAGCACGTGCCTGGCGGCTCGTCCGGTGGCTCGGCTGCTGCCGTCGCCGCGCGCCTGCTGCCAGCCTCCACTGGCACCGACACCGGCGGCTCGATCCGACAGCCGGCAGCGCTGACCAACCTGACCGGCCTGAAACCGACGTACGGTCGTGTTTCGCGCTGGGGCATGATCGCTTACGCCTCCAGCCTCGACCAGGGCGGCCCGCTGGCCCGTACCGCCGAAGACTGCGCGCTGCTGCTGCAAGGCATGGCCGGTTTCGACGCCAAGGACTCCACCAGCATCGAAGAACCGGTGCCGGACTACAGCGCCAACCTCAACGCCTCGCTGCAAGGCCTGCGCATTGGCCTGCCGAAAGAATACTTCAGCGCCGGCCTCGACCCGCGCATCGCCGAACGGGTGCAAGCCAGCGTCAAGGAGCTGGAAAAGCTCGGCGCCGTGGTCAAGGAAATCAGCCTGCCGAACATGCAGCATGCCATCCCGGCGTACTACGTGATCGCGCCCGCTGAAGCGTCCTCCAACCTGTCGCGTTTCGATGGCGTGCGTTTCGGCTACCGCTGCGAAGCCCCCAAAGACCTGACCGACCTGTACAAGCGTTCGCGTGGCGAAGGCTTCGGCGCCGAAGTGCAGCGCCGCATCATGGTCGGCACCTACGCCCTGTCGGCCGGCTATTACGACGCCTACTACGTCAAGGCGCAGCAGATCCGCCGCCTGATCAAGAACGACTTCATGGCCGCGTTCAACGACGTCGACCTGATCCTTGGCCCGACCACGCCGAACCCGGCCTGGAAGCTCGGCGCCAAGAGCAGCGACCCAGTCGCCGCCTACCTTGAAGACGTCTACACCATCACCGCCAACCTGGCAGGCCTGCCCGGCCTGTCGATGCCGGCCGGCTTCGTCGATGGCCTGCCCGTTGGTGTGCAGTTGCTGGCGCCGTACTTCCAGGAAGGCCGCCTGCTCAACGTCGCGCACCGCTACCAGCAAGTGACCGACTGGCACACCCGTGCCCCCAACGGCTTCTGAGGAGTTCACACATGCAATGGGAAGTTGTGATCGGGCTGGAAATTCATACCCAGCTCGCTACCCAGTCGAAGATCTTCTCCGGCAGCGCCACCACCTTCGGCTCCGAGCCGAACACCCAGGCCAGCCTGGTTGACCTGGGAATGCCCGGCGTACTGCCGGTGCTAAACCAGGAAGCCGTGCGCATGGCCTGCATGTTCGGCCTGGCGATCGACGCCGAGATCGGCAAGCGCAACGTGTTCGCGCGCAAGAACTACTTCTACCCCGACCTGCCCAAGGGCTACCAGATCAGCCAGATGGAGCTGCCGATCGTCGGCAAGGGCCACCTGGATATCGCCCTGGAAGACGGCACCATCAAGCGCATCGGGGTTACCCGTGCGCACCTGGAAGAAGACGCCGGCAAGAGCCTGCACGAAGACTTCAGCGGCTCTACCGGCATCGACCTGAACCGTGCCGGCACGCCGCTGCTGGAAATCGTCTCCGAGCCGGACATGCGCAGCGCCAAGGAGGCCGTGGCCTACGTCAAGGCCATCCACGCCCTGGTGCGCTACCTGGGCATCTGCGACGGCAACATGGCCGAAGGCTCGCTGCGCTGCGACTGCAACGTGTCGATCCGCCCCAAGGGCCAAGCCGAGTTCGGCACCCGCTGCGAGATCAAGAACGTCAACTCGTTCCGCTTCATCGAGCGTGCGATCAACAGCGAGATCCAGCGCCAGATCGACCTGATCGAAGACGGTGGCAGGGTCATCCAGGAAACCCGCCTGTACGACCCGAACAAGGACGAGACCCGCTCCATGCGCAGCAAGGAGGAAGCCAACGACTACCGTTACTTCCCCGACCCGGACCTGCTGCCGGTGGTCATCGAGGACAGCTTCCTCGACACCATCCGTGCCGGCTTGCCCGAGCTGCCACCGCAAAAGGTCGAGCGCTTCCAGAGCCAGTACGGCCTGTCGGCCTACGACGCCAACGTGCTGGCCTCCAGCCGTGAACAGGCGGACTACTTCGAAGAAGTGGTGAAGATTGGCGGCGACGCCAAGCTGGCCGCCAACTGGGTCATGGTCGAGCTGGGCAGCCTGCTGAACAAGCTGGGTATCGAGATCGACCAGGCGCCGGTCAGTGCCGAGCAGCTCGGTGGCATGTTGCTGCGGATTCGCGACAACACCATCAGCGGCAAGATTGCCAAGACCGTGTTCGAAGCCATGGCCGCCGGTGAAGGCGATGCCGACAGCATCATCGAAAGCCGTGGCCTGAAGCAGGTTACCGACACCGGTGCAATCGAGACGATGCTCGACGAGATGCTGGCTGCCAACGCCGAACAGGTCGAACAATACCGCGCTGCCGACGAGGCCAAGCGTGGCAAGATGTTCGGCTTCTTCGTCGGCCAGGCGATGAAAGCGTCGAAGGGCAAGGCCAACCCTGGGCAAGTGAACCAATTGCTCAAAGCCAAGCTCGAAGGCTGAGCTGAAAAAAGCGGCGAGGGCTTTGCCCTCGTTCGCGGGGCCAGTCGGATCGCCGCACCGCCGCTCCCACAGGTATTGCGCAGCCCAGTAGCTGTGGGAGCGGCGGTGCGGCGATCCGACTGGCCCCGCGAACGCCGCACAGCAGCCCCAACGGCAGCACCGGAGCTTTCGACTTGCTAAAACGATCCCTCGGCACCCTCGCACTCTTCTCCCTGCTGGCCGGCTGCGCCAGCCACGACATCGACCCTCGCGGCTACAACCAGACCGGTACCGCCTCCTATTACGGCGCCCGCCACCACGGCAAACGCACGGCCAGTGGCGAGCCTTTCAACCAGCATGGCCTCACCGCCGCTCACCGCAGCCTGCCCTTCGGCAGCAAGGTGCTGGTCACCAACCTTGCCAACCAACGCAGCGTGGTGGTGCGCATCAACGACCGCGGCCCGCACACACGTGGCCGGCTGATCGACCTGTCACGCGCCGCAGCAGAAAAAATCGGCATGCTCCGTAGCGGAACGGCGCGCGTCCGGGTACAAGGTCTGAGCGACTGACCGACTGGAGCCCGACCATTTTCGACCTCGCCACCCTTCCCACCTTCAGCCTCCTGCAACTGGGCGTCGCCCTCGTGCTGCTGGCCTGCGGTGCAGAGCTACTGGTACGTGTGGCCCTGCGCCTGGCCCTGCGCCTGCACGTGCGGCCATTGATCATCGGCCTGAGCCTGGTGGCCTTCGGCAGCACCGCGCCGCAGCTCACCGTAAGCCTGCAGGCTGCCTACCAAGGCGCACCCGATGTCGCAGTCGGCAGCGTGATCGGCAGCAATATCTTCAACGTGCTGGTAATTCTCGGCCTGGCCGCGCTGATCATCCCGCTGCGCGTATCACGCCAGCTGGTGCGCCTGGATATCCCCCTGATGATCGTCGCCAGCGCGCTGGTGTATGCGCTCGCCGCCAATGGCTACCTGGGCCGCTGGGAGGGCCTGCTGCTGCTGTTGGCACTGGTGGGCTACCTGGGCATGCTCTGGCACCAATCGCGGCATTACGCCCGCACCTACCCCGCGCCCAGCGTCATCACCGTCAGCGGCGCACGCTTCTGGTCTGGCGCCCTGTTGCAGATTGCCCTCGGCCTTGGCCTGCTGAGCCTGGCCGGGCACCTGCTGCTGGAAGCCGTCGTCGAGGTAGCGACCGACCTGGGGCTGTCCGAACGCATCATCGGCCTGACCGTGGTGGCGGTCTGCACGTCGCTGCCAGAGTTGGCGGCGGCGATGATCGCCGCCCTTCGCGGCGAACGGGAGATCGCCGTGGGCACGGTGATCGGCAGCAACCTGTTCAACCTGCTGGGGGTATTGGGGCTGACTGCGCTGATCACGCCAGAGCCGCTGTCGATCTCACCCAACGCACTGGCCTTTGACTTGCCGGTGATGCTGGGTGTGGCGGCGCTAAGCCTGCCGGTGTTTTATTCGGGGTACCGGATTACCCGCGCTGAAGGCTTGGTGTTCCTTTGCCTGTACCTGGCCTATGGGCTGCATGTGGTGGCCTTCACCACCGGCATGCCACTGGCCGGGCGCCTGGAACGGCTCATGCTGTTTTATGTGCTGCCGGTGCTAGCGGTGGTGTTGCTATATACCACCGTGCGCGCCTGGCGCCGACAGCATTGAGGTGCCGTAAGGGGTAGCGTGATGGCTGCCAGGTGCATGCCTTGCGGTTTGCTGCGCCTGTGAGATCGAGCGCCGCGCGGGCGGCGCTCGATCTCACAGGCCCCACAAGGCTCAAGCCAGGCGCTTGTCAGCCCCTCACCCCTTGGCCTGCCGCGCCTTCTTCAACCGGAACGCCACCCACAGCACCGCGATCCACCCTGGAATCAACATCACCGAAATACGAATCGGCGGCGTCAGGTACATCACCACCAGAATCAGCACGATGAACGCCAGGCACAGGTAATTGGTAATCGGGTGCCCCCAGCTCTGATAAAACGGGGTAATGCCCGCGCCCAGCTTGGCCTTGCGGAACTTCAGGTGGGTAATGCTGATGCTCGCCCAGTTGATCACCAGCGCCGACACCGCCAGGGCCATCAGCAAACCGAAGGCTTCCCCCGGCATCAGGTAGTTGATCAGTACGCACAGGCCGGTGGCGAACGCCGAAACGCCCAGCGCCGTCAGCGGGACGCCACTGCGGCTGACCTTGAGCAACTGGCGCGGCGCATCGCCCTGGCTGGCCAGGCCGAACAGCATGCGGCTGTTGGCGTAGACACAACTGTTGTAAACCGACAGCGCAGCCGTCAACACCACGACGTTGAGGATGGTCGCCACCAAGTCGCTGTCCAGCTCATGGAAGATCATCACGAACGGGCTGCCCCCCTGCACCACCTTCTGCCATGGGTACAGCGACAGCAGCACCGCCAAGGCGCCAATGTAGAAAATCAGGATGCGGTAGACCACCTGGTTGGTGGCCTTGGGGATGCTCTGACGCGGGTTGTCCGCCTCGGCAGCGGTGATCCCCACCAGCTCCAGCCCACCGAAGGAGAACATGATCACGGCCAGGGCCATGACCAGGCCAGTGACGCCGTTAGGGAAGAAACCACCGTACTGCCACAGGTTGGCCACGCTGGCATCCGGGCCGCCATGGCCGCTGCTCAGCAGCCAGGCACCAAAGCCGATCATGCTGACGATGGCCACCACCTTGACCAGGGCGAACCAGAACTCCATCTCACCGTAGACTTTCACCTGCGTCAGGTTGATGAGGTTGATGACCACGAAGAAGATCGCCGCCGTCGCCCAAGTAGGGAAATCTGGCCACCAGTACTGCACATAGATGCCCACCGCCGTCAGCTCGGCCATGCCCACCAGCACGTACACCACCCAGTAGTTCCAGCCCGAGACGAAGCCTGCGAATTCGCTCCAGTACTGGTGGGCAAAGTGGCTGAAGCTGCCGGCGACCGGCTCTTCGACCACCATTTCGCCAAGCTGGCGCATGATGAAGAAGGCCATCAGGCCGGCAATGGCATAGCCCAGCAAAACGGAAGGTCCAGCCAGCTGAATGGTCTGGGCGATCCCCAGAAACAGCCCCGTGCCGATGGCCCCACCCAGCGCGATCAGCTGGATATGGCGGTTCTTCAACCCGCGCTGCAAGCGCTCGGGCGTGCTCTGGTCTTGCATGAAGTGTCCTTTAGCTCAGTGAGGCAGTGTTATTGCTGTTATTTGCAGTCAAGGATCTAGATCCATCCGCCCCACTGCAAGATGAAAATACCGATATTGGTGGTGATCGCCGCCATTAGCGTCGTGATCACGATGATCGAGGCAGCCAATTCATGGTTGCCATTGGCCGCCCGTGCCATCACGTAGCTGGCCGCTGCGGTAGGGCTGCCGATGTACAGGAACAGGATGCCCAGCTCGGCACCGCGGAAACCGCACAGCCAGGCACCCAACGTGCCGACCAGCGGCAACCAGACCATCTTCACCAGGCTGGCATCGATCGCCAGCCTGCCACTGTCACGCAGCGCCGCCAGCGACAGGGTACCGCCAATGCAGATCAGCGCCAGCGGCAGGGTCATCTGCGCCAGGTAGTCGCCCGAGGTGAGCAACCAGTTGGGCAGCGGCACCTGGCCGTAGGCCATGGGCGTTGCCACCAGCACGCTGAGGATCAAGGGGTTGCTGAAGATGCTCTTGCAGATGCTCCACGGGTCGGACTTGAGGTCCGGGCTGTACACCGCCAGCACCACCGCCGACAGCGAGTTGTACAGGAGGATCACCAGGCCTGCCAGCACCGCCCCTAGCGAGATACCGTAGTCGCCGTACAGGCTGGCGGCCAGCGCCAGGCCGATCACGCCGTTGTTGCCGCGAAATGCGCCTTGGGTGTAGATGCCGCGGTCTGCCGGCGGGCAACGCCAGAGGGCCAGCCCCCAGGCCACGGCGAAGCCTACCAGGGTGGCAGCGACGAAATACAGGATGACGCCGGGTTTGACCGCGGCCGCCAGGTCGGCGTGGTAGATGCCCAGGAACAGCAGCGCCGGCATGCAGACATTGAACACCAGCTGCGACGCGACACGGTTGAAGTTGTCGTCGATCAAGTGGATGCGTTTGAGCAGTATGCCCATGAACAGCATGGCGAAAACGGGCGCCGTGATGTTCAGCGTCTGGATAAGAAGGGCGAGCATGCGATCCTGCAGGGAGTTGCCGTCAGGGGGCTAATGATACGTCAACGGCTGCGAGTTGCGGGGATCGGGATGCGATACAGAGAAGTGTCTGACAGCCAGGGACCTTTCGCGGGGCAAGCCCGCTCCCATGATTTGTGGGAGCGGACTTGCCCCGCGAACGGGTCAGCGCCGAACCGGTCGCTTCTGCAGCTTGCGCTGCAAGGTCCGCCGGTGCATGCCCAACGCCCGCGCCGTGGCCGAGATATTGCCTTCGTGTTCGTTCAGCACGCGCTGGATGTGCTCCCACTGCAGGCGGTCGACCGACATCGGGTTTTCCGGCACCAGGGCATCCAGGTCAGCGTGCTCGGAAAGCAGCGCCGCAAGTACATCGTCAGCATCGGCCGGCTTGCACAGGTAGTTGCAGGCACCGCGTTTGACCGCCTCGACTGCGGTGGCGATGCTCGAGTAACCGGTGAGGATCACCACCCGCATCTCCGGATCCAGCTCCAGCAGCTTGGGCAACAGCACCAACCCCGAGTCACCTTCCATCTTCAGGTCCAGCGTGGCGTAGTCCGGCAGGTCCTGCTGGGCCAGGATCAGCCCCTCCTCAGCCGAGCCTGCGGTGCTCACGCGGAACCCGCGGCGGCTCATGGCGCGCGCCATGACCCGGGTAAAGGTGGCATCGTCATCCACCAGCAGCAGGTGCGGCAGCTCTTCGCCTTCAACCTGGATATCTTCACTCATCATTCATCTCCTCGCTTGCCATGGGGCAGGCGCAGTTCGGTCAGGGTGCCACCCTGCTCATGACTATAGAGTTTCACCGAACCGCCCGCACGCGTCACGCTGGCCTTGCTCAAGAACAGGCCCAGGCCGAAGCCTTTGCCCTTGGTGGTAATAAAGGGTTTGCCAATCGCTTCGGCGATTGCCGGGGGCACACCAGGGCCATGGTCACGAATGCTGATGACAATGTCCTCGGCGTCCCAGTCCAGGCGCACCTCAAGGTCGTCCGGGCACGCGTCGGCTGCATTGTTCAGCAGGTTCAGCAGGGCCTGGGTCAGGTCAGGTGGCGGCGTCAGGCGAGGTACCTGGCCGTCCCTGAGGCGCTGGAAGCGGTAACTGGCTTCGGGCCGCATCAGGTGCCAACGGTTGAGCGCCTCGTCCAGCCAGACGGTGACGTCCTGCTCGACCATGGCCAGGCGGCGATTGGCCTCGGCGGCACGCACCAGTTGCTGCAAGGTTTCTTTGCACAGTTTGACCTGGTCCTGAAGGATCTGCAGGTCTTCCTGCAACAAAGGGTCCGGGTGGTCCTGGCGCATTTCGTTAAGCAGTACGCTCATGGTCGCCAGCGGTGTGCCCAGCTCATGGGCAGCGCCGGCGGCCTGGGTGGCCACGGCCAGCAATTGCTCATCGCGCAGGCTCTCTTCACGGCGCTCGGAGCGCAGTTGTTCCTGGCGCCGCAGCTCCTCGGCCATGCGCGCGGCAAAGAAGGTGATGACTGCGGCCGCCAGGGCGATGCTCAGCCACATGCCGTAGACCTGCATCTTGTCCCGCGCCATCGGCAGCCCTTCAAGCGGGTAGAACTGCACCAGCAGCAAGCTGTAGGCCGTCAGCGCGATGCCCGAAAGGATCAACGAATAGAGCCAGGGCAAGGTCACCGCGGCAATGGCCAGCGGCACCAGGTAATAGGAAACGAACGGGTTGGTCGAGCCGCCGGAGTAATACAGCAAGGCACTGTGGATCAACAGGTCGCAGGCAAGCTGCAGTGCATACTCAAGTTCAGTGACCGGCAGCGACAGGCGCAAGCGCAACGCGGTGAACGCACACAGGATGGACGACAGGGCCAGCGTTGCTGCCAGCGAAAACCATGGCAAGGGCAGCAGGTCAGTCCAGTAGGCGACGCCCACCGAGCCTGCCTGGGCAGCCAGGACCAGCACGCGGATGACAGTCAGGCGCCAGAGGTTCTGACGGGTAGCGGACAACGGTTGTACGTCAGCGAGCATGAGCTCTCCTGATGAGTGCTCCAGAAAATCGGCTGGAGTATACCGAAGCCGGGCGCCTCACTGCAGCGATGCGGCAAAGCGCCACACTTTGTCACAGGTGCATAGTGGCACTTTTGAACCCACTACACTGTTCCCGGTCTGATGGGCCATGCGTGGAATGGAGACCAGATCCCACGCCCTTTTATTGCCAAGGAGTCTTACATGCAAATCCCTCGTCGCGGCACTGCCCTGATCCTGTCGTGCGGGCTGCTCGCCAGCCTGCCTGCGCTGGCGGCCGAAGAGCCGCGCTACAACCAGGTATCGCTGCGTGCCGAAGTCAGCAAGGAAGTGCCGCGCGACCTGATGGTCGTGACCCTCTACAGCGAAGCGCAGAACAGCGACCCGGGCAAGCTTGCCAAAGAGATCACCGAGACCATGAACAAGGCTGTGCAGCAGTCTCGCCAGGTCAAGGACGTGAAGATCAGCCAGGGCAGCCGCAACAGCTACCCGGTGTACGACAGCAAAGGGCAAAAGATCACCGGCTGGCGTGAACGTGCCGAGCTGCGCCTGGAGAGCGCCAACTTCCCAGCCCTGTCGCAACTGACCGCCGACCTGTTGCAGGCGCTGAAAATGGGCGGCATGGACTTCTCCATCGCCCCGGCCACGCGCAAGGCCAGCGAGGACGACCTGCTCAAGGACGCCGTCAATGCCTTCAAGGCACGCGCTCAGTTGGCCACCGAGGCACTGGGGGGCAAGGGCTACAAAGTGGTCAACCTGAACCTCAACAGCAGCGGTTACCCGCGCCCTTATATGCGCAGCGCACCGATGGCCATGAAGGCTATGGCGGGTGACGAAGCGGCACCGGCGCCGGATATCGAGGCGGGCACCAGCGAAGTCAGCATGAATGCCGATGGCTTGATCGAAGTTCAGATGCCTTGAGGCACAGTGGGGCGCGTTGCGCCCCCTTCTGGCCAGCCCCACAGCAGGGCCACTTTTAGCGTTTTCAGACATCTCCTACGCACCCTGACGGTGCATGCCTACAATTCCTCCCCCTCGTAACATTCAGCAAAAAGCCATCATTTTGCCCTCGCAAACGTTTAACTTCGCCAAAAGTTATACTGATGCGACATCCATGTACGGTCGTTCCACATTTCTGGCGCCAACTATCCTTCCGAGTGTTGCATTGGGAATAGCCCCTGCATAAGTATCCTCAGGTCGGCTCACGAGGCCACCTCAATCAAAAATGACAACAATGAGGCCACCATGCTCAAACACGCAGTCATTCCGTTCCTGCTTGGCGCAGGTTTGCTCGCTGGCGCCCCCCACGCCCACGCGGCGTCCAACCTGGTGTTCTGCTCCGAAGGCAGCCCCGCCGGCTTCGACCCAGGGCAGTACACAACGGGAACCGACTTCGACGCCTCGGCCGAGACCGTGTTCAACCGCCTGACCCAGTTCGAACGTGGCGGTACCGCCGTGATTCCGGGCCTGGCGACAAAATGGGAAGTGTCCGACGACGGCAAGGCCTACATTTTCCACCTGCGCGAAGGGGTCAAGTTCCACACCACTGACTACTTCAAGCCAAGCCGCCCGTTCGATGCCGACGACGTGCTGTTCACCTTCAACCGCATGCTCGACAAGGACCACCCGTTCCGTAAGGCCTACCCCACCGAGTTCCCCTACTTCACCGACATGGGCATGGACAAGAACATTGCCAAGCTGGAGAAAGTCGACGAACACACGGTCAAGTTCACCCTCAACGACGTCGACGCCGCGTTCATCCAGAACCTGGCGATGAGTTTCGCCTCCATTCAGTCGGCCGAGTACGCCGACCAATTGCTCAAGGGGGGCAAGGCCGCCGACCTCAACCAGAAGCCGATCGGCACCGGCCCGTTCGTGTTCAGCAAGTACCAGAAAGACGCGCAGATCCGTTTCAAGGGCAACAAGGACTACTGGAAACCCGAGGACGTGAAGATCGACAACCTGATCTTCGCCATCACCACCGATGCCTCGGTGCGCATGCAGAAGCTGAAAAAGGGCGAGTGCCAGGTCACCTTGTTTCCGCGGCCGGCGGACATCGAGCCGCTCAAGGCCGACAAGAACCTGCAGATGCCGCATCAGGCCGGCTTCAACCTCGGTTACATCGCCTACAACGTGATGGACAAGATCAAGGGCAGCGACGCACCCAACCCCATGGCCAAGCTCGAAGTGCGCCAGGCACTGGACATGGCGGTGGACAAGAAGAAGATCATCGAATCGGTTTACCAGGGTGCCGGTCAGTTGGCGGTAAACGGCATGCCGCCCACCCAGTGGTCCTATGACGACAGTATCAAGGACGCCACCTACGACCCGGAAAAGGCCAAACAGCTGCTCAAGCAAGCCGGCATCAAGGAAGGCACCGAGATCACCCTGTGGGCCATGCCGGTGCAACGCCCGTACAACCCAAATGCCAAGCTGATGGCTGAAATGCTGCAAGCCGACTGGGCAAAGATCGGCATCAAGGCAAAAATCGTCAGCTATGAATGGGGCGAGTACATCAAGCGCTCAAAAGGCGGCGAACAAGGCGCCATGCTGATTGGCTGGAGCGGCGACAACGGTGACCCGGACAACTGGCTGGGCACCCTGTACGGCTGCGATGCCGTCGACGGCAACAACTTCTCCAAGTGGTGCTACAAGCCTTACGACGACCTGATCAAGCAGGCCAAGGCCACCTCGGACCAGGCCAAGCGCACCGAGCTGTACCAGCAGGCGCAGCACATCCTCAAGGAGCAGGTGCCGATCACCCCGATCGCCCACTCCACCGTGTACCAGCCCATGAGCGCCAAGGTGAAGGACTTCAAGATCAGCCCGTTCGCGTTGAACGCCTTCTACGGCGTCAGCGTGGACAAATAGGGTAGATCCCGGCACCCGCCAGGCGGCGGGTGCCAGCCCCACCAGATCCGATCACAGCATACCGCCCCGCCGCCATCCGCAGCGGGATCGGCGAACTGTTGCCGCCATTCGTACCCCGAGCCGGCGAAACAGACCAACAAGGACTTGCCATGCGCCCTGCCACCACCCTTTCGACCCTGCTCGCGCTGGGCCTGATAAGCCTCTCCCCGGCCCTGCTCGCAAAAAACCTGGTGTTCTGCTCCGAAGGCAGCCCGGCCGGCTTCGACACGGCACAGTACACCAGCGCCACCGACAACGACGCCGCCGAACCGCTGTACAACCGCCTGGTCGAGTTCGAGCGCGGTGGCACGGCGGTGCAGCCGGCCCTGGCCACCCAATGGGACGTGTCTGACGATGGGCTGCGCTACACCTTCCACCTGCGTGAGGGGGTGAAGTTCCACGCCAACAAGGCGTTCAGCCCCAGCCGCGACTTCAATGCCGACGACGTGCTGTTCACCTTCAACCGCATGCTCGACAAGGGCCACCCGTTCCGTCAGGCCTACCCCACCGAATTCCCCTACTTCGTCAGCATGGGCCTGGACAAGAACATCGCCCGCCTCGAAAAGACCGGGCCGCTGACCGTGATGTTCACCCTGAACAAGGTCGACGCCGCCTTCGTGCAGAACCTGGCCATGAGCTTCGCCTCGGTGCTGTCCGCCGAGTACGCCGAGCACTTGATGGCCAACGGACGCCCCAGCGACATCAACCAGCAGCCCATCGGCACCGGACCGTTCGTGTTCCAGCGCTACCAGAAGGATTCGCAGATCCGCTTCAAGGGCAACAAGGCGTACTGGGCGCCGGGCCAGGTGAAAATCGACAACCTGGTGTTTTCGATCAACATCGACCCCTCGGTACGTATCCAGAAGCTGCGGCGCAACGAATGCCAGGTCACCCTGCACCCGCGCCCCGCCGACCTGCCGGCGCTCAAGGCCGATAACAAACTCGAAGTGCTGCAGCAACCTGGCTTCAACCTCGGCTACATCGCCTACAACACCCAGCACCCGCCGTTCGACCGCCTGCAAGTGCGCCAGGCCATGGACATGGCGGTGAACAAGCAGGCGATCCTTCAGGCGGTGTATCAGGACTCCGGGCAGCGCGCAGTCAACGCCATGCCACCGACCCAGTGGTCCTATGACGACAGCCTTGAGGACGCGCCCTTCGACCCGCAAAAAGCCAAGCAACTGCTCAGGCAGGCCGGGGTCAAGGAAGGCACCGAAGTCACCCTGTGGGCCATGCCCGTGCAGCGCCCCTACAACCCAAATGCCAAGCTCATGGCCGAGATGCTCCAGGCCGACTGGAGCAAGCTTGGCTTCAAGGTACGTATCGTCAGCTACGAGTGGGGTGAATACCTCAAGCGCATGAAAAGCGGCGAGCACGACATTGCCCTGATCGGCTGGACCGGTGACAACGGCGACCCCGACAACTGGCTCGGCACCCTCTACAACTGCGACGCCATCGGCAGCAACAACTACTCCCGGTGGTGCGACCCGCAGTACGACAGCCTGGTCAAGCAAGCCAAGCAGGTGACCGACCGCGAACAACGCACCGCCCTCTACCGGCAGGCCCAGCAGCGGCTCAAGCAACAGGTGCCAATCACCCCGGTGGCGCACTCCACGGTGAACCAGCCGATCAGCATCAAGGTTGCCGATTTCAAGGTCAGCCCCTTTGGCCGCAACAATTTTTCCGGTGTGAGTGTTGATTAGGCACTAGACGCTACAAACAACACCCCTCCCCTGATTAGCCCGGCAACCCCGGGCAACTCTGGCAACACCGCAGCAACACGCCCGGCTCACAAGGCCGGTAATAACTAGAAAAAAGAAAGGGAGTTTTCACCTTGAGACTATTCACCTCAACCGCACTGGCATTGACCCTCGGTAGCGTCTGCTCCGTGGCCGAAGCCGAACCCCAAAGCCAGGCCTACGTCCCACTCAGCCTCAAGACCAGCAGTGAACAAGACCAGGCGACCGGCTTCATCGACGGCCAAAGCGTCTCTGGCAGCACTCGTAACTGGTATGCCCGCGAGCGCGCCACCCGCGCCCCGCTCTGGAAGTACTACAAGCGCGACGGTACTCGCCACGACACCCACAGCCGCGAGAACTGGCTGCAGGGCACCATCCTCAACTACAGCTCGGGCTTTACCCAAGGCACCGTCGGTATTGCCGTCGAAGCCGCCGGCTATAATGCCATTGCCCTGCAACAGAGCCGCGAGGCAATCGCCGGGCCCAACAACCGCACGCTGACCCACAGCGACGGCGACCCCGTGGGCCAGTGGAGCAAGCTGGGCCTGGGCAACATCAAGGCCCGCGTGTCCAACACCACGCTCACTCTCGGCCGCCAGTCGGTGGACACGCCGATGATCGCCTACATTGGCAACCGCGCCCTGCCATCGAGCTTCCAGGGCGCCTTCCTGCACAGCGCCGAATTCGACAACCTGTCGTTCGACCTGGGCACCTTCGACCGCGTCTCGCCCCGAACCGAACAAAGCCTCAGCAAGTTCCGCTCCGAGTACGGCGCCGCCGGCGTCGAGACCGACCGCGCCAGCACTGCCGGGGTCAACTACCAGCCGTTCAAAAGCCTGAGCACCAGCCTGTACGCCACCAAGGTCGACGACTTCTGGAACCAGTACTACTTCGGCGCCAACCACGTGCTGGGCGACAGCGCCGTGCTCAGCCTGAGCACCGGCCTGAACTACTACAAGACCGTGGATGCAGGCAGCAAGAAGATGGGCGAGATCGACAACGACACTTACAGCCTGTCGCTCGCCCTCACCCACCAGGCCCACACCCTCAGCGCGTCATGGCAACAGGTCAACGGCAACGAGTACTTCGACTACCTGCACGAAACCAACGGCATCTACCTGGCCAACTCGCTGCTCTCGGACTTCAACGGCCCGAACGAGAAATCGCTGCAGCTTTCCTATGTGCTGAACATGGCGCCGTATGGCGTGCCGGGCCTCAAGTTCAACCTGTACAACGCACGCGGCTGGGGCATCGATGGCACCCATTACCGGGGCACTGCCTATGACGTCAACGGCATGGACGGCGAGACCCACTACGAGTGGGGCATCGGCACCAGCTACGCCGTGCAGAGCGGCCCGCTGAAGGACACCAGTATCCGCGCCACCTACACCGCGCACCGCGCCAGCAAGGCGCAGGCCGATGGCAGCCTGGACGAGTTCCGCCTGGTGACCACCATTCCGTTCAACATCCTCTGACCGATGACGCCACGGCCTGCCTCACCCACTGAAAAAAACAGGCCGTGGCGGCTACGCTGGAATCAATGCTTGCAGGGAGTACTCATGAAATCGCTACCGCTCCACGCTGCCTTGGCAGCGCTCATCCTGGGCAGCGCCGCGCCGCTTGCGGCCAAGCCGCTGGTGGTGTGTACCGAAGCCAGCCCCGAAGGTTTCGACGTCGTCCAGTACACCACCGCCGTGACGTTCGATGCCTCGTCCGAAACGCTGTTCAATCGCCTGGTCGATTTCACACCTGGGACTACCGACATCCAGCCAGCCCTGGCCGAGCGCTGGGACATCTCAGCCGATGGCCTGACCTACACCTTCCACCTACGCCAGGGGGTGAAGTTCCACACCACCGACTACTTCACCCCTACCCGCGACTTCAATGCCGATGACGTGCTGTGGAGCCTGCGCCGCCAACTCGACCCGCAACACCCCTGGCACGACAAGACCAGCGTCGGCTATCCATATTTCGAAAGCATGGCCTTTGGCAAATTACTCAAGTCGGTGGACAAGACCGACGATCGCACCGTGGTCATCACCCTGACCCGCCCTGAAGCACCGTTTCTGCGCGACATGGCCATGGGCTTCACCTCGATCTACTCCGCCGAGTACGGCGACCAGTTGCTCAAGGCTGGCAAGACCGGCGACCTCAACAGCAAGCCGATCGGCACCGGCCCGTTCATCTTCCAGCGCTACAACAAGGACGCCCAGGTACGCTACAAGCCCAACCCGGACTATTTCCGTGGCAAGCCACCGGCCGATGCCCTGATTTTCGCCATCGCCAACGACAGCAACGTACGCCTGCAAAAGCTGCGCGCCAACGAATGCCAGGTGGCGCTGTACCCCAAGCCTGAGGACGTGCCGTCGATCAAGGCCGACCCCAAGCTCAAGGTGGCCAATACCGAAGCACTGGTCACCGGCTACATCGCCATGAACACCGAACACAAATACCTCAGCGATGTGCGTGTGCGCAAAGCCATCAACATGGCCTTCGACCGCCGGGCCCACGTCGACCAGCTGTTCGGCAAAGGCAATGCCGTGGTCGGCATCAACCCCTATCCGCCGAGCATGATCGGCTTCAACCGCGACAACCAAAACCCACCGCGCGACCTCGACCAGGCACGTGCGCTGCTCAAACAGGCCGGTGTGCCAGACGGTACGGTCATCACCCTGTTCACCCGCAGCGGCGGTGGCCCGACCAACCCCAACCCACGGCTGTCGGCGGAAATGCTCCAGGCCGACCTGGCCAAGGTCGGCATCAAGCTCGACATTCGCGTCATGGAGTGGGCAGAGATGCTACGCCGGGCCAAAAAAGGCGAGGCCGACCTGGTTTCCACAGGCTGGGCAAGCGACAACGGCGACCCGGACAATTTCCTCACCCCGCTGCTCAGTTGCGAGGCGGCGAAAAATGGCGAGAACTACGCACGCTGGTGCAACTCGAAATTCCAGGCGCTGATCAACCAGGCCCGTCAGGTGACCGACAACGGCGAGCGGGCAAGGCTCTATAGCGAGGCATTGAAGGTGTACGATGACGACCAGCCCTGGATCAGCATGGCCCACCCCAAGATATTTACCGCCATGCGTGAGAACGTGGAGGGTTACGTGATCAACCCTCTGACCAACAACAACTTCGCCACCACCAAGGTGAAGTAGAAAAACAACGACCGCTGGCAGCCCACACGGGGACCAGCGGCACTGCCGTACAACGGCTGATGAGGTAACCCCGACAATGTTGAGTTTTATTGCCCGGCGCCTGGGCCTGCTGATCCCGACCTTTTTCGGTATCACCTTGCTGACCTTCGCGCTCATACGCCTGATCCCCGGCGACCCGGTGGAAGTGATGATGGGCGAGCGCAGGGTCGACCCCGAAATGCACGCCCAGGCCATGGAGCGCCTGGGCCTGAACAAGCCGCTGCCGGTCCAGTACCTGGACTATGTGGGCAAGCTCGCCCAGGGTGACCTGGGTGAATCGCTGCGCACCCGCGAAAGCGTGTGGACCGAATTCCTCACCCTGTTCCCCGCCACCCTGGAGCTAGCCTTTGCCGCGCTGCTGTTCGCCGGCATCGTCGGGTTGCTGGCCGGGGTGATCGCCGCGCTCAAGCGCGGCTCGCTGTTCGATCACGGGGTCATGGGCATTTCGCTCGCCGGGTACTCCATGCCGATCTTCTGGTGGGGGCTGATCCTGATCATGTTCTTCTCGGTCAGCCTGGGCTGGACGCCAGTGTCCGGGCGCATCGACCTGCTCTATGACATCGAGCCGAAAACCGGTTTCATGTTGATCGATACCCTGCTCAGCGACGAAGAGGGCGCGTTCAAGGACGCCGTGATGCACCTGATCCTGCCGGCCATCGTGCTGGGCACCATTCCGCTGGCGGTGATCGCCCGCATGACCCGCTCGTCGATGCTCGAAGTGCTGCGCGAAGACTACATCCGCACCGCCCGCGCCAAGGGCCTGTCGCCGGCCCGCGTGGTGTTCGTGCACGGCCTGCGCAATGCGCTGATCCCGGTGCTCACTGTATTCGGCCTGCAGGTCGGCACGTTGCTGGCCGGTGCGGTGCTTACCGAAACCATCTTTTCCTGGCCGGGCATCGGCAAGTGGCTGATCGAAGCCATCGGTGCCCGTGACTACCCCGTGGTCCAGAACGGCATCCTGTTGATCGCCTGCCTGGTGATTCTGGTCAACTTCGTCGTGGACATCCTCTACGGCCTGGCCAACCCACGCATCCGTCATCAGCGCTGAGGCCCCCGCCATGACCAGTCCACTTGCAAAACCCGTCACACCGGCCAGCCCGGTGGACCAAAGCCTGCTCTACCCCTCGCCGTACAAGGAATTCTGGCACGCCTTCTCGCGCAACAAGGGCGCGGTGATGGGCCTGGCCTTCATGTGCCTGGTGGTGTTCTGCGCCCTGTTCGCCCCCTGGGTCGCCCCGCATGACCCGAGCGAGCAGTACCGCGACTTCCTGCTGACCCCACCGGTGTGGCTCGAAGGGGGTACCTGGCAATTCATCCTCGGTACCGACGAGCTGGGTCGCGACCTGCTGTCGCGGTTGATCCAGGGTGCCCGGCTGTCATTGCTGATCGGCTTGTCGTCGGTGGTGATTTCGCTGATCCCGGGGATTCTGCTGGGCCTGCTGGCCGGCTTCTTCCCGCACTTGCTCGGCCCCTCGATCATGCGCCTGATGGACGTGATGCTGGCCCTGCCGTCGCTGTTGCTGGCGGTGGCCATCGTCGCCATCCTCGGCCCCGGCCTGCTCAACACGGTGATCGCCATCGCCATCGTCTCGCTGCCCGCCTATGTGCGCCTGACCCGCGCCGCAGTGATGGGTGAACTGAACCGCGACTACGTCACCGCCGCCCGCCTGGCCGGTGCCAGCCTGCCGCGCCTGATGTTCGTCACCGTGCTGCCCAACTGCATGGCGCCGTTGATCGTGCAGGCCACCTTGAGTTTCTCTTCGGCGATCCTCGACGCCGCGGCCCTGGGTTTCCTGGGCCTGGGCGTGCAACCGCCAACGCCCGAGTGGGGCACCATGCTGGCCTCGGCCCGCGACTACATCGAACGCGCCTGGTGGGTGGTCAGCCTGCCTGGGGTGACCATTCTGCTCAGCGTGCTGGCAATCAACCTGATGGGCGACGGACTGCGTGATGCGCTGGACCCGAAACTCAAGAACGCCGCCTGAGGAGAACGCCATGTCACTGCTGCAGATCAACAACCTCAACGTGCGCTTCGGCGACGCCAACGCGGTACCCGTGGTCGACGGCCTGGACCTGGCAGTGGATGCCGGCGAGATCCTGGCCATCGTCGGCGAATCCGGCTCGGGCAAATCGGTCACCATGATGGCCTTGATGGGGCTGATCGACGCCCCCGGGCGCATCACCGCCGACACCCTGACGTTCAACGGCACCAACATGCTCAAGCTCAGCGGCCGGCAGCGGCGCAAGGTGGTGGGCAAGGACATCGCCATGGTCTTCCAGGACCCGATGACCGCGCTCAACCCAAGCTACACCGTAGGTTTTCAGATCGAGGAAGTACTGCGCCAGCATCTGGGCCTGAAGGGCAAGGCGGCGCGCCAGCGTGCCCTGGAGCTGCTGAAAAAAGTCGAGATCCCGGCCGCAGAAAGCCGCCTGGACGCTTACCCGCACCAATTGTCCGGCGGTATGAGCCAGCGCGTGGCGATTGCCATGGCGATTGCCGGGGAACCCAAGCTGCTGATCGCCGATGAGCCGACCACGGCCCTGGATGTCACCATCCAGGCGCAGATCATGGAGCTGTTGGTGAACCTGCAGAAGGAGCGCAACATGGCGCTCATCCTGATCACCCATGACCTGGCCGTGGTGGCCGAAACCGCGCGACGTGTCTGTGTGATGTACGCAGGCCAGGCCGTGGAAGTGGGCCAGGTGCCCGAGCTGTTCGACGTGCCAGCGCACCCCTACAGCGAAGCGCTGCTGGCGGCGATCCCCGAGCACAGCCTGGGTGCCGAGCGCCTGGCGACCCTGCCCGGCATCGTCCCCGGTCGCTATGACCGGCCGCAAGGCTGCCTGCTGTCGCCGCGCTGCCCCTACGTGCAGGACAACTGCCGGCAACAGCGCCCCCCCCTCGCCCCCCAGGCGCATAGCCTGGTGCGTTGTTTCTACCCGCTGAACCAGGAGGTGGCGTGATGGCCGTCGTACTCACTGCCCGCGAGCTGACTCGCCATTACGAAGTGTCCCGTGGCCTGTTCAAGGGCCACGCCCTGGTGCGCGCGCTCAATGGCGTGTCGTTCGAACTGGAGGCCGGCAAGACCCTGGCCGTGGTCGGCGAGTCCGGCTGCGGCAAGTCGACCCTGGCCCGCGCGCTGACCTTGATCGAAGAGCCCTCGTCCGGCTCGCTGCAGATCGCCGGCACCGAGGTCAAGGGCGCCAGCAAGGCCGAACGCAAGCAACTTCGCCGTGACGTGCAGATGGTCTTCCAGAGCCCTTATGCCTCGCTGAACCCGCGGCAGAAGATCGGCGACCAGTTGGCCGAGCCGCTGTTGATCAACACCTCGTTGAGCAAGGCCGAGCGGCGCGAGAAAGTGCAGAAGATGATGGAGCAGGTCGGCCTGCGGCCCGAGCATTACCAGCGTTACCCGCACATGTTCTCGGGCGGCCAGCGCCAGCGTATCGCCCTGGCCCGGGCGATGATGCTACAGCCCAAGGTGCTGGTGGCAGACGAGCCGACCTCGGCGCTGGACGTGTCGATCCAGGCACAGGTGCTGAACCTGTTCATGGACCTGCAGAAGGAATTCAATACAGCCTATGTATTCATCTCGCACAACCTCGCCGTGGTGCGGCATGTGGCGGACCACGTGTTGGTGATGTACCTGGGGCGGCCGGCGGAGATGGGGCCTAAGGCGGACATCTACGAGAAGCCGCTGCATCCTTATACACAGGCATTGCTGTCGGCAACGCCGGCGATTCACCCCGACCCGTTGAAACCGAAGATCAGGATTGTCGGTGAGCTGCCCAACCCATTGAACCCGCCGGATGGGTGTGCCTTTCACAAGCGCTGCCCGTATGCGACGGAACGGTGTGGGAAGGAGGTGCCAGCGTTTCGGCAGGTGGGGACGCGACAGGTGGCGTGCCACTATGCGGAGCAGTTTCTCTAGATCGGTGTGAGTTTTTTCGCGGGGCAAGCCCGCTCCCCCCTGTACCTCGCCTGGTTGGGACATGCGAGGTACCTGTGGGAGCGGGCTTGCCCCGCGAAGGGGCGCAAAGCGCCCCCAAGAATCTCAATGCATGAATATCGCAATCAGGATAATCACCGGAATCGGCACCCCAATCATCCACAGCAGTAATGAGCGCATGATGTTTCTCCTTACTTAACGTTGAATGGTACGACGCGCGGTGTAGTCCACCCCTTCCGCTTCCAGCCATACGACACGATCACGCTGACGGCCACCGAGCAGCGCGGCAAGGCTGGCGAAGAATGCCCCACACAACAGTGCAACGAAGGTCCACAGGGCCGTCCAGGCCGCCACTTTGGCTGCCGTATCAGCGGCCTGCTGCACCTCTACCTTGGCCTGTTGAACCTGAGCGAACACTTGATCGACCCGTGCCTCGGCCTCGGCCTGGCTCAGGCGGGTACGCTGGGCCACCAGTTGCGCCAGGTAAGCGCGGTCACCTTCGGCCAGCGTCCCTTGCGCGATGGACTTGGCAATAATGCGCGCCGCAATACCATTGGCGGCGTCATCACTGACAGGTGCCGGGCCGTCATTGCGGAACAGGCTGTCAACGAAATAGGCATTGGGATCAGGCTTTGGCGCCATGCTGGCGGCAGCCCCTACCGCGCTTGCCCCGGCCTGCGCACCGGCAGTAGCAAGGCCACCGGCGGTGCTCAGTATCAACATGGCCGCCACCAGCGTGGCCACTGCC
Source organism: Pseudomonas sp. Irchel s3f19 (assembly GCF_900187555.1). Classification (NCBI taxonomy): domain Bacteria; kingdom Pseudomonadati; phylum Pseudomonadota; class Gammaproteobacteria; order Pseudomonadales; family Pseudomonadaceae; genus Pseudomonas; species Pseudomonas sp. Irchel s3f19. The sequence goes on along the minus strand of NZ_FYDW01000003.1, from coordinate 308,607 downwards.
CAGGCAAGGAAGCCATGGGCCGTATCACGAAAATACACTTCATCACCCTGCAGATTGGCCCACTTCACCCGCAGCCGACCGGCTATATAGCCGCCCAAGCCTGAGGCGAAGATCTGTGTCAGTAGCAGCCAGATGATCGCCGAAACACCCAGGGTCTGGGCGCTGGCACCTTCATCAGCCCAGGGCGAGGTAGCCGCGAAGCCTAGCCCCGCACCCAGCACCACAAGGATCAATGACAACGCGGCAGCCGCTGCGGCCCCCGCGAAAATGGCCGCCCAGGACACGCCAGAGCGATGCTGTGAATCGACATACGGGTAATCGGCAGAGGGGATCATGGTTTTTCGCCTTTGTAGTGATCAACAAGTCCGTTCGCCCTAGAGCCGGTGCAGGGGATGTGCCAGTTGTGTCAAAAAATGACACCCAACTGAATCAATGACTTAAATCACTGGGCCAACCAAGGACCGTGCAAAATGCCGGATTCACCACACGCCAACGCCGTGTTCTGCAATGCCGGTTGATCTGGCACTATCTGCCCATGACCTCCCAGTACCCAGCCGACGGCCCGCAACAGACGCCCATCACCGCCGAAACTGTGATGCGCTACCACTTGTGCTGGAAGCACCGCGACCTCGACGGCGTGATCGCGCTCTACCACCCCGACGTCCAGTACCACGACTTCTTCCAGAACCGCGTGCTCGGCTTCGACGCGCTGCGCGACTACGTGCGCGCCTGCCTGCCCCATGAAGCCGGCGAGGACATCGTCCACAGCGACCGAATCCGCGTCGATGGCTGCACTGCGTTCATCCAGTACCAGGTCACGGTGCAGGGCGGTGAAGGCCTGGTGGCGTTCCAGTCCAGCGAGGCCATCACCGTCAAGGACGGGCTGATCTGGCGCGTCAACGAATACGCCACGCTGGTCCGGCAGAACAACCGAGGGCAAGCTGGCAGCGGCCCGCGCCCGGCCACCAGCCGCCTGGGCCTTTCACCGCGCCAGCTGTCAACCATGGCCCAGGACCTGGAGTGCTACTTCCAGCGTCAACGCCCCTACCTCGACCCTGAACTTGACTTGCAGCAGGTCGCCGATGCCAGCGGCTACAGCCGCAACCAGATCTCCTACCTGCTCAACCAGGTGCTTGGCCAAAGCTTCTACCGCTACGTGAACCAGGCGCGGCTACAGCACCTGATGGCCAGCCTGAACGACGACAGCGTCGAGGCAACGATCGATGAGCTGGCGTTCAGCGCGGGCTTCAATTCGCTGTCGGCGTTCTACAAGTGCTTCCGTGAACAGACCGGGCTCACACCCAAGGCCTACCTCAAGCAAATTTCCCTGCGTGCACGCACGTAAGACAGCCCTCCCCCAACGCCACTAGGATCGCCCACAGACCTTGACGGATGTGGAGCCGAAACTGATGCAACCCCTGCGCACGCTCAGCCTGTGGATGGACCAGCTCGACGAGCCGCTGTGCGCGCGCCCGGCACTGCGAAACGACCTTGACGTTGACGTGTGCATCATCGGCGCCGGCTACACCGGCCTGTGGACCGCGTACTACCTAAAGCGCCAGGCGCCCCAGCTGAACATTGCCGTGATCGAAGCCAACATCGCCGGCTTCGGCGCCTCTGGGCGCAATGGCGGCTGGCTGATGGGCAACCTGCTCGGCGAAGACCGCCTGCTTGCCGCTCTGTCGCCGCAACAACGCCGCGCCAGCATCGACCTGCTGCATGGCATCCCCGATGAAGTCCACGCCGTGCTGCAACGCGAAGCCATCGACTGCGACTACCGCAAAGGTGGCGTGCTGTACTGCGCCGCCCGCTACCCGGAACAGGAACGCAGCCTGCGTGCCTACCTCGATGACCTGTACCGCCAGGGCATGACCGAGGATGACTACCGCTGGCTGCGGCCCGAGCAACTGGACGCACAACTGCGGGTGAGCAACGCCTACGGCGCGATCTACAGCCCGCACACCGCGACCATCCAGCCCGCCAAGCTGGCCCGCGGCCTGGCCCGAGCGGTAGAGGCGCTGGGCGTGCCGATCTACGAGAACACCCCTGCCATCGACTGGCAGCCCGGTGAAGTTCGCACCCCCTTGGCGCGCATCCGCTGCCAGTGGACGGTGCCCGCCGTGGAAGGTTACGCCGCCAGCCTGCCACCGCTGGGCAAGCATCAGCTACCGGTGCAGAGCTTGCTGGTGGCGACCGAGCCACTGCCCGATTCGACTTGGGAGCAGATCGGCCTGGCCGAGGGCCAAGCCTTCAGCGAAAGCAGCCGTCAGGTTACCTACGGCCAGCGCACCGCCGACAACCGCCTGGTGTTCGGCGCCCGTGGCGGCTATCGCTTCGGTGGCCGCCTGCGCGAAGACTTCACCCTGACCGAAGCCGAAGTCGAACTGCGCCGCTACCTGTTCAGCGAGCTGTTCCCGCAGCTCAAGCATGTGCGCATCACCCACTCCTGGGGCGGCAACTTGGGCATGGCCCGACGCTTCCGACCGCACATGCTGTGCGACCGCCAGCGCGGCATCGCCTTGGCCGGCGGCTACGGCGGCGAGGGGGTCGGCGCCACCAACCTCGGCGGGCGGACGTTGGCGGCACTGATCCTCAACCAGCACAACGCACTGACCGCGCAACCCTGGGTACTCGACAACCGCCCATTGTCGAGCCTGGCCAGCTGGCCACCCGAGCCCTGCCGCTGGTTGGGCTACAACGCGATCATCCAGAGTTTCGTCCACGAGGACCGTACCCTCGCCAATCGCGCCAGCGCACCGTGGCGGCGGCGCCTGGCCAGCTCACTGGCAGACTTCATGGAAGGCTTCATGCACTGACTTACCGTTCACCTACACAGGATCCACCGGTCATGAACATCACTCACTTCAAACACACTGAAAGCGCCGTCCTGGACAGCACCAACCCGGTCGCAGTGCCGCTCGGCGAGCCCGTGGCGGTGACCTCGGTCACCTGCGTGGAACGCAGCGATGGCGTCGAAACCGGCATCTGGGAGTGCAGCCCCGGGCGCTGGCGACGGCAGATCGTGCAACAAGAGTTCTGCCACATCATCAAGGGTCGCTGCACCTTCACCCCCGAGGGTGGCGAGCCCCTCTACATAGAAGCCGGAGACGCACTGACGCTACCGGCCAACAGCACCGGTACCTGGGACATCCTGGAGACCGTGCGCAAGACTTACGTGCTTATTTTCTGATCCGCTGATCGCCTGCCTTCGATAACAACAGACAAAGCAAGGTAAACCCGACATGCGCACCCTTCTTCTTGCACCTCTGATGCTGGCCGCCAGCATGGCCAACGCCGCCGACACGGTGAAAATCTACAACTGGTCCAGCTACGTCGCGCCGGACACCCTCAAGCACTTTCAGCAAACCACGGGCATCAATCCCACCTACGACGTGTACGACAGCAACGAAACCCTCGATGGCAAGCTGATGACCGGCAATTCCGGCTACGACGTGGTGTTTCCGTCCAACCACTTCATGGCCCGGCAGATTCAGGGCAAGGCCCTGAAGAAGCTGGACAAGTCGCAGTTGCCCAACTGGCAAAATCTCAACCCGGTGCTGCTCAAGGCACTTGAGGTCAACGACCCGGGCAACCAGTACGGCTTCCCGTACCTCTGGGGCAGCACGGGCATTGGCTACAACATCGATAAGGTCAAGGCAGTCCTCGGCGACAACGCGCCGCTGGACTCATGGGACCTGATCTTCAAGCCCGAGTACATGAGCAAGCTGAAAAGCTGCGGCGTCGCAGTGCTGGACAACGGCCCCGAGCTGCTGCCGATTGCCCTGCATTACCTGGGCTTACCGCATCACAGCCAGGACCCGAAGGACTACGAGAAGGCCAAGGACTTGCTGATGAAGGTGCGGCCGTACATCAGCTACTTCCATTCATCCAAGTACACCGGTGACCTGGCCAATGGCGATATCTGCGTGGTGGTGGGCTTCTCCGGTGACGTGCTGCAGGCGAAAAACCGCGCTGATGAAGCAAAGAATGGGGTGAAGGTGGGGTATTCGATCCCCAAGGAAGGCGCGCCGATGTGGTTCGACATGGTTGCCATGCCGGCCGATGCCCCCGATGAGAAGGCGGGGTATGCCTACATGAACTACCTGCTGCAGCCGGAGGTGATGGCCAACATCAGTAACCACGTTCAGTACGCCAACGGCAACCTCAAGGCTGACGGCCTGGTGGACCCGGCGATGAAGGGCAATACGATGATCTACCCCAGTGACGAAGTGATGGGCAAGCTGTATGCGCTGGAGGCGATGCCGGCGAAGATCGACCGCATTCGCACCCGGATCTGGACCAGTATCAAAGCCGGAAACTGACAACAGCTTCAAGCTTCAAGCCGCAAGCTACAAGAAAGGCGGGCCAATACAGGCTCGCTTCCACTTGTAGCTTCCAGCTTGAGGCTCGAAGCTGCTTTTAGTGGTGCTCGCGAGTAGCGCGGAATTTCACATCCGGCCAGCGCTCTTCCATCAACGCCAGGTTGACCCGGGTCGGCGCCAGGTAGGTCAGGTGGCCGCCACCGTCGATGGCCAGGTTCTCCATGGCCTTGGTCTGGAATTCCTCGAGCTTCTTCTTGTCATCACAGCTGATCCAGCGCGCCGACCACACGGTGATCGGCTCGTAGGCGCACTCGACTTTGTACTCTTCCTTCAAGCGGCTGGCCACTACGTCGAACTGCAGCACACCGACCGCACCGAGGATGATGTCGTTGCTGCGCTCGGGGAAGAACACCTGGGTCGCCCCCTCTTCGGCCAGCTGCTGCAGGCCCTGGCGCAGCTGCTTGGACTTGAGCGGGTCCTTCAGGCGCACACGGCGGAACAGCTCCGGAGCAAAGTGCGGGATACCGGTGAAGCCCAGTGCTTCGCCTTCGGTGAAAGTGTCGCCGATCTGGATGGTGCCGTGGTTGTGCAGGCCGATGATATCGCCGGCAAAGGCTTCTTCCAGCTGCTCGCGCTCGGACGAGAAGAAGGTCAGTGCGTCACCGATGCGCAGGTCCTTGCCGGTACGCACGTGGCGCATCTTCATGCCCTTCTCGTACTTGCCCGAGCAGATGCGCATGAAGGCGATACGGTCACGGTGTTTCGGGTCCATGTTCGCCTGGATCTTGAACACGAAGCCTGTGAACTTCTCTTCTACCGGCTCCACGGTACGCTCGTGCGCCACACGGGCCAGCGGGCGCGGCGCCCAGTCGACAACGGCGTCGAGCACATGGTCGACACCGAAGTTGCCCAGTGCGGTACCGAAGAACACTGGGGTCAGTTGGCCGTTGATGAACTCGTCCTGATCGAATTCATGGCAGGCGCCCTGCACCAGCTCAAGCTGTTCGAGGAAGCGATCATATTCGTCACCCAGGTGCGCACGCGCCTCATCGGAATCAAGCTTCTCGATGATTTTTACCTCGGTACGCTCATGGCCGTGGCCCGGGGTGTAGACGATGATGTAGTCGCCGGCCAGGTGGTACACGCCCTTGAAGTCGCGGTAGCAACCGATCGGCCAGGTGATTGGTGCGGCCTTGATCTTCAGCACCGCCTCGATTTCGTCGAGCAGTTCGATCGGGTCGCGGATATCACGGTCGAGTTTGTTGATGAAGCTGACGATGGGCGTGTCACGCAGGCGGCAGACGTCCATCAGGGCGATGGTCCGCGGCTCTACACCTTTACCGCCGTCGAGCACCATCAGCGCCGAGTCCACCGCGGTCAGGGTGCGGTAGGTGTCTTCCGAGAAGTCTTCGTGGCCGGGGGTGTCGAGCAGGTTGATCATGTGCTCGCGGTACGGGAACTGCATCACCGAGGTGGTGATGGAGATGCCGCGCTGCTTCTCCATTTCCATCCAGTCGGAGGTGGCGTGGCGGTCGGACTTGCGCGACTTCACGGTACCGGCGACGGCAATGGCCTTGCCCATCAGCAGGAGCTTCTCGGTGATGGTGGTCTTACCGGCGTCGGGGTGGGAAATAATTGCGAAAGTGCGGCGCTTCGCGACTTCGGCGGCCTGGTTGGTCATGGGAAATCGCCTGACTGGGGGATTCGAAAAGGGGCAATATCATACCTGAGTTTGGCCGGGGACCAAAATCTGGGCGTGCATGTCGGCAGTTTTCGTCGGCGGTGAGATCGAGCGCCGCGCGGGCGGCGCTCGATTTCAACAACGATGAAAATCTACCGTCGTCCACTTTGTTACCACCAACCCTGCCTCCTTTGAGAAAAATCCCTACCAATTTGGATCCTGAATAAAAACCCCGCCATATCAGACAATTCAGTGCCCGGAAGTAAAATTTACGATTATTTCTCGTGCAAAATTTGCACATGCCCAGTGATTAACACTGGCCAAATGCCGCCTCAGATGGGAACCTTTACGCCCTCGGAGACGTCCACTCCCCTGCAACCCGCTTCGCTTGGGGACTGGTTTCATCAGCTTTTTCGGGCCCGACGGGGTTCGGCTCATGGCCTGATCGCTGCCTTGCGCACGCATCACGCTGCTACTCGCGAACACACCCACCGCCGCCAGTGATGGCCGGCAAAAAAAGAAGTGTGCTCGCCGACAACACAAGGAGTCCGCCTGTGGCTACACGCTACGGAAAAGGGCTGTTGGGATGCGCCACCGTGCTCGTCATCCTGGCCCTGCTGATCCACTGGATCGGCATCGACACGATCGCGCGTTACCGCGACGATCTTGGGTTCTACCTGCAAGCGCACCTGGTACTGGTGCTGGCTTCGATGGCGGCGGCGTTGGCCGTGGGCATCCCCGCCGGCATTGCGTTAAGTCGACCGCACCGGGTCGACAAAGCCGAACGCTTCATGCAGTTCTTCAACGTTGGCAACACCATTCCCCCTCTGGCCGTTCTGGCCATCGCGCTCAGTATCCTGGGCATCGGCGCCGGGCCCGCGATCTTCGCGCTGTTCCTCGCCTCCCTCCTGCCCATCGTGCGCAACACCTACGAGGGCCTGAAAAACGTCCCCGCCTCGCTCAAGGAAGCCGCCACCGGCATCGGCATGACCCCGCGCCAGCAACTGTGGCAGGTGGAATTGCCCAATGCCGTGCCGATCATCGTCGGCGGTGTGCGTGTGGCCCTGGCCCTGAACGTGGGCACCGCGCCCCTGGCGTTCCTGATCGGCGCCAACAGCCTGGGCAGCCTGATCTTCCCTGGCATCGCCCTGAACAACCAGCCGCAGCTGCTGCTGGGCGCCGCTTGTACGGCGCTGCTGGCATTGCTGCTCGACGCCCTGGTGAGCTTCTCCAGCAGGCGCTGGCTGGAACGTGGCCTGGCCCAATAAGAAGAGGGAACGTATGAAGAAGAGAATCGCCTTGCTGCTGGGCGCGGCCCTGCTGTTCGCAGGTTTTGCCCAGGCAGCGGACAAACCGCTGATCCGTATCGGTGCGCGGGTGTTCACCGAACAGACCGTGCTTGCCGAAATCACCGCTCAATACCTGCGCGCAAACGGTTTCGATGTGCGCGTGACCACCGGCCTTGGCAGCAACATCGCCCGCCAGGCACAAGAGACCGGCCAGCTCGACCTGATGTGGGAATACACCGGTGTATCGCTGGTGTCGTACAACCACATCGACGAACGCATGCCCAACGCCGAGGCCACCTACGCCAAGGTCAAGGCACTGGACGCAAAAAAGGGCCTGATCTGGCTGACCCCCTCGAACTTCAGCAACACCTATGCCCTGGGCCTGCCCAAGCAAGTGGCCGAAGCCTACCCGCAGGTGAACTCGATCAGCGACCTCAACCAGGTGCTGCGTGATGAGCACGACCGCACCCACCTGGTGGCCCTGGACACCGAGTTCGCCAACCGCCCTGATGGGCTGGTAGGCCTGCGCGAGCTGTACGGCTTGCCGCTGGACCGCCGCAACATCCGCCAGATGGATGGCGGCCTGGTGTACACCGCGATGCGCAACAACCAGGTGTTCGCCGGCCTGGTGTACACCACCGACGGGCGCCTGAACGCCTTCGACCTCAAACTGCTGGACGACGACAAGCACTACTTCCCGGACTACACCGCCGCCCCGGTGGTGCGCAAAGCCGTGCTCGACGCCAACCCCAACCTGGCCACCCTGCTCAAGCCGCTGGCCGAGCAGCTCGACGACGAAACCATGCGCCAGCTCAACGCCCAGGTCGACGTCGAACACCAGAACCCCACCGCCGTGGCCGCAGCCTTCCTGCGTGAGCATCCTTTGAAGGAGGTACAGCCATGAGCCTGCTCGACACCTTCGCCCACCTTGACTGGGCCCAGGTCCTGCAACTGACCTGGCAACACATCATGCTGGTTGGCATCGCCGTCAGCCTGGCCATCCTCGTCGGCGTGCCACTGGGCATCCTGATGACCCGCTTCCCGGCCGTCGCAGGCCCGCTGCAGGCCAGCGCCACGGTGCTGCTGACCATTCCCTCGATCGCCCTGTTCGGCCTGCTGCTGCCGTTCTATTCCAAGTTCGGCCAAGGCCTCGGCCCGCTGCCGGCGATCACTGCGGTATTCCTCTATTCACTGCTGCCGATCCTGCGCAACACCTACCTCGCCCTGACCAACGTCGAGCCCGGTATCCGTGAAGCCGCGCGCGGTATCGGCATGACCTTCGGCCAACGCCTGCGCATGGTCGAACTGCCGATTGCGGTGCCGGTGATCCTCGCCGGCGTGCGCACCGCCGTGGTAATGAACATCGGCGTGATGACCATCGCCGCGACCATCGGTGCCGGTGGCCTGGGCGTGCTCATCCTGACCTCCATCAGCCGCAGCGACATGTCGATGTTGCTGGTCGGCGCCGTGCTGGTCAGCCTGCTGGCGATCATCGCCGACCTGCTCCTGCAAACCCTGCAACGTGCCCTGACTCCAGAAGGACTGCGCTCATGATCGAACTCAAGAACCTCAGCAAAACCTTCAACGTCAACGGCAAGGATGTCAAAGCCGTCGACGCGGTCAGCCTGACCGTCAACGAAGGCGAAATCTGCGTATTCCTCGGCCCCTCGGGCTGCGGCAAGAGCACCACGCTGAAGATGATCAACCGCCTGATCACGCCCACCTCCGGCCAGGTGTTCATCAATGGCGAAGACACCAGCGGGCTGGACGAAGTCACCCTGCGCCGCCACATTGGCTACGTGATCCAGCAGATCGGCCTGTTCCCCAACATGACCATCGAGGAGAACATCACCGTGGTCCCGCGCCTGCTCGGCTGGGACAAGCAGAAGTGCCACGACCGCGCCCGCGAGCTGATGCAAATGATCAAGCTCGAGCCAAAGCAGTACCTGCAGCGCTACCCCCGTGAGCTTTCCGGTGGCCAGCAGCAGCGTATCGGCGTGATCCGCGCGCTGGCTGCCGACGCGCCGGTGCTGTTGATGGATGAGCCGTTCGGCGCAGTCGACCCGATCAACCGCGAGATGATTCAGAACGAGTTCTTCGAGATGCAGCGGGCGTTGAACAAGACCGTGATCATGGTCAGCCACGACATCGACGAAGCGCTAAAGCTGGGCGACAAGATCGCCATCTTCCGTGCCGGCAAGCTGTTGCAGCTGGACCACCCGGACACCCTGCTGGCGCACCCGGTGGATGACTTCGTCAGCAACTTCGTCGGCCAGGACAGCACCTTGAAACGCCTGTTGCTGGTGCGTGCCGAAGATGCGGCGGACAACGCCCCGTCAGTCAGCCCGGACACGCCAGTGAGCGATGCGCTGGAGCTGCTGGACGAGCACGACCGCCGCTATGTAGTGGTGACCGATGCGCAGAACAAGGCGCTGGGCTATGTGCGCCGGCGCGACATGCACCGCCAGCAAGGGGCCTGCGGCGACTTCCTGCGCCAGTTCAATGCCACCGCATCGCACGATGAGAACCTGCGCATCCTGCTGTCGCGGATGTACGAGTTCAACCGGGCGTGGTTGCCGGTGCTGGATGCCGAGCAGGTGTTCTTGGGCGAGGTGACGCAGGAGTCGATTGCGGCTTACTTGAGCTCGGGGCGATCGCGTGGGGCGAAGACCAGCATTGTGTCGCCGGCTGAGGCGGTGGTTTCCTGATTTTTTGGGGGCGCTTTGCGCCCCTTTCCGACCGGTCCGGCGCCCCGGCAAGGCCGCTCCTACACACATCTGTGGGGAGCGGGCTTGCCCCGCGAATGGGACGACGCTGTATCAGAACCCTACACTGGCCTGCACATAAAAGGTCCGCGGCTCACCCACATAGAGGCCAGCATTGTTGTCGCTGGAGCGGGTGAAGTACTGCTTGTCGAACAGGTTCTTCACCCCCGCCGCCACCTTCAGGTTGGCCATCTGCGGCCCGAAGTCATACCCCCCACGGGCATGCCAGGTCACGTAACCCGGAATATCCCCATATTGCCCATCGGCACTCGGCTCGGTGATGTAGTCACCATTGAAGCTGCCATCACTATTGATCCCGGTGCCCGGCGCACGCTGCTTGGATTGGGCATAGGCGTCCAGGTTCCAGGTCCAGCGGTTGATCGCATAGCGCACGCCGGCAGTGGCCACCTGGCGTGAGTAGAACGGCAGGTCACGCCCCTTGAAGCCTGGGATCTCCCCTTCGTAAGTGGCACGGGTATAGGTGTAGCCGCCATTCACCGACATGCCTTCGAGCCGCGGGTCCAGCTCGGCCAGGTCAAAACGCAGCGACGCTTCGATACCCTGGTGCTTGGTGGCGCCCAGGTTGGTCCAGCCGACATCGTTGCTGATGTACTGCAGCTCGTCATCGAAGTCGATGTAGAACGCTGTCAGTTCACCGGCGAAGCCGCCGTTGTCATAGCGCGTACCCACCTCATAGGTCTTGGCCTTTTCCGGCTCCAGGCCGTTGGCCGTGCTGTTGCCGGTACCGCCCTGGCCCAGTTGGAAGTACTGCAGGCTGCCGAACGAGGTCTCGTAGTTGGCGAACACCTTCCAGGCATCGGAGAGGTGGTACATCACGCTCAGTGCCGGCAGCGGTTCGTTGCTGGTGATGCTGCGCTTCTTCTCTGCCACCGGGCGGTTGTTGGCGTCCAGCACCGGGCGGTCGCGCCAGTCGGTGTTGATGTGCTCGAAGCGGATGCCTGGGGTGATGGTCCAGTTGCCGACGTCGATCTTGTCGTCGATGTAGTAGGCGCTGGCCTCGGTGCCGCCGCTACGGTCCTGGAACACATGGCCATCAGAAGTCGGGGTTGGCGTCGGCACGTTGTCGATCAGCGCCAGGCGGGTCGACTGCTCGCGCATGGCCTCTTTCAGGTAGCGGTAACCCACACTGACTTCCTGGGTAGTGGGGCCGGCGAAGAAGATCCGCGACAGGCGCGGTTCGATGGCGAAGGTGTGGTAGTTGCGCGGGTACGACGAGAGGGTCTTCATGTCACGCGAGGCGATGGCGCTGCCACGGAAGCTGTCGGTGTAGTAGGTCAGCACTTCGAACTGGGTAGCGTCGTCGAGCTGGCGCTGCCACTTGAACGATACATCCTTGCGCCGGCCGGCGAAGTAGTCGTAGTCGCGCAGTGACTGGTACGGGTTGCTGTCGTACTGGGCCTGGGTCAGGCCGCCGGGCATGTCGGCACGGCCATCGTAGTAATGGAAGTTGAGCCAGAACTCATCGACGTCGGTCGGGGCCCAGTGGGTCTTGAGGATCACATCGTCGATGTCGTTGCCGTTGTTGCTCTCGCGGTAACCGTTGCCGTTCACCCCGGTGTACAGCAGTGCTACGCCCATGCCGTTGTCGGCGGTGCCGCCGACGAAGGCCGACTCGGTGTGCTTCCAGCCGCCATGCTGCGAGGTTTCCAAGGTGGTGGAAAGCTCAGCCGAGGCCTTCTCTGGGATCGCCCGGGTAACGAAGTTGATCACCCCACCGACGTTCTGCGGGCCGTAGCGCACAGAACCTGCGCCGCGTACCACGTCGATGCTGTCCAGGTTGCCCGAAGAGATCGGCGCCATCGACAGCTGCGGCTGGCCATAAGGGGCGAACGCCGCCGGGATGCCATCGATCAACACGGTCGAGCGGGGCGACAGCCGCGAGGTCAGGCCGCGCACGCCAACGTTCAGCGACAGGTCGCTGCCACCGGTGCCGTTGGAGTCCTGCACCTGCACGCCAGGGATGCCGCGCAGCACGTCGCGAACGTTCATTGCACCCTGCTCGACCATGGCCTCGCGACGCACCACGGTGCGCGCGCCGGGGTGGTTCTGCACCACGGCCTGGTCGGCATCGCCCAGCCAGTCACCGACCACCTTGATGTCGGTGGGCGCCAGCTCCAGGCTACCGCTGCCCAGGTCGAGGGTGGTCGGCAGCGGCTTTACCACCACTGTGTCCTGGGCCTGCTCGAAGGTCAGCCCGCTGCCTTGCAGCAACTGTTGCAGCGCCTGCACCGGCGCCAGGTTGCCGGACACCGCCGGGGCCTGTTTGCCGGCCACAAGCTCAGGGCTGTAGAACAGTTGCAGGTTGGTCTGCTGGCCCAATTGGCTCAGGGCCGAGGCCAGCGGTTGTGCCTGGATCTGGATTGCGCCGCCAGCCTGTTCGGCGTGGCTGTTGACGGCCACGGCACTGACCGCGAGAGCCAGCGCCAGGGCGCGAAAGCGTGGCAAGGATTTGTTGTTGTTCACGTCGTCAGACATCCTGAAGTGCGGGATAAACGCCAACCGCATGCAAATGTAAATGCTTGGCAGTTGCAGCTGGCGAGGAAGACGAACGAGCTGAAATAAACCTGAATCTATTTCGCGATTATTTCGCGAGAGCCGTCTTCATGGGCTTTGATGCCCACCGGCAAGATGCTCGGCAAGGCGCGCAGCAGTGCATCGGTGTCGTCGGTGCTGAAGGTGCTTGAGAGGCGCATCTGTGCCACCTTGCCGGGGGCAACCCGCAGCGGCTGGGTGCGGTAGCGGGAAACTTCGGCCACCACCTCGGCCAGGGTGGCGTTGTCGAACACCAGCTTGCCCTGGCGCCAGGCAGTCAGGGCTGCGGCATTGACCGCGTAGGGCGCCGCCACCTTGCCTTGTGCATCTATATGCGCGCCCAGGCCGGCCGTCAGTTGCGCCAGCGAAGCATCCTTGCCCTGCACCCGTACCGAGCCTTGCTCGACCGCTACGCGGGTGGCGGCCGGGTCCAGCCGTACATCAAAGCGGGTGCCGGTGACGGTCACGCTGCCTTGGGCCGTGTCGACCACGAACGGTCGGCTGCTGTCGTGGGCGACGATGAACATCGCCTCACCGGCGTTCAGTTGAATGTGCCGCCGCCCCGCGCTGAAATCGACCTGCAACTGCGTACCGCCGTTGAGCGTCAGCTGCGAGCCGTCCGGCAGTTCGACCTGGCGGCGCTCACCGAAGGCAGTCTGTAACAGGTCCTGATGATTGAGGCGCTGGTACTGCCAGCCACTCCAGCCGAGCCCCAGGGCAACCACTGCCACACCGGCCGCCAAAGCCTGGCGCAGCAAACGCCGCCGAGGCAGCTGGCGCACGGGCTCTGGCGCGCACAGGGTATCAAGGCGCTGGCGCGGTATGAAGTCGGCGGCGCGCCAGAGGCTGGCGAGCTGCTGGTATTCCTCGCGATGGCGTGGGTCCGCCTCCAGCCACCCTTGCAAGCGGGCCAGCAGCTCGGCATCCCGCGGCGCATCCTGCACGCGGGCGAACCATTCGGCCGCCTGCTCGCGGACGCTATCGGTACCGTGCCGTTTCATCGAAAAGGTCTCCTGACTCATCATGCCGACACATCCAGATGCTCACGCAGGTGTCGGAGGGTGCGGATCATATACTTTTCGACCATGTTCTTGCTCAAGCCCATGCGCTCGGCAATCTCGGCCTGGGTCAGGCCTTCGAGCTTCTGCCAGATGAACACCCGCCGGCAGTTGAGCGGCAACTCGGCCAGCGCCCGCTCGACACTGTCGGCCAGCTCCAGCGCGTGTACGTAGGCTTCAGGGTCACCGCTGTGGCTGGCGCTTTCCTCAAAGGCTTCCAGCGCCAGTGCCTGGCGCCGGTCTTCACGGCGAAAACCGTCCACGGCAATGTTGCGGGCGGTCTGGTGCAGGTAGGCGCGGGGCTGCTCGACCTGTTCGCGGGGGTTTTCCAGTACCCGTACGAAGGCATCGTGAGCGAGGTCCTCGGCCTGCTGACGACTGCGCAGCTTGCGCGTCCAGGTGCCGATCAGCTCATGGTAATGGTCGAGGAAGCCTTTGGGTCCGGACACGGTCGGGGTTCGTCAGGGAGGCAGATAAGGCTGCGAATAGTAATGTTTCTCATCAAGCACGGCAAATCCGTCAGTCGGTAACAAAAAATTTATAGGGATTTCAGGCACTGCAGTGCCAGGAAAATGTGGCCATAAATATGAACACCTCAGGGCCATTCGCGGGTGAGCCCGCGCCCACAGGATTAGCGCAATCCCTATGGGAGCGGGTTCACCCGCCAAAGGGCCGAAACGGTCCATTCCACAATATTTAACGCTTCAAACATCCCAGGGAACATCTGCCGGTCACATGAGTCGGTTATTCAAATGGCAGGTCGTCGATACGCGACGAACATGCCCGGATTGCCTGTTGATCTTGCATTCTTCACGCCCTAAAGTGCGCGCCGAACGTCCATGCTGGAAACGATCCATCCGGCTCAAGTACTGAGTAGGCGAACCAAAGTGGGGATACGGAGGACGTTCAGTTTGCAGCCACTTATCTTTTCAGTTTGCCCATGGAGTCCCTGAGCATGTCGATCCAGGTCGAAGACTATTTCGCGCGTGACACCTTCCAGAAAATGAAGGCGTTCGCTGACAAGCAAGAAACCCCGTTCGTACTCATCGATACCCAGATGATCAGCAAGGCCTACGACGACCTGCGCGCCGGTTTCGAATTCGCCAAGGTCTACTACGCAGTCAAGGCCAACCCGGCGGTCGAGATCATCGACCTGCTCAAAGACAAAGGCTCGAGCTTCGACATCGCCTCGATCTACGAGCTGGACAAAGTGATGGACCGTGGCGTCAGCGCCGACCGTATCAGCTACGGCAACACCATCAAGAAATCCAAGGACATCCGCTACTTCTACGAGAAGGGCGTGCGCCTGTACGCCACCGACTCGGAAGCCGACCTGCGCAATATCGCCAAGGCCGCGCCGGGTTCCAAGGTTTACGTGCGTATCCTCACCGAAGGCTCCACCACTGCCGACTGGCCGCTGTCGCGTAAATTCGGCTGCCAGACCGACATGGCCATGGACCTGCTGATCCTCGCCCGCGACCTGGGCCTGGTGCCGTACGGCATTTCCTTCCACGTCGGTTCGCAGCAACGCGACATCAGCGTGTGGGACGCGGCCATCGCCAAGGTCAAGGTGATCTTCGAGCGCCTGAAGGAAGAAGACGGCATCGAGCTGAAACTGATCAACATGGGTGGCGGCTTCCCGGCCAACTACATCACCCGTACCAACAGCCTGGAAACCTACGCCGAAGAGATCATCCGCTTCCTGAAGGAAGACTTCGGTGACGACCTGCCGGAAATCATCCTCGAGCCAGGCCGTTCGCTGATCGCCAACGCCGGCATCCTGGTCAGCGAAGTGGTGCTGGTAGCGCGCAAGTCGCGTACCGCGGTCGAGCGTTGGGTGTACACCGACGTGGGCAAATTCTCCGGCCTGATCGAAACCATGGACGAGTCCATCAAGTTCCCGATCTGGACCGAGAAGAAAGGCGAGATGGAAGAAGTGGTCATCGCCGGCCCGACATGCGACAGCGCCGACATCATGTACGAGCACTACAAGTACGGCCTGCCGCTGAACCTGGCGATCGGCGACCGCCTGTACTGGCTGTCGACCGGTGCCTACACCACCAGCTACAGCGCGGTGGAATTCAACGGCTTCCCGCCGCTGAAGGCTTACTACCTGTAATGAAGAACGGGGCCGAAAGGCCCCGTTTTCATGTGTGTGTGTCAATGCCGGCCTCTTCGCAGGACAAGCCCGCTCCCACCGGACCCTGCTGTGCCACAGGAACAGATAACCTGTGGGAGCGGGCTTGCCCCGCGAAGAGGCCGGCACTGTAAACATTATTCCCGACGCTGTTCGAGTTCCTCGGCGTACCCGGCAGCATACCCCACCAGCAACGGTCCAGCGCCCTGCAGAGTGGCCACTGCACTGCGCAGAAAATTCACATTCCCCTCAACCCGCGCACGCTCCAGCCAAGGCCCAGCCTCAGCCACCTGCCCACGCTCGACCAGCACCAGCGCCAGGCTGAACATGCCGCGAAAGTCCCCCGCCTCTGCCGAACGTCGATACCAGCGCACCGCCCGCGCCGGGCTGGGCGCCGTGGCGATGCCCTGCTCCAGGTAACGCCCATACAAGTTCATCGACTTGGCATGCCCCATGTGCGCCGCTTTCTCGTAACAGAGCAACGCCTGGGCCTGGTTTGCCGGCACCCCACGCCCGGTGGCCAGCAGGTTGCCCAGGTTGTAAAGGCCCCAGCCCAGCCCCGCGTCGGCCGCACGCGCATAGTGGATGGCCGCCTGCGAAAGGCTCACCTCCCCCCCCCAGCCATGTTCCAGGCAACGCCCAAGCATGTTGTGCGCCATGGCATTGCCAGCCTGGGCGGCGATGCCGAACCAGCGCCGGGCCACACCGGCATCGGCTTCGATGCCACGCCCGTCGAGCAGAATCTGCCCCAGCAGCAACTGTGCCTCGACCGCCCCCTGCCCCGCTGCCGCCAGGATCGCCTGGGCAGCCTTGCCGGGGCTGTCTTCGAGCATGGCCTTGAGGCCTGCAACATCGATCACTTCTTCACGACGCAATTGGTATGACACGTCTCAGACCTCAGCCCAGCGGCGCAGCAGGTTGTGGTAGGTACCCGTCAACTGCAGCAGCGAAGGGTGCTCGGGCACATCGGCGGTGAGTTGCTGGATGGCATTGTCCATCTCGAACAACAGCGCCCGCTGGCTGTCTTCGCGCACCAGGCTTTGCGTCCAGAAAAACGCAGCATAGCGCTGGCCGCGTGTCACCGGGTTGACCTTGTGCAAGCTGGTGCCGGGGTACAGCACCAGGTCGCCGGCCGCCAGCTTCACCTGCTGCACGCCATAAGTGTCCTGGATCACCAGTTCGCCGCCGTCGTAACTGTCCGGGTCGCTGAGAAACAGCGTTGACGACAGGTCGGTACGCACCCGCTCCGCGCTGCCCTTGGGCTGGCGCAGGGCATTGTCGATGTGAAAGCCGAAGTTGCCGCCTTCGCGGTAGCAATTGATCAGCGGTGGGAAGACCTTGTGCGGCAGCGCTGCCGACATGAACCGGGGCGTGTTCCACAGGCGGTCGATCAATGCGCTGCCGAGCTCCTTGGCCAGCGGGTGGCCTTCAGGCAACTGCAGGTTGTGCTTGGCCTTGGCCGACTGATAACCCGCCGTGACCTTGCCATCGGCCCAGTCAGCCTGCTCCAGGGCCTCACGGATACGCGCGAGTTCGTCGGCATCGAACAGGCCGGGAATGTGAAGCAGCATGGCGGCGGCACCTGGGCAAATGTAAAGGCGTCAATGATATTGATTACCTTTTACACACCACAAGCCCCATTCGCCGCTTAAGACGTTTCAGCCGACGAAAACCGTAACGGCAAACTGTAAAGATTGTAAATTCCTCACGAATGGTAACGACTCTCAATTGTTAGTCACAATTGCTTACATTAAGATCCGCCGCCTTATCACCTTGGGGAAGGTCCTTACCAATGCGTCACTACGTGCCATCTGCTGTGAGTTCGCCACGCCTGATCGTGACCGCCATCGGCGTCGCCATCACTGCCTCGACCGCCTACGCTGCCGAGCCTGCCGCCAACCGTGCCGTTACCCTTGATGCCACCAGCGTCAACGGCAAGGCCGAACAGGCCAGCACCGACTACAAGGTCGAGAAAGCCTCGTCGCAGAAGTACACCGCGCCGCTGGTCGATACACCGCGCTCGGTCACGGTGATTCCGCAGCAGGTGATCAAGGACACCAACGCCCTCAGCCTGCAGGACGCCCTGCGTACGGTACCTGGCATCACCTTTGGTGCCGGTGAAGGCGGCAACCCCCAGGGCGACCGCCCGTTCATCCGCGGCTTTGACGCCCAGGGCGATACCTACCTGGACGGCGTGCGTGATACCGGCGCGCAAACCCGTGAGATCTTCGCCATCGAGTCGGTGGAAGTGGCCAAGGGCCCGAACTCGGCCATCGGTGGCCGAGGCGCCGCAGGCGGCACCATCAACCTGGTGAGCAAGCGTGCGCACCTGGGCAACTCGCTGGACGGCGCCTGGACCTGGGGCAGTGACCAGACCCAACGCTACACCTTCGATGGCAACTACCAGTTCAGCGACACCGTCGCCGGTCGTCTCAACCTGATGACCCACGAGAGCAACGTCGCCGGCCGTGACAAGGTCAACTACGACCGCTGGGGCATCGCCCCGTCCCTGGCCTTCGGCCTGGGCACGCCGACCCGCGTCAACCTCGACTACTACCACCTGGAAAGCGACGACCTGCCGGACTCGGGCATTCCCTACACCATCCCGACCTCGGGCAGCGGCGGGCGCACCTCGGCGCACCCGAGCAAGCCGAACGACGGTAGCGACAGCGACAACTTCTACGGCCTGACCGGCCGTGACTTCCGCAAGAGCCGGGTCGACATCGCCACCTTCGCGATCGAACACGACCTGACCGACTCGCTGACCGTCAAGAACACCCTGCGCCATGGCAACAGCATGCAGGACTACATCCTGACCCAGCCGGACGACAGCAAGGGCAACGTCAACAACGGCAGCGTCTGGCGCCGTGCCAACAGCCGCGTCGGCAACACCGCCACCACCACCAACCAGACTGACCTGTTTGGCGAGTTCTACCTGGGCGGCATGAAGAACAGCTTCTCCACCGGTATCGAGCTGAGCCGCGAAGAGAGCAAGCGTTCGTCCTACACCGTTGACACCGATACCGTGCCGGGGGGCAGCGCCAACAGCAACTGCACCCCAGGCATGATCGGCGCCAGCAGCGGCTACAACTGCACCTCGCTGAGCAACCCGAACCCGGACGACCCTTGGAACGGCAATATTGCGCGCAACTACGCGGGCACCGACACCAAGAGCAACACCCGCGCCCTCTACGTGTTCGACACCCTGGAGCTGACGCCTGACTGGCTGCTGAACATGGGCCTGCGCTACGACCACTTCGACACCCAGTACCGCACTTACGATGCCGCCGGCGCTACCGTGGTGAACAGCAAGGGCGTTGCTTCCAAGGGCCGTGACACCAGCGAGTTCATCACCGGCCAGCTGGGCCTGGTCTGGAAACCGGCCGAAAACGGCAGCATCTACGTTTCCTACGCCACCTCCGCAACGCCACCCGGCGCAATGCTGGGTGAAGGCACCGAAGGCAACCCGCTGGGCAACACCAGTGACCGCGCCGGCAACCTGCTGAGCAGCGACATGGAGCCGGAAGAAACTACCAACTACGAGATCGGCACCAAGTGGGACCTGCTCGACCAGCGCCTGTCCCTGGCCGCCGCGCTGTTCCGCACCGAGAAGGAAAACGCTCGCGTGCAGGTAGATACCACCAGCTACGAAAACGTCGGTGAAACCCGCGTGCAGGGCATCGAGCTGTCGGCCAGCGGCAAGCTGACCGACAAGTGGCAGGTTTTCGCCGGTTATACCTACATGCAGGCCCGCCAGATCGACGGTGGCGCGCTGGGCAAGGCCAACGACGGCAACCAGCTGCCGAACACGCCGAACAACAGCGCCAGCCTGTGGACCACTTACGCGATCACGCCGAAGCTCACCGTCGGTGGCGGCGCGTTCTATGTGGATGACGTCTACGGCAGCGTGGCCAACACCACCATGGTCGACAGCTATGTACGTTACGACGCCATGGCGGCCTATAAGCTGACCAAGAACGTCGACCTGCAGCTGAACGTGCAGAACCTGACCAACGAGGTGTACTACGACAAGGCGTTCTCCACCCACTTCGCCAACCAGGCGGCGGGCCGGACCGCGTTGCTGACCACCAGCGTCCACTTCTAAAGCAGCAACCCGGAGCCCCGTTCATTCCAGTGAGCGGGGCTTTTGCGTACCAAGGCATAATGCACGCCGCGCAGGTTGCGGCAGCACGACAAGGTGATCGATGTGGTGAAGAAGACGCTGTTCCAATTGCACTGGTTCTTTGGCATCACCGCTGGCCTGGTGCTGGCCTTGATGGGCATTACCGGGGCGATCTGGTCGTTTCAGGAAGAACTGCTGCGTGCGTTCAATGCCGATGTGCTGAAGGTAGAAGTGCGCCCCGAGGGCGTGCTGCCGCCCGCCGAACTGGTGCAGCGGGTCGAGGCTGCGCAAGGCGAGAAGGTGTCGATGCTGTGGGTCGACCTTCATCAGGGCAACGCAGCGCGAATCTTCTTCACCCCACCGCCGGGCCAGCGCCGCGGCGAGCTGCGCTATGCCGACCCGTACACCGGCGAGCTCAAGGGCGAAGTGGCCGGGCAGGATTTCTTCAACCTGATGCTCAACCTGCACCGTTTCCTGGCCATGGGCGACAGTGGTCGGCAGATCACCGGCGCCTGCACCCTGATACTGATCTTCTTCTGCCTCTCCGGCCTGTACCTGCGCTGGCCGCGCAAGGCACTCAATTGGCGGGTCTGGCTGACCTTCGACTGGGCCAAGAAAGGCCGCGCCTTCAACTGGGACCTGCACGCCGTGGCAGGTACCTGGTGCCTGCTGTTCTATCTGTTGTTCGCCCTCACCGGCCTGTTCTGGTCTTACGAATGGTATCGCCAAGGCCTGAACACCCTGCTGGCCGACGCGCCGGCAGCAGGCCAGCAGCAAAAGCGCGGCGAAGGCCGTGGCCGCCACGGGCCACAGAAGGTCGATAAAAACGCACCGCCGCTGGTGGTCGACTACGACGCCATCTGGGCCAGCCTCAAGGCTGCCGCAGGCCCCGGCCTGGCCGCCTACAACCTGCGCCTGCCACCGGCAGGTGGGCAACCGGCCAACTTGTTCTTCCTGCTGGACAACGCTGCGCACCCGCGCGCCTTCGACACCCTGATGCTGGACCCGGCCACCGGCCAGGTGAAAAACCACGACCGCTACGCCGACAAATCCTTCAAGGCGCAGTTGCTGCAGAGCGTTTACGCCCTGCACGTGGGCGAGTACTTCGGCCTGCCGGGGCGCATCATCGTCACCGTCGCCAGCCTGACCATGCCGCTGTTCTTCGTGACGGGTTGGCTGCTGTACCTCGACCGCCGCCGCAAGAAGCGCCAGGTGCGCGCCGCCCGCGGCAACGTCGACAGCGTCAACGCCGGCAGCGACAGCTGGCTGGTCAGCTTCGCCAGCCAAAGCGGCTTTGCCGAACAGCTGGCCTGGCAGAGTGCCGGGCAGTTGCAGGCTGCAGGCCTCCCGGTGCAGGTCCGCGCCTTGGCCGAACTGGGCGAGGATGACTTGCGCCAAGCCCGCCGTGCACTGTTCGTGGTCAGTACGTTTGGCGATGGCGAAGCCCCTGACAGCGCCCGCGCGTTCGAGCGCAAGGTGCTTGGCCAGCCGTGGGCGCTGAACAACCTCAACTACGCAGTGCTCGCCTTGGGCGACCGTCAGTATCCGCACTTCTGCGGTTTCGCCCGGCGCCTGCAGGCCTGGTTGGCTGAGCGCGGCGCCAGCACTGCGTTCAGCCCGGTGGAGGTAGACAGCGCCGACCCGGCGGCCCTGCAGCAATGGCAGCAGGCACTGGCGCAACTGACCGGCGCTCAGCCGGTAACGGCCTGGCAGCCAGCAAGCTTCGGCAACTGGACCCTGGTGCAACGCGCGCTGATGAACCCGGGCAGCCAAGGCCAGCCGGTTTACCTGATCGGCCTGCGTGCCGAAGCGCCCGCCAGCTGGCAGGCTGGTGACCTGGTGGAAATCTTGCCGCGCAATGGTCAGCCGCGGGTCGATGCCTTCCTCCATGGCCTGGGGCTGAATGCCGACACGTCCGTGCAGCTCGACGGCCTGAGCGAAACCTTGGGTCAGGCGCTGGCCAGCCGCCAGCTGCCGAGCCGGCGCGATCACCTGGTGGGGCTGCACGCCCAGGCGCTGGTCGATGCGCTGGTACCGATCGGCACGCGTGAATACTCCATCGCCTCGATCGCCAGTGACGGTGTGCTGGAGTTGATCGTGCGCCAGGAACGTCACCCCGATGGCACCCTCGGCCTGGGTTCCGGTTGGCTGACCGAGTACCTGCCGGTGGATGGCGCGCTGGGCTTGCGCCTGCGCCGCAACAGTGGCTTCCACCTGCCCGCGTCGCCGGCACCCATGATTCTGATCGGCAACGGTACCGGGCTGGCGGGTTTGCGCAGCCTGATCAAGGCACGCATCAACGCGGGCGAGCAGCGCAACTGGCTGTTGTTCGGTGAGCGTAACCGGGCCCACGACCTGCTGTGCGGTGATGAGCTGCAGGGCTGGCTGGGCAGCGGTGACCTGGCGCGCCTGGACCTCGCGTTCTCGCGGGATCAGGCAGAGAAGGTGTATGTGCAGGATGTGTTGCTGCAGCAGGCCGAAGCGGTCAAGCGCTGGGTCGCGGACGGCGCCTGTGTGTATGTCTGTGGCAGCCTGCAAGGGATGGCTGCCGGTGTTGATGCCGCGCTGAAGGGCATTCTCGGAGAAGCGTTGGTCGAGCAATTGATCGAAGAGGGGCGCTATCGGCGGGATGTGTACTGATCACTGCCACAACTGATGCAGCCCGCCTTTGTGTAGGAGCGGCCTTGCGTCGCGAACGGGCCGCGAAGCGGCCCCATCGATTTCAGCGCTGCCGCCAATATCCTGGGGCCGCTTCGCGGCCCGTTCGCGACGCAAGGCCGCTCCTACACAAGGGCCGGTGCTGACTCAGTGAAGCTCGAAAGTATCAGCATCCAGGTTAGCCGGGAACTTGCTGCGGTAAGCCGCCAGCTCCGCCGCCCGCAACACCACCGTGAACACCCCGTCCGCCTCGCCCGCGCTGAGCAGGCTCTCGCCCTGGAAGTCCAGCACCTGGCTGTCACCCGAATAAGCGAAGCCCTTGCCATCGGTGCCCACGCGGTTCACCGCCGCCACATAACACAGGTTCTCGATGCCGCGGGCCGGCAGCAGGCGGTTCCAGTGCTGGCGGCGCGCGGCCGGCCAGTTGGCGGTATACAGCAACAGGTCGGTGTCCTGGGCATCGCGGCTCCACACCGGGAAACGCAGGTCGTAGCAGATCAACGGGCGCACCCGCCAGCCCTTGATCTCGAACTGCACCTGGCGCTCGCCCGGGGTGTAGTGCTTATGCTCACCGGCCATGCGGAACAGGTGGCGCTTGTCATAGTGCAGGATCTCGCCATCCGGCCGTGCCCAAAGCAAGCGGTTGCGATGGCTGCCATCGGCGGCCTGGATGATCACGCTGCCGGTGACCACTGCGTCGATCCGCTTGGCCTGGGCCTTGAGCCATTTGTAGGTCGGGCCGTTCTCAGGCTCGGCCAGGCGTTGCGACTCCATGGAAAACCCAGTGGTGAACATCTCGGGCAGGATCACCAGGTCGACGTCACCCGCCTGGTCGAGCAATACCTCGAAATGCGCATAGTTGGCCTCGCGGTCATGCCAGGCCAAGGTGGTTTGCACCAGAGCGATTTTCAGGTTGGGCAGTGCACTCAGATCGCGCATAGTTTTTCCGCTGCTTGACGCAGCGTCTCCTCACGTTTGGCAAAGCACAGGCGCACCAGGCGTTGCTCGGGGATAGGTTGCTGGTAGAACACCGACACCGGAATGGTCGCCACGCCATGCTCACGGGTCAGCCACAGCGCCATGTCGACGTCGTTCAGGTCCGGGCGGATCTGCGAATAGTCCACCAGTTGGAAGTAGGTGCCGGCCGCGCGGCGGAAACTGAAGCGCGAACCCGCCAGCAAGTCGCAGAACAGGTCGCGCTTGGCCTGGTAGAAGCCGGGCAGTTGGTCGAGGTGCTCGGGGTGCTCGGCCATGAAGTCCGCCAGCGCGCACTGCAAAGGCGTCACCCCGCAGAAGTTGACGTACTGGTGCACCTTGCGCAGCTCTGCACTCAGGGCCGCTGGCGCAATCACGTAGCCGGTCTTCCACCCCGTCACATGGTAGGTCTTGCCAAACGAACTGACCACGAAGGCACGGCTATACAGCTCGGCATGGGCCAGTACGCTGGCGTGGCCTACACCGTCGTAGACCAGGTGTTCGTAGACTTCATCACTGCCCAGGTAGATATCGCGCTCGGCAATCAGCCGCGCCAACTGGTCCAGGTCTTCTCGGGTGATCAACGCGCCGCTGGGGTTGTGCGGCGAATTGAGGATGACCATGCGTGTGCGCGGGCTCAGGGCATCGCTGAACTTCTGCCAGTCGATGCGAAAGTCGCCGTCACTGAGTTGTACATGCACGCAACGTCCGCCGGCCAGCTCTACGGAAGGCTCATAGCTGTCGTAACAAGGGTCGAAGACGATCACCTCGTCACCGCTGTGGATCACCGCCTGAATGGCGCAGAAGATCGCCTCGGTGGCACCGGGGGTGATGGTCACTTCCTGATCGGCATCGACCTTGGCCCCATACAGGCGCTCGACCTTGGCCGCAACCTGCTGGCGCAGGGCCGGCAGGCCGGTCATCGGCGCGTACTGATTATGCCCGGCGGCCACATGCCGGCCCACTGCATCGAGCAGGGCCTGCGGGCCATTGAAGTCAGGGAAACCTTGGGAGAGGTTGAGCGCACCGGTCTGCACGGCGAGCTGGGACATGGTAGTGAAGATGGTCGTGCCGACATTCGGCAGTTTGCTGCGGATCATGGAGCCCTCTTTCCTGGGGACTGAGAGCTATAAGCTACAAGCTTCAAGCCACAAGAAAAAGCGGCATGCATCAACGCCTGCTTTTTCTTGCAGCTTTGAGCTTGTAGCTTGCCGCTAGTTAGCGCTTGTCGCGGCGCTTCTTCTCGGCCTTCTTGTGGTGCGACATCAAGCGGCGCTTCTTGTTGACCTGGCGATCGGTGAGGGTGTTTTTCTTGCCCTCGTACGGGTTTTCACCACCCTTGTACTCGATACGGATCGGCGTACCGACCAGCTTGAGCACGCGGCGATAGGTGTTTTCCAGGTAACGCGAGTACGATTTGGGAATGCTGTCGGTCTGGTTGCCGTGGATCACGATCAGCGGCGGGTTGGCCCCCCCCAAGTGCGCATAGCGCAGCTTGATGCGGCGGCCATTGACCAGCGGCGGCTGGTGCTCGCTCACGGCGTCTTCGAGGATCTGCGTCAGGCGGCTGGTCGGCCAGCGGGTTACCGCCGACATGAACGCGGCCTGTACCGACTTGTACAGGTTGCCCACGCCCGTGCCGTGCAGCGCGGAAATGAAGTGGATGTCGGCGAAGTCGACGAAGAATAGCCGGCGCTCCAACTCGGTCTTCACGTAGGCGCGCTCACCCGGCTCCATGCCATCCCACTTGTTCAGGGCGATGACGATGGCGCGGCCGGCTTCGAGGGCGAAGCCCAGCAGGTTCAGGTCATGGTCGACCACCCCTTCGCGGGCATCCATGACGAAGATCACGACGTTGGCGTCCTTGATCGCCTGCAGCGTCTTGACCACGGAGAACTTCTCGACTTCCTCGTGAATCTTGCCGCGCTTGCGCACCCCGGCGGTGTCGATGAAGGTGTACTTGTCGCCATCACGCTCGAACGGGATGTAGATACTGTCACGGGTAGTACCCGGCTCGTCGTAGACCACCACGCGCTCTTCGCCGAGCATGCGGTTGACCAGGGTCGACTTGCCGACGTTCGGGCGGCCGATGATGGCGATCTTGATGCCATCCTTTTCGCTCGGGCCAGGGATGCGCACGGCTTCCTCGCCTTCGGCGACGTCCTGGTCCAGCGCTTCGTCTTCGGCATCGCGTGGCAGGTGGCCGAGCACGGCTTCCATCAGGGCGCTGATACCACGGCCCTGGGAGCCCGCCACCGGGATGGCGTTGCCCATGCCCATCGGCGAGAACTCGGCGCGGGCGACGTCAGGGTCGATGTTGTCGATCTTGTTGGCGACCAGAATCGCCGACTTGTTCCGCTTGCGCAGGTGCTCGGCGATCATCAGGTCTGCTGCGGTCATGCCCGCACGGGCATCGACCAGGAACAGCACATAGTCGGCTTCTTCGATGGCCATGAGCGACTGCTCGGCCATCTTCTCGTCCATGCCCACTTCGTCACCGGTGATACCACCGGTGTCGATCAGGATGAAGGAACGACCCTGCCAGGAGGCATCACCATACTGGCGGTCACGGGTCAAACCCGACAGGTCACCGACGATGGCATCGCGGGTTTTGGTCAGGCGGTTGAACATGGTGGATTTGCCGACGTTCGGCCGTCCCACCAGGGCGATTACGGGAACCATGCGGCTCTCCACTCTTGAATTCTTGAAAATGCAAAGGCCGCTGCAAGGCAGCGGCCGGAGTTTGTGCGGCGTTTCCTACACCGCGGCTCAAGCCCGTTGGCGGACTTGAGCTTAGCTTCAGCGGACGGTCAGTGCCTCGAGCTTGCCGCTGTTGCCGAAGACGTAGATGGTGTCGCCGACCACCAAGGGCCGGGCGCGCAGGCCATCACTGTCGATTCGCTCGCGGCCGACGAAGCGGCCATCGACCTGGCTGAGCAGGTGCAGGTAACCCTCGAAGTCACCTACAGCCACGTAGCTGGAGAACACTTCCGGTGCCGACAGCTGACGGCGAGCCATGGAATCGTTGGTCCACAGGGCGCTGGAAGAGCGCTCGTCGACACTTTCAACGGTACCCGAGGCTTCGCTGACATAGACGTTACCGTAACCCTGGGCGACACCCACGTAGCTGGAAGCATCTCGCTGCCACAGCACACGGCCGCTTTCCAGGTCCAGGCCCGCTACGCGGCCCTGGTAGGTGCTGACGTACAGGGTACCACCGGACAGCAGCAAGCCGCCGTCGATATCCACTACGCGGTCCAGCTCGGAACGCCCCTGCGGGATGGCCACGCGGCTCTCCCACACCGGCACGCCGTTGCTGATATCCACCGCGATCACTTTGCCGGTGGACAGGCCGGCAACCGCCATGCGGTTGGTCACGATCGGCGCGCCGGTGCCCCGCAGGGTCAGCACGGCCGGGGTGCTTTCATAGATCCAGCGGCGGTCGCCGGTCGCGGCATCGAGGCCGATCAGGCGGTCGTCCTGGGTCTGCACCACCACCACGTCACCATTGTTGGCTGGTGGTGCCAGCACTTCACTGGTCACGCGTGAACGCCAGCGCTCTTCACCGGTGCTGGAGTCCAGCGCGATGACTTCGCCTTTGAGGGTACCGAGCATGACCAGCCCGTAACCCACACCGACAGCGCCCGACACCTGCAGGTCGAGGTCTTTTTTCCAGGCCACGTCGCCGGTGATACGGTCGAGGGCGAAGACTTCACCGTTGACGTCGGAGGCGTAGATACGGTCGTTTTCGATGGCCGGTACCAGGGTGTTGTACGTCTCGCCCTGGCCGTCACCGATCGAACGGCTCCACTGCTTCTTCAGTACCACTTCCTCGGTGAACTTGGTCAGCTCGGCCGGGGGCAGTTCCTTCTTGCTGTTGCTGCTGCAACCCGCGGCCAGAACGGCCAGGGTCAGCACTGCTGCTTGTTTCCAACCGATCACGTCAGGCGTCCCCTTTGGCCAGGTCATCCAGCTTCAATTGCAGGCCACCGACCGCCGCTTCATCGGACAGCGCGGCCTTGGCTTTTTCATAAGCGCTGTGGGCATCGTCGGCGCGACCAAGCTGTACCAGCAGGTCACCCTTCAATTCTTCGCGGCTGGCCAGGAACGCCTTGTCGGCGTCGCCGTCGAGCAGCTTGAGGGCCTCGTCGGCCTTGTCCTGGGCAGCCAGTACACGGGCCAGGCGCTGGCGCGAAATTTCGCCCAGCGTGGTATCGGCAGGCTTGTCCAGCACACCCTTGAGCTCGGCGGCGGCGTCGTCGAGCTTGCCGCTCTCGACCGCGACCTTGGCCACGAACAGGCTGCCATACTGGGCGTAGGCGGTACCGCCGAATTCGCTCTTGAGCTTGCCGGCCAGTTCCGCGACCTTGGTCGCGTCTGGCTGGCCGCTTGGCGTCAGGCTGGTCTCAAGCAATGCCTGGTACAGCTGCGAGGCACCTTGCGACTGGTTGTTCTGGTACTTGTGCCAGGTATTCCAGCCCAACACCACCACGCCGGCCAGCAGGGCACCGGTCAGCAGTGGCTTGCCGTTGCGGTTCCACCAGTCCTTGACCCCTGCCAGGTCATCATCATCTGTACTCGACACCCCAATACTCCTTTTCGCCTATTCGCTTGTTGAACCGCGTTACGCCTGAGCGATTGCGGTTTCCAGGTGCTCAGCCAGAGCATCCCAGGCAATGTTCTGTTGTTCGCCCTGGCCACGCAGGGGCTTCACGCCGATTTCCTGCTTGGCCAACTCGTCGTCGCCAAGAATCAGGGCCAACAGCGCGCCGCTCTTGTCGGCTTTCTTGAATTGGCTCTTGAAGCTGCCGCCACCAGCGTTGACCACCAGGCGCAGGCCCGGCAGGCGATCACGCAGGCTTTCGGACAGGCGCAGGCCAGCCAGCTCTGCCTGTTCACCGAAGGCGCAGAGGTAGACATCGACCTGACGGCTGATCGACTCGGGCACCTTGCCCAGGGTCTCCAGCAGCAGGATCAGGC
Source organism: Pseudomonas sp. Irchel s3f19 (assembly GCF_900187555.1). Classification (NCBI taxonomy): domain Bacteria; kingdom Pseudomonadati; phylum Pseudomonadota; class Gammaproteobacteria; order Pseudomonadales; family Pseudomonadaceae; genus Pseudomonas; species Pseudomonas sp. Irchel s3f19. Next base: position 280,066 of record NZ_FYDW01000003.1, on the reverse strand, counting down.
GCTCGATACCCATGGCGAAACCTACACCAGTGGTCGGCTTGCCGCCCATCTGCTCGACCAGGCCGTCGTAGCGGCCACCGGCACAGACGGTGCCCTGGGCGCCGAGCTTGTCGGTCACCCACTCGAACACGGTCTTGCTGTAGTAGTCCAGGCCACGCACCAGCTTGGTGTTGATCACGAACGGGATGCCAGCCGCATCCAGACGGGCCTTGAGGCCCTCGAAGTGCACGCGGGACGCTTCGTCCAGGTAATCTTCGAGCTTCGGTGCACCGACCAGCACCGCCTGGGTGTTCTGGTCCTTGCTGTCGAGGATGCGCAGCGGGTTGCTCTTGAGGCGACGCTGGCTGTCTTCGTCCAGCTGCTCAAGGCGTGCCGACAGGAACTCGACCAGCGCATCACGGTAGCGCGCACGGGCTTCACTGGTACCCAGGCTGTTGAGCTCGAGCTTGACCGCGTCCTGGATGCCCAGCAGGCCCCACAGGCGCCAGGTCAGCATGATCAGCTCGGCGTCGATGTCCGGGCCATCGAGGTTGAACACTTCCACGCCGATCTGGTGGAACTGGCGGTAACGGCCTTTCTGCGGGCGCTCGTGGCGGAACATCTGGCCGATGTACCACAGTTTCTGCACCTGGCCGTTGCCGGTGATGCCATGCTCCAGCACGGCACGCACGCAGGCGGCGGTACCTTCAGGGCGCAGGGTGAGCGAATCGCCGTTGCGGTCCTCGAAGGTGTACATCTCTTTTTCGACGATGTCGGTCACTTCACCGATGGAGCGTTTGAACAGCTCGGTGAACTCGACGATCGGCGTGCGGATCTGGCTGTACCCGTAGGTATCCAGCAGACTGGCCACGGTGCCTTCAAAGTAGCGCCACAGTGGCGACTGTTCTGGCAGGATGTCGTTCATGCCACGGATGGCTTGCAGCGATTTGCTCACGAAAAGTCCTTACGAATGCTGTGTGTCAGCCACGGGCGATCAGCGCCGCGTCGGCCTCGGCCTTCTCGGCCGCTTTCTGGCGGATGAGCTTCTCGAGCTCATCGACCAGGTTGTCATTGGTTAGCTTCTGCGCCGGTTTGCCGTCGATGTAGATCAGGTTCGGCGTACCGCCGGTCAGCCCTACATGGGCTTCCTTGGCTTCGCCGGGGCCGTTGACCACACAACCGATCACCGCCACGTCCAGCGGTACCAGCAGGTCTTCCAGGCGCCCTTCCAGCTCGTTCATGGTCTTGACCACATCGAAGTTCTGCCGCGAGCAGCTCGGGCAGGCGATGAAGTTGATGCCACGCGAACGCAGGTGCAGCGACTTGAGGATGTCGTAGCCGACCTTCACTTCTTCGACCGGGTCAGCGGCCAAGGAGATACGAATGGTATCGCCGATGCCCTCGGCCAGCAGCATACCGAGGCCGACGGCGGATTTCACCGTCCCCGAACGCAGGCCACCGGCTTCGGTGATGCCCAGGTGCAGGGGCTGGATGATCTGCTTGGCCAGCAGGCGATAGGCTTCGACGGCCATGAACACGTCGGAGGCCTTGACGCTGACCTTGAAGTCCTGGAAATCCAGGCGGTCCAGGTGCTCGACATGGCGCAGCGCCGACTCGACCAGCGCCGCTGGGGTCGGTTCGCCGTACTTCTTCTGCAGGTCCTTTTCCAGGGAGCCTGCGTTGACGCCGATACGGATCGGGATACCGCGGTCACGGGCGGCATCGACCACCGCGCGTACACGGTCTTCACGGCCGATGTTGCCCGGGTTGATACGCAGGCAGTCGACACCCAGCTCGGCCACGCGCAGCGCGATCTTGTAGTCGAAATGAATGTCGGCGACCAGCGGCACACTCACCCGTTGCTTGATGCGGCCAAACGCTTCGGCGGCGTCCATGTCCGGTACCGAGACGCGCACGATGTCGACACCGGCATCGACCAGACGCTGGATCTGGCCGACAGTGGCGTCGACATCGTTGGTGTCGGTGTTGGTCATGCTTTGCACCGCGATGGGCGCATCACCACCCACCGGCACATTGCCGACCCAGATTTTGCGGGATTCGCGACGTTTGATCGGAGATTCGCCGTGCATGACTTACTGTCCCAACTTCAGGCGAGCAGTCTCGCCACTGGTGAACGGAGCAACATCGACGGCCTGGCCGTTGTAGCTGACCTGGGCGCCACGGGCAAAGCCCAGGCGTACCGCGAACGGCGGCTTGCCGGTCAGCTCGAGGTTGTCGCCCTTGCGCTTGACGGCGCTGAACAGCACCTTGCCGTTGCCGTCGGAGACCTGGGTCCAGCAATCGGCAGTGAACTGGATGGCGACCTTGGCGCTACCGGCAGGTACTGCGACCGGTGCGGCCGGCTCGGCGGCGGCGACCACAGGGGCAGCAGCGGCAGGTGCCGTGGCAGCAGGTGCTACTGCAGCCGGTGCTGGCGTTGGCGCCGTGGCTGCGGCGGGCACTTGTGCCTGCGCGGCCGGGGCTGGCGTTGCGTTTGCAGCTGGGGTTTGCGCAGGGCTGGCCGGCACTTGCTCGGCGGCGGCAAGCGGCTGTTCGCCAGCGGCCTGCTCCAGCGGCAACGGTGCGCTTTCGGGTTGCTGGCCTGCCGTCACGGCCTGGTCTTCAGGCTCGTCCAGCGGGTGGATCTGCGTGGTGCCGTCGGCGCTCTCGACCTCGACGTGCTCGAGGGCGATCTTGGCCAGGTCCTTGCCCCGCAAGCTGCCCTGGTCCTGCCACCAAACGAAACCACCACCGACCACTGCCACCAGCAGCAACAGGCTGACACCGCGCAGGATGTTGTGCGACAGGCGCACCGGTTCTTCGATGCGGCCCAGCGAATGCACTTCACTGCCCTTGGCGTGGGTACCGGTGTACTGGTCGAAGGCCTCGACCAACGCGGCCTGGTCCAGGTCCATCAGTTTGGCATAGGCGCGGATATAGCCACGGGCGAAGGTGTGCCCGGGCAGCTTGTCGAAGGCGCCGGTTTCCACGTGGTTCAACGAACTGACAGTGAGGTTGAGCTTGCGGGCCACCTCGGCTTGTGACCAGTCCCGCTTCTCACGGGCCTGGCGCAAAAGCTCACCGGGGTTCTGGCCAGGCGCTACTGCTACTTCGGGATGCGCGGCGTTCATCGTTGCTCCGACAGGTATTGCTGATATTCCGGCGTACCGGGATAAAGTCGTTGTAATTGCTGGCCCAGGTCGGCCAGTGTGCCCTGCTCGTCGAATACCCGGGCAAGGCGGCTGCCCAGCAGAAGGCTACGGGCGTCATGGTCGCTCAACCGGCTGAAACGATCGTAGTAGTCCAGGGCCGGCACATAATGCCTGTTTTCGTAGGACAACTCAGCCATTTCCAGCAACGCTCTCGGTTGCTGCGGGTTGAGTTGCAACGCTTTGAACAGATATGTGTGGGCCTGGTCACGACGTTCGAGCTTCAGGGCAGTCAGGCCAAGGTTCTCGTACACGCGGGAGCGTTCAGGATACAGGGTATCGGCGCTGGCCAGGCGAAACATCTGCTTGGCCTCGGCAAATCGCCCCTGAGCATAAAGGAAACTGCCGTAATTGTTGCGAATTCGCGTATCGCCAGGGCGTGCCTGCAGGGCTTTTTGAAAGTGTTTCTCGGCCAACCCCGGCTCACCCTGCGCCTGAAACACCAGCGCCAGGGCGGCGTGTGCGCCGGCATCGCTGGCGTCGAGGGCGAGGGCTTTGCCAAGCGGCGCCTTGGCCTGCTCGGTCAGGCCTTGTTGCAAATACCCAAGCCCAAGCTGCACATAAGCCCTGCCCGCCTCTTCCCGCCCCTGCCGACTGGCCAGCGGATCGCCCGCGCCGCCCGACACGCAGCCGGCCAGCAGCAAAAGCGCAAGGATCGACAGCGCGGCGCGCAGGCTCATGGCTAGGTTCTCGGTCAGTGGCGCGCGGCGCTGTCTGGCAGCTCGGCGTCGGCAGACAACTGGCGCACGGCGATGTAGCGCTCACTGCGGCGGGTGCGGTCGTTGACCTGGCCGACCAGCTGACCACAAGCGGCGTCGATGTCCTCGCCACGGGTGGTACGGGTGGTGACGTTGAAGCCGCCGTGGTGCAGCAGGTCCTGGAAGCGGCGGATAGCATTGTTGCTAGGACGCTCGTAACCGGAATGCGGGAACGGGTTGAACGGGATCAGGTTGATCTTGCACGGCACGTCACGCAGCAGCTCGATCATCTGTGCGGCGTGCTCGGGCTGGTCGTTGACGTCCTTGAGCAGGGTGTACTCGACCGTCAGCACGCGCTTGCCACCCAGGGTGGCCATGTAGCCCATGCACGACTCCAGCAGCACCTTCAACGGGTACTTCTTGTTGATCGGCACCAACTGGTTGCGCAGCGCGTCGTTCGGCGCGTGCAGCGACAGGGCCAGCGACACGTCGATGTGCTTGGCCAGCTCGTCGATCATCGGCACCACGCCCGAGGTGGACAAGGTGACGCGACGTTTGGAAATGCCATAGCCCAGATCATCCATCATGATCTTCATGGCGGCGATGACATTGTCGAAGTTCAGCAGAGGCTCGCCCATGCCCATCATGACCACGTTGGTAATCGCGCGGTCGACTTTGGCCGGGACGGTCCCGAAAGATTTGTTGGCAAGCCACACCTGGCCGATCACTTCGGCGGCGGTGAGGTTGCTGTTGAAGCCTTGCTTGCCGGTGGAGCAGAAACTGCAATCCAGGGCGCAGCCGGCTTGCGACGAGACGCACAAAGTGCCGCGGTCGTCGGTGGGAATGTAGACGGTCTCGACGCAGCTGCCGGAGGCAACGCGGATCACCCATTTACGGGTGCCGTCGGCGGAAATGTCTTCACTGACCACTTCCGGTGGGCGAATTTCGGCAACAGCCTCGAGCTTTTCGCGCAAGGCCTTGCCGACGTTCGTCATGGCGGCGAAATCATCGACGCCAAAATGGTGAATCCATTTCATCACCTGGCCGGCACGGAAGCGCTTCTCCCCGATAGAGTCGAAGAATTGTTCCATTTCCGGCTGGGTCAGGCCCAACAGGTTGATTTTGCCAGTAGATGTCGTCATGGATTCACCCTCACCCGTAAGCTTTCGCTTAGCGAGTGGTTACCTCGGTAGCAGCGAAGAAGTAAGCGATTTCGCGAGCAGCAGCAGCTTCGGAGTCCGAACCGTGAACGGCGTTGGCGTCGATCGACTCGGCGAAGTCAGCACGGATGGTGCCGGCAGCAGCTTCTTTAGGGTTGGTAGCGCCCATCAGCTCACGGTTCAGAGCGATTGCGTTTTCGCCTTCCAGAACCTGAACGACAACCGGACCGGAAGTCATGAAGGCAACCAGGTCGCCGAAGAAGCCGCGCTCGCTGTGCTCAGCGTAGAAGCCTTCGGCTTCGGCTTTGGACAGTTGCTTGATTTTCGAGGCAACGATTTTCAGGCCGGCGTCTTCGAAGCGAGTGGTGATCTTGCCGATGACGTTTTTGGCAACTGCGTCAGGCTTGATGATCGAGAAAGTACGTTGAACAGCCATGGAAAACTCCAGAAATATGAGTGTTGCGAAAAATTAAACCCGCGAATTATACGCGGGTTCCAGGGGATTGCCTAACCTGCAGCGTCGCGCTTAGTCGGCTTCATCAATCCAGGCCGCCTGGATGGCCTCGAGCACTTTCTCACCGCCGCGTGACGGATCGTCGCTGAACTCTGGCAATGCCAGCACCCAGCGGTGCAGATCGACGAAATTCACGTAACGAGGATCGACTTCCGGCTTGCTTTCTGCAAGCTGGATGGCGATCTCAAGTACATCAACCCATTTCAGACTCATGCAAAAATCCTCAGTGGGGCGCTTCGGCAGCGTGGTTGAGCGAATACTTGGGGATCTCGATGGCCAGGTCCTGGTCACCGACGACTACCTGGCAGCCGAGGCGCGACTGGGCCTCCAGGCCCCAGGCCTTGTCCAGCATGTCCTCTTCCAGCTCGTCGGCTTCATCGAGCGACTCGAAACCTTTGCGAACAATGCAGTGACAGGTGGTGCAGGCCTTTACGCCACCGCAGGCGCTTTCCATCTCGATGTGATGGTCGTGGGCCAGCTCCAGGATGTTGGTCCCGGGCGCGACCTCCACGGTCAGCCCCTCCGGGCAGAACTTCTCATGCGGCAGGAATGTCACCAGCGGCATCGGTTACTCCTCGATCTCATTCAGGTTGCGCCCGGCCAGTGCGGCTTTGACCGTCGAATCAAGGCGACGGGCGGCAAATGCATCGGTCACCTGCGACAGACGCTTGGTCTGTTGCTCGATGGCAGGGCCATCGGTGCCGGTCAGCAAATCACGCAGTTCTTGCATCTGGAATTCAATGGCTTCGCGTTCTTCGCTGCTGAGCAGCCGCTGGCCATCGGCGTCCAGGGCGCCCTGCACCGCTTCGAGCAGACGCTCGCCATCAACCTGGTGTTCACGCAGCTGACGCGCCTGCTTGTCGGTGCCTGCGTGCTCGAACGAATCCTTGAGCATGCGGGCGATCTCGCCGTCGGTCAGGCCGTAGGATGGCTTGACCTGAATGCTGGCCTCGACCCCCGACCCCAGCTCGCGGGCCGCGACGCTGAGCAGGCCATCGGCATCGACCTGGAAGGTCACGCGGATCTTCGCGGCGCCGGCAACCATCGCCGGGATGCCGCGCAGTTCGAAGCGCGCCAGGGAGCGGCAGTCGCTGATCAGCTCGCGTTCGCCCTGCAGCACGTGGATCATCATGGCCGACTGGCCATCTTTATAGGTAGTGAATTCCTGGGCACGCGCCACCGGAATGGTGGTGTTGCGCGGAATCACTTTCTCCATCAAGCCACCCATGGTCTCAAGGCCCAGGGACAGCGGGATGACATCGAGCAGCAGCAACTCGCCACCTTCGCGGCGGTTGCCAGCCAAGGTGTCGGCCTGGATGGCAGCACCGATGGCCACCACCTGGTCCGGGTCGATCGAGGTCAGCGGGGTGCGGCCGAACAGACTGCCGACAGCGTCACGTACGCGGGGTACGCGGGTCGAACCGCCCACCATCACCACGGCACCGACCTCTTCCAGCTCGACGCCGCTGTCGCGCACGGCGCGGCGGCAGGCCTTGAGGCTGCGGGCGACCAACGGCTCGATCATGGCTTCAAAGGCCGCGCGGCTCAGCTCGCCCTGCCAGGCACCGTGGCGGACGCTGACAACGTCGGCATCGGTCAGGGCTTCCTTGGCGGCGCAGGCGGCCTGCAGCAACTGGCGCTGGGTGGCGGGGTCGAGATCGGAGGACAGGCCAGCCTGCTCGATGATCCAGCCAGCAATGGCATGGTCGAAATCATCGCCGCCCAGGGCGGTATCGCCGCCGGTGGCCAGCACTTCGAAGACACCGGCCGTCAGGCGCAGGATGGAAATGTCGAAGGTACCGCCACCCAGGTCATAGATGGCCACAACGCCTTCGGCGTTCTGGTCCAGGCCATAGGCCACGGCCGCTGCGGTCGGCTCGTTGAGCAGGCGCAGCACATTGAGGCCGGCCAGGCGCGCAGCGTCCTTGGTGGCCTGGCGCTGGGCGTCGTCGAAATAGGCCGGCACGGTGATCACCGCCCCCACCAGATCGCCGCCGAGGGTTTGCTCGGCGCGCTCACGCAGCACCTTGAGGATATCGGCGGACACCTCCACCGGGCTTTTCGGCCCCTGGACGGTGTCGATGAACGGCATGTGCGACTCACCGCCAATAAAGCGGTAAGGCAGCTGTTCGCCCAATTGCTTGACGTCGGCCAGACCACGCCCCATCAGGCGCTTTACCGACAGCACGGTGTTCAGTGGGTCGCTGGAAGCGGCATCGCGCGCAGCCTGCCCGACTTCGCTGCGCCCTTCGAGGTAGCGCACCGCAGACGGCAGAATGACATTACCCTGCGCATCGGGCAGGGGCTCACTACGACCGCTGCGCAAGGCGGCGACCAGAGAATTGGTGGTACCCAGGTCGATACCCACCGCCAGGCGACGCTGGTGCGGCTGAGGGGTCTGACCGGGTTCGGCGATCTGCAGTAGGGCCATGCTTATCTGAATACCTTAGGCGTCATCACGAAAGACACCGGGTTAATCGTCGAGGCGCTCTTCCAGTTGGCGCACTTCTTGGGCGAGCTTGTCGAGGAATTGCATGCGGCGCATCAGGCGCTCGGCCTTCTCGCGCTCGTCTGCAACGTCCCAACAGGCGGCGAAGTCCTCGTTCAGCGTGTCCTGGGCGACCTTGAGGCGCTTCTTGAACACGCCGACACCCTCAAGGTCGGCTTCGTCCTGCAGCTCTTCGAGCTCTTCGCGCAACTGCATCTGCTGCAACAGGAAGTCGGGGTCGTGGACCGTGACTTCCTGAGGCACTTCATGGCCACCGATGGCCAGCAGGTAGCGGGCTCGGCGCGGCGCATTACGCAGGGTCTGGTAGGCGTCGTTGAGGGCTGCGGATTTTTCCAGCGCTACGCGCTGCTCACGCTCGGAGGCGTCGGCAAAGCGATCAGGATGGACTTCGCGGGCCAGCTCGCGGTAGCGAGTGGCCAGCTTGTCGAGATCCAGGCGGAAGCTTGGCTGGAGGTCAAACAGTGCGAAATGACAAGGAGTACCCACAGCCAGCCTCAGACGTTGAAGCTTTCGCCGCAGCCACACTCACCGCGCACGTTGGGGTTGTTGAACCTGAAGCCTTCGTTCAACCCTTCCTTGACGAAGTCCAGTTCGGTGCCGTCGAGGTACACCAGGCTCTTGGGATCGATGATCACCTTGACGCCATGGTTCTCGAACACCGTGTCTTCGTCAGCCAGCTCGTCGACGAACTCCAGCACGTAGGCCAGGCCCGAACAACCGGTGGTGCGCACGCCCAGGCGAATACCTTCGCCCTTGCCGCGCCCCTCGAGGGAACGCCGCACATGGTTGGCGGCGGCTTCTGTCATGCTGATAGCCATCAGAACTCCTTACCTCGCAACAGGCGACTTAGATCAAGCCTTTCTTCTGCTTGTAATCGCGTACGGCTGCCTTGATGGCATCCTCGGCGAGTACCGAGCAGTGGATCTTGACCGGCGGCAACGCCAGTTCTTCGGCCAGCTGGGTGTTCTTGATGGTTTCGGCTTCGTCCAGGGTCTTGCCCTTCATCCACTCGGTGGCGAGGGAGCTGGAGGCGATGGCCGAACCGCAGCCGTAGGTCTTGAACTTGGCGTCTTCGATGACGCCCTGCTCGTTGACCTTGATCTGCAGACGCATCACGTCACCGCAGGCCGGCGCGCCGACCATGCCGGTACCGACATCCGGGTCCTCGGCATTCATCTTGCCGACGTTGCGCGGGTTTTCGTAGTGGTCGATGACCTTTTCACTGTATGCCATGGTGCAATTCCTTCCTCATCAGGGAGCCGCTCTTGCCGGCGACTGCTTAGTGGGCGGCCCACTCGATCTTGGAGATGTCAACGCCGTCTTTGTACATGTCCCACAGCGGCGACAGCTCACGCAGTTTGTTAACGGCCTCGCAGACTTTCTGCGCGGCGTAGTCGACTTCTTCTTCAGTGGTGAAGCGGCCGAAGGAGAAGCGGATCGAGCTGTGCGCCAGCTCGTCATTGCGGCCCAGAGCGCGCAGTACGTACGACGGCTCGAGCGAAGCGGAGGTACAGGCCGAACCGGACGATACCGCGATGTCCTTCAGCGACATCAGCAGCGACTCGCCTTCGACGTAGTTGAAGCTCAGGTTCAGGTTGTGCGGTACACGGGCGGTCTGGCTGCCGTTGACGTACAGCTCTTCGAGGTCCGAAACCTGCTTGAAGAAGCGGTCGCTCAGGGCCTTGATGCGCACATTTTCACTGGCCATCTCTTGCTTGGCGATGGCGAACGCCTCGCCCATGCCGACGATCTGGTGGGTTGGCAGGGTGCCCGAACGCATGCCGCGCTCATGGCCACCGCCGTGAATGATTGCCTCGAGGCGCACACGCGGCTTGCGGCTGACGTACAGTGCGCCGATGCCTTTGGGGCCGTAGACCTTGTGCGCCGAGAACGACATCAGGTCGACCTTCAGCTTCTGCACATCGATCTCGACCTTGCCGGCCGACTGGGCCGCGTCGACATGGAACAGCACGCCGCGCGAGCGGGTCAGCTCACCGATGGCGGCGATGTCGTTGATCGAGCCGACTTCATTGTTGACGTGCATCAGCGAGACCAGAATGGTGTCGTCGCGCAGCACGGCCTCGACCATGGCCGGGGTGACGATGCCGTCTTCGCCTGGCTCCAGGTAGGTGACTTCGAAACCTTCACGCTCGAGCTGGCGAGCGGTATCCAGGACCGCCTTGTGCTCGATCTTGGAGGTGATGATGTGCTTGCCCTTGGTCTGATAGAAGTGCGCGACACCTTTGAGAGCGAGGTTGTCGGACTCGGTGGCACCGCTGGTCCAGACGATTTCACGCGGATCGGCGTTGATCAGTTCGGCGACCTGGCGACGACCGTTCTCGACCGCTTCCTCGGCTTTCCAGCCGAAGACGTGGGAGCGCGAAGCCGGGTTACCGAAGTTTCCGTCGACCAGCAGGCAGTCGGCCATCTTCTGGGCGACACGTGGGTCGACCGGGGTGGTCGCGGAGTAATCGAGGTAGATCGGCAACTTCATGGATATCTCCTATCAGGCGGTGGCGTCGCTCGTCGCTGTTATAAAGGTCAGTCGACGGCGGACGTCTCAATCTTGTCCAACTGGGCGGATCGGCCTGCGACACGACGCAGGTCCTGGCGCTGGGCGACTTCCTGCACCTCACGGCGCTTGACGAGGTCGGCCAGGCTGATGCCGCTGAGGAATTCATGGATCTGCTGGCTGAGATCGCACCACAGGTGGTGGGTCAGACAGGTATCACCGGCATGGCAATCCCCTAGGCCCTGGCAACGGGTGGCATCGACCGATTCGTTGACCGCGTCGATGACCTGAGCCACCTGGATGGTTTCCATGCCCCGCGACAGCTGATAGCCACCGCCTGGACCGCGCACACTGGATACCAGGCTGCTGCGGCGCAGCTTGGCGAACAGCTGCTCCAGATAAGAGAGGGAAATGCCCTGGCGCTCGGAAATGTCGGCCAAAGACACGGGCCCATGCTGCGCGTGCAACGCCAGGTCGAGCATGGCTGTCACGGCGTATCGGCCTTTAGTAGTCAGTCGCATGGCTATTGGGTACCACGGGAGTTACAGGATGTGAGCGAGTATGCGATTCCCGAGCATTTAAGTCAACTATTAGACCTACTGCTTTAGTCGGGTTTTACGTCGGGAGGCGGGCGCGATTGTAGCAGACGAGGGGCGTGAGCACACGCCCCGTATGTCACCACGGTTTCAGCGCGACGCGATCAATGCGCCTGAGTGTCGCGCTGGGCGGCCTGGGCAGCTTCGGTGAAGTCATCCTCCGGCAGTGCCGGCAACTCCTTGGCACAGTAGTCGCTGCCCATCTTGGTCAGCGCGCCGCACATGCCCTCCAGGCGCTCATCCACCGCTTGCAGGTGGTCGAGCATCTGCCCGATGGCACGTGCGACCGGGTCTGGCATGTCGCCACTGACGCCATACGCATCGAAACCGATCTTCTCGGCCATGGCCTTGCGCCGGGCTTCGACTTCGTTTTCTTCGCTCTTGACGATGATGCGGCCCGGGATACCCACTGCGGTCGCCCCCGCCGGCACGGCCTTGGTCACCACCGCATTGGAGCCGATCTTGGCCCCGGCACCGACGGTGAACGGGCCCAGCACCTTGGCCCCCGCCCCCACCACCACGCCGTTTTCCAGGGTCGGATGGCGCTTGCCTTTATTCCAGCTGGTGCCGCCCAGGGTCACACCCTGATAAAGCGTGACGTCGTCGCCGATCTCGGCAGTCTCGCCGATGACGATCCCCATGCCATGGTCGATGAAGAAACGCCGGCCAATGGTGGCGCCAGGGTGGATCTCGATCCCGGTCATCCAGCGCCCGAAGTTCGACACCAGCCGGGCCAGCCACTTGAAATCACGCGTCCACAAGGCATTGCCCAGCCGGTGCAGCCAGATGGCATGCATGCCCGGGTAGCAGGTCAGCACCTCGAAGGCGTTGCGCGCTGCCGGGTCACGATGGAATACGCTTTGAATATCTTCACGCAGGCGTTCGAACATCTGTCAGTCCTTCCTTTTATGCGGTTCGCCCCGAGCCACTTTCTGGGTCTCGGTGAGGATGCCGCGCAAAATGCTCATTTCCGGACGGTTCACCGAGCTGCGCCCGTACAGCCGACGCAGGCGCGCCATCAGGTGCTTGGGCTTCTCGGGGTCAAGGAAGCCGATGTCCACCAGGGTCTTTTCCAGGTGGTCGTAGAACAGCTCCATTTCGTCCATGGTCGCCAGCTCGCTGGCGTCGGCCTTCTCGACTTTCGCCGGGGCATCCTCGGCTGCCAGCCAGGCCATGCGCACCTCATAAGAGAGCACCTGGACCGCGGCGGCCAGATTCAGCGAGCTGAAGTCGGGGTTCGAGGGAATGTGCACGTGGAAGTGACATCGCTGCAGTTCGTCGTTGGTCAGGCCGGCGTGTTCGCGACCGAACACCAGGGCGATTTCCTCGCCGCCCAGCGCATGCTCCACAGCCTTGGCCCCGCATTCGCGAGGGTCGATCAATGGCCAGGGGATGCTGCGCTCGCGGGCACTGGTACCCATCACCAGGTTACAGCCGACCAGCGCCTGCTCAAGGCTGTCGACAACCTGGGCGTTACCCAGCACATCGTCGGCGCCCGAGGCCCGGGCACTGGCTTCGGCATCGGGAAACGCTTTTGGCTGCACCAGCACCAGACGCGACAAGCCCATGTTTTTCATGGCACGCGCAGCGCCGCCGATGTTGCCGGGGTGGCTGGTATTGACCAGAACAACACGAATATTTTGCAGCACGGTGTTGTGCTCTCAGAGGCAGATATCAGGGCCTTCGATCTTACAGAACCGACAGACGTAACGCCATGAAAGCAAATGTGACACTTCTGCCGTCAAAGTTTTCTGCTAGAATGATCGGCTTTCTTCTTTAACATCTCCAGGTGACCCGCCCATGCAGCCTATGCTGAATATCGCCCTGCGCGCCGCTCGCAGCGCCAGTGAACTGATTTTCCGCTCCATCGAACGCCTGGATAGCATCAAGGTCGATGAGAAAGAGGCCAAGGACTACGTTTCCGAAGTCGATCGCGCCGCCGAGCAGAAAATCGTCGACGCCCTGCGCAAGGCCTACCCGAACCACTCCATCCAGGGTGAAGAGACCGGCATGCACGCGGGCACCGGCGAAGAAGGCAAGGACTACCTGTGGATCATCGACCCACTGGACGGCACCACCAACTTCCTGCGCGGCATCCCTCATTTCGCTGTCAGCATCGCCTGCAAATACCGTGGTCGCCTTGAGCACGCTGTGGTTCTCGACCCGGTTCGCCAGGAAGAATTCACCGCCAGCCGTGGCCGTGGCGCCCAACTCAATGGCCGCCGCCTGCGCGTCAGCTCGCGCACCAGCCTGGAAGGCGCCCTGCTGGGCACCGGTTTCCCGTTCCGTGACAGCCAGATGGCCGACCTGGACAACTACCTGGGCATGTTCCGCGCCCTGACTGGCCAGACTGCAGGCATCCGCCGCGCAGGCTCCGCCAGCCTGGACCTGGCTTACGTCGCCGCCGGCCGCTTCGATGCATTCTGGGAGTCGGGCCTGTCCGAGTGGGACATGGCTGCAGGCGTACTGCTGATTCAAGAAGCAGGCGGCCTGGTAAGCGACTTCAACGGTGGCCACGACTTCCTCGACAAGGGCCACATCGTCGCGGGCAACATCAAGTGCTTCAAGGCAGTACTGACGGCTATCCAGCCGCACCTGCCAGAGAGCATGAAGCGCTAAGTACCGTTGGCGTTATAAAGAAGCACCCCTCGGGGTGCTTTTTTTATGGCGACGTATTGTGCTCGACACTTCACCAGCCTTACAACGTATTGATATAACAGCCGCACGGCAGCCGCGGCCTATTCAATGGCAGTTATTCTTGATGGCCGCCTCCAATGCCGACGTCGTCTTCTCATTCAACTCGATGCGCAACGCCACCGCACGCTCGACACCAATTTGCAACGCCGGGCCGAAGCGGCTGATATCCAACCCCAGGCGGATCAACATTTTCTCGACCCCCACCGTGGTCACCGTGACGAACTGTTTCACGCCACAGCCAATGGCATAGCTGACGATCGCATGAATAGCCTGCGTGGTGCCCTGGGAGAAGCCGAACCGATTGCCGTCCGGCAGCTCGATGGCAAAGCGGCTCAGCTCCCAGATGGCGTCGGAGCACGGTGCAGGATGCCCATGCAGCAGTTCGGGGAAGGTATGCGCCAGCATGTTCGGGCCCGTGGTCGGCAGTATCCGCCAGCACCCACAGACATAGCCCGCCTCGTCATCGCGGTTGATGATCATGTAATAGGGGTCGAGCGCATCGTAGCCATCGATCTCCATGTCATTGATCAGCGGGATGTCCCACATCTTTTTAACTTTGAAGATACGTGCCCGAAGTTTATGCATGGCATTCAGCGCTTGCGGGTCGATGTTAGTGCGGCGATCAATGGAGATAAGCATAGGGGCAATTACCGGCAGGGGTTTGAATTGCCACCCACGGTATATTCATGCCGGTTAAATAAAATCCTACCTAATTTGGGAGGTGGCCGACATTAACCAGACTTGTTAATTTTTCGGCTTTTGCAGGATTGATTCCCGATGAAGCTACTCAATACCTCAGCTGTGCGCGAGGTCGCCCATCAAGCCATCAGCCTGCGCCTGGGCCTCAAGCAGAGCCAGACCGAATTCTGGTCAAGGTTCGGCATCAGCCAGGCCTGCGCCAGCCGCATCGAATGCACCAGTCAAGTGCCCGCCCCGGTGTATATCCTGCTGCGCCTTTACCTCAGCGGTCGCCTGGAGGAAAGCGACCTGGCCCAACGCCCGCAGTGACACTCAGGGCGTGATCGATTTTTGCTGGATGGCTTTGAGCACCGCCATCTGGCGCGAGCTGACCTGGAACTTGCGGCGGATGTTCTTGAAGTGGAAGTCGATGGCCGAGGTCGTGCACGACAGAATCATCGAAATTTCCCAGGTGGTCTTGCCTGCTGCGCTCCACTGCAGCACCTCTTTTTCCCGGCTCGTCAGGTGCACGGGTGTGGAGCATTCGATGCGTGCCTTGAGCATCCCTTCCATCGCGTAATCGCGCAGCAGGGTCGCCATAGGCAAGGACTCGATCATCGTAGCAGTCGCTCGCGGACCACTTTCAGAGGGTTTCAGGCAGAGCATGCCCGCCTCGCCGCGCGGACCATGCAAGGGCAGCGCAAGGCCTTGCTGCAAGCCATGTGCGGCGGCTTCTTCGAAGAATTCCGACTCTGAGGGACGGCGGTAGTTGTCCCGGTCCCAGAGCAGTGGCCGGTTTGCGTTCAGGCAGTGCTGAACCACCGGATCGACCGCAGCGTAGGACTCGGCGTCGTAACGTGTGCGCCACGCATCAGGGTAGTCGCTGT
Organism: Pseudomonas sp. Irchel s3f19; assembly: GCF_900187555.1. NCBI lineage: Bacteria > Pseudomonadati > Pseudomonadota > Gammaproteobacteria > Pseudomonadales > Pseudomonadaceae > Pseudomonas > Pseudomonas sp. Irchel s3f19. The sequence continues at coordinate 264,627 of NZ_FYDW01000003.1, read as the reverse complement.
AGATCAGCACCTGCTGATTGGCGTCAGTGGGCGCAGGCTTGAGACCGATCAGAAAGTTCGAGTATCCCAGCTTGCGGGTCAGGATTTTAAGGTGAGCCAGCCAGTCCTCAAAGCGCTCCATTTCGCTGAGTCGCAGCAGCTCATCCATTACCAGTAGGGTCATTCCCTTCCTCGTAGGCACCGTTTGACGGTGGTCTCATGGCGAGACAACACGCGAGGGAATATCGACTCCCTCATTCAGGTGGGTCGATAAGATAGTTACATGGCACATTGAAATCAACGTGCATAGAGTGCTCGCCGACGAGAAGCAAGCGGTCGCAGACACTAGTCAGTTGCCCAACCCGCCACAACCTCCCTGTTCTGGGAGGTACCAGGCGCTGCGCGCAGCCTATTTACTAGCGTGGCACCAGCCTGCACCGGCAGGCAGCACCACGATGCACATGGACGGCACGGGAAAACACCTGAAGCTGTATTTCGGCTGACCCACAAGGAGCCCTCCTGCATGTTCCAGCAACAGTTCTTCAGCATGGTTGCGCGCCATCGCGACTACCCGGCGGTCGTCGACAGCCATGGCAAAACCCGCAGCTACGGCGAACTGCTGCAGGACATCGACCAGTTGCGCGCCAGGCTGCATGCTGCAGGCCTGCGCGAAGGTGATGTGGTAGCCACTCAACTGGGCAACAGTACCGGTTATGTGGCGCTGCTGTTTGCCATGGCAAGCCTGGGGCTGATTCACTGCCCCGTGAGCGTGGCCAGCAGCACACACCAGCGGGCAATGCGCCTGGGCCAGGTCGGCGCCGCCCTACTGATCACCGAAGCCGGCATAGTGCCGGCGGGCCTTGGTGTACCAGGCTTTACCCTCTATTCGCCCACACCTGTCAACCTCAAGACCCCAGCGTGGCGCGACTGCGCCGGGCTGATGCGCATGCAGGAAACCTCAGGCAGCACCGGCGCACCCAAACTTGCGCTGTGGCGCCAGGACCGGCTGTACCGTGAAATCATGCATTGGGTAGACAGCGCCGGCCTGGACGCCGGTGCGCGCTACCTGAATATCCATAGCCTCGATGGCGGGCATGCAGTAGACCTGCATGTATTCCCGGCTTTGCTGACGGGTGCGACGCTGTACCTGGGTGATGCGACCCAGGTTGAGCACACCCTGCGCACCCTGCACGAACAGCGCATCAGCGTGATGAGCGCACTGCCGTCGCAGTACCTGGAGCTGGCACAGGCCGCACAGAACACCGGCATCCGCCTGCCAGCACTGAGCAAACCTTTCTGCGGCGGCGCCTACCTGGACGACCATGTGGTGCTGGAAAGCGAGCGCCACCTGGGCGTGCACCTGAAAAGGATCTACGGCTCGACGGAGTTCGGCATGGTCCTGGCAAACTTCACGCCGAACCTGCAGGTCGGCTGCGGCATGCGCCCGGTAGGTGATGTCGAGGTGACGCTGGAACCGCTGGACCCCGCGCAACCGGAAGTAGGCGAAATCATCGCCCGCTCCACGCACCGCGGCTCGGGGTACTTCCCACCTGCACCGATCCCTTGCGAGGACCAGGCCTATGCCACCGGCGATATCGCCCGGCGCCTTGCCGACGGCAGCCTGATGCCGCTGGGGCGCGCGACGGATGCCCTGCTCACGCAACAAGGCATGCAGTTTGCCCCCGCCCTGGAAGCGCAGATCGCACAGGCCATGAAGTTCGAGCGCGTGGTGGTACTGGTAGACGAGCAGGATCGCCGGCGCGCCCATGTGATCGTGCAAGGCAACACGGCTGACGCACATGAGCGGTTGGCGAAACTGACCGGGGGGCTGGAACGCCTGGGCATTAGTGCCAGTATCGCAGTGCTTGAACGGATACCCATGACGCCGACCGGCAAGCCGGACCGCGTCCGGCTTCGCAAGCAGCTAGGCGCGCAGCAACAACTACGCTAGACCGGCTTGGGAGCGGGCTCGCCAGCCCGCCTCCTCAAACTGGCCAATGTGAGCTTTACTGCCCGGCCTGGTTGTCACTGAGAATCAGCTTGCCATTCTTGTCCAGGGGGATGGTCGAGCCCGGCTCGCGGTCCATCTTCACCTGCCCCGCCTGGTCACCAATGGTGTACTTCACGTTATAACCAACGACCTTGTCGCTGATGTCATTGACCGTATTGCAGCGGGTTTGCGTCGTGGTGTAAGTGTCACGCTGCTGCATGCCTTCCTGCACCTTGTTACCGGCATAGCCACCACCGACCGCACCGGCCACGGTGGCGATCTTCTTGCCGGTACCACCACCAATCTGGTTACCCAGCAGGCCACCGGCCAGGGCACCCACGACGGTACCGGCGATCTGGTGCTGGTCCTTGACCGGCGCCTGACGCGTCACGGTGACGTCCTTGCAGACCTCACGCGGTGTCTTGACCTGCTGCTTGATCGGCTGCACATCGGTGACCTGGGCGTACTCCGGCCCTTTGTTCACCAAGCTGTAGGTCGCCACAGCACCTCCGGCAGTTACACCGACAGCACCCAGTACCGCACCCACCAGCATTGATTTATTCACCTGAACCTCCTGATCTTCCCTGCGGGACATAGCCCGCCTTCTCCCTGCCTTGGAGCAAAAAAAAAGGCGCGAGTTCAATACTCGCGCCTCTTGATTCGCCAAACGGCGTAGGAAAAGCCCTTACGGACGCTCGTCCACGCCTTCGGTCTTGGCTGGCGGAATCAGGTCTTCACTGTTCAGGTTCAGCCAGATCAGTACCACGTTGGCGATATAGATCGACGAGTAGGTACCGGCCATGACCCCGATGAACAGCGCCAGCGAGAAGCCGAACAGGTTGTCGCCACCGAAGAACAGCAGTGCGGCGATGGCCAGCAAGGTCGACACCGAGGTGGCGATGGTACGCAGCAGGGTCTGGGTGGTCGAGACGTTGATGTTCTCGATCAGCGACGCCTTGCGCATCACACGGAAGTTCTCACGCACCCGGTCGAATACGACAATGGTGTCGTTGAGCGAGTAACCGATGATCGCCAGCACCGCCGCCAATACCGTCAGGTCGAAGGTGATCTGGAAGAACGACAGGATACCCAGCGTCACCACCACGTCGTGGATCAGCGAGATGATCGCGCCCACGGCGAACTTCCACTGGAAGCGGAAGGCCAGGTAGATGAGGATGCCGCCCAGGGCCAGGAGCATGCCCATGCCACCCTGGTCACGCAGCTCTTCACCCACCTGCGGGCCTACGAACTCGACGCGCTTGAGCGTGGCCGGGTTGTCGCCGCCGGCTTTTTGCAGTGCCTCGGCTACCTTGCTGCCCAGTTGCGGGTCATCGCCCGGCATACGCACCAGCAGGTCGGTGGTTGCGCCAAAGCTCTGCACCACGGCCTCGTGGAAGCCGGAGTTGACCAGTTCGGCACGTACCGCCTTGAGGTCGGCCGGGCGCTCGTAGGTCAGCTCGATGAGCGTACCGCCGGTGAAGTCCAGGCCAAAGTTCAGGCCCTTCTGCCACCAGCTGAACAGCGCCAGGACGGTGAGGAGCACAGTGATGGCGAACGCGACATTGCGCACGCCCATGAAGTTGATGGTTTTCATCGCAGCTCCCTCAAACCCACAGCTTCTTGATGTCACGCCCGCCGCAGGTCAGGTTGACCATTGCGCGGGTCACCATGATGGCGGTGAACATCGAGGTGAAAATCCCGAGGGACATGGTGACCGCAAAGCCCTTGACCGGGCCGGTACCCATGGCGAACAGGATGCCGCCGACCAGCAGGCTGGTCAGGTTGGCGTCGATGATCGCGGTAAAGGCGCGGTTGAAACCTTCATGGATGGCGCGCTGCACCGACATGCCGGCTTTGAGCTCCTCACGGATACGCGAGAAGATCAGCACGTTGGCGTCTACCGCCATACCCATGGTCAACACGATACCCGCGATACCCGGCAGGGTCAGGGTCGCGCCCAGCAGCGACATCAGCGCCAGCAGCAAGACCATGTTGCCCGCCAGGGCGATGGTGGCGATCACGCCGAAGCCGCGGTAGATGGCGATGATGAACAGCGAGACGAACAGCATGCCCCACAGCGACGCATCAATACCCTTGGTGATGTTGTCCGCACCCAGGCTTGGGCCAATGGTACGTTCTTCAGCGAAATACATCGGCGCAGCCAGACCACCGGCACGCAACAGCAGGGCCAGCTCGGACGATTCGCCCTGGCCGTTCAGGCCGGTGATGCGGAACTGGCTACCCAGCGGCGACTGAATGGTCGCCAGGCTGATGATCTTCTTCTCTTCCTGGAAGCTCTGTACCGGCACTTCCTTCTCGACGCCGTCGACGGTCTGCTTGACGTAGCGGGTGACCGGCTTCTGCTCGATGAAGATCACCGCCATGCTGCGCCCGACGTTGCTGCGCGTGGCGCGGCTCATCAGCTCGCCGCCGTGGCCATCCAGGCGGATGTTCACTTGCGGGCGGCCGTGCTCGTCGAAGCTGGCCTGGGCGTCGGTAACCTGGTCACCGGTGATGATCAGGCCACGCTCGACCGGGGCGGAGCGGCCGCCCTCGCGGAACTCGAAGACCTCGGTGGTTGCCTTGGACGCGCCAGGTTCGGCACCGAAGCGGAACTCAAGGTTAGCGGTCTTGCCGAGGATACGCTTGGCTTCGGCAGTGTCCTGCACGCCTGGCAGCTCGACCACGATACGGTTGGCGCCCTGACGCTGAACCAGCGGCTCGGCCACGCCCAGCTCGTTGACGCGGTTGCGCACGGTGGTCAGGTTCTGCTTGATCGAGTATTCGCGGATCTCGGCGACTTTCGCCTGAGTCAGCGCCAGACGCAGCACGGCGAGGTCATTGCGCTCGGTGGCAGTCAGGTCGAAATCGGAGAAATTCTTGCGGATCAGGGCACGTGCCTGCTCGCGGGTTGCATCGTCAGCGAAGCCCAGCATGATGCCGCCATCCTGCTGAGGCAGGCTGCGGTAGCGGATGCGCTCTTTGCGCAGGAGGGTTTTGACCTCCCCTTCATACACCTTCATACGGGCGGTCATGGCCTTGTCCATGTCCACTTCCAGCAGGAAGTGCACACCACCGGACAGGTCCAGGCCCAGTTTCATCGGGCTTGCACCCAGGTTACGCAGCCATTGCGGAGTGGTCTGGGCCAGGTTCAGGGCCACGACGTAATCATCGCCCAGTGCCTTGCGCACTACATCCTTGGCTGGAAGCTGGTCTTCCTGGTTGGTCAGGCGAATCAGCGCACTGCCCTTTTCACCCAGGCTGGCGCCCTTGACGGTGATACCGGCATCGGTCAGCGCCTTGGAGACGCGATCGAGGTCGGCCTGGTTTACCTGCAGCGCCGAACTGGCACCACTGACTTGCACCGCCGGATCATCCGGGTAGAGGTTGGGAGCGGAATAAATAAAACCGATCGCCAGTACCAGCAGGATCAGTGCGTATTTCCACAGAGGGTATTTGTTCAGCATCACGCCGCCCGTTCAAGACGCGGGGCGCGTTGCGCGCCCCGACTGGAAAAATAAAACCGGTAACTCAGATAGCCTTGAGCGTACCTTTTGGCAGGGTCGCGGCGATGGCGCCCTTCTGGAACTTCAGCTCGACGGTGTCGGAAACTTCCAGCACCACGAAATCATCGGTGACCTTGACGATCTTGCCGGCGATGCCGCCGTTGGTGACAACTTCGTCACCTTTTTGCAAGTTGCCCAGCAGGTTCTTCTGCTCTTTGGCGCGCTTGGCCTGTGGACGCCAGATCATCAGGTAGAAGATGACCAGGAAGCCGACCAGGAAGATCCACTCGAAACCGGTACCGGCTGGGCCGGCGGCAGGTGCTGCTGCGTCCGCGTAAGCGGCGGGAATCAGAAAGCTCATGAGGCACTCCATTACTGAGTTTTAATATTTAAGTGCTGACAATCAGCCCAAAGGCGGCACAGGCAGCCCGCGTTTGGCGTAGAAGGCGTCGACAAAGGCGGCCAATTTACCCTGTTGAATAGCCTCGCGTAAACCGGCCATCAAGCGCTGGTAATGGCGCAAGTTGTGGATGGTATTCAGCATGCTGCTCAACATTTCGCCGCATTTGTCCAGGTGGTGGAGGTACGCGCGGGAGAAGTTGGTGCAGGTATAGCAATCGCAGGTCGGATCCAGCGGCGACTCATCGTGGCGATGGAACGCATTGCGGATCTTGATCACCCCGGTATCGACGAACAGATGGCCGTTGCGCGCATTACGCGTCGGCATCACGCAGTCGAACATGTCGACGCCGCGGCGCACACCCTCAACGAGATCTTCCGGTTTGCCTACCCCCATAAGGTAACGAGGTTTGTCAGCAGGCATCTGGTCCGGCAGGTAGTCCAGCACCTTGATCATCTCGTGCTTGGGCTCGCCCACCGACAGGCCGCCGATGGCCAGGCCGTCGAAGCCGATGTTTTCCAGGCCTTCCAGCGAGCGCATGCGCAGGTCCTGGTACATGCCGCCCTGGACGATGCCGAACAGCGCCGCTGTGTTGTCGGCGTGGGCGTTTTTCGAGCGCTGGGCCCAGCGCAGCGACAGCTCCATGGAGGTGCGTGCCACGTCGTGCTCGGCCGGGTAAGGGGTGCACTCGTCGAAGATCATCACCACGTCCGAGCCCAGGTCACGCTGGACCTGCATCGACTCTTCGGGGCCCATGAACACTTTGGAGCCGTCGACGGGCGAGGCGAAGGTCACGCCTTCCTCTTTGATCTTGCGCATGGCGCCCAGGCTAAACACCTGGAAGCCACCGGAGTCGGTGAGGATCGGGCCTTTCCACTGCATGAAGTCGTGCAGGCCGTTGTGCTTCTTGATCACCTCGGTGCCCGGGCGCAGCCACAGGTGGAAGGTGTTGCCCAGGATCATCTCGGCGCCGATGGCCTCGATGTCGCGGGGCAGCATGCCTTTGACCGTGCCGTAGGTGCCTACCGGCATGAACGCCGGGGTTTCCACGGTACCTCGGGGGAAGGTAATGCGACCACGACGGGCCTTGCCGTCGGTGGCCAGCAGTTCGAAGGACATTCGACAGGTGCGACTCATGCTTGATCCTCGGGCCCGCGTGGCGCCGGATTGCGGGTGATGAACATGGCATCACCGTAACTGAAGAAGCGGTACCCCTGCTCGACCGCAGCCGCGTAGGCGGCCATGGTCTCGGGGTAGCCGGCGAAGGCCGAGACCAGCATCAGCAGCGTGGACTCCGGCAGGTGGAAGTTGGTGACCAGGGCATCGACCACATGGAATGGCCGGCCCGGGTAAATGAAGATGTCGGTATCACCGCTGAATGCCTTGAGCACGCCGTCGCGCGCCGCGCTTTCCAGCGAGCGCACGCTGGTGGTGCCCACGGCCACCACACGCCCGCCGCGGGCACGGCAGGCCTCAACCGCATCCACCACATCCTGGCTCACTTCGAGCCACTCTTTATGCATGTGATGGTCTTCGATCTTGTCGACCCGCACCGGCTGGAAGGTGCCCGCGCCGACGTGCAGTGTCACGAAGGCCCGCTCCACGCCCTTGGCGGCAATCTGCTCCAGCAGCGCCTGGTCGAAGTGCAGGCCGGCCGTGGGCGCTGCGACCGCTCCGGCACGCTCGGCGTAGACGGTCTGGTAACGCTCACGGTCGGCGCCCTCGTCGGGGCGGTCGATATAGGGCGGCAGCGGCATGTGCCCGACGCGTTCGAGCAGTGGCAGCACCTCTTCGGTGAAGCGCAGCTCGAACAGCGTTTCGTGGCGCGCGACCATTTCGGCCTCGCCACCGCCATCGATGAGAATCTGAGCACCCACCTTGGGCGCCTTGCTGGAGCGCACGTGGGCCAATACCCGGTGGCTGTCCAGCACGCGTTCGACCAGCACTTCCAGCTTGCCGCCGGAGGCTTTCTGGCCGAACAAGCGCGCCGGGATAACCCGGGTATTGTTGAATACCATCAGGTCGCCCGGGCGCAAATAGTCGAGCAGATCGGTGAATTGCTGATGTACCAAGGCGCCGCTCGGCCCATCGAGGACCAGCAGACGGCTACCATGGCGCTCGGCCAGAGGGTGGCGGGCGATCAGGGAATCGGGGAGTTCGAAGGAAAAATCGGCGACGCGCATGATGATGTTCGGTTCGGCAGGGCCGGGAAGTTTAGCCCAATGTGTGAAAATTGACCATGAAACCCGATTGACCGACCCGAGGCACCTCTCTATACTGCGCGCCACAAGCCCTGATGGCGGAATTGGTAGACGCGGCGGATTCAAAATCCGTTTTCGAAAGGAGTGGGAGTTCGAGTCTCCCTCGGGGCACCAAAATCCAGAAAAAACCGACCTTATGGTCGGTTTTTTTGTGCCTGGCGTTTAGCAATCCTCAAGCACCGTCGCGCGGCCCCTTGGCACAACTGCCCTCTGCCCCGGCTCAGCACCCTTCCCTACGCTGGCCCTTGCCTTCATCTCTCGTGCAAGGAGCCGCAAAATGAAAATTAACCCTGCAGGCGCCGATCACAGTGCAGGCCGGTGAGCCCGAGATCAGTGGCGCCTTCGAACTGGCCTATCAATTCGAACCGCGCGTGCAGGGCGACGACAGACCACTGAGCCTTTCCAGCCTGGAATACGACCCCTTCAACAAGCGCCTGCTGGCCACCACCAGCCATGAGCAGGGTGACCAGATTGGTGGCTATTTGTGGGCATTGCCACTGCCACTGCTTGAACCGGACGGGTCGGGTACACCGCTACCGTTCCTCGGGCCCGACGGCTCGCCCTTGTGGTTCGATAACAAACCGGAAGGCGTTGTAGCGTTGAATGCCCGCCAGGTAATGGTGGTCCACGATGATGACCGGGTTCAGGTTGCCGAGTCTGCGCGCGGCAAGGCCAAGCAGGCCAACGAGTTCACCTATAGCGTGATCGAATTGGGCAATCCGTAGAAATGGCCAGCACACACCGGGACATCGAATGGCGCCTTGGATGATAGCGATGATCCAATCAACCCGAATGGGTAGTCGCTTTGACAGGTGCGGCTAGCAGGGTTTGCTGCCGATAGCTTCTGCAAAACGGAGCAAGTAACCATCCGGGTCGAGCAGCAGAAAATTGCGCTGACCAAACAGTAGTTCACCGCTGCGGTACCAGTGCTCTTCAACCGGGTTTCTGAGGGGATACCCGGCCGCCTCCAGTGCCGACACCAGCGCTGAAGCGTTCGGGCATTCGATGGACAGGTTGATACCACGCCCATAAGGCGGCTCAAGAGGCCCGACCCGCCAAGGCGATTCACTGTGCCAGTCCTGTTCCAACATAAGTTGGCTGCCGCCGAAAGAAAGAAAAGCGAAATGATCTTCTGGCCGCTCGTACTCGACCTTGAAGCCGAGTATGTCGCAGTAGAAGGCAAGGCTTCGTGTGAGGTCGGAAACAATGAGTTCGGGGACCAGGGGATTGAGCTTCAGCATGTTTGATTCCTTTCAGTTTTGATCTATGAATACGTGCGACCAATGCCCTGCGTACGCCTCGTCAACGTGGGCGTCCGGCCTCGATCCACGCTTGCACCTGGCTCATGCCCAGCCGATACCAGTTATGCAGTGTCAGGGTATCCAGTTCAGCCTGCAACAAGGGCTCAAACTGCAGCTTCTCACTGTCCGACAAGCTCAATACAGCTCAATAGAGCTCAATGGAGCTCATCACCCTCATCGCGAGTGGTGAGTAACACGAAAATCGCGCCCTTGATCCCTCATCAAATTGACGCCGCGTGCCTGACGAGCGGGGCAGCAGCCATGCCTCGAATCTATTGGCTAGCCTCCTCCCCCCTACTTAAGATGTTACTCGTCGGATATATGCACAAAGTATTGCCAGAGTGATATCACTTAGCCATATTTGCGCTCCCATTTTTCCATGACTGTGTGACACATGAAAACAACCGTGCCCTGTCTGGCGGCAATGATGCTGCTCAGTGGGTGCAATGGAGTGCCAACGTCCTACGTCTCCGATCCCGTCTACAGCCAGGCTTTCGTGGTCACCTCAGGTGCGCCGTTGCCGATGTTGCTGATGGCCAGTGCCATCCAGTGGAACGAAGACTACGCAGTGACCGCAAAACACACACCCTTCCTGCGCAACGTGGTCCACGAGGGCCTCGGTGATGTCGTGTTCTTCAAGCACAAGGCGCGTGAGGTACCGCATTGGCGGCAATACGTGCCAGGTGAGTCGGTGACGGCCGTCGGCTTCAACAGCCTGATGATGCCCGTACAGGGCAAGGGCCATGCCATGCCATCACTGGTACGCCTCGAAGGCACCCCGGGCAGTGTCTTCTACTCGTTGCACGACGGCCCCATGGTCAAGGGCATGTCGGGCGGGCCGGTGTTCGCCGATGACGGCCAGGTGGTGGGTATCAATGTCGCGTTCATCCCCAAGAACGAGATCGACGTGCGCGCTCGCCCGGACCTCGCCGATAAAGAGCGCGTCAGCGTGTTCATGTCGTACAGCGAGATCGACAAGGAATGGCGGCGCTTCCAGTACCTGCTGGCACGCAAGGCCAAACCGCATGCGCCTGCCGCGATCAAGGGGTTTGTGGCGGTGGCCGCCAAACCTTGAGCGGCGGCCAGGCGCTCCCGACAGGCCCGCGCCCCATGCGCAGTGCTACGCTGTGAGCGCCAGCCACACGCCTGTAAAAGGACCTGCCATGCACCTCAGCCACCGCCCTGTACAGCCCAATGACATCCCCGCCATCTGCTGCTTCCCTCAAGGCCCGGACGAACTGTTCTACATGTTCCCCAAGGCCACCTACCCGCTCACGCCCGCGCAACTGACCGACGCCATCGCCCAGCGCAACGGGTCCACGGTGGTGGAAGGCGGCGGCATGGTGCTGGCCTTCGCCAACTTCTACAAAGCCGAGCACGGCGGTGTATGCGCCCTGGGCAACGTGGTCGTGGCCCCAGCGGCCCGCGGCCATGGTGTGGCCAGCTACCTGGTCAACGCCATGGTCGAGCTGGCCCGCAAGCAGTTTGCGGCACGGGAGGTTTGGGTGTCGTGCTTCAATCACAACACGGCGGGGTTGCTGCTTTATCCACAGATGGGCTTTGTGCCGTTCGGCATCGAGGCGCGCCAGGCGCCGGATGGGAAGCGGGTGGCGTTGGTGCAGATGAGGCAAATACTTGGGTAGCTCGACACTTCTGTTAACACCCTAAGAGAGACTACACCGAACCATAACCCTCACTCGGCGTCCGATCCTGCATCCCCCGCGTTCCGAGGTACCCCGTGTGAAAGAGATCATCGCCCGCAAGTACCGCCTGGTCGTGAAGACCATCGGTTACATCGGCTGGTCGCTGTTCTGGCTGCTGATCTGGGATGTGCTGGTCACCATCGACTTCATGCTGTTCTTCAACAGCAAGTTCACCCTGCCGCTGATTCCATTGACCTTGCTGGGTTCGGCGCTGGTGGTGCTGGTGAGCTTTCGCAACAGCAGTGCCTACAACCGCTGGTGGGAGGCGCGCACGTTGTGGGGTGCCCTGGTCAACAGTTCGCGCAGCTTTGCCCGGCAGACGCTGACCCTGATCGACGACCCGGACGATAGCCTGAACCCGGCCAAAGCCACCTTGCTGCGCCGCCATATCGCCTATGTGAACTGCCTGGCGGCGCACCTCAAAGGTGAGCGTTGCCCGGATGAACTGATGGCGTTCATCCCCCCAGCGGAGTTCGAACGGCGCAACCGCTCGAACAACTTCGCCAATGACATCCTCAGCGGCTCGGCGGCCCTGCTGGCGCGGGAGTACCAGGCCGGGCGCCTGGACAGCATCCGCCTGGCGAGGCTGGAGTCGACGCTGGTGGACCTGTCCAATGCTCAGGGCGGAATGGAGCGGATTGCCAACACACCGCTGCCCTACCCTTATGTGTATTTTCCGCGGCTGTTCATCACGCTGTTCTGCCTGATCGTGCCGGTGGGGCTGGTCGAGTCGCTGGGCTGGTTTACCCCGCTGGCCTCGACGGTGGTGGGGTTCATGCTGCTGGCCATCGAGCGCATCGGCACCGACCTGCAGAGCCCGTTCCGGTTCAGCGAGCACCAGATCCAGATGGATACCATCTGCGAGACGATCGAGCGCAACCTGGAGTCGATGCAACGGGAGGCGCAGCATGGGGAACAGGTGACCTGACGGCTGTCGGGGCCTCTTTGCAGCCCCGATCAGGCGCGCACATAGCGCTGGCGCAGCACATCACTCAACGCATCCACAAGCAACACCAGCACCAGCATCGCCAGGATCACCGTGCTGGCCTGCGCCTCCTGGAACAGGCTCAAGGTGGTATAGAGCATCTGCCCCAAGCCACCCGCCCCAACAAACCCCAGCACGCTGGCCATGCGGATGTTGTTCTCCCAGCGGTACAGGCTGTAGGCCAACAACTGCGGCCACAGGTTGGGCAAAGTGCCAAAGCAGAACGCCGCAACCTGGCTGCCACCCTGCAAACGAATGGCGGCCGCAGGCTCGGCCGGCGCGTTCTCCAGGGCCTCGGCAAACAACCGGCCCAGCACCCCGGCGGTGTGCAACGCCAGGGCCAGGGTGCCGGCATTCGGGCCAAGCCCTGCTGCCAGCACGGTGAGCGCCGCCCAGACCAGCTCGGGGATGGCCCGCAAGGCATTGAGCAGCACCCGCGCCGCAGTCTGCAGCGGCCAGCCGAACCGGCCCGCCGCCGGCAACGCCAGCAGCATCCCCAGCACCACCGCCAGCAAGGTACCCAGGCCAGACATGGCCAAGGTCTCCAAGGCGCCACGCCCCACCGCGCGCAAATGCTCGGCGGACAGGTCTGGCTGCAGGAAGCGCCGCGCATATTCGGCCATCTGCCCCAACCCGCCGTCACCTACCAGCGCCTGGAGGTCCAGCTCCAGGTAAGCGAACGAGGCCACCACCGCTGCCACAAGCGCGCCGAGCACCAGCAGGTTGATCACCCGGTTCATGCCAGCCTCGCCCGCAGGAAGCGGCTGAGCATGTCAGCAAAAGACACCAGCAACAGGAATGTCAGCAGCATGCTCGCCACTTGCGCACCGGCAAACATGCGCATCGACAGGTCGATCTGCTGCCCCAGGCCGCCGGCACCGACAAAGCCCATCACCACCGAAGCCCGCACCGCGCACTCCCAGCGGTAGACGGTGTAGGACACCACCTCCGACACGGCATTGGGCAAGATGCCGTAGAAGAAAGCCATCAGCCGGCCACTGCCCGCCTGCAACAGCGCATGGGCCGGGCGCTGGTCGACCGACTCGAAGATTTCCGCATAGACCTTGCCGAGCATGCCGCTGTAGGTAATGGCGATGGCCAGCACACCGGCCGTTGGCCCAAGCCCTACGGCACGCACGAACAGCAAGGCCCAGACGATTTCCGGCACGCTACGCAGAAAGATCAGTAGCCCGCGCACCGGCATGCGCAGCACCCGCGACAACAGCCCGGCCCGGCCGCCGCGCGAGGCCGCCCGCAACGACAAGGCGCGGCTGGCCAGCAGGCTGGCCGGCACCGCCAGCAGCAGCGCCAGGGCCATGCCGGCCGTGGCCACGGCAAGGGTCTGCAGCGTGGCCTCGAACAGCAGCAGCAAAAACTCGGCATCATGCGCCGGTGGCCAGAACGCCTGGGTGAAACTGGCGATCTGCTGACGGTTCTCGGCCTGCCACAGCACACCCGGGTTCAGCTCGCTCAACTGCACCCCCGGCCATAACACCGCCAAGGCCAGCAGGGTCAGCAGCAACCGTGGCAGCGCCGCTGGGTCGCGGGTATCGGCCTTCAGCATCGCGGGATCTGTACCGTCAACGCAGGCGTAGGCCCCGGCGTAGGCGGCGGCGCCAATTGTTCGTTGGCGTAGAGTGCCGCCAGCATCTGCGGGCTGACGGCTGCGGCGGGGCTGTCGAACACCACCTGCCCCTCACGGATACCGATCACCCGCGGGAAGTGCGCCAATGCCAGCTCTACCGCGTGCAGGCTGGCCACCAGCGTGACGCCGTTGGCCTGGGCGTGACGGTTGAGCAATGCCAGGCTGTGGTCGGCCAGCACCGGGTCCATCGCCGACACAGGCTCGTCGGTCAGCAGCAGTGCCGGCCGCTGATACAACACCCGGGCGATGCCCACCCGTTGCAACTGGCCGCCAGACAGCTGCCCGCACTGCACGAAAAGCTTGTCGGCCAGCCCCAACTCTGCCAACGCCTGGCGCACGCCCGCTACATCGGTCGGGTACAACAGGTTGAGCAAGCCACGCAAGGTGCCCCACTGCCCCAGCCGCCCCGCCAGCACCGCCGTGACCACCCGTTGGCGCGGCGGCAAGGGCGGCGCCTGGTGCACCAAGCCAACCCGCGCCCGCAACCGCTGACGCGCCCTGCCAGACAGCGCCCAGGGCAGTTCACCGAACAGCTCCAGCCGCCCGTCACTGGGCTGGATAGCGGTGGCCATCAGGTGCAGCAAGCTGGACTTGCCCGCCCCTGACGGGCCGATGATCGCAACCCGCTCGCCCTGCTCGATGCTCAGGCTCACCGCTTCAAGCGCACGCACCTGGCCGTGGCGCAGGCTGGCACCGTGCAAACGAATAGCCGTCACTTGAGCAGGCCGGCCTCACGCGCGGCTTGTTCGGTGCCCAGGTAGTTCTCAGGTTTGGTCTCGATGAAACGGCTGGCGGCCTGCAGGTCGAGAATCGCCTTGTGCTCGGGGTTGGCCGGGTCGAGGTCGAGGAATGCCTTTTTGATTTTCGCCTTGAGTGCCGGGTCCATGTTGCCGCGTACGGTCCAGTTGTAGTCGAAATAGGTGGGCGTGGTGGCGAACACCTTGACCTTGCTGGTATCGACCTTGCCGGCATCCACCAGCTTCTGCCAGACACTGGCATTGAGCACCCCAGCATCGACCTTGCCCGCCTGCACCCAGGCTGCGGTGGCGTCGTGGGCACCGGAGTAAGCCACACGGCTGAAGTAGTCCTCAGGCTTTATCTTGTCCTCTTTGAGCATGAAGTAACGCGGCATCAGGCTGCCCGAGGTGGACGATATCGACCCGAACGCGAACGACTTGCCCTTGAGGTCGGCCAGGCGCTTCACATTGGGGTTGGCGGTGATGAACTTGGACGTGAACTGCGCGTCCTGCTCACGCTGCACCAACGGCGTGGCATTGGGGTCTTTGAGGTGCACCTGGACAAAGGTGAAGCCGCCCAGCCAAGCCAGGTCGAGGCGGTCCGAGGCCAGCGACTCGACCACCGCCGGGTAGTCGGAGACTGGCACGAACTTCACCTCCATGCCCAACGTACGGGCCAGGTACTCCCCCAACGGCTTGAACTTGCGTTGCAGTTCAGTGGGTGCTTCGTCGGGGATGGCACTGACCCGCAGCGTTTCTGCGGCCTGGGCGACAACGGCACAGCAGGACAACACGAGGCCGGCGACGAGCGCCAGAGGGGGTTTGAGCATGGGCATTCTCCGGGACAGTGGCGGGGTAAGGGGCGGCTGCCACGCCGTCCGTGCAAAGTATAAGGGGCCACGGCGCAATGACCAGCTTTGCTACAATCGCGCAACAATTTGATCTGCTGAGGAACGTATGAGCGAGCCAATCCGCCTGACCCAGTACAGCCACGGTGCCGGTTGTGGCTGCAAGATCTCCCCCAAGGTGCTGGACGTGATCCTGGCCGAAAGCGGCGCCCAGGCCCTGGACCCCAAGCTCTGGGTTGGCAATGCTTCACGCGATGATGCCGCCGTGTATGCCCTGGACGAGGAACGCGGCGTGGTCTCGACCACCGACTTCTTCATGCCGATCGTCGATGACCCCTACGACTTCGGCCGTATCGCCGCCACCAACGCCATCAGCGACATCTACGCCATGGGCGGCGACCCGTTGATGGCCATCGCCATCCTCGGCTGGCCGGTCAACGTACTGCCGCCGGAGGTCGCCCGCGAAGTGATTCGCGGCGGGCGTGCGGTGTGTGCCGAAGCCGGCATCCCGCTGGCAGGCGGCCACTCCATCGATGCCCCGGAGCCGATCTTCGGCCTGGCCGTCACCGGCGTGGTCAGCAAGCGCCACCTCAAGCGCAACGACACCGCCACTGCAGGCTGCCAGCTGTACCTGACCAAGCCGCTGGGCATCGGCATCCTCACCACCGCCGAGAAACAGGCCAAGTTGCGTGAACAGGACCAGGGCCTGGCACGCGACTGGATGTGTACCCTCAACACCCCCGGCAGCCGCTTCGGCAAGCTCGACGGTGTCATGGCGATGACCGACGTCACCGGCTTCGGCCTCCTGGGCCACCTGGTAGAACTGGCTGAAGGCAGCCGCCTCACCGCCCAGCTGAACTTCGCTGCAGTCCCCCGCCTGCCGAGCGTCGAGCATTACCTGGCCGAGGGCTGCATCCCAGGCGGCACGCTGCGCAACTACGACAGCTATGGCCACAAGATCGGCGCCTTGAGCGATGAGCAAAAGCACCTGCTGTGCGACCCGCAGACCAGCGGTGGCCTGCTGGTGGCGGTCAGCCCTGAGGGTGAAGCGCAGTTTCTGGCTGTGGCCGCCGAACTGGGCCTGGCACTGGCCCCCATCGGCACCCTGGTCGAGCGACAGGGCCATGCAGTCGAGGTGCTTTGATGCGCCCCGACTGCACCGACTACCGCCAGCTGTTCTTGAACGACGTGCCGATGATGGACATGCGCGCGCCCGTCGAATTCGCCAAAGGTGCCTTCCCGGGTGTCGTCAACCTGCCCTTGATGAACGATCTGGAGCGGCAGAAGGTCGGCACCTGTTTCAAGCTGCAGGGCCAGGCCGCCGCCATCACCCTCGGCCACCAACTGGTCAGAGGCACGACCAAGCGTGAGCGCCTGCACGCCTGGGCCAGCTTTGCCCGGGCCCACCCTGACGGCTATCTGTATTGCGCGCGCGGTGGCCTGCGCTCGCAGATTGTCCAGCAGTGGCTGCGTGATGAAGCGGGTATCGACTACCCCCGCGTCAAGGGCGGCTACAAGGCCATGCGCACCTTCCTCCTCGATACCACCCAGGACGCCGTGGAGCACTGCGATTTCGTCCTGCTGGGTGGCCTTACCGGCACCGGCAAGACCGATGTGTTGCAGCAACTGAGCAACGTGCTCGACCTTGAAGGCCACGCCAACCACCGCGGTTCCAGCTTCGGCAAACGCGCCACGGCGCAACCTGCGCAGATCGACTTCGAAAATAAGCTGGCCGTCGATGTGCTGAAAAAGCGCGCACGCGGCATCGAGCAGTTCGTGCTCGAAGATGAAGGCCGTATCGTCGGCAGTTGCACGGTGCCGCTGGCGTTGTACCAAGGCATGCAGCAGTACCCGTTGGTGTGGCTGGAGGACAGCTTCGAGAACCGTGTCGAACGTATCCTGCGCGACTACGTGGTCAACCTGAGCGCCGAATTCGTCGCGCTGCACGGCGAAGAGCTGGGGCGGCGGCTGTTCGCCGAGCGCATGCTGCAGAGCCTGGCCAATATCCACAAGCGCCTGGGCGGTGAGCGATTCCAGCGGTTGTCGGCGGTCATGCGTGAAGCGCTGGACGAGCAACTGCGCTGTGGCTCGGTGGATTTGCACAGGGGTTGGATCGAAGGGTTGCTGACGGAGTATTACGACCCGATGTATGCCTATCAGCGCGATGCCAAGGCCGAGCGTATCGAGTTTGCCGGGGACGCTGTAGAGGTGCGCGAATACCTCAAGGCCCGCTCGTCGTAGGAGCGGCCTTGCGTCGCGAAAGGGCTGCGTAGCGGCCCCAGATTTCAGCTTCGCCGCGAATATTTTGGGGCCGCTACGCGCCCCTTTCGCGACGCAAGGCCGCTCCTACACGGGCCCCAACACCCGCTCCAGCTCCGCCGCCCGGTCACGGGTCATGTCCATCACGCACGTGCCGCCTTCCAGCTGTGCCATGGTTCCGCCACTGGCCTGCACATGGAACATACAGTTGCCATCACGGTAGGCCATCCACTTGCGCTGTACATCCCGAAGGGTCTTCTGCTGCCCGGCATCCAGCTTGCCCATCAGTTGCTTGTACACCCGGTTCAGGCGCTGGTCCTGCACGTGGGTCTCGGCGTTGATGCACTCGCTCATGGCCAGGGTGCTTGAAGCCTTGTCCATGCACTGCCCATAGGCCGGCGTATAGTCGTCCGCCACAGCCAGCGGCAGCACGCAGGCCAGTGCCAGGCCTGCCAGGTAATGCTTGATCATGCAAACCCTCCTTGTGAGTATCAAAATGACTGCGGTTGCTCCGGCGGCATCAGCACCTTGCCCGGCTCGAAACGCAACGACGGCATCTGCGTGGCGGCATACAACGCCACCCCCAGCGCAGCAATCAAGGCCACATCAAGCCAGCGCCAGCCAGGCATGTCGGCTGCGCTGCGGGCCTTCCAGCAATGCCAGGCCTGGCCCGCGCAAAACACTAAGATCGCCGCAAGCCACAGATAAAAGCCCGCACCAAAGCCGGTGCGTGCATTGAAGTCGTAGCTCTGGCTGTCTGGCAGGCGGTCGATGCCAAAGCTGCTGGCGGCCAGATACAGCGCGGCCAGCCCGCACCCCAACGCCATCCGACGGAACCGCTGGTGGGCAAGAATTGCCACCGCCAACAACGGGTTGGCAAACCACTGGTACAACCCGAACGGCATGCCCCAGGGCCCATACAGCAACATCTGCAAGGCCGGCATGTGGCGGCCGCCACTCATCAGCGCGCCATCGAAAAAAAGCGCGAGCAAGTACAAAAGCAGGCTGATGCTCAGGTAGAAAACGGGCAAGGGGCACACCTGGGGGAAAACGGGACAGGCTGCGACCATAACCCAGGCCCTGCCCCGCTTCCAGATCTAAGTAGGTGCCGCGAAAGGCCAACTACGGTGGTGTGATATTCGGCGAACGTTGATGCTCGCTACAACATCAAGCAACAGGTGGCTCCAGCAGCAAGCCGTAGATACCCGAGTCGGACAGCTCGCCGGCCACGCACCAACGCGCCCGCAAGGTGCCTTCGAGCACGAAGCCTTGACGCTCCAGCGTGCGTGCCGAACCCTGGTTGCGCGGGTCGATTTCGCCCTCAAGGCGGCGCATGTGCAGGGTATGGGCAAGGTAGTCGATGAAGCAGGTCAATGCCTCGTCCATGTAGCCCCTGCCCTGCACGGCGCTGGCCAGGCAGTAGCCGATTTCGCCACGGCGGGAAACGTCGTCGATATTGAACAGTTGGACCATGCCGATCAGTTCGCCGTTGTCACGGCGGTACATGCCTAGCTTGAGCTGGTCGCCATTGGCATAGGCTTCGCGGTCAGCGGCCAGTGCGCTTTCAGCCTCGGCAAGGTCTTGCCAGGGCGCATGATGCCAATAACGCATGACCTCGGGGTCGGCCATGATCGCCAGCCATTGCGCGGCATCGCCATGGCGCATCGGGCGCAATTGCAGGCGGGGGCTGTCGAGGCAGAGGTCACTGGGGAAACTGCGGGGTGGGGTCACGCCGGATCTCCTGTCCATTGCTGGGGAGATGACAGTTTAACGTCAAGCGGGGCGGCTGGGGGATGCCTTGGGTTTTTATAGTGTTTTAGGGATCATTTTGGGGTCTTGCGGTGGGGCGCAAATCGAGCGCCGCCCGCGCCGCGCGGGCGGCGCTCGATCTCAAGAGCGCTGCAGCCCTTGCGTCATGCACCTTTCAGCCATTACTCGCGCCCCGACAGGCCATTCAGGATGCCCCTCTCGCGGGTACAGGCCACTCAGTAACCTCAAGCTACCTCAGCCCCGTCATCCGGCCAATGTGGCTCGTTAGCCCCTGGCGGGGTCAGCGGCGGTAGCCCATAGGCCGCGCGAGCATCGTCGCAGCTGGGGTTATGCAACCCACCCTCCCACGACGCTTCAAACTCTCTGCAAGGGCTCGAGCGGTTGGCGTAAATGGTACACGCCACCTCTTTGCCGATCTCGCCCGCAAGGCTCACGCAGCGGCAAGGCTTGGCATCGGTGCCGATCATGGCGACCCGGGTGGGGTTGATCTGCACCACCAGGTCGTCAGGCACAACGCCCCCGGCAGACTGGCATTCGCCCCAGAAGAAGGACACACGGAAGTACCCGCAGCAGGCGCCGCAGTCAAGGCAAGGGTTATATTCGGACATGAGGCCACGGAGGGAAGGTTGTTGTTATCGGGGCAGGGCCCGCTGCGCCATTTTCAATCCAACCGGGGCCGGCTGGATAGAGGGGCAATGCAAAAAAAATCGCCGCTGATCCGGGAAGCCCGAAGCCCGAAAAACAGGCGGCCAGCCCACTGGATGGCCGCCCGCCTGACCTATCGCAGGGCCTTGTAAGTGCTGGCATCCCAGTGTTGCAGGCCAAGGCCTTCTCCTGGGTCATAGCTTTCGCCGCTCACTTGGCTGAAGTGCGCCTGGGCTTCGCCGCAGTGCACCAGCCGGTCCTCCTTGCTGCCTTCGGTGAAGACGGTATACGACTCGCTACGCATGGCCTGGTATTGCTCATCGGCAGCGGCCATGGCCAGGTGATGCTGCATCAACTGTTCGTCATCCAGCGCCAGTCGCCTGTCCAAATCGACACCCCAACGGGTCAGGCAGACTTCGGCGAAATGCCGCACGATCAAACCGGGCTCAGTCAGCACTTTGCCGTCGCCCGCGCCATTGGCCGACGCATTGCCGACCAAGGTGGCATGCCGGCCCGGCATCGGATAAATGCACATGTGCGTGCCGCTCTCTACAGAGGGGATCACGCAGGCAAAACCTTTGGAGCGCTCATCCCGCGAATAGAAACCGACGTACTCTCTGACATTGCCCGCCAGTTTCACCCGTTGCGTCTGGATGTTGCCAATGCCTGGCACCGGGTCGATGGCAAAAATGTTGACCGGGATATCTCGCAGCACCGGGTCTTGCGCCATCGCATTGGCCAGCATATGGCAACTGATACCACCCCGGCTCCAGCCCACCAGGTTGACCTGGGTGGGCAGGCGCGGCTTGCGGAAGATGCTGATGATCCGCTCCTGCAATTCCTGCGGGGTTGGGTGGCGGTCTCCATAGTCGTAGGTTCGCCAGAACCAGGATGCCGTTGCGGACGCATCCGGGATCGGTACGCCCGCGTCTTTGAGCCTTGTGTACGCGTCCTCGCTAAGCTTGGTGCGCTGCCAGTTACTTTCGCCCTTGATGACTTGCAGCACATGGTTCACGTTTTCGTCCCAACCGCGACCGAACAACTGGCCACTCCAGTTGAAGTAGCCGCCTGGCTCGACGAACAGGTTGTCGTCCTGAAGGTTGCCGCTACCAGGCCCATCGACTGCAATCCAATGAGCGAACTCGAACCCTTTATCGTTGCTGGCCAACGTCGAGACCAGTTCACCGTTCCAGAAATTGGGGTTTGCATCATCGAAACGGTTGGAAGCGGTACCGCAGAAATAGGCTGTGAATACACTCATTGGAATACCTGAACAGGAAGAATGAGTGCTGAAGGTATTGGCGTGCATAACGGGCAGGCAGACGGAAGGCCAACCTCCTGCCCAATGGGGGCCGCGTTGCGGCCCCGCGCGGTTTACTTGTGGGTCAGGCCGTCGGCCCTGAACATCTGGCGGATACCGCGGATCGCCTGGCGAATACGGTCCTGGTTCTCGATCAGAGCAAAGCGCACGTGGTCGTCGCCGTAATCACCAAAGCCAATACCTGGCGACACGCAGACCTTGGCCTCGGCCAGCAGCTTCTTGGAAAACTCCAGCGAGCCCAGGTGCGCATACTCCGGCGGAATCTTCGCCCAGACGTACATCGACGCCTTGGGGTTCTCGACCATCCAACCCAGCTCGTGCAAGCCCTTCACCAGCAGGTTACGGCGCTGACGGTACTGCTCGGCGATGTCCCGCACGCACTGTTGGTCACCTTCCAGCGCGGCGATGGCGGCCACCTGCAAGGGCGTGAAGGTGCCGTAGTCGTGGTAGCTCTTGATGCGTGCCAGGGCATTGACCAGCTCTGGGTTACCCACCATGAAGCCGATACGCCAGCCGGCCATGTTGTAGCTTTTGGACAAGGTGAAGAACTCCACCGCGATGTCTTTGGCCCCGGGCACCTGCATGATCGACGGCGCTTTCCAACCGTCGTAGACGATATCGGCGTAGGCCAGGTCATGCACCACCAGCACGTCATACTGCTTGGCCAGGGCCACCACCCGCTCGAAGAAGTCCAGCTCGACGCACTGCGCGGTGGGGTTGGACGGGAAGCCGAGGATCATCATCTTCGGCTTGGGGATGGACTCGCGAATGGCCCGTTCGAGCTCATTGAAAAAATCCACACCCGGCACCAGTGGCACCGAGCGCACCTGGGCACCGGCTATCACTGCACCATAGATATGGATCGGGTAGCTGGGGTTGGGTACCAGCACTGTGTCGCCCTGGTCGAGGGTGGCGAGCATCAGGTGGGCCAGGCCTTCCTTGGAGCCGATGGTGACGATGGCTTCGCTTTCCGGGTCGATGTCGACCTCGTAGCGCTCCTTGTACCAGTTGGAGATGGCCCGACGCAGGCGTGGGATGCCGCGGGAGGTGGAGTAGCCGTGGGTGTCTTCGCGCTGGGCGACCTGCACCAGCTTCTCGACGATGTGCGGCGGGGTGGCGCCATCGGGGTTGCCCATGCTCAGGTCGATGATGTCTTCGCCACGGCGGCGGGCGGCCATCTTGAGCTCGGCAGTGATGTTGAAGACGTAAGGGGGGAGACGATCGATGCGCGCGAAGCGGCGCGGCAAACCTGGGTTGGCCATGGTTTCCTCTGCAGACGTAAGCGCCCGGAACCGTCCGAGCGACGTTGGCCGATATAGCGGCCTGGATCAGAAGATAGTGCCGAAACAGGATACCTGTAAAGGACAATTTCCTGTTTTATTATATTTTTTCAGATGTATTTTTTGAAAATTAGAATTTTATGTTTTCAGGGCCGGCCTCTTCGCGGGGCAAGCCCGCTCCCACAGGGTTATACACAGGCATTGGGACTTGCCCTACACCTGTGGGAGCGGGCTTGCCCCGCGAAGAGGCCGGCACAGGAGAACACCCATAAAAAAACCCCGGCACATGGCCGGGGTTTTCGTGTAACAGGCAGCGGTATCAGCGTGCGTAGGTCATCAGCACGTCCGCAGCGGTCTGGCTGTCCACCGACATCATCACGCTCAGGGCGGTAACGGTGAGGATGGAGAAGCCAAACACCTTGCGGGCCCACTTGCTGTCGTCCTCGGCCTTGTAGCCACCCCAGGCCATATACAGCCAGTACAGGCCCATGGCTGCCGCCACGGCCATGTAGCCGAGGCCGGCGTAACCGCCGAGGGTAAGCATCAGGGTCGCGAGCACGAAGGCCAGCACGTAAAGCACGATTTGCTTCTTGGCAGCAAGAATGCCGCGCGCCACCGGCAGAACCGGGATGTTGGCAGCGCTGTAATCCTTGAAGCGGAAGATGGCGATCGCGAAGCTGTGCGGCATCTGCCACAGGCTGAACATCACCAGCAGGGTCACTGCAGCCAGGTCGAAGCTGTTGCTGACGGCGCAGTAGCCGATCACAGGAGGCATGGCACCGGACAGGCTGCCGACCAACGTGCCGTGCACCGATTTACGCTTCAGCCAGAGGCTGTAGAAACCGACGTAGACGATGAAACCGATCAGCGCACAGAACGCCGACAGTGGGTTGGCCTGGACATACAGCAGGCTGAAACCCGCCACCCCAAGCAGGGTGGCGTAGATCAGCGCGAGGGTCAGCGACATGCCGCCCTGGACCATGACGCGGTTCTTGGTACGTTCCATCTTGATGTCGATGTCGCGGTCGATGCAGTTGTTGAACACACAACCGGACGCCACCACCAGGGAAGTACCAACCACCACCGCCAGGAACAGGGCGAAGTCCACATGGCCCTTCGCGGCAAGGAAGAATCCGCCTGCCACGGAAAGCACGTTACCGAAAATGATCCCCGGTTTGGTGATTTGGATAAAGTGCTTAACGGACATGCAGTCTTACCTCACTTGGCCATCATTTCGATGTGGATGTTGAACATGATCCACAGCGACAGGCCGACCAGCAGTGCAATTACCATGGCGGTGAACAGGAACGTCGACACGTTGGAACGCTGCTCTTGCGAGCGGTCCATGTGCAGGAAGTACACAAGGTGCACTACCACCTGGATGACGGCCATGGCCACCACGACCAGGACGGTCAGGTTCTTCGGCAGGCTTGGGAACATCACCAGGCCGAACGGGATCGCGGTCAGGATGATCGACAGAACAAAGCCGACCATGTAGGACTTCACGCTACCGTGATTACCTTCGTGATGAGTGTCGTGTGCGTTAGCCATTACAGAACCCCCAGCAGGTAAACGACGGTGAATACGCAGATCCAGACCACGTCCAGGAAGTGCCAGAACAGGCTCAGGCAGCTCATGCGGGTCTTGGCGGTCGGCGTGATGCCGTGCTTGTTGATCTGGTACATCATGATTGCCATCCAGATCAGGCCGGCAGTCACGTGCAGGCCGTGGGTACCGACCAGCGCGAAGAACGCCGACAGGAAGCCACTGCGCTGCGGGCCGAAGCCCTCGGCGATCAGGTGATGGAATTCATAGATTTCCATCGCGATGAAGCCTGCACCGAACAGGAAGGTCACAGCCAACCAGCCCAGTACACCTGCTTTATTGCCAGCGAACATCTTCAGCATGGCGAAGCCGAAGGTGATCGAGGACAGCAGCAGGAACGCGGTTTCTACCAGCACGAAATCGAGCTGGAAGATGTCATGACCCGACGGGCCGCCGGCAAAACTGCCGGACAGCACCGCGTAGGTGGCGAAGAGCGACGCAAACAGGATGCAGTCGGTCATCAGGTACAGCCAGAAACCGAGTACGGTCATCTGGCCCGAGTCGTGGTGGTGGTCGTCATGCCCATGGTCGTGACCATGAGCAGCGCCGTGCATTACTTGACTGGACATTGATTACACCCGCTCAAACGATTCGACACGTGCGCCGGCAGGCAGAGCACCTGCTTTGGCCAGCGCTTTCATGCGCTCGCCTTCGATGCGCGCCACTTCTTCGGCCGGAACCATGAAGCCTTGGTCGTCACGCGCGGCGTGGCGAACGAAGACAGCGATGGTTGCAACCAGGCTTGCGCCAACCAGCCACCAGATGTGCCAGATGAAGGCAAAGCCGAAGACGGTCAGGAACAGGCCCATGAACAAACCGGTAGAGGTGTTGCTCGGCATGTGGATGGCGTCGAACTTGGTCGCCGGCTTGTAGGCAACGCCGGTTTCCTTGGATTCATGCCATGCATCCAGACCAACCTGCTCAGGCATGTGGGCGAAGTTGTAGAACGGAGGTGGCGACGAAGTCGACCATTCCAGGGTACGACCGCCCCATGGGTCGCCGGTCACGTCCAGGTTCTGGTTGCGGTCGCGGACCGAAACGTAGAGCTGGATCAGCTGGCAAGCGATACCGAACAGGATCAGCACGGCGCCGACAACGGCTACGTACAGGTAGGGTTCCCACAGTGGGTTGTCGGAGTGGTTCAGACGACGGGTCATGCCCATGAAGCCCAGGGCGTACAGCGGCATGAACGCAACGTAGAAGCCCGAGATCCAGAACCAGAAGGCAGCTTTGCCCCACTTCTCGTTCAGGGTGAAACCGAAGGCTTTCGGGAACCAGTAGGCGAAGCCGGCGATGTAGCCGAATACCGCACCACCGATGATCACGTTGTGGAAGTGAGCAATTACGAACAGGCTGTTGTGCAGAACGAAGTCGGCACCTGGTACTGCCAGCAGAACGCCGGTCATGCCACCGATGGAGAAGGTGATCATGAAGCCCAGGGTCCACAGCATCGGCGCGGTGAAGCGCACACGGCCCTGGTACATGGTGAACAGCCAGTTGAACAACTTCACACCCGTCGGAATGGAGATCAGCATCGTCGCCAGGCCGAAGAAGGTGTTGACGCTGGCGCCGGCACCCATGGTGAAGAAGTGGTGCAGCCATACCGCGAAGCCCAGGATGGCGATTGCGCCCGATGCGTAGATCATCGAGTGGTGGCCAAACAGACGCTTGCCGGAGAAGGTCGAAGTCACTTCCGAGAACACGCCGAAGGCCGGCAGAATCAGGATGTAAACCTCAGGGTGACCCCACGCCCAGAACAGGTTGACGTACATCATCGGGTTCCCACCAAGCTCGTTGGTGAAAATATGGAAGTCCAGATAACGGTCAACAGTCAGCAGAGCGAGTGCAGCGGTCAGAATCGGGAAGGAAGCAACGATCAGCACGTTGGCCCAGGTGCAGGTCCAGGTGAAGATCGGCATGTCCATCAGTTTCATGCCAGGTGCGCGCATCTTCATCACGGTGACGAGGAAGTTCACACCGGTAAGCGTCGTACCCAATCCGGAGAGCTGTAGCGCCCAGATGTAGTAGTCGACACCCACTCCAGGGCTGTACTGAATGCCCGCGAGCGGCGGATAGGCAACCCAACCGGTCTTGGCGAATTCGCCGACGCCCAGGGAGATGTTGACCAGCAGCACGCCTGCCAGCAGCAGGTAGAAGCTCAGGGAGTTCAGGAACGGGAAGGCAACGTCACGTGCACCGATCTGCAGAGGAACCGCAAGGTTCATCAGGCCGGTGAAGAACGGCATCGCCATGAAGATGATCATGATCACACCGTGAGCGGTGAAGATCTGGTCATAGTGTTCAGGCGGCAGGTAGCCTTCGGAGCCGCCGGTAGCAGCAGCGAGCTGTGTACGCATCATGATGGCGTCGGCAAAGCCGCGCAGCAGCATGATCATCGCGACGATGATGTACATCACCCCGATTTTCTTGTGGTCGACCGTGGTCAGCCACTCGGTCCACAAGTAGGTCCACTTGCGGAAATAGGTGATAAGGCCGACGACAGCGATACCGCCGAGCGCGATCATGGCAAGCGTCACCATGACTATCGGCTCGTGATAGGGTATCGCCTCCAGGCTTAATTTACCGAACATCTCTTACTCCTCTGCACCGGCAGCTGGTTGCGTACTCGATTCCACACCCGTGGTGGTGGCCAGATCTTTGCTGCCTGCTTCTTCGTGGACCGGCTTGCCGCGGTTCATGCCTTCGTACTTGTCGACGATGGTCTGGAACAGCTCCGCTGGCGCCTCGCTGTACAGCGCGACTGGGTTGTATTCGCTAGGTTTGGCCAGTGCTTCGTACTCGGCCTTGCCCAGTTTCAGAGGCGACTGCTTCACTTCGGCGACCCACTTGTCGAAGTCTTCCTGGGAAGTGGCAGTAGCCTTGAATTTCATGCCGGTGAAGCCAGCACCGCTGTAGTTGGCGCTGATACCGTCAAACACACCGTTCTCGTTGGCGATCAGGTGCAGCTTGGTGGTCATGCCGGCCATGGCGTAGATCTGGCCGCCCAGGCCCGGGATGAAGAACGAGTTCATCACGGCGTCGGAGGTGACGCGGAAGTTGACCGGAGTGTTAGCCGGGAAGTTGATCTTGTTGACCGTCGCGATGCCCTGCTCCGGGTAGATGAACAGCCACTTCCAGTCCAGTGCGACCACGTCGATCTGGATCGGCTTGACGTCCGAATCCAGCGGACGATACGGGTCCAGCTTGTGGGTGGACTTGTAGGTGACATAACCCAGCGCGATGATGATCAGGATCGGGATGATCCACACCGCAGCCTCGATCTTGGTCGAGTGCGACCAGTCAGGCGTGTAGGTCGCAGCCTTGTTGGAAGCACGGTACTTCCAGGCGAACGCCACGGTCATGATGATGACCGGAATCACCACCAGCAGCATCAGGCCGGTAGCGATGAGGATGAGGTTCTTTTGCTCAATGCCGACCTGACCTTTCGGGTCGAGCAGGGTCCAGTTGCACCCACTGAGTAAAAGCATGCCTAAAAAGGGCAATATGCCAAACAGTCTGGGGTAACGCTTTTTACTCATCTCACGACCTCTAGATCAGCTTGCTTCAATGCAATTTGTGTTTTGGTAGCCAACACTTCGTCCTGCCAAGTGAGGCATTTCGCGCCCGTACTCGCTCCTGCCTGGGGTCCGACTGCAGGACCTTGGCTCAAGCGTGTTAGCGGTGCTTATGGTTTCGTAGGCAACAGGCCTGTACTTCAGACCAAGTCCATTTGGTGCGGGAAAACGCGGAGGGGTGTCCGCTCGGTATCGCCGCTGGGCGAAACTTGACGAAGTCAGCAAAAGGGAGCGCTGGGGCTTCCTTCAATCCTGCGACTCGCAAGCAGTGCCGAACGGAAATTGGGGGCGATTGTAGATAGGTCGCCAACCCTTGACTATGACTTATTGAGCAACAGTCTTTTACAGAATACGTAACAATGCACCCCGAAGAATCAACTTCGCGACAGTTTGTCGCACCCCGCCCGGTAGCCCTCAAAGCCGCATTCTACAAGGCTTCGTGATTGATCTGGATCAAGCGGGGAGCAACTTTCTGCGCATCTCACACGGTGCAAAAGACCTCACACAATTCGGGACTTTTGTCTAAGACTGACGTCGGTTGCGGTAGATACCCAGCGGTACCAGAATGGCGGTGAGCACGAACGCGACCAGTGCCCATTGCGCCAGCGACAGACCGAGGATCGGTGGGTACGGCGTGCTGCAGAAGCCGTCGACCTGGAACGCCAGTGGCCACAGCTTGGCCAGGGGCAGGTCATCGACGATTGGCTGCAGGGTATCGATGCCGCAACTGACCATGGGGTTGGCGAGTATATACACATGGTTGCCGGCCGCAACGATTCCGCCCACCGCGCTGAGCACCACCAGGCCTTCGAACAAGGTCAGGCTGCGGCGCCCCGGCATCGCGGCGGCGATGAAGGCGAACACGGCGATAAACAGAAGGGCATAACGCTGCAGGATGCACAGCGGGCAAGGCGCCTCGCCCAGCACCACTTGCATATAGAGGGCGCCACCGATCAGCGACAGGCAGATCAGCCCTAGCAGCACCAGAAAGCGCCGTTCCCGATTCAGGCGCGATGTTTGTTCGTTCATTGCCGATTCCTTCGATGGATAGTGGCCGCGTGGTCCGCCTGCCTGTGCGCAATTCTACACGCTGGGCAGGGCCTTTTGAGCGTGCCGAGGTGGCGGCGTGATGGCACTGCGCGGGTTATCCGGAGATGGCTGAGACCGGCCTTGGCGACGTCGGTTCAACGCGCCACGGCAAAAAAGCGGCTACCCGGGTGCCGCACAGGGGCAAGCCCCTCGACACCCGGGAGTGAAGGATACCGTGATTAAAGGAGGATTAAAGATGAAAGGTTCGGGGCCTGTTTCATCTCTCCTTTATATAGATGAGGTGCTCTGGGTAGGCACGGCCTTGTCGGGCGCCTACCCACAATAGGCGCAGGTTACTCCAGCGCCGCCGCCGGCCCGAAGAACTCGTAGCGGCTCTGCTGTTCAGGCACGCCCAGGCCCTTGAGGTGACGTTTGATCACTGCCATGAAGCCCTTGGGCCCGAGGAAGTAGGCATCCACGTCACGCTCACGCCCCAGCCACTGCGCCAACAGCTCCTGGCTCAGCAGGCCCACTGCATCGGCCTGGTCGTCGGCATCCTGCTCTGCGTAGCAATAGAAGCGCTTGAGCTGTGGGTGGCGCTCGGCCAGCCCATCGATCCAGTCACGGAAGGCGTGCACGGCACCGTTGCGCGCGCAGTGGATGAAATGCACCGGGCGCTGGGTCGCAAGCGCCGCTTCAAGCATCGCCAGGGTCGGGGTGATACCCACACCACCACTGATCAGCACCAGCGGCTTGTCGCTGGCGGCCAGGGTAAAATCGCCCGCTGGCGGGAACAGTTGCAACGTCTCGCCCACGACCAGTTCGTCATGCAGGTAATTGGAGACCTTGCCACCGGCTTCGCGCTTGACGCTGATGCGGTATTGCTTGCCGTCGCACAGGGCCGACAAGGAGTAGTTGCGACGCAGCTCTGCACCGTCAATGAACAACTGCAGGCCAATGTACTGCCCTGGCTCGGCTTTGAGCACCGGCTTGCCATCCACCGGCGCAAAGTAGAACGAGACGATCTCGCTGCTCTCCTGCTCGCGGCGTACCAGGCGAAACGCGCGGGTACCGCGCCAGCCACCGGCGGCTTGTTCCTTCTCTTTATAGAGGCTTTCTTCGGCGCCGATGAGGATGTCGGCCAACTGGCCATACGCGGCGCCCCAGGCAGCGATCACTTCAGGGGTGGCGATTTCCTTGCCGAGCACTTCTTCGATGGCACGCAGCAGGCAGCTGCCGACGATCGGGTAGTGCTCCGGGAGGATCTGCAGCGCGACGTGCTTGTTGATGATCTGCCCGACCAGGCCACCGAGCTGTTCGAGCTGGTCGATGTGGCGGGCATACATCAACACGCCGTTGGCCAACGCACGTGGCTGGTCGCCGCTGGCCTGGTGGGCCTGGTTGAACAGCGGGCGTACTTGCGGGTACTCGTTGAGCATCATCTTGTAGAAGTGGGTGGTCAGTGCTTCGCCGCCGCTTTCCAGCAGGGGTACGGTGGCCTTGATGATTGCACGTTGTTCGGCATTGAGCATTGCAACGACTCCTGAGCCTGTGGCTTGAAATGATTGCATTAGGCATTTCACCAATCGTGCCAACTTTTATCGCTAGCAAAATCAGTGGGTTGACGCAGGCCATGTCATAATGACCTAGGTCGGCGTATAGTCATAATGACCAATAGGAGTCCTTATGACTGCAAAGCCCCTGCTCACCGCCCTCCTCCCCCTGGTCAGCGACCTGTCCCGCGACCTGAGCGACCACGAACGTTACCGTCGACTGCTTCAGGCCATGCGTGGGCTGTTGCCTTGCGACGCTGCCGCGCTGCTGCGCCTGGACGGTGAGTGGCTGGTGCCTCTGGCAGTGGACGGGCTGAGCGCCGATACCCTGGGCCGACGCTTCAAGGTCAACGAGCACCCGCGCTTCCAGGTCTTGTTGAGCCGCCCGCAACCCACTCGCTTCCCCAGCGATTCGGAACTGCCCGACCCCTACGACGGCCTGGTCACCGCCGCCGATGCCGACCTTGAAGTGCATGACTGCATGGGCTGCCCCTTGATGGTCGATGAACGCCCGTGGGGCCTGCTGACCCTCGACGCACTCACCCCAGGGCAGTTCCAGAGCCTGGAACTGGATGCCCTGCAGGCCTTCGCCAGCCTGGCCGCCGCCACGGTGACGGTGGCCGAGCGCATCGAACACCTGGCCCTGCGCGCAGAAGACGAACACCACCGCGCCGAGATCTACCGCCAGGCCAGCACCCAAGACAAGCAGCTGATTGGCCAGAGCGCCGCGCACAAACGCCTGGAAGAGGAGATACGCCTGGTCGGCGGCAGCGAACTGACCGTGCTGATCACCGGTGAGACCGGCGTCGGCAAAGAGCTGGTGGCCCAAGCCCTGCACCAGGCCAGCAACCGTGCCGACAAGCCCCTGGTCAGCCTCAACTGCGCCGCATTGCCCGACACCTTGGTGGAAAGCGAACTGTTCGGCCACGTGCGCGGCGCCTTCACCGGCGCCCATGGCGAACGCCTTGGCAAGTTCGAGCTGGCCAATGGCGGCACGCTGTTCCTTGATGAAGTCGGTGAACTGCCACTGATGGTGCAAGCCAAGCTGCTGCGGGTGCTGCAGAGTGGCCAACTGCAACGCCTGGGGTCGGACCGTGAGCACCGGGTCGACGTGCGCCTGATCGCTGCCACCAACCGTGACCTGGCAACAGAAGTACGCGACGGCAACTACCGCGCCGACTTCTACCATCGCCTGAGTGTGTACCCGCTGCACGTGCCGCCGCTGCGTGAACGTGGGCGTGATGTGCTGCTATTGGCGGGCTATTTCCTCGAACAGAACCGTTCGCGCCTGGGCCTGAACAGCCTGCGCCTGAGCAGCGAAGCCCAGGCCGCGCTGCTGGCCTACGACTGGCCAGGCAACGTGCGTGAGCTGGAACACCTGATCGGTCGCTCGGCACTCAAGGCGCTGGGCCAGCACCCTGACCGGCCACGCATCCTCACCCTGGGTGCCATCGACCTGGACTTGCGTGTCGCCCCCGCGTTGCACCCCCTGCCCTCACCCACCCCGCTGCAAGCGGCGTCTTTGCCCGAGGGTGGGCTGCGTGAAGCCATGGATGACTATCAACGCCAGGTCATCGAAAACTGCCTGCAACGGCATGCAGAAAACTGGGCCGCCGCTGCGCGCGAACTGGGCCTGGACCGCGCCAACCTCAGTCGGCTGGCGCGTCGGCTGGGGCTTCGCTGAGGGCTATCT
Source organism: Pseudomonas sp. Irchel s3f19 (assembly GCF_900187555.1). Taxonomy (NCBI): domain Bacteria; kingdom Pseudomonadati; phylum Pseudomonadota; class Gammaproteobacteria; order Pseudomonadales; family Pseudomonadaceae; genus Pseudomonas; species Pseudomonas sp. Irchel s3f19. The sequence goes on along the minus strand of NZ_FYDW01000003.1, from coordinate 232,542 downwards.
ACCAAAGGATTAACCCAGAAAGCCATCTGGTTGCTTCCTGCTGGGCTGCTATATCTCCCTAACCACCGGTATCACGGCCGTCATGGTCGAGGCTGCGCGCAACACGTTCTTTCACGTTGCGCCGGCCCTGGGTCGCGAAGTCGAGCCAGTGTAGCCGCACACCAGCAGGGAGCATCCATGGACAACATCGTCGTCGCCGATAAGCAATCCGCAGTCGCCACCCAGAGTGCCTGGGGCAATGTCAGTCTCAACGGGCCAGGCGTCGTGCAGATGCCGGTTTCTCCCGATAAAGTGGCAACCGTAACCCAGCGCGGGCAAGACCTGATCGTCACCTTGAAGTCGGGCGAGAAGGTCACTATCGGCAACTTCTTCGCCGTGGATCAGGCGGGGGTCGGCAGCGACATCGTCTTCGTCGGTGAAGACGGCACCCTGTGGCATGCGAACTACGATGCAGCGGCATTCACCGGTTTTACCTTCGACGAAGTGGCGTCGCTGGATGAACTGGTCGCGGGTATCGGTGTGGCCGGTAGCGAGATGCCCACCTGGGCGATTGCCGGGCTCAGCCTGCTGGGTATCGGCGGCGCGGCGGCCGCTGCAGACAACAGTGGCGGTGGCAGCAGCGGCAGCTCGGACCCAGGCGATACCACCGCCCCTGCCACGCCCATCGACCTGCTGGTGTCCCCCGATGGCCTGCGCCTGACCGGGCGTGGCGAAGCAGGCACCACGGTGAACATTCGCGACGCTTCGGGCAACCTGATCGGCAGCGGCACGGTGGGTGCCGATGGCAGTTTCAATGTGTCGCTTACCCCCCCGCAGATCAACAGCGAGAACCTTCAAGTCACCCTGACCGATGGCGCTGGCAATGTCTCGGCCCCAGGCAGTGTTACCGCCCCGGATGCAACAGCCCCCGTAGCGCCGACCGAGCTTGCCATCAATGAACAGGGTACAACCCTCACCGGCCGTGCCGAGCCCGGCTCCACGGTAGCGGTGCGGGGCGCCGGTGGCGTGCTGCTGGGCAGCGCGGTGGCCGGTGCCGACGGGCAATTCAGCATTGCTTTGCAGCCTCCGCAGACTGATGGCCAGGCCCTGGAAGTGACCGCCCAGGATGCGGCTGGCAACACTTCGCCAGCCGCCGGTATCACGGCCCCGGATGTCGAAACACCGCCCGACACTACCCCGCCGGATGCGCCAACCGACCTGCTGATCGCCCTGGCCGGGCGGCAACTCAGCGGCCGCGGTGAAGCAGGCACCACGGTGCAGGTGCGTGACGCCGCCGGCAATGTGCTGGCGACGGGCACTGTGGGTGCAGACGGCACTTTCGTGATCGCGCTTGATCCTGCCGTGATCGACGGCAGTACCTTGCAGGTCACCCTGACCGATGCCGCTGGCAACGTTTCGCAGCCTGGCTCAGTCGCTTCGCAAGACCTGCTGCCACCGGCACAACCGACCGACCTGGCCCTGGCCGAAGGCGTGACCCTTACCGGTCGTGGCGAGCCAGGGGCTACGGTTCAGGTGCGTGACGCCGCAGGCAACGTGATCGGTACCGGCGTGGTGGGTGCAGACGGTAGCTTCAGCCTGACGCTGTCCCCTACTCAGGCCAATGGCGAGGCGCTGGATATCCGCCAGGTGGATGCCGCTGGCAATACCTCCGCTCCGCTGCAGTTCGATGCCCCGGACATTACGCCGCCTGCTGCCGTCAGCAACATCGTCGTCGGTGCCGGAGGCGTGGCCTTAAGTGGTCGCGGCGAGCCGGGTGCCACGGTTGAAGTGCGCGACGCCAACGGCAATGTGATTGGCACCGGCACCGTATTGGCCAACGGCACCTTCCTGATCGACCTCGACCCTGCCGTACAACCTGGCGAGCACCTGAGCCTGGTGCAGACCGACCCGAGCGGTAACGCTTCGGTTGCCCTTGAATACGATGTGCCCCTGATAACAGCGCCAGCCAGCCCGAGCGACCTGGCCATCGATGCCGACGGCACCACCCTTACCGGTACCGCCCCAGCCGGCAGCCGTGTGGAAGTCCACGATGCCAATGGCACGCTGATCGGCAGCGCCATTGCCGGTGCCGATGGCACCTTCACTCTCGAACTCAACCCGGCACAGGCCAACGGCGAACTGCTGGACGTGGTCGCCATCGATGACACAGGGTTGTCGTCCCTGCCTGCGCAGATCACCGCGCCGGACATCACTGCTCCAACCGCACCGAGTGAACTGGCCGTCAGCGCTGACGGCACTGTCGTCACTGGCCGCGCCGAACCCGGCAGCACCGTGCGTATTCTTGCCGCCGACGGCACCGAACTGGGCACTGCCCTAGTCGGCCCGACTGGCGTATTCAACATCACCCTCGCTCCACCGCAAGTCGATGGCGAAGTACTGCAAGCCACCGCAACGGACGCCGCAGGCAATACCTCGACAGCCAGCTCCGTCACCGCACCCGATATAGACGGCGGCGACACCACGCCGCCTGACGCCCCTGTTGATCTAGTGATCGGCCTCGCGGGCCATCAACTCACTGGCCGTGGCGAAGCGGGCACTACCGTGCAGGTGCGCGATGCTGCCGGTAATGTACTGGCGACCGGCACCGTCGGTGCAGATGGCACCTTCGTGATCGCGCTCGACCCTGCCGTGATCGACGGCAGCACCTTGCAAGTGACTCTGACCGATGCCGCTGGCAACGTTTCGCAGCCGGGCTCGGTCGTTTCGCAAGACCTGCTGCCACCGGCGCAGCCGACCGACCTGGCCCTGGCCGAAGGCGTGACCCTTACCGGTCGTGGCGAGCCAGGGGCTACGGTTCAAGTTCGCGACGCAGCGGGCACGGTGATCGGCACCGGCCTGGTGGGCGCAGATGGCCTGTTCAGTGTCACCCTCGCCCCCGCTCAAGCAAACGGCGAGGCACTGGATATCCGCCAGGTGGATGCCGCTGGCAATACCTCCGCTCCGCTGCAGTTCGATGCCCCGGACATTACGCCGCCTGCTGCCGTCAGCAACATCGTCGTCGGTGCCGGAGGCGTGGCCCTGAGTGGTCGCGGTGAGCCGGGTGCCACGGTTGAAGTGCGCGACGCCAACGGCAATGTGATTGGCACCGGCACCGTATTGGCCAACGGCACGTTCCTGATCGACTTGGACCCTGCCGTACAACCTGGCGAACACTTGAGCCTGGTGCAGACCGACCCGAGCGGTAACGCTTCGGTTGCCTTTGAATACGATGTGCCACAGACCACCGCGCCAGCCAGCCCGAGCGACCTGGCCATCGACGCCGACGGCACCACCCTTACCGGTACCGCCTCAGCCGGCAGCCGTGTGGAAGTCCACGATGCCAATGGCACGCTGATCGGCAGCGCCATTGCCGGTGCCGATGGCACCTTCACTCTCGAACTCAACCCGGCCCAGGCCAACGGCGAACTGCTGGACGTAGTCGCCATTGATGACACGGGGCTGTCGTCCCTGCCTGCGCAGATCACCGCGCCAGACATCACCGCGCCGGCCGCACCGAGTGAGCTGGCCGTCAGCGCTGACGGCACTGTCGTCACTGGCCGCGCCGAACCCGGCAGCACCGTGCGTATTCTTGCCGCCGACGGCACCGAGCTGGGCACTGCCCTAGTCGGCCCGACTGGCGTATTCAACATCACCCTCGCTCCACCGCAAGTCGATGGCGAAGTGCTGCAAGCCACCGCTACCGACGCCGCAGGCAATACCTCTACCACCAGCTCCGTCACCGCACCGGACATCGACGGCGGTGATACCACGCCGCCTGATGCCCCTGTTGATCTGGTGATCGGCCTCGCGGGCCATCAACTCACTGGCCGTGGCGAAGCGGGCACTACCGTGCAGGTGCGTGATGCCGCCGGCAATGTGCTGGCGACCGGCACCGTGACTGCAGATGGCACCTTCGTGATCGCGCTCGACCCTGCCGTGATCGACGGCAGCACCTTGCAAGTGACTCTGACCGATGCCGCTGGCAACGTTTCGCAGCCGGGCTCGGTCGTTTCGCAAGACCTGCTGCCACCGGCGCAGCCGACCGACCTGGCCCTGGCCGAAGGCGTGACCCTTACCGGTCGTGGCGAGCCAGGGGCTACGGTTCAAGTTCGCGACGCAGCGGGCACGGTGATCGGCACCGGCCTGGTGGGCGCAGATGGCCTGTTCAGTGTCACCCTCGCCCCCGCTCAAGCAAACGGCGAGGCACTGGATATCCGCCTGGTGGATGCTGCTGGCAACAGCTCGGCTCCGCTGCAATTCGACGCCCCGGACATTACGCCGCCTGCTGCCGTCAGCAACATCGTCGTCGGTGCCGGAGGCGTGGCCTTAAGTGGTCGTGGCGAGCCGGGTGCCACGGTTGAAGTGCGCGATGCCAATGGCAATGTGATTGGCACCGGTACGGTATTGGCCAACGGCACGTTCCTGATCGACTTGGACCCTGCCGTACAACCTGGCGAACACTTGAGCCTGGTGCAGACCGACCCGAGCGGTAACGCTTCGGTTGCCTTTGAATACGATGTGCCACAGACCACCGCGCCAGCCAGCCCGAGCG